>CAZBLH010000018.1:40983-43051 GCA_964492775.1 uncultured Eubacteriales bacterium | reverse complement strand
GAGGTGGTCGTCGACCGTCTTGTGATGAAAGAGGGCATCCGCTCACGGCTTGCCGACAGCATCGAGACGGCGCTGCGCCTGGCTGATGGTACGGTCCTAGTCGCTGTCACCGGCGGCGAGGAGCTGTCGTTCTCGCAGGCGCTCGCTTGTCCCACTCACGGCGTCTCGATGTCGGAACTGGCTCCGCGGGATTTCTCCTTCAACGCCCCGTACGGAGCCTGCCCCGACTGCAACGGGCTGGGCAGTCGTCTTGAGCCCGATCCCGATCTCGTCATCCCCGACAAGTCGCTCTCGCTGGCCGAGGGGGCTATCGCACCGTTCTCGCCGGGAGCGAACTACTACCCGCAGCTGGTCGCCGCGGTCGCCAAGCATCTCGGCGTCGATCTCGACACTCCCTGGGAAAAGCTGCCCTCAAAGGTCCAGAACCTGATCCTGAACGGGCTGGGTGAGACTCGGATCCGAGTGGACTACCTCACGCGCGACGGCCGAGAGACCCACTGGTACTCGCGGTATGAGGGTGTCCTGGCCTCAACGATGCGGCGCTATGAGGAGTCAGAGAGCGAGAACGTCAAGAACAAGCTTCGCGAATACCTCGCAGTCATTCCCTGCCAGACCTGCGGTGGGGCGCGACTGAAGCCAGCGATACTCGCGGTCACGGTCGGCGGTAAGAACATCCACGAGGTCACGACCTTCTCGGCGAAGGACGCACTCGCGTTCTTCGAGACGCTCGAATTGTCCGAGCGTGACGAGCATATCGCGCGCCGGGTCATCAGAGAGATCCTCGAGCGCCTCCGGTTCCTGGTGGACGTCGGTCTCGACTACCTCACGCTCGAGCGGGCAACCGCGACGCTCTCGGGTGGAGAGGCCCAGCGTATCCGACTTGCGACACAGATCGGTGCTGGGTTGATGGGCGTCCTCTACATCCTCGACGAGCCTTCGATCGGCCTGCACCAGCGCGATAACGCGCGGCTGATCGCGACGATGGAGCGGCTGCGTGACCTTGGCAATACGGTGATCGTCGTCGAGCTCGACGAGGAGACGATCAGGGCCGCAGACTATGTCATCGACATGGGGCCGGGCGCGGGAGAGCACGGCGGCAGCGTTGTCTGCGTCGGCACGCCCGACGAGATCCTTGCCTGCGATGAGTCGCTCACCGCAGCCTACCTGTCAGGTCGCCGATCGGTTCCCGTTCCCGAGAAGCGCCGTTCGCCGGGCAAGGGCGAGCTGAGGCTCGAGGGCGCGCAGGAGCACAACCTGAAGGATATTGACGTCTCCATACCTCTGGGGACGCTGACGGTCGTGACCGGCGTGTCAGGTTCGGGCAAGTCCTCGCTGGTGAGCGACACGATCGCCCCAGTGCTCACCAACAAGCTGCAGCGCGGCCGCAGGCGCACCGGGACATACCGATCGATCAAGGGTCTCTCGGCGCTCGACAAGGTCATCGACATCGACCAGAACCCGATCGGCCGGACTCCCAGGTCGAACCCTGCGACCTACACGGGGCTATGGGACGACGTGCGTGCGCTGTTCGCGTCGACACCCGAGGCCAAGCTCCGCGGGTACTCGCCGGGGCGGTTCTCCTTCAACGTCGCCGGCGGGCGCTGCGAGGCCTGCAAAGGCGACGGGCAGATCAAGATCGAGATGCATTTCCTGCCTGACGTGTACGTCCCGTGTGAGGTGTGCAAGGGCGCCCGCTACAACCGAGAGACTCTCCAGGTCACCTACAAAGGCAAGAATGTGAGCGAGGTGCTGGAGATGACGGTCGAGGAGGCGCTGCACTTCTTCACCAACATCCCGCCGATCAAGCGCAAGCTGCAGACACTGTTCGACGTCGGATTGGGCTACGTGCACTTGGGCCAGCCGGCGACCACGCTTTCCGGCGGAGAGTCACAGCGGGTTAAGCTCGCGAGCGAGTTGCAGAGGCGCAGCACGGGTCGGACCTTCTACATCCTGGACGAGCCCACGACCGGCCTGCACTTCGACGACGTTCGCCAGCTGCTGGCGGTGCTGCAGCGGCTTGTCGACGCTGGCAACACGGTGCTGGTGATTGAGCACAACCTCGACGTGA
>CAZBLH010000018.1:0-40973 GCA_964492775.1 uncultured Eubacteriales bacterium | reverse complement strand
CGAGCGCGGAGGTGAGATAGTCGTCGCGGGGACACCCGAGCAGGTTGCGGCGAACCCGAACAGCCACACCGGACGCTTCCTGGTGCCTGTACTCGCAGGTGGCGTGGGCACGACGGCTCCGCAGGGGGAGCCGGAAGCATAGTGACCGTGGCAAGCGCGAACGCGCCGGCGTGAGTCGGGCTATCCTGTAGCCATGGACAGTCCGCGCAGATCGTCTCCGACACTCTCCGAACAGCTCTGCTCGGTACCGGATGCGCCCGGTGTGTATCTGTGGAAAGACGCCGACGACGAGGTGCTGTACGTCGGCAAGGCAAAGTCGCTCCGCAAGCGGATGCGGCAGTACACGAGCGGGCATGATGAGCGCGAGAAGATCCCGCTGATGATGGAGCAGGTGACGAGCTTCGACTACGTCGTCACCGAGACCGAGGTCGACTCGCTGATCCTCGAGGCGAACCTCATCAAGCAGTCCCGCCCGCCGTACAACGTCGACTACCGGGACGACAAGAGCTTTCCGTTCATCGCGCTCACGCTCGACGACCCGTTTCCCGCCATCAAGTACACCCGCGAGAAGCACAGGCCGGGTACGCGCTATTTCGGCCCGTATACCGACGCGCGTGCGGCCCGGGAGACGCTCGACATCGTGCGGCGCATCGTGCCGATCTGCCGAGCTACCTGTCCCGAGTGGAAGCGGGTGAACGCCAAGGGCGGCGCTCCGCTGGAGCGAGCCTGTTTCGACTACCACGTCGGCCTCGGTCCGGGACCTTGTGTCGGCGCCATCACGCCGGAAGAGTACGCAGAGCACGTCGCGCGCGTGGCCGAGTTCCTCTCAGGCAAGAGCTCCGAGATGGAGCAGGATCTCGAACGGCAGATGCGCGAGGCCGCCGCGGACCTCGACTTCGAGACGGCAGCCCGCTTCCGCAACCGGCTCGACGCGATCAAGGCCATCCGGCAGCGGCAGACCGTCGTCTCTTCGCGTCCTCTCGATATGGACGTGATCGGCATCTGCCGAGAGGAGACCATCGCGGGCGTGCACGTGCTCGCGGTCCGTGGGGGGCGCGTGATTCGCGTGAACGAGCTCGTGCTCGACAAGGGCCTGGATGTCGGGCTGTCCGAGCTTGTCGAGGGCTTCCTGCTGCGCTACTACTCCGACGCCTCCGAGGTCCCGCGTGAGATTGTGCTGCGCGAGCTGCCTCAAGGCGCGGAGTCTCTCGCCGAGTGGCTCTCCACGCTTCGCGGCAGTAAGACACGGCTGCTCACGCCCCAACGCGGCGAGAAGCGCGAGCTGCTCGGACTCGCCGAGCGCAACGCGAAGCACACGTTGATGCGATTCAAGGTCCGCACACGCTACGACGAGGGTCGGCTGAACGCGGCGCTGCTGCAGCTGGAGAGCGCGCTTGCGCTGCCCGCGCCCCCGCTGCGGATTGAGTGCTACGACATATCCACGTTGCACGGGCGTCACTCGGTGGGTTCGATGGTCGTCTTCACCAACGGCCGGCCTGACCCCAAGGCCTACCGGCGCTTCCGGGTGCGGCACGACTCGGGCGAGGCCAACGATGTCGCGATGATGGGGGAGGTGCTCCGGCGGCGTTTCTCGGCAGCCAGAGCCGACGACGCTCGCTTCGCCCAACGGCCGGGCCTGGTGATCGTCGACGGAGGCAAGCCGCAGCTCGGCTCGGCGGTCGCCGTGCTCGACGAGGCCGGGGTCTCAGACATCCCGGTGGTCGGCATCGCGAAGCGCGAGGAGGAGCTCTGGGTCACTTGGGGCGATGAGCCGGTACTCCTGCCGTCGGGATCACCATCGCTGTACCTGGTGAAGCGCATCCGTGACGAGGCGCACCGGTTCGCCATCGAATACCACCGCCATCTCCGCGGCAAAGCGATGACGGCGAGCGTGCTCGACGAGATACCGGGCGTGGGACCTAAGCGCAAGAAGGCGATTCTGAAGGCGTTCGGCTCGGTGAAACGGCTCCGTACAGCCTCCGCCGAGGAGATCGCGGAGGTTCCCGGAGTGCCACTGGACGTGGCCGAGGAGATCGTCGCGGTATTGAGCCAAGCGAACGGGGCCGGCCGGGAAGATGAGCCGCCGGCCGAAGCGGTGCCCCCGATTTCCTAGCCCCGGGCTATACTGGTCGAACCGCCGGAGATCGCAGGAGGCACACATGTCTGAAGTCTGCCCCCCAAACGAACAGGGCACCACGAATCCTCCCGAACTTGTGGTGATCACAGGCATGTCCGGCGCCGGCCGCTCCGAGGCCATTCACACCTTCGAAGACCTCGGGCATTTCTGTATCGACAACTTGCCGCCCTCCTTCATCCCGCAGCTTGTGGGGCTTGCCGAGCTTTCCGGTTCGAAGCTACGGCGACTTGCGGTCGTTTCAGACGTCCGCGGTCACGAGTTCTTCGACGAGCTCGTCGGTGAGCTTGCAAGCCTTGCCGAGCGAGGCGTGGTGATCCGCATCCTCTTCCTGGACGCCGAGGACGACGTGCTCATCCGGCGGTTCAAGGAGACGAGGCGCCGGCATCCCATGTGCGCCGAGGGCGAGTCGCTCCTGGACGGGATTCGTGCCGAAAGAGCGGCGGTCGCTCAGATCAGGGACCGCGCAGACTTCGTGATTGACACCAGCCATCTGCGCCCCCAAGAGCTGCGGGAGACCATCCGGGAGCAGTTCAGCGGGTCGATGGCGGCGTCGATGGCGATCACGATCTCGTCGTTCGGCTTCAAGTACGGGTTGCCGGCCGACGCCGACATCGTCATGGACGTGCGCTTTCTCCCGAACCCCCACTACGATCCCGAGCTGCGGCCGCTGACCGGACTCGATGAGCAGGTGAGCCGTTTCGTGCTGCGCCACCCTGAGGCGGTCGAGTTCCTCGGCAAGTGGCTTGAACTGCTCGACGTGCTCGTCCCCGGATACGTGATCGAGGGCAAGCATCACCTGTCGATCGCGCTTGGCTGCACAGGGGGCATGCACCGCTCCGTGGCATTGGCCGAGGCCACCGCCGAGCACCTGCGCTCGCACGGCTACCGCGTAGCGGTTTCGCATCGCGATATCGGGCGCGACAGGGCTGCTCGATGACCCCCGGCGCTCGCAAGGCTGTCGCCATCGGCGGAGGTACCGGTCTGCCGTGCGTGCTCGGCAGCCTGCTCGACCTCGGGTACGAGACGACCGCCGTGGTCACGATGGCCGACGATGGCGGTTCGAGCGGCGCTCTCAGACGCGAACTGGGGATCCTGCCGCCCGGTGACGTCCGCAACTGCCTAGTGGCGATGGCGGCGGAGCCAAACGGTGTCCGGGCGCGGCTGATGCAGTACCGCTTCGCGCATGGGCAGGGGCTCGCGGGGCATGCGATCGGCAACCTGATCCTGGCTGCGCTCACGGATGTCGCCGGCTCGTTCCCCGAAGCGGTCGAGCTGGTCGGCGAGTACCTCGAGGTGCGGGGTCGAGTGCTGCCATCGACCATCGAGGACGTGCTTCTCCACGGGTTCGACCGCGCCGGCAACGGGGTGCTCGGCCAGGCGGAGCTCGCCGCGAATCCGGAGCCGGTGGCCAGCGTGTTCCTCGAGCCCGAGCTGCCCGCAGCGTATCCGCCGGTGCTCGATGCGATCACCGAGGCTGACGCGATTGTGATTGGCCCGGGCTCGCTCTACACGAGCATCATCCCGAACTTCCTCGTCGCGGGCGTGGCTGATGCTGTTCGAGCCTCGAACGCGCTCAGGGTCTACGTCTGCAACGTCGCCAACATGCGTGGCGAGACGCTTGGGCTCGACGCGGGAGACCACGTGCAGGCGCTCGTGGACCATGGGCTTGAGGGCGCGATTGACGTCGCAGTCGTGCACCGTTGCGACGCGGAGGAGCGAGTCTGCGACGACTCCGTGGATCCGGTGTCCGCGCCCGATGAGGCGCTGGCCAGGATCGCCGCGCTCGGCGTCCGGGCCGTCACCGCGGACCTCGCGGATCCGGAGCACTCGGTCAGGCACCTGCCGAGCGCGCTCGGCAAGACCCTGGGGGAGGTGCTCGGGTAGTTGTCCTTCACCGCCGAGGTCAAAGACGAACTCTCACGCGTGGAACCCAAGCGCGGGTGCTGCAGCAAGGCAGAGCTCGCGGCGCTCGTGCGCATCGAGGGCACGCTGCACATCTCGGGGCCGGACCGGTATCGGCTTGAGATCGCGACTGAGACCGCGCCCGTTGCGCGCATCGCGATCAAGCTGCTGCACTCCGTCTACGGGCTCAAGACCGAACTCACCGTCAGGCGCAGCGTTCTGCACAAGACCAACAACTACCTCATCACGGTGCCCACGCAGGCGAGTCTTCCCGCTGCCCTGCGTGAGCTCGGCGTGCTCGGGGAGGGCGGGCTGTCGCTCGGAATCGAGCCGTCGCTCGTCAAGCGCGACTGTTGCGCGATCGCGTACCTGCGCGGAGCGTTTCTCGGCGGGGGCTTTGTGGCCGACCCGCAGGGCGACTTCCACTTCGAGCTGACCGCCGAGAGCCAGCAACTCGCCGAGGACCTGGTCGTGCTCATGCAGCGCTTCGACATCAAGGCGAGGCAGGCGCGCCGGCGCGGCACCTACTCGGTCTACCTCAAGGGCGCCGAGCCGATCGTGACGTTCCTTGCGCTCGTAGGCGCTCACCGGGCGCTCTTGCGCACGGAGGACGTGCGCATCGTCAAGTCGATGCGTAACGACGTGAACCGGCTGGTCAACGCGGAGATTGCCAACCAGGCCAAGACCGCCGCGGCGTCGCTCGGGCAGATCGAGGCCATCGAGCTGATAGCGGCGACACGAGGTCTGGAGAATCTGCCGCCCGCCCTGCGCGAGCTGGCCGAACTAAGGGTGGAGAACCCCGAAGTCTCTCTGCGCCAGCTCGGCGAACTGGCCGAGCCGCCGCTCTCAAAGTCGGCGGTATATCATAGGGTTCGACGCATCGAGGAGCTTGCCGAGGAGATTCGCTCGCAGTCCTGATGCGCTTTCGTTGAAATGCGGGATACAACCCGTATGGAGTGCGCCGCGGCATCGCCGCGGAACAGAAGAATCACCAAGGTAACCATCGCGGCCGCACCGGAGTCGGCTGCGTACGACAAGGAGGGATTGTCTTGGCAATCAAGGTCGGTATCAATGGATTCGGTCGCATCGGCCGGCTCGTGTTCCGTGCGGCGGACAGCAATCCCGAGCTTGAGATCGTGGCAGTCAACGACCTGACGGACCCCAAGACGCTTGCCCATCTGCTCAAGTACGACTCGGTTCACAAGCGGTTCGGCGAGGAGGTCGTGGCCGACGAGACCGGGTTCGTGGTCGACGGCCGCCACGTCAAGGTCTTCGCCGAGAAGGACCCGTCAGCGCTGCCCTGGGGCGAGCTGGGCGTCGACGTCGTTCTCGAGTCCACCGGTATCTTCACCGACGGCGAGAAGGCGAAGGCCCACCTCGACGCTGGCGCCAAGAAGGTGCTGATCTCGGCACCCGCGACCAACGTGGACCTCACCGTGGTGCTCGGCGTGAACGACGATGAGTACGACGCCGAGAAGCACAACATCATTTCGAACGCTTCCTGCACGACGAACTGCCTGGCACCGGTCGCCAAGGTCCTGCACGATTCGTTCGGGATCGAGCAGGGCTTCATGAACACGATCCACAGCTACACGAACGACCAGCGCATCCTCGATCTGCCGCACACGGATCTCCGCCGCGCCCGTGCCGCCGCGGTCTCCATCATTCCGACCTCGACCGGTGCTGCGAAGGCCATCGGCCTCGTGCTTCCGGAGCTCAAAGGCAAGCTCGACGGCATGTCGATGCGCGTTCCCACCCCCGACGGTTCGGTTGTCGACCTGGTCGCCACGCTCAAGACCGCTGTCACCGCCGAGGAGATCAACGCGGCCGTGAAGGCCGCCGCCGAGGGCCCGCTCAAGGGTGTACTGCAGTACACCGAGGACCCGATCGTCTCGATTGACGTTGTCGGCAACCCGCACTCCTCGGTCTTCGACTCGTTGCAGACCATGGTCATGGGCGGCAGCGGCACGTTCGTGAAGGTCGTCTCCTGGTACGACAACGAGTGGGGCTACAGCAACCGCTGCGCGGACCTTCTCGCCAAGATGTTCGCCTAGTCACCACCGACGATCCGGACACGAGAGGCACCGATGTTTGAGAAGAAGAGGGTCACAGACGTCGATGTAGCCGGGAAGCGCGTCCTCGTGCGAGTGGACTTCAATGTCCCGCTCGCCGAGGGCGCCGTCACCGACGACACGCGAGTGCGTGCCGCGCTGCCCACCATCCGCTACCTCATCGACCACGGAGCCCGCGTCATCCTGATGAGCCATCTCGGCAGGCCCGATGGAGCTCCTGACCCGAAGTATTCGCTCGAGCCGGCGCGCCTCGTGCTGCAGAATCTCATTGGCCGGGACGTCGCGTTCTGCTCCGAAACGGTCGGGCCTGAGGCTGAAGCCGCAGTAGCGCGCATGGCCGACGGCGAGATACTGATGCTCGAGAACCTGCGGTTCTTCCCCGGCGAGAAGGCCAACGACCCTGCGTTCGCCGAGCAGCTCGCCGCGCTCGCTGACATCTACGTCAACGACGCGTTCGGCGCTGCGCATCGGGCGCATGCGTCGACCGAAGGAGTGGCCAAGCTGCTGCCGGCATACGCGGGCATGCTCTTGGCGCGTGAGGTCGAGACGCTCACCGGCATGCTTGCTGACCCGGGCCGCCCGTTCGTGGCCATCCTCGGCGGATCGAAGGTCTCGGACAAGTTCGGGGTCATCGAGCGTCTGATCGACAGCGTCGACTCGCTGATCGTGGGCGGCGGCATGGCCTTCACCTTCCTCGTTGCCAAGGGAGTCGAGGTCGGGGACTCGATTGTCGAGCCCGACTGGGTCGAGCCCGCGCGGCGCATGCTCGACAAGGCTGCCGAGAAGGGCGTCGCGCTCCTGCTTCCCACCGACTTCGTGATCGCCACCGAGCTTGCCGAGGACGCCGAGAGCCGCATCGTCGGCCGCGAGGAGATTCCGCCGGGATTCAAAGGTCTCGACATCGGTCCCGCATCGGTCGAGCTATTCAAAGGTGAGATCGCCTCGGCGTCCACGATCTTCTGGAACGGGCCCATGGGCGTGTTCGAGCTCAAGCCCTTTGAGGCAGGAACCCGAGCGGTGGCCTTGGCCGTCGCGAGCAACAGCAAGGCAAGCTCAATCATCGGTGGCGGAGACTCAGTCGCCGCGCTCAAGAAGTTCGGGCTCGAAGATCGGGTGACGTTCGTTTCCACCGGTGGGGGAGCCTCGATGAAGTTGCTTGAGGGTGTGCCCCTGCCCGGCGTCGAGGCGCTGACCGATAAAGGTGCAGCCACGGCATAAGGCACCACAGACTACGACTAAGAGGAGGCGGGCGGATGGTACGCAAGCCGATGATCGCCGGCAACTGGAAGATGTATAAGACCGCAGGTGAGGGTGCGATCCTCGTCCAGCAGTTGGAGGAGCGCGTACGCGAGCACTGGCAGGATGTGGACGTCGTGGTCTGTCCGCCCTTCACCGCGTTGAAGAGCGTGTCCACCGTCATCGAGCTCGACAAGCTCGGCATCGGGCTTGCGGCCCAGAACGTGCACTGGGAGGCAGAAGGCGCCTTCACCGGCGAGGTATCCGTGCGCATGCTGAGCGATCTGCGCGTCAACTACTGCATCGTCGGGCACTCCGAGCGCCGCGAGATGTTCGGCGACACCGACGAGACCGTGAACAAAAAGGTGCTGGCGCTGCTCGGCGCAGGAATCACGCCGATTCTCTGCGTCGGAGAGTCGCTTGAGATGCGTGATGCAGGCGAGACCGAGTCCTTCGTGCGCGAGCAGGTCCGCGGGGCGCTTCAGGGCGTAACCGCCGAGCAGGCCGCCGGAATCGTCGTCGCGTACGAGCCCATCTGGGCGATCGGTACGGGCAGGACTCCGACGCCCGAGGCGGCCAACGACGTCTGCCGGTCGATTCGCGCCACCTTGGGCGCGTTGTTCGGCCAGCCGGTCGCGTTGCAGGTCCGCATCCTGTACGGCGGTTCGGCCAAACCCGAGAACCTCGGCCTGTTCATGCCGGAGCCCGACATCGACGGCGCGCTCGTCGGTGGCGCCTCGCTGGACGCGGCGTCCTTCTCGGCGATGGTCGAGACCGCCGCTCATACTGCCTGAGGCTCCGTGAAGAACCTGCCGGTTTGTCTCGCGATACTGGATGGCTTCAGCTGGGGTGCCGAGGGGCCCGGGAACGCGGTGCGCGCGGCTCGCACACCGAACCTGACGGCGATCTTCCGCGACTGCGCGACGACTGAGCTCGACGCAGCCGGGCGCGCCGTCGGGCTGCCCGAGGGCCAGATGGGCAACTCCGAGGTCGGACACCTGAACATCGGGGCCGGACGTATCGTCTACCAGGAACTCACGCGCGTCGATCGCGCGATAGAGGACGGGAGCCTCCTTGAGAACCCGGTGCTCGCCGAAGCGATGGATGCGGCCGTCGCGGACGGGAGAGCCGTGCACGTGATGGGCCTCGTGTCGCCCGGCGGTGTGCACAGCCACACTCGGCACCTCTACGCGCTCGTGGAGATGGCCGCTCGGCGAGGCGTGAGCAGACTGTTCGTGCACTGCTTCCTTGATGGCCGAGACACTCCGCCCGAGAGCGGGCTTTCCTACGTCGCCGAGCTCGAGGCCGAGCTGTCTCGGATAGGAGTGGGTCGCATCGCCACGGTGATGGGCCGCTACTACGCGATGGACCGGGACAACCGCTGGGATCGCGTGGAGCTGGCGTGGCGGGCAATCGTGATGGGCGAGGGGGTGGGTGCCGCTTCGGCTACGGCCGCGATACGCGATTCGTACGCGGAGGGCGTGACCGACGAGTTCGTCGTACCTATGATTGTGGAGCGCATGCCCGTCGTGTCTGGCGATGCCGTCATCTTCTTCAACTTCCGGCCTGACCGCGCGCGCGAGCTGACACGTGCATTCACTGATGCGACCTTCCTGGGATTCGAGCGGCCGGTCGTTCCCACCGTGCGCTTCGTCTGCCTGACCGAGTACGACCCGACGATCCCCGCTAAGGTCGCATTCCCGAAAAGTCTGCCGGAGCACGTACTTGCCGACGTTCTTGCTGAGAATGGACTCCGGCAGCTGCACATCGCAGAGACCGAGAAGTACGCGCACGTAACGTTCTTCCTCAACGGCGGGGCCGAGGAGCCCAAGCCCGGTGAGGAGCGGATCCTTGTCCCGAGCCCGCGGGTGTCTACGTATGACCTGCAACCTGAGATGAGCGCACCGGAGGTCACCGAGCAGCTTGTGGCCTCGATTGAGAACGACGCCGCCGACGTTTACATCGTCAACTACGCGAACTGCGATATGGTAGGCCACACGGGGGTCTTCGAAGCTGCAGTGGCCGCGGTTGAGGCGGTGGACACCGGAATAGGCCTCGTGCTTGATGCGCTTTGTGCCAAGGGCGGCGCGCTCATTGTCACGGCCGATCACGGCAACGCCGAGCACATGGTGGACGACGACGGCACGACAGCGTTCACGGCGCACACGGTCTCGCCGGTCCCGCTGGCGATCTGCGCTCCCGGGGTCCAGGGACTCGCCGACGGGGGCATGCTCGCCGATGTGGCGCCGACACTTATCGATCTCATCGGCATCGAGAAGCCCGAAGAGTGGACGGGCCGGAGCCTGCTGCTATACTGATTCATTGCGCCTCGGGCCGACAAGGCTCGCGGCAACCGTCACCAGGAAAGGTTGAGTTTGTGAACGCGCTGCTCGTAGTGCTTCTCGTCATCTGGGCGATCTCCGCTATCGGCCTCATCATATTCGTGCTTCTTCATTCCGGAAAAGGCACCGGCCTGTCCGAGATGTTCTCCGGCTCGATGTCGCCCACGTCGACCGGCACGAGCATCGTCGAGAAGAATCTCGACCGCATCACCATCGGGTTCGCTGTCGCGTTCATGCTGAGCCTGCTCGTCCTCATGGTGGTCTATCCCACTGGGGTCTAACCGAGCGCGTGATGCCCTGGTAAGCGCCCTGCGCTGTCAAGAATCCGGCGCTGCCGTTTTCCCTCGCCGTGCAGAAGTACTACCATGTATCGGTGAAGGAGTGCGGCCCGTTCTGGGTGTCTCTGGTGATGCAATCTGCTTGCGTTTTAATGCGTACTCAGGGAAACTCAGGAGCAATGTCAGGTCTTCAGTCGGCCAGCGTAAAGGGGGCGCAGGTCGACCGGAACATGCACAAGCTGCCGTCGCACATCAAGATGATGTGCTAACCATGCCGGACGGCAGCGACGGGACGCTACGTCTCGAAAGGAGGCGCAGGAGGAGTGCGAGGAAAGCATCGTAGGATCCTAAGCGCGATCGTCGCTCTTGGACTTGTGGCATCCGCAGCGCTGAGCGGTTGCGCGCCGAAGGAGCCAGCAGAGGAGGGTGGGCAGACAGGGGCGAAGGACGGCGGCACGATGTCGTTCTACATCAACGAGCCTGCCTACATCGATCCGTACAATGCCCAGGAGAGCGAGGGCATGCAGGTCACCCAGGTCCTCTTCGACTCTCTGACCTGGTTCGATGATCTCGATCCGACCAATCTCCTGCCCTCGGCGGCAGAGAGCTGGGAGCCCAACGAGGACGCGACCGTCTGGACCTTCAAGCTCAACCCTGACGGCAAGTTCTCTGACGGCACCCCCGTCACCGCGCAGGACTTCGTGTATGCGTGGAACCGCGTCGTCAACCCCAAGACCATCAACACCTCGACCGGTCAGCCTGACCCGTCGATCGTTGGCTACCACCTCGGCTTCGTGAAGGGCTATGACGAGGTCGTGGCCGGCACCGCCACCGAGATGGAGGGTGTCAAGGCGCTCGACGACCTCACTCTCGAGGTCACCCTGACCCAGTCGTTCGCGGACTTCGAGTACGTCGTCGCCCACCCGGCCCTTTCGCCTGTTCCCAAGGCGCTTGTCGAGGGTGGCGTGGAGTTCGAGGGCAAGAAGGTCCCGTACGGCGACATGCCGGTGGGCAATGGCTCGTTCAAGATGGCTGAGCCCTGGAGCCACAACCAGTACATCAAGGTCGTCCGCAACGACGAGTACGCGGGCGAGGCCCCGCACCTCGACGGCGTCGACTTCATGATCTTCAAGGATCCGGAGACCGCCTACACCGAGTTCGAAGCCGGTAACCTCGACTTCGTCCAGATCGGCGAAGGCAAGATCCAAGCCGCGAAGACCCAGTGGGGCGAGTCCTCCGACGGCTACACCGTGAACCCCGGCAAGCAGGTTCTTCTCGGCGCCCAGAACTCGACCTACTTCCTCATTCTCAACATGAATGACGAGCTGCTGAAGAACGCCGACCTGCGCAAGGCCATCTCGCTTGCGATCAACCGTCAGGCGATCTGCGATACCGTCTTCGAGGGAACCCGCGCGCCCGCCGACAACATCCTGCCTCCGGGCATCGCCGGCTACAAAGAGGGCGGCTGGGCCGACTCGAAGTACGATGTTGAGGCTGCCAAGGCTGCTCTGGCCGACGCTGGCTACGCCGACGGCAAGGGTCTTCCGAAGATCCGCCTCGGATTCAACAGCGGTGGCGGTCACGAGAAGATCATGGAACTTGTGCAGGCTGACCTGAAGGCCATCGGTGTCGAGGCCGAGTTCGAGTCCCTCGACTGGGCCGCTTACCTCAAGATGCTCGACGAGGGCAAGCACCAGGTCGCACGTCTCGGCTGGATTGCTGACTACCCGATCGCCTACAACTTCCTGTATGCGCTGTTCGACTCCGGCTCGGGCGACAACAAGTCGAAGTACGTCAACCCGGCTGTGGACCAGGGCATCTCGGAAGCCAACACGATCACCGACGGCGATGCTCGTGTCGCCAAGTTCGCTGAAGTCAACGAGATGATCGCTGCCGACAACCCGGTCGTTCCGGTGATGTTCTACCGCAACAACCACGTGGGCTCCGACCGCATCCGTGACTTCATCTTCGGCCCGATGCACTTCGGCAACTTCGATAAGGTTTGGATCGAAGCGCCGGCTGCTGACGCCGAGTAGTCAACGGGCACTCATACGCTAACGGGGGAGGCAGGACACCAGTGCTGGTGTCCTGCCTCACCTTGTAAGACTCAGGTCAAGGAAAACGTCGCATGACCCAATACATCACAAGACGCATCCTTCAGTTCATCCCGGTGTTCTTCGGCGTGACGCTGGCGCTGTTCCTCATCGCCAACTTCATGCCCGGGGCGGACCCGATTCAGATGCGGTACGGCGAGCGCACCCCGCCGCCCGAGGTCAAGGCACAGCTCATCAAGCAGTACGGTCTGGACCTTCCCTGGTACCAGCAGTACGGGCGCTACATCGCCGGGCTCTCGCCGATCAAGATGGTGGACGGCAGCCTGGAGTTCACAGGTCCCGATTTCGGCACATCTATCTACACGGGACGTAAGGTCTCCACCATCCTCAGCGAAACATACCCGTTCACCATCCGGCTCGCGCTGGTCGCGATCATCATTGAGATCGTGGTCGGCATCGGCGCCGGCATCATCTCAGCGGTGAAGCAATACTCGTTCTGGGACGTGGTCGTCACCTTATCTACGTCAATCCTCGTCTCGCTGCCCGTGTTTTGGTTGGGCATGATGCTGCAGTGGTTCTTCGGCATCTGGCTCAAGAACACGACCGGCGGGACGTTCTACCTTCCGATCTCGGGAGCTTCCGGGGTGTTCCCCTCGTGGGCGTACCTCATCCTGCCAGGCATCACGTTGGCGTCGGTCTCCACGGCGTATGCGGCGCGCATCATGCGCAGCCAGCTGCTGGAGGTGAACACGCAGGACTACATCCGAACCGCGCGCGCCAAGGGCGCGTCGGGACGGCGGGTGTTGTGGGGGCACGCACTGAAGAACGCGCTGATTCCTGTCGTGACCTTCATCGGTCTCGACTTGGGTGCCATGTTTGCTGGTGCGGTTCTGACCGAGACGGTCTTCAACTGGCCGGGCGTCGGCTTCACGATCGCCCGTGCGATCTCGCAGCGTGACTTCCCGATTGTGTTCGGTGGCGTGACGGTGATGCTCTTCGCCGTGATGCTGATCAACCTGATCGTCGACATCTCGTACGCGTTCCTCGACCCGAGGATCAAGTACGACGCATCGAGCGAGTAAGAGAGAGACATGGAAGACGAGAAGTTCGAGCAGTACGACTCGATACAGCAGGAGGGCGTTCACGGCCAAGGGCCGGCGCCACTGTCCGGCGGCCCGCTGATCGCAGAGCACGTCGAGCATGAGACGCGCACGCTCTGGGGAGACGCATGGTACCGCCTACGACGCAACAAGCTCGCCCTCGCCGCGCTCATATGGATCTGCATCGTGGCGCTCGCGGCCATCACCGCAGACCTGTGGGTGCCCCGATTCTTCGGCGACCCGCACCTCATCGACTCACAAACGGCCGCGGCGCAGCGGCTGCTTCCGGCGTCGCTGCAGCATCCGTTCGGCACCGATGACTTGGGCAGAGACATCTTCGGCCGCGTCATCTACGGTGCACGCGTGTCGCTGACTGTCGGTGTGCTGGCCGTGGCGATCGAGGTGGTTATCGGCATTCTGCTGGGTGCGATCGCGGGGTACTACGGCAAGCTTCCTGACGCGCTGATCATGCGGTTCACCGATGTCTTTCTCGCATTTCCCTACATCCTGTTCGCGATCCTGATCCTTGCGGTACTGCCGGCGGACGTGCGCGGTATCGCGCCGGTGGTGTTCGCGATCGGCTTCCTGGGTTGGCCGACGTTTGCTCGGCTGTTCAGGAGCTCGGTGCTATCCATCAAGGAGACCGACTACGTCGCAGCAGGCCGTGCCCTGGGCGCGAGCGACGCGCGACTGATGTTCCGGCACATAGCGCCCAACGCCATCGCTCCGGTCGTGGTGTACGCCACGATGTCGATCGGTGGCGCTATCCTCACCGAAGCGGCGCTCTCATTCTTGGGCCTCGGCATCCAGCCCCCCGACATCTCCTGGGGCCAGATGATCGAGTCCTCCCGCGGGTACCTCGTGACTGCACCGGGTCTGGTGTTCTGGCCCGGCATCGCGATCCTCTCGACCGTGCTTTCGTTCACGCTGCTGGGCGACGGTGTGCGTGACGCTCTCGACGTAAAGATGAAGGACTGACAATGGCCGGCGAACTTCTGAACGTAGATGGCCTGAAGATGCATTTCCACACACGTGACGGCGTGGTCAAGGCCGTCGACGGCGTGTCGTATACGCTCTCGGGCGGCGAAACACTCGGTGTGGTCGGCGAGTCCGGTTCGGGCAAGTCGGTGCACGCTCTCACCATGATGGGGCTCGTCCCCATGCCTCCCGGCAAGGTCGAAGGCGGAGATGTCACCTTCAAGGGGCGCTCCCTCATCACCATGCCCGACGATGAACTGCGCAAGATCCGTGGCAACGAGATCGCGATGATCTTCCAGGACCCGATGACCTCGCTGAACCCGGTCTATCGCATCGGTCGGCAGCTCGCGGAGCCGCTACGCATCCACAAGGGCCTGAACAAAGAGCAGTCGTGGGAACGAGCGTGTGAACTGTTGCGGCTTGTGGGCATCCCACATGCCGAGAGCAGGGTCCGGGACTACCCGCACCAGTTCTCCGGCGGTATGCGCCAGCGCGTGATGATCGCAATGGCCCTCGCGTGCGATCCCGACATTCTGATCGCCGATGAGCCAACAACGGCGCTTGACGTGACGATCCAAGCACAGATCCTGGAGCTCATGCAGGAGCTCCAGTCCCGGACCGGCTCGGCGATCATCATGATCACCCACGATCTCGGGGTGGTCGCCGACATGGCCGACAAGATTCTCGTCATGTACGCCGGGCGGGCCGTTGAGTTCGGCACCGTCGATCAGGTCTTCTACCAGCCGAGCCACCCGTACACGTGGGGCCTGATAGATTCGCTCCCGCGCCACGACATCACGGAGAAGAGCGAGCTCTGCCCCATCAAGGGTCAGCCACCTTCACTCATCAATCTGCCGAAAGGCTGCTCGTTCAGCCCGCGCTGTCCTTATGCCCGCGCTATCTGCCGGGAGATGGAACCGCCGCTCGTCGAGGTCGAGGCCGGTCATACGGCGGCCTGCCACTTCGCCGGGGAAGCCGATTTCACCAAGGCGGTACAGCAGTGCGCGGGGGTGAGCGCGTAACCATGAGCAAGCTACTCGAAGTCAGAGATCTCAAGAAGTACTTCAACGTGCGCACAGGTTCATTCTCTCGCGCATCCGGTACGGTGAAAGCAGTCGACGGCGTCTCGTTCTCTGTGGAGCGAGGCAAGACACTCGGCCTCGTCGGCGAGTCTGGTTGCGGCAAGTCGACCACCGGTCGTGCGTTGATGCGCCTGATCGAGCCCACCGAGGGACAGGTCGAGTTCGACGGCCGCGACGTCCTCAAACTCAAGGGGAAGGACCTCAAGACTTTTCGCCGTGACGTCCAGATCATCTTCCAAGACCCCTACGCGTCGCTCAACCCCCGCTTCACCGTGGGCGAGATCATCGGCGAGCCGCTGCTGATCCACGGCATCGGCACGAAGGCATCCCGCAAAGAGCGCTCGCGCGAGCTCCTGGACGTGGTTGGTCTCAACCCGGAGCACATCAACCGCTACCCGCACGAGTTCTCGGGTGGGCAGAGGCAGCGTATCGGCATCGCGAGGGCGCTGGCGCTGAGCCCGAAGTTGATCGTGTGCGACGAGCCAGTCTCCGCCCTTGACGTCTCAATCCAGGCGCAGGTTCTGAACCTGCTGGACCGTCTCCAAGACGAGTTCGACCTTGCATACCTGTTCATCGCTCACGACCTGTCGGTCGTTCAGCACATCTCTGACGAGGTCGCGGTCATGTACCTCGGCACCATCGTCGAGATCAGCGACTGGCGTACGCTGTACGAGAAGCCGAGCCACCCCTACACGCAGGCTTTGCTCTCGGCGGTACCCGTGCCCGATCCGGACGTCCAACGCACCCGGCAGCGCATCCTGCTCAAGGGCGACCCGCCCTCTCCGATCGATCCGCCGAGCGGATGCCGTTTCCACACGCGGTGCCCGATCGCGCAGTTCCCGATCTGCGCCGAGCAGGAGCCCGAGCTGCGTGAGGTCGAGCCTGGTCACCGGGCCGCTTGCCACTTCGCCAAGCCGTTCCCGGTGGACGTCGACGCGATCGAGACGACCATCGTCGTGGAGGACGCGCTCGACGCAGCGCTGGGTTCGTAATAGGGGCTAGCGCACCTCTTGCGACCTTGGTATACTTTCGCTCGCTGTCCTCGCGGTTGGGGACGAGCAAAGCGTCCGAGTGGCGGAATGGCAGACGCGCTAGGTTGAGGGCCTAGTGTCCCTAGGGACGTGCGAGTTCAACTCTCGCCTCGGACACCATGAATGAACAGAACCCCTGCCCCTGAGGGCGGGGGTTCTTTCGTTGTGAGCCGTTGCGGCTGACAAGCTTGCGCCGTTGAGCCGGGCCTGCGTGTCGACACCAAGACCCGCCATCGCCCGAGCTTCGCTACACTGGACGCGAGGAGGAATCGCGCCGTGATCGAGTTCGCGGAAGTCAGCATAGGGCGCGGCCAGTTGCCGCAGTGCAGGAGCTGTGCCGCTCAGGCAGCCTCGGTTCAGCCGGCGCCCCGGTCGCTTACCGAGGTAGCCGCTGATCTCACGCGCATTGCCGAGGCCTGGGGCGAGTCTCCCGGACCCAACTGCTCGCTCGTCGGCTTCGAGCCCTTCGCTCACCCCGAGCTGCCGAAGCTCATCGCCGCCGCGACGGCCGCCGGCTTCACTCGCATCCGCCTGCGCACCGATGGCGGCGCGCTGGCGCAGCCCGGCAACGCTGACGGCGCCCTGGCGGTTGGCGTGCGCCAGCTCGAGCTTATCGTGCTCGCCGAAGGCGAGGCGCACGATAAGCTCACAGGCCGTCCCGGCCTGTACGCCGCCATGGAGCGCGGGGCGGCGGCGTTCCGCTCGGCGGCCGAGCGCTCGGGTGCCGCTATCGCTCTCGCGGCCTTCGCACCCGCGTGCCGCCACTCCATCTCGCATCTGCCTCACGCGCTGCTCGGCGCGGCGAGCTTGGGGGCCGAGTCGGCGACGATCGACGTGTCAGCACTTTCCGCCACGCCAGCGAACGTCGCGCTCGTGCGGGCCGGGCTTGACACCGCTACCGTGAACCGTGTGGCGGCGTACGTCACTGGCTGGCCGCAGGTCCATGACGCGCTGTACGACCGCTCCGTCGCGCCGGTCGTAGGAGTCACGCCATGAGTAGCCCGCTTCCCGTGGCCCTAGTCGGCGTAAGCGCGAGCGGGTACCGCTCGTTGGCGCTCGACTACCTGCACGCATCTGCGCTCGGTGACCCACGGCTCGATGTGGCGATCTCTCGCCTGGACCTGGACGTGACCGGGGACCCGTGGTGGAGCGCGTACCGAGTACTCGAGCTTGACCCAATGCCCGCGGTAGTCGCCATGACCACGTACTGCTGGACGGCCGCGCACGTCTACGAGATCGCGCGGCTCGTGAAGGCGGCGTGGCCAGAGGTGTTCATCGTGCTCGGCGGGCCCGAGGTCGGTCCGATTCCCGAGCAGGTGCTTGCCACCCAGCCCGCGGTCGATGCGATCGTGAGCGGAGAAGGCGAGTTCGCGTTCGCGGAGGTTGTGCGCTCCGTCGCGAGAGGCGGGGACGTCGCGGGCATTCCCGGAGTCGCCGCGCGGGACGGGGAACGCGTGGTCTCAACGCCTGCGGACCCACCGATCGCCGACCTCGACAGAATCGCATCACCGTTCGCTATGATCCCTCAACGCACCGATGGGTCGGCGTATGTCGAGACCTATCGCGGGTGCCCGCATGGCTGCGCGTACTGCTTCGAGGGCAAGGGCTCGACGCGTGTGCGCTCATTCTCGTGGGAGCGCATCGCCGCCGACGTAGAGGCCGTGGCCTCTACACCCGGCATGCGCTCGTTCAGCTTCCTTGACCCCGTCTTCAACCTCACCACCGAGCGGCTGCGCCGGCTCTCGGACATCCTCGCGCCCCATGCGGCCCGCGGAGTTCGGCTGCACACCATCGAGGTCGACATCGAGCGCATCGATGCCGAGCAGGCCGCGCTTCTTGTGCGCGCGGGCGTTGCGAGCGTCGAGACGGGGCCGCAGACCGTAGGCGAGGCCGCTCTTGCCGCCTGCGGTCGCCCACTCGACCGTACGAAGTTCTCGGCGGGCGTGAAGGCGTGTCGGGACGCTGGGATCTCGGTCGAGTGTGACCTCATCGTTGGTCTTCCGGGCGACACCGTGGATGACGTGGTCAGGGGGATCGAGTTCGTCATCGGCCTAGACCCGGGCCGGGTGCAGCTCTCGACGCTCCACGTACTTCCCGGCACCGAGCTCTGGGACCGGGCCGACGAGTACGGTCTTGTCTACGATGCTGATGCGCCTCACGAGGTGATTGCGACGCGGGAAATGAGCTTCTCCGACCTGAGGAGACTCGAAGTCTTCGGGAGCGCAGCGGCGGGAGTGTATCAGGCGCGATTGTGACCGGGGCGGCGCCGCACGTGCGCCGACTGGGGACGGCAGGGGGGAGCGGATCGTTGAGCGTATCGAGCCGGTCGAGGGCCATGCGTCCTTTCATCGTGATGGACCTGGTGGCAAGAGCACATGCGCTCGAAGCTGCAGGGCGTGACATCGTCCACCTCGAGATCGGGGATCCGGATTTCCCGACTCCCGAGATCATCGCCCGTGCAGGCGAGGCGGCGATCGAGGACGGTTCCACGCACTACACGCAGTCGCTTGGCCTGCCGAGTCTGCGGGAGGCTATCACGTCCCACTACAGCGCCTCGTATGGCGTGGACGTGAGCCCGTCTGACATCGTCGTAACCCAGGGAACCAGTCCAGCGATGCTCCTTCTGTTCGGTGCGTTGCTCGACCCCGGGGACGAGGTCATCATGCCGGACCCGTGCTACCCGGCCTACCCGAACTACGTCACATTCCTCGGTGGTGTGGCCAAGCTCGTGCAGGTACGCGCCGAGAACGGGTTCCGCTTCAACGAATCCGAGTTGCGTGCGGCGATCGGACCGCGTACGAAGGCGATCATGGTTACGTCGCCCTCGAACCCGACGGGCGCGGTGCTTGACGACGAGGACTTCGCAATGCTCGCGCGCGTCGCCTCCGACACGGGCGTCTACATCGCAAGTGACGAGATCTATCACGGGCTGAACTTCTGCGGGAAGGATCGTTCGATCCTCGAGTACACCGACCGCGCATTCGTCCTGAATGGTTTCTCAAAGGCATACGCGATGACTGGCTGGCGTCTGGGCTACTTGATAGCGCCCCGCGAGTTCGTTCGCCCTGCCGAGGTGATCCAGCAGAACTTCTTCCTGGCGGCGAACGCGTTCGTGCAGCACGCCGGCGTAGTCGCGCTCACGCAGGCTCAGGATGAGGTCGCCCGGATGCGATCGCTCTACGACGAGCGCAGGCGCTTCCTCCTCCCGGGGCTTCGAGAGGCCGGGCTCAAGATCGACTGCGAGCCGTGTGGCGCGTTCTACGTCTTCGCAGATGCGCGGTGCTGGGGCGAGGATTCGCTAAACCTTTCGCGCCGTTTGCTCGATGAAGCAGGTGTAGCATGTGCACCTGGAGTCGATTTCGGCAAAGGCGGCGAGGGATTCCTCCGTTTCAGCTACGCGACATCGCTCGAACGTCTTGCGGAAGGTGTCCGGCGTCTTGTAGCGTGGGGAGCGGCTCTGTAGCCGTTGCCGGACCGTTGGCTCGCGGTTTGCACAGTCCCGATCGAACATCCGGCTGCATCGGCGGCACGAGGTTAGGGGTCACCAGAGCGTGAACACATACTGGGGCAAGGCCGACCTGCACATCCACTCCGACCATTCCGACGGCACAGCCTCCATCAGCGAGATCATGGAGTACGTTGAGAACTCCACCGATCTGGATGTCATCGCAATCACCGATCACAACACCATCGAAGGCGCTCTTCTCGCACGCGAGATACTGGGGGCGGGGGAGTACCGCTTCGACGTGATCGTCGGAGAAGAAGTAGACACCACGGACGGGCACATTCTCGGCCTGTTCCTTACCGAGCACGTGCCCGCGATGATGTCTCCCGCCGACACGGTGCGTGCCATCGAGGCGCAGGGTGGTATTGCGGTCGTCGCACACCCGTTCTCCAACAGGGGAGTGTTCGGGCCGTTCGGCAGGAACCTCTTCGCGGACGCCGTGAACGACTGGGCCTTCCACGCGCTCGAGATCTACAACTCCATGCCGTTCCTTGTGTGGGCCAACAGTGTGGCAGCCAAGATCTTTGCGGGAGGCCACGGCATCGCCGCGACCGGCGGCAGCGACGCTCACTTCCTTCAGGCGGTAGGCAAAGGCTTCACCCGATTCCGGGGACGGAGCGCCGAGGAGGTCAAGGCGTCGATCTTGGCATGCGAGACTCGCGCGGAGTCCGAGCGCAACGGTCTGTCCTTCTCTTGGAGGCTCGCGCGCAGCTACCCGAAGATACGCCGCCAGCAGGCATGCAACTCGGCGCTATGCAGGCCAGCAGCCGCTCAAGCGGGGCGCAGCTCAGGCTAGCGCCTCCACCTGTCTTGCGAGCTCGGCCACGAGCGCCTCATCGCTTCCCCATGCAGGGAGCGTGACGGTCGATACTTCTTCGTCTACGCGTGCCTGACGCACGGCGAGCTCGAGGTCGAGCAGCGTCACCATGGTGTCGACGCAGAAGACCGCAGGCACGATCAGCACACGCCGGCAGCCGAGCGCGGCCAGGTGTCTGACCGCCGAGGTCACGTCGGGGGAGTCCCATTCGGCCCACGCGATTCGAACGTGCTGCTCGGGTAGACCCTCTTCGAGTAGCCTCACTTTGAGACGGTTCAGAAACGAGTTCTCGGCCTCATCGAATCCGGGATTCAGCCGCGCGTGACGTTCCGTCTGGCCATGGCCGATAAGGGCTACACCCGTGGACTCATGAGTCTCGAGTGCTCTGCATACGCGATCGGTGAGCATCTCAACAAGTGCGTCTGATCCGCAGAGCTGGCCCGTATAGGAGACGGTCACCCCGTGCTGCGCGAGGCGCAAGGCGTCAACCTCGCGCTTGGCCTCTGCAGCCTCAAGTGACTCACCCACGGACAGTTCGACCACGACAATCGCACGGAACCCCTCGTTCACTGCACCAGCCACCACGTCGACGAGGCGGTTACCACGCGTGCAGCAGGCCACCCGTGCGGGGGCGAACCGGTCGCGGGACAGGATCGCAGAAAGGCCGTCCGCGATTCGTCCGACCTCCTGACACGCAGGGCTCGTACCTCCGATCGCCCGGTAACGTGACTTCTGGGAGAAGTGCAGTAGCGGGATGCTGCTGAGCGATGCTCTGATGAGGTCCTCCTCGTCGAGGTCTCGCAGGATGGCAGCGGTCGAGGGTACGGAGTACTCAGATGTCTCGACGCACGCGGTGACAACGACTGCGGTCCGGGCCTGTTCGGCGGGCGGGATCGTAATGGCTGGAAGCACATGTTCGGGTACCGTCTTCTCCAGAAGCGACGCGGTCAGTGCCCAGCCGCCAACGAGACCGAGTGCGAGTACGGCTGCCGCATAGCCGATGGCGTCGAGCCGCTGGTACTGAGCGGCGATCGTGGTGAACAAGTACCCGACCACGCCTGCGGCCAGGAGCCCCGACAAGATGAAGACGGTCTCGGCGCGCCGAGGAGACACCAACACGGCTACCATGAATGCGCCGGTGAGCAGCGCGCCTATAACGAGTGCGATCCACATCCACATCACGGTCGCGTCGATTCCCGGATGCGGCGCCGGTGCTTCGGCGCCTGGGTCCTTCAGGGCGTTACTTCACGCAGGAAGAGTATCGAAGGAACGTGCGGACGGCTTCGTCGACGACCTCCTCGCGGCTGGCCGACTCGTCCGCGGTGATGCAGTTTCTCATCGCTTGGCCCACTATGAGTAGGCTGACCTGGTTCAATGCCGAGCGCGCGGCCGAGACCTGCGTGAGCACGGAGTCGCACTGCTCACCGGATTCAATCATGCGGCGCACGCCCCGAATCTGCCCCTCGAGCCTCTTCAGCCGGTTGAGGATGCGGGTCTGTTCATCACCTTCGGGGATTGCGGCGATCGGGTCGCTGGACATATATGAGCTCCCTCGGTCTGCTAACGTATATCCCTAACCCCTAAGGGGCTGATAATACCCCGGTGGGGTATTGAGCGGCAAGGAGCCGAATTTCACGTGGGGTACCAGAGGCCCAAGGATTCAGAGCGGATGCCCGAGCGTGCGCACAACGTGCGCACGGTACTTTGGGTGGTGCTCGTCCTCAACTTGAGCGTTGCGCTCGCGAAGCTTCTATGGGGGACGGTCTCGGGCTCCACCGCGATGCAGGCGGACGGGTTCCACTCGCTCTTCGACGGGACCAGCAACGTCATTGGGCTTGTCGGAATCTCCTTCGCTTCAAGACCGGCGGACCGTACGCACCCCTACGGGCACTACAAATTCGAAACCTACGCGTCGATGGCGATCGCGGTAATGCTGGCATTCGCTGCCTACAGAATCGGCGCCGGTGCGTTGCAGCAGCTCGCGGGTACCGTAGAGCCACCGGTCGTAAGCCCAGCGTCGTTCGCAGTTATGGTCGGCACGCTTGCGGTCAACGCGTTCACTTCGCTTTGGGAGCGGCGAGCGGGCAAGCGGTTCGGTAGCGAGATACTCACCGCGGATGCCAGCCACACCGCCTCAGACGTTCTCGTGAGCCTTGGTGTCATAGCCTCGCTCGTGCTCGTGCGTATTGGCCACGCGACCGGTCAGCCCGCGCTGCTCAAGGCTGACCCGATCGTCGCGCTGTTGGTCGCTGGCGCGATCGCCTATACCGCATGGGGCGTCATCAAGCAGGCGAGCGCGACGCTTTCGGATTCGGCGCGAATCGATCCGCAGGTGATATGCGAAAGTGTGCTCGGCTATCCCGGCGTGCTGGGCTGCCACGGGGTACGTACTCGCGGCGCGGCTTCGGAGGTCTACGTGGACCTGCACGTTCAGGTTGATGGGCGTTCCTCGGTCGCTGAGGGCCACCACGTCGCCGAAGGCGTCGAGCGGTTCCTGGTCGACAACTTCGACGAAGTCGTCGATGCGATCGTCCATCTCGAGCCGTACGACGAGTATCAGATCGAGAAGACGGTCGAGGAGTCCGACGCGGGAGTCGCTCTGGCCCCGGCGGGAGCAGGTGACGCCCCGACCCCACAGGGCAATACCCCCAGCAATTCCGGCAAGGAGCCCGATGCCTCAGACTCGTGAGCGGGGACGGCTGTTCGGGTACGCTCTCGCGCTGCTTGCCGCAGCGTGCTGGGCGACGGGTGGCCTGACGGCGAAGTGGCTGTTCTCCAAGCCCGGGCCCGAGAATGCCTCTTGGCCGCTGGCCCCGCTCGGAATCGAGATCGACCCCGCCGTGCTGTCGGGCGGCCGGGCGCTCGCCTCCTGCCTAGTGCTTCTGGCGTACCTCCTCATCCGTCGCCGAGAGGATCTCAAGGTCTCACCCCGCTCGCTGCCGTTCATGGCCGTCTTTGGGGTCTTCGGGATGGCGGGTGTGCACTTCACCTACTTCAAGGCAATTTCGCTCACGAACGTCGCGACGGCGATCCTGCTCGAGTACCTAGCCCCAGTGATTGTGCTGGTCGTGAGCGTCGCGTTCATGGGACACCGGTTCACCTGGAGCCTACCGACGGGTGTTCTACTGTCCATCGCCGGATGCGGGCTCGTCGTGGGCGCGTTCGGCTCCGGCGGGTTGCTCGTGTCGCCGACCGGAGTGGCCTGGGGGCTGCTGTCGGCGGTCTTCTTCGCCCTGTACTCGCTGATGGGGAGCTGGGCTGCTCCCAGATTCAGCGCGTTCACCACGCTCGTGTATGGGCTCGGCTTCGCCACCCTGTTCTGGATGATCGCGCTCGGGCCATCAGCCGTGCTCGGCGTCTTCGCGGATCCGCGGGCTGCCGCGGCGATTGTGTACATGGCTGTTGTGAGCACGGTGATCCCGTTCTCGGCGTTCCTTGTGGCTCTACGCCACATCCCGCCGACCAACGCTACGGTCACCTCGACCGTAGAGCCCGTGATTGCGGGAATCGGGGCCTACGTCTTGTTCGGCGAGGCGATGAACGGCCTGCAGCTTCTCGGTGGGCTGCTGGTGCTCGCGGCGATCGCGGTCGTGCAGCTTCCCGAGCGCGAGCCCGCGCCGATCCTGCCGCCGGGAGATTAGACTTCGTTGTCCCCCCGGCGCCCTGCTTCCCCTTGGCGCAAGCAGGTGACGGGGGCAGTGCGCTGGGCGGATGGCTGAATACCTCTGTTGGGTGGTATGATTTTTGCATCCAGCGGCCGCTCGCGGCCGGGTGTCGGCGATCCGAGGGGGATCCCGTGGAACTCCATCAGCGGCCCGATCTGAGACAGAAGGTCACCCTCTCGCCCCAGGTCTACCAGGGGCTGAATATCCTCGCCATGCCTATCGCCGATCTTCAGCAGATGATCGAGGTCGAGATGCTCGAGAACCCTGTTCTCGAGGTCGACGAAACAGACAACGAGCCTGTCGAGGGTGAGGAGCTGCCCGAGCAGCCCGAGGATGATCGCTCGTGGGACGAGTGGCTCGAGATGTACGAGGACCTCGACTCGATGGAGCCGCGCGCGCCTCGGGACCCCAATGCCGAGCAGGCGAACACCGATGATTTCGTGGGCGGCGCACAGTCCTTCGATGACTATCTGCTCGACCAGCTCTCGCTCTTCGACATCCCCGAGGACGTCGATCGCGCCGCACGCGCGGTCATCGGCTCGCTGGATGAGGACGGCTTCTTCGCCGGGTCACTGGAAGAGGTAGCGCGAATCTCGGGTGTCTCGCTCGAAGTGGCCGAGGCTGGGCTGGCTGCCGTCCAGCAACTGGACCCGCCGGGCGTCGGCGCGCGTGACCTCGCTGAAGCACTCTGTCTTGAGATGGAGTACCTCGGCATGGACGAGCCGATGCTCACTCGGATTATCAAAGAACACCTCGACGACGTGGCGGCTAATCACTACCGCAAGATCGCCCGGGCACTGCGCGTCGACGAGAACGAGGTCCGCCGCCTCGTCGAGCTGCTGCGCACGCTCAACCCGCGCCCGGCCGGCGCGTTCTCGCCAGGCCCCTCGCCGGGCTACATCGTGCCTGACGTGACGCTTCGGCGCTTCGATGACGACTGGCTGATCATCCCGAACAACGAGGCGCTCCCGACCCTTCGCGTCAGCCCTCGGTACCGGTCCATGCTCAAGACCGGCTCGTCGGCGGATGACGAGACGAGGCGCTACCTGAAGGAGAAGATCCGGTCCGCCGAGAGCTTCATCAAGAACGTCGACCGCCGCAAGGACACGGTGAGCCGCATCACCGAGATCATCCTGCAGGCACAGCGCGACTTCTTCGAGGACGGAACGGGACCGCTCAGGCCCCTGCGGCTCGAGGACGTGGCCGTGGAGGTTGGGGTGCATCTCTCCACGATCTCCCGTGGCGTTACGGGCAAGTACATGGCCACACCCTACGGTCTCTTCGAGCTCAAGCATTTCTTCAGCGGCGGGTATCGAACCTCTACAGGCATGGATGTGGCGGCGACGAGCATCAAGCAGCGCCTGCGCGATATCGTGAAGGACGAGGACCCCGCCAAGCCGTACTCCGACCAGAAGCTTGCGGAGGTGCTGGCCGAAGAGGGCGTGAAGGTCGCGCGCCGGACCGTAGCCAAGTACCGGGAGGAGCTGGGCATCGAGCCGAGCTGGGCGAGGCGCCGCCGATGAATTCCGGACGGGAAGGGACATCCTTCTCGGCACCCGTGCCCGAACGCCAGGACGCCGGGCCGGGAGGAACCGCCCGAGACGTCGTTTTCGTGGTCGCTATGGTGCTGCTGATCACGATGCTGCACCTGTTCACGAGCAACACCTATAGCAACGCGCCACTGCACCTCGTGTACCGTCGAGCGTACTTCATTCCCATCGTATACGCGGCAATCGTTTTCGGCCGGCGTGGCGGCGCTTTCACGGCCATCGCGTGCATCATCTCGTTCGGCACGTACTCGCTGCTGTCAATGAACCGCATCTCCGGCCTGAGCTTCGACAGTCTGTTGGAGATGGTCTCGTACCTCATCGCCGGCCTGCTGTTCGGCGCCCTGCGCGACGTGGGGGAGGCGAAGGCCCGGGACCTGGGGCAGGTATCGCGGCAACTGGAGGATGCTTACCGTAAGCTTGAGGAGCGAGCGATCCAGCTCATCAACGTGCAGGACTACACCTCGTCCATTCTCCGGTCGATCACCTCGGGCGTGATCACCGTCGGTCCTGATGGCTCGGTCGCGACCGCTAACCCCGCTGCCGAGCGGATCCTCGGCGCGTCCGAGGTCGACATGGTGCCCAAGTCCATCGGCTCGCTCTTCCGTGACGACGGCGGAATCGCCTCTGACGTTGACAGGGTGCTGACTGGCAGGCTCCCGCTGACCCTGCGCGAGACCACCGTGGTCACGCACGGGGGCCGTGAGGTACACGTCCAGGCGACGACGTCGCGGATGCGCACCGTTGGCGGTGGCATTCTCGGCGCGGTCCTCACCCTTGAGGATGTGTCCGACATCCGAGCCCTGACGGAGCGCCTGATACGTGCCGATCGCCTCGCGGCGATGGGCGAGCTCACGGCGGGCGTCGCGCACGAGGTCAGGAACCCGCTGGGCATTATCCGGGCCAGCGTGCAGTTGCTGGAGGACTCGGGTTGCGACCAGGCGCGTATTCTCGAGTCGACGGCCGTCATCAAGCAGGAGATCGATCGACTCGACCGCGTCATCAAGGCACTCCTGGACTTCGGGCGGCCAAGCCGGCCGACGTTCGTCGAGACTGAGGTCAACGAGGTGCTCGAGGACGTCATCTTGTTCACGAATCGCTTTGCCAAGCAAGCCGACGTCACCATCGAGACCCAGTTCGAGCCCGGCGCGCCGAAAGTCATGGCCGATCCCGATCAGCTCAAGCAGGTGTTCCTGAACCTGGTCACCAACGCCGTCCAGGCAATGAGCGATATGGGAGGCACGATCGTCCTCAAGTCATGGAGCGACGGAGACTACGTTCGAGTCTCGGTGGCCGATGATGGCCCCGGGATCTCGCCAGAAGACCTCTCCAAGATCTTCGACCCCTTCTTCACCAAGCGCGCAGAGGGCACGGGACTCGGCCTTACCATCGTTCACCGCATCATTGACGCCCATGACGGGCATATCGAAGTAGAAAGCTCGCGAAACGGCACGACGTTCACCTTGTCGCTGCCGACCGCGATCAAGGAGTAGGGAGATACCAAGGATGGACAGGCGTGTCCTCATCGTGGACGACGAGAAGAACATGCGTTGGGTCCTGGGCAAGGCCCTCTCGGCTGAAGGCTACGAAATCTCCGAGGCCGCAGACGGCAAAGAAGCGCTCGCCGCCGTCGCCGAGCAGGAGCCCGATGTGATGGTGCTCGACCATCGTATGCCCCCGCCTGACGGCATGGAGGTCGTTCGCAAGGTGCGCGCATCCGGAATGTCCTTCCCGATCATCATGCTCACCGCCCACGGCAACGTGGCGCAGGCCGTCGAGGCGATCAAGGCGGGTGCCTCGGAGTACCTCACCAAGCCGTTCGATCTCGAGGAACTCAAGATCGCGATCGAGAAGGCGCTACAGTACCGAGACCTCGCTGCCGAGGTTGAGCGGCTGCGAGAAGAGATCGGGCGCCAGTACGACGTGCAGGGGATCGTCGCGAACGACCCCCGCATGCTCGAGGTCCTCGAGACCGTGCAGAAGGTAGCCCCCACAAGCGCGACCGTGATGATCTACGGCGAGTCGGGCACCGGTAAGGAGCTCATCGCCCGCGCGCTGCACAACCTGTCCGACCGCGCGAACAAGCCGTTCATCTCAATATCGGCCGGCGCGCTCCCCGAAACCTTGCTCGAGAGCGAGCTATTCGGGTACGAGAAGGGCGCGTTCACGGGAGCGATGACCGCGAAGCCAGGTCGTTTCGAGCTGGCCAACGGCGGCACACTGTTTCTAGACGAGATCGGGGATATATCGCCGGCGACGCAGGTCAAGCTCTTGCGCGTGCTTCAGGAGAGACGGTTTGAGCGCCTCGGCGGGACCCGCAGCATCGAGGTGGACGTGCGGGTCGTGGCCGCAACCAACAGAGACCTGCAGCAGCTAATCGCCGATGGCACGTTCCGCGAGGACCTGTTCTATCGGCTGAACGTGGTGCCGGTGTCCCTGCCGCCGCTGCGGCAACGCTCCAGCGACATCCCCCTGCTAGTGGCGCACTTCCTCGAGAAGCACGAGGCGGGTCGGAAGAAGCTTTCGGCAGAGGCGATGAAGGCGCTGACCGAGTACCAGTGGCCCGGCAACATCCGCGAGCTTGAGAACACGATCGAGCGGATTGTCATCCTGTCGCACTCCGATGAGATCGGGCTCACCGAGCTACCGGCTGAGATCCAGTCCAAGGGCAGGAGCGCCGAGAAGACGACGGCTTCGCAGTTCCTGCTTCCGGAGGAGGGAATCGACCTGGAAGAGGTCGAGCTTGATCTGATGCGACAGGCTCTTGATCGCACGGGAGGGAGCGCTCCAAAGGCGGCGAGGCTCCTGGGATTGACCGCGAAGACCCTCGAGGCTCGCATGGCTCGGCTGGGGTTGTGACCTCTGGCACACACCTTGCACCCTGCAGACGCATGAGAACACAACCACAGCCAAGGCTGCTCCAGCGCACGCTCATCCGGCTCATCGCGGCGGGTGTCGCGGGTGCTTTGGCGGCGCTGGCGCTCCTTGGAGTGCTCTACCTGCTCAATCCCGGATCGCGATTCGCGCACGCCGCCATCACGACGCGATTCGGGTGGCTACTGCCGATCGCGTCGGGCGTGATCGCGCTGGTGCTCGGCTGGGGACTACTGGCTTCGCACCGTTCGGCGGGGGGTTCCGCCGAAGACTCTGCTGTCGACCGTTGCCCGTCGTGCGGCGGGCCGGTGCGAGATGAATGGCGCTTGTGCCCGCACTGCGGGGAGCGGCTGTCCGGGCGCATCGGTCCCTCCTGAGTCCGGCCGTTGATCTCGGGGCTTCGAGAGCCCTGCATTCACCTAAGTTCAGATTCGGGCCGAGGGCTCTTGTTGGCACACTCCTCGCACCGTTCGTGCGGTGTTCGTCAGACCCAGTGACCGGAGGTACCGATGCCCCTCAGAACAGTCCGCTTCGCTACGACTGGGATGCACTGCGGGTCGTGTTCCATGTTGATCGACATGACCCTCGGAGATCTGGACGGTGTCACCGAGTCGAAGTCAGACCATGCCTCAGGTGAGACCGTTGTCACCTTCGACGATGCGGTCCTGTCCCCCGAAGACGTGATCGGCGCCATCAGGAGCATCGGCTATGAGGCAGAGGTCGTGGAATAGGCCGCATGAGCTCCGGGAAGTGGAGAGCTGACGCTGCGGATGGGCCTCTCGGCAACGGCATCTACGTTGCTGTCGCTCTGTCTTCGGCACTGCTCGTCCTGGCGGTGGCCGGGTACTTGACGCACTCGGCTCAGGCCGAGGAGACGTATCTTCCAGCCGATATTGCATCGCGTCAGGAAAGCGACCTGCGTGATTCGTCGGTGACGGCAACTCCGCGGACCATCGATGGGATTGAGGTACAGGTCGCCGAGGTGGACGCCTCCGGCGGCGTGTTCGAGCCCAGTCAGATTGTGGTCCGCGCCGGCGTCCCCGTCCGCCTCGTGTTCTCCGAAGGCACTCGTGGCACCGACGTCGTGGAGTTCTCAGAGCCTAGGGTCAGTGCGAAGCTGACTCGTGACGGCCTGAAGATCGATCTTCCGCCGCTTGAGGCTGGTGTTTACTCGTTCGGTTGCTGCAATGGAGGAGCGTCGGGCCTGGTCCTCGCAGAGTAGCTCCCGATACGATACCCTTGGGGGTATAGCCTTTAAGGAGCCGCATCGTCAGGTGCACCCGCGCCAGCCATGCGCGTGGCGGAGCTGTGGTACCAGGAGGGATGCATTGTCGGGAGGGATCGGTTTCGCGGTGGCGTTCGGCGCAGGAGTGCTCTCGTTCGTCTCTCCCTGCGTCCTTCCGCTCATCCCGGGCTACCTCTCATACCTCACCGGTCTTTCGGCCGCCGAGCTTGGAGAGGTGCGCCGGCCATCGCGCTCGGTGCTTGTTCCCGCACTCCTGTTCGTGGCGGGCTTCACACTGGTATTCGTCGCGTTCGGCGCTACCGCCTCCGTGCTCGGACAAGCACTGATTCCGTACCGAGAGCCCGCTGAGAAGATTGGCGGAGTCCTGCTTGTCGCCTTCGGAGTGCTGCTACTCGGCGTGATCCCGGTTCCGTGGTTGTACCGTGAGGCGCGCCTGGACCCCGCTGTCTCGGAGCGGTTCGGCGGCGCCGGGGCGTTCGTGATGGGGCTTGCGTTTGCGGCGGGCTGGACTCCGTGCGTAGGACCTGTGCTCGGCTCGATCCTGTCAATGGCGGGGTCAAGTGGCACGGTGGCGCGTGGGAGCGCTCTTCTGCTCGCGTACTCGTTGGGGCTTGGGTTGCCGTTTGTGATCGTTGCCGCGGTGTTCGGGCGACTCAGGGTCCTGATACGGAGCGTGTCCAAGCACTCGCTTCTCTTGAACCGGGCGGCGGGCGTGCTGCTCGTGCTGACGGGACTGGCTATCCTCACAGGCAGATTCGCCGACTTCGCCGCTTGGCTTGCCCGGTTCACGCCCTTCGGAGGGCTGTGACGCAGCGACGGTTGCGTTGGGCTGCGTTACCATGAACGCACGAGATTGCGGCGTGGCGATGGAAGGGAACCGTGGCTTCGGAGCGCGCGCATACGACGCTGGCCGGCAGGATTGTCCGCACCACGCTTCTCATCGGTGGCGTGACGCTAGCCATCTCCGCCGTCTTCTCGCTGATCTCCGCCTCTCAGCTGGCGTCGCAGATCATCCGCAACCGGGATCTCAGGACCGTGCAGTCAATAGAAGACCGGATTCAAGGTCACTTCAGGACCAGCACGGCAGCAATCGCCCAAGCGACGACGGGCAATCACACCGAAGACGCGCTCGTTGCGCGTCTCGATGCGGCCACCGCGGCTGACGACAACCCGTTCGAGCAGGTGATTCTTGCGGACCGTACCGCTCGTGTCCGCGCGAGCATGCCTGAAGGCACGAGTCCGCCCAGAAACCTGAGGGACCATCCGGCATTCCTCTACGCGCTGACGGGCAACTCCGGGATCATCTCCGTGGATGACGGTGAAGGCACGGTGGAGATCTGGACTGTCCGTAACGTCTTCCAGCCTGGTGGCGCGCCGCTGATGGTGTTGGCGCGGCTGGACCTGGGCTTCTTGGATGATGAGGCTCGTGCGTCCACCGATAGGGGAGCGCGCAGCGTACTCATCATGGGTGGCAGCACGGTTGTCGCCCAAGGCGGGCCGGAGATCTCGCCTCGCATCGAGACCGCCCGCTGGACGACTACCGGTGAACTCGCGGGGTCGGTCAGGGTCGCCACCATCGACGGCGTGATGTTGCAGGGGCAGTACAACGACATCGATGGCATCGAGGGCACGGTCTGGCGCGTGATCGCACTTTCTCCGCTGGCCGAACAGTTCAGGGACGCAGCACTGTCGGTCGCTCCCTCCATCCTCGTCCAGCTCATAGGCGGCTTTCTGATTGTGCTGGGTGCCTGGTGGCTGGGAACCCGGCTCACACGGCCGTTGCGTGAACTGGAGCGCAGCGCGCTCGCCGCCGCGTCAGGCGCGTACGCTCGGCGGCTCTACACGCAGCGCGACGACGAGATCGGCCGAGTCGCGCAGGCATTCGATGCGGTGGCGATCCGACTGAACTCGTTGCAGGACTTGTCGCAGCTTCTCGCGAGCGCGACCAAACTCGAGCAGGTTCTGGACGCAATCATCTCGGCCATCGGGCACCTGGTCGGGCCGGGATCGACCGCGACGTACCTCCTGGACGACGCGGGGATGCTAGTGCCGGTGCGTACGCAGGGTCGTGAGCTCGCCGAGGTGCAGCATGCGCGGGTCAGCGAGGGAACATGGTTTTCGAAGGTGATGGAGAGCCCGTACCCGCTGGTGCTTTCAGGTGATGTTTCGGAACCGGTTCCGGGGGCCGCCGAGGGGCCTATGTCGGCGGCTGGGATGGCGCTCGTTTCCGGCGGTGAAGCATTCGGGCTCGTCGTTGTCACGAGGTCTCTCAACCGCGCCTTCGTCGAGGCTGAGCTGGAGATGCTCAAGACGTTCTGTGCGCAGGCCGCAGTCGCAATCCAGACCTCACGGGTGTTCGAGCGCGAGATCGAGTCCCGGCGCACTGCCGAGGCTTTTCGAGCAGTCGCCGAGGCACTGGTGCGCCCAAAGAGCCTGCAAGACTCCCTCTCGCAGGTCGAGCCCGTCATCTGTGATCTCTTCTCGGCGGTGACCACTCGGATCGCGCTCGCGGACCGGCATGCGCTCGGACTCACGCCCTCTGCCTACCCTGAGCTCGATGCGATCGCCATTGAAGCCGCGCGCAGCTGGCCGCGGGACACCGACGCCCCTGAATGGGAGCGCTCCGCGGCGTTCGTCGCAGTCCCCGGCGTGATCGAGGCCGCAGACCGGCTGATCGAGAAGCTTGAGGCGGTAGAAGCCCTCGTCGTCCCCGTCGCACTCGAGAGAGGCCACGGCGGCGTCCTCGTGGTCGGTCTTGCTCGGCCCATCCCCGCCGAGTGGATCGACACTGGCCGGGCGCTCGGAGACGAGATCGCCCTCGCGCTCGACAACGCGTACTTCTACCAGCGGGCGGTTGCCCGGGCGGCGAACCTCGAGACGGTTTTCAAGATCAGCCAGGCCGTCGGTTCTTCGCTTCAGGTCAAGGTCGTGCTCAACCGAGTGCTCGACGTTGTGCAGAAGATCCTATCGGCCGATGCCGTTGCATTGATGTCGTTCGACCGAGAGAAACGCATGCTCACTACAACCATGGGCCGAGGTGCTTTGCCCGCCCCGATTCTGACCGCGGAGTTGCAGCCGGGCGAAGACCTGCCTGGACAGGTATTCGAGCAGACGGAGCCCGCGTCCTTGCGCGACCTTGGCGCGAGCACTGGGGGCATCGCCCGAGCTGCCGCAGAGAACGGCCTTCACTCCTTGGTCGCGGTGCCGCTGCTCGCCAGGGGTCGTCCTCTCGGCGTGCTGATCGTCCTTGCTAAGGCCCAGGCGGCCTTCTCTGAAGAGGACGTCAACATGTTGCAGACGTTCGCGTCCCAGGCAGCCCTCGCCATCGACACCGCGCGACTGTATGGCCAGGAGCACGAGGTCGCCTCTGTGCTCCAGGCGTCGATCCTGCCCCAGACGCTGCCGGACTACGACGATCTCGAGGCAAGCAGCGTCTACGTTCCGGCGGGCGGAGATGCGGAGATAGGCGGTGACTACTACGACCTGTTCAGGTCCAAATCGGGCTGCACGTGGCTTGTCATAGCCGACGTCTGCGGCAAAGGGGTCCATGCAGCCACGAAGACGTCGATGATTCGGTACGCGGTCCGCGCGCTCACTGCAGCCGGCTGCTCTCCGGCCCAGGTACTCGCCGAGGTGAACGACATGGTGGCGGACTCCGGTGACCTTTCCGATATCGTGACGGCGTGGGTAGGAAGGCTCGACAAGGACGGCCTACTGACCTGGGCGGACGGTGGGCATCCGCCTGGGCTCCTGAAGAGGGTTTACGGGAGCATCGAGTCACTGGACGTCACCGGGCCACTGCTCGGCGCTCGCAAGGGGGCACCCTATGAGGAACTGAGCCTCCAAGTCGCACCCGGCGATCTTATCCTTTTGTATACCGACGGGGTTACGGAGGCGAGAAGGGGGAATATCTTCTACGGTGAACAACGCGTCAGGGCCGTTCTGAAGAGGTATTCCACCGCTTCCGAGACGGCCAGTGGGTTGCTCGAATCGGTACGAAATTACGCGCAGGGCGAACTGCGAGACGATGTCGCAGTGCTCGTGGTTTCGCCTCGCGTCGGGCAAGGGCTCCAAGCGGGCAGGATGGGATGACGTAATCCTATGACACCCTTCGAGATAATCAGGGAACAGGATCCTCGAGCCTGCGTGGTCAGACTTGCTGGAGATGTCGACATGGCGATAGTGCCCGACTTGCGGCGCGCGCTTGAGGGGGCCCTCGACAGCGGGTGCACCAACGTGGTGCTGGACCTTGATGAGGTCACGTACGCGGACAGCTCGGCTCTCGGGATGCTCGTCTGGCTGGATCACCAGCTGCAGCCCACTGATGGCCGACTGGTCCTTGCTGGTGCGCGACGCGACATCATGCGCATCCTGGAGCTGTCCGGCCTTGTGGTAGTCGCCTCATCGATCGCGGTGTCCCCGAGCGTGAACGAGGCGCTCGGCGGGCTTGAGCTTCCTCCGATTTCGACCGAGTTGCTGTGGGAGCGCGAGGTGGTGCTCGCAAGCGATGTAGACATGCTCGCCGGCGCGCGCGAAGAGGTGTGCCTGATTCTCGAGCCGTTGGGCTTCTCGGAGTCAGTGCTCTTCGACATGAAAGTTGCCGTCGGCGAGGCGCTGGCCAACGCGATTCGCCACGGGGCGCCGGTGGGCAAGGAAGGCGTCGTAGAGGTCCGGATCAGTGCCTACGACGACCGAGTCGTCCTCGAGGTCCAGGACAATGGTTCCGGTTTCGACGGGTGCCACTCAGGCAGCGACGACGTATACGCACCGAACGGGCGCGGGATCATGTTCATGCGCGCGCTGATGGACCAGGTCGAGTTCGAGTGCTCTCCGCAGGGCGGCACGCTCGTACGCTTGGTGAAGCACCGCGCGGCTCTTCCTTAGGGCTACTGAACGACCGGTCAGGGGCGCAGCGGGCGCTCCGGTGTGCTACCGTTGTCTGGGCGGCTGTCCATCCGCGGAATGGGGTGGGAATCTGTGGATTTCTGGGATGTGGTCGACGCGCGGCACTCGTGCAGGGACTACCGTTCTGATCCGGTACCGAGGAAGGCGATGGAGCGCATGTTGCATGCGGCGGCTGCGGCCCCATCGTCCATGAACGAGCAACCGTGGCACTACCACGTGGCAACAGGGCAGGCCCGTGCTGAGGTCGGCAAGATCGTGGCGGAGGCCACGGTTCACCTTGTGGAATACATCGATCAGCTTGGCCCGGAGCGCTACGAGCATGCCTTGCAGTGGTACTCGTCGCTTGGTGACGCACCCGTGCTGATCGGCGTGTCGATGAGCACGCCGTCATCCAAGCGGGACGGCACGAACAAGATGCTGGCCGTAGGGGCCTCCATCCAGAATCTTCTCCTCGCTGCCACGGCGCAGGGGTTAGGCGCCTGCAACATCACTTTCACCTCCTGGGTCCGTGAAGAACTCGACGAGTTCTTCGCCGTGCCCGAGGGTCGTCAGATAGTCGCGATGATTTCGGTAGGCTACCCGAGCGAGATCGAAATCATAGCGCCGAGACATCGCGAGGACATCGCGACCTGGTACGAGTAGCGGATGGGGCGGGGGATACGCGCCGTCTTCTTCGACGTCGGGAACACGCTGCTCTACCCATACCCGAGCGTCCCGCACGTCGTCAGTGAGGTGCTGGCCGAGGAGGGCCACGCCCGCGATCTTGAGGCGATCGAAGCCCTCATGCCCTTGGTGGACGGGTACTACGAGGACCGGTACCGCGAGGACGACTCCTTCTGGGCCGACCATGAGTCTACGGTTGCGGTCTGGGTTGGGATGTACGCGTTGCTCTCACGAGAGCTCGGCGTCGACATCGAGCCTGAACGCTTCGGCCAGCGTATTTGGCATGAGTTCGGAGACTCGTCGCGGTGGCAGACGTACCCGGACGCCCTGCCTGCTCTCCGACGCTTGCGCGAGAACGGCGTGCGGGTGGGCCTGCTCTCCAATTGGGACACGCGCCTGTCGAGCATCGTTAGCGGGCTAGGGATACTTGAGCTTGCCGATGTCATCATCTCGTCCGCCGAGGTAGGACTGCACAAGCCCGACCCGCGCATCTTCGCGTATGCACTGGAGGCGCTTGGCGTGCAGGCGAGCGAGGCGGCACATGTGGGGGACCACGTCTACGCCGATGTGGCAGGCGCTCAGGCCGCGGGCCTGCTTCCCGTGCTGCTGGACCGCGCCGGTACGGAACGCGTACCCGAGGGCTCGAGGTGCGTCCGGACGCTCGATGACCTCGAGATGGCTTTGGGAATGGACGATCACTGACGCGCCCTTACGGGCGTCAGGGCTGGCTCGGAGACGCCTCTACTCCACGCGACGTCTCAAGCGCCGAATGACCGGGACATCGACGCTCCGCAGCTTGTCGACGCGCACGCTCAATGACGTGGGCAGAAGGCCGCGGGGCTCGTACGAGCTGATGGTCCGCTCGTAGAGGTCTTCAAGGCGCTCCGACTGCACATCCATAGACATCATCCGCGCGCGTTCGGCGGATGCCTCAGAGAACTCTGCGAGCTTGGCTTCGTCGGCCAGCAGGCCACTGAGGGCGCCGGCCAAGGCGCGAGGGTCCTCGGGAACGAGCAGACCGTTGGTTCCCACGGCCACGAAATCGCCCACGGCATCGTCTTCAACCGCAACCACCGGTAAGCCGGCAGCCATCGCCTCGCCGACGACGAGCCCTTGGGTTTCGGTCGTCGAAGCGAAGACGAACGCGTCCGAAAGCAGGTACGCGGCGGTGACCTCGGGACGCTGGAGGTAGCCCGTGAAGCTGACTCTGGACTGCACTCCCAGTGCCGAGACGATCGACTCAAGCCGCGTGCGATCAGGGCCATCTCCCACGACGAGCAGTCGGGCTGCCGGACCCTCGTACTGCGCCATCGCGCGGATGAGGAGCTCGACGTTCTTCTCCTTGCCGAGACGCCCCACGAAGATGGCGACACGTTCGCTCTTGGCGATTCCAAGGCGCCGGCGGAGCGAGTCTACGGCCGCTGGGCCCGTCTCGGCGATCGCGGCCAGATCGATTCCGGTGGGCAAGATCTCGATCGGGGCCTTCACGCCCCAGCCGTTCAGGTAGCTGTCGATCTTCGTGGACGGGGCGATGATCTGGTCGCACGCGTTGCAGAAGTCACGCGACAACACATGGGCCAGACGCTTCGTCCAGCGAGCATCCCACACGTAGTGCACGTACTCGGAGAACAGCGTGTGGAACGTATGCACGTACGGGATCTTCTTGCGACGCGCAACTGTGAGCCCAAAAAGCCCGATTGCGAACGGGTCATGCGAATGAACGACATCGAGTTCGGCTGCCTCGATGCGCTGCAAAGCCTGCAGTGAGACAGGGGAGGCCATCCGCATCTCGGGTTGGAAGAGGAAGGGAACTGACACGAAGCGCACCGTCTGGCCGCAGTCGCCAGCATCGCTCGGGTGAGGAGCGAATACGATCACTTCGTGTCCGCGCGCCTCCAGCGCTCGCTTGAAGAGCCTGATGGACTGCACGACACCGTTGATCTGTGGTGTGTAGGTGTCGGTGAAGAACCCGATCCTCATAAGACCCCATGTTCTCTAATGCTGAGGAAACGAGTGTATCAGGTGAGTACCTGCGTTCCTCGGCGGCACGTCTCGCCCTGCTCTTCGCCGATCATCGCCTGATGGCCGCTATATGGGGCATCCCAAAGGGAATATCGCCTGTAGAGCCGCTGAGAGTCCGCCAGCAGCAATCAGGATACGGACGGGAGATAACGATGACCGATGAGACGGGAATCGATCCGCAGGAGCCAGGCGAGGATCTAGGCGAGCCAGTCGGCCAGGATGCAACCCCTGAGCCCCCGCCGCTGCCTCCGCAGCCGAGCGCACCACCGCAGCCGGGTGCGGCCGCGCCTCCGCCACCACCCCCAATCGGCGAGGCAGCGCCACCGCCACCGCCACCACCCCCGCCAGGGGCCGCCTACAGCCCGCCGCCTCCGCCCTCAGGCGGTTCGTCAGAGAAGAACAAGGTCGTGGCCGGTGTTCTCGGCATACTTCTCGGTGGGCTCGGCATACACAAGTTCTACCTCGGCTACACGACCGAGGGAGCGATCATGCTTGCCGGAAACCTGCTCTGGGTGGTCGGGATGGGCTGGTTGCCCAACGTGATTGGAATCGTCGAGGGCATCATCTACCTGACGAAGACCGACGAGGAGTTTGAGCAGGTGTACGTGCGGGGGAGGAAGCCGTGGTTCTAGCCTAGGCAACGGATCGGTTACGCGGTCACACTCGGCCGCTTGACCGCCATCGTGCTTGGGCGCACACTACACGCATCGGGTCAGCAATAGCAGCAGTAGTCGTAGCAGCCGTCGTAGCCCAATAAGGAGCAGCCATGACCCTGGCGCAAGCGCGTAAGCGCTTCCCTCACGTGCCCGCTGAGATCGTGAAGTGGGCGGTTGAGAACATCCGCGACCCTCGTGATCTTGAGCGCGGACTCACTCGTCTTGAGCAGTCCAGGCGCGTTCGGCTGAGGTACGCTTAGCGGCCGCTCGGCCAGTCAGCAGCCTTCCAGTCTCTGCCGAAAGGCACGGCGTCGGGTCGCGCAGCCCGGGCGCCCGTTTCGGCGTGCGCGCCCTCCGATTTCGGGCCAAGATGACGAAACGCCCACGATGGGCGTCTCTGTACCTGCGTGTTGCAGGGGGATGGTGGAGGCGACGCCCGGAATCGAACCGGGGATAAAGGCTTTGCAGGCATATGTAGGCTGTCTAGCAGCGTCCGGCTTAGTTCTCGCCCGTACATGAAAAACAGGAAGACCCCTGCTCAGCATGTGTATTAGCGTCCAGCTTAGTCCATTATGATAGCTTGCTGTTTAGCGCTACGCTGACGTTGCGGTACACGGAAAGTACACGGAAGCCCGCGCTCCGAGGGGTGGAACGCGGGCTCTAGCGGTACACTAGCGCAGGGGTCTTACCGATATCTAACCGGGAGTCTTAACGGGGGGAGTCGACAATGCTGTGGTGGTGTGTGGGCGGTCTCATCGTTGCGTTTGCTGTGTTGATGCTGATCGGTATCTGGGGCGAACGGACTTCCAAACGCGAGGCAGAGGCGAAACGCCAGCTACGAGCGGAGCGGATCGCTGCGATAGCTCCCCTGCTCGAACTCCCGGCACTCTGGGCGCAGGGAGAAACTGAGAAGGATGTCGTCGGGGAGTCGCATTACCAAGACGAACTCAACGCGATCATGGGCGGCGAGAACGTCAGGCGGCGCGAAGCCACGCTCGTTGCCGAACCCGAGAACCCGCACGACCCGAATGCGGTGCAGGTGGTGATTGCGGCGATGCCGGTCGGCTACCTGAAGCGCGCGGACGCATCGAAGTATCAGACGCTCGTGCGCCTCGCCAGCGCATCGGGGCGCCGGATTGCGACAGAGGCTGTCATCCTCGGCGGGCATGAGCTAGAGGACGGCTCTCAGGCCTACTTTGGTGTCAAGCTGTTTCTCGTGACCCCAGCCAAGCTCAAGAAGCTGATTGACGGATTGATAGAGTAAGCCCCCGCGCGCTGAGAGGTACACGCAGGGGCCTATGTCACGCACGGGGCCCCGCGCGCATGACGCTAGTAGACGCCGATGATCTTCAAGAGCGCGGCGACGAATGCCGAGAGGACGATGGCGACCATCCCGTAGACCAGGCGCTCGACGTTCTTCGAGGCGTACTTCTGGTCACAAGCGGTGGTGAACTTCGTGAGCGCATCTGTGAGCGCCTGCATATCGGTCTTGGTGGCTGTGGTCTCGGCGAGATGATCGACCTTGCCCTCAACCCGCCCGAGGTCCACGCGCACCTGACCCATCTCTGTCTCCAACTTCACTAGCCGCTCCCCGTCGTTTGCAGGATGCGGGAATGCCGCGCTCAAGGACTACTCCCTGAAAGTGTTGACGGTCGTGTTGCTACCGATGATGTTCCCGAAGTCGTAGATACCGGCGGCATTGAGTCCTAGTGCTCCACCGAGGATCGTCACGATGCCCCACGGCAACGTCACGTCGGCATAGAGCGAGGCGACGTAGTAGGCGAGCCAGGACACCGCGACACCGAAGACCACGGCCAGAAGCCGTTTGCCCCAGCGGGGAACGGTCACGTCGTCTGTCACCGCCTTCACGAGCGCGATGACGAGTGGCACCAGTAAGACGAGGATACCGATGAACTGCCACAGGACTTCCATTGCTTTCTCCTTCTACTTGATGACCTTAGCGGCCTCCGCTCGCGCGGTCGCGAGCAGAGCCCGGCAAACGTCAGCGTGGTGCTCCAGCTCATAGCGCCTCCCCGAGCACCTCCCCGAGAGAGCGGTATGCCGATATCAACGCCGTCCTGAGCCTCACGGCCTCGGCGTTGACGACCGGCGCCTTGCCCTGGGAGCGCAGCACCATCGTGGTGGCGTCGCCGTTGGTGATCGTGTGCATCTCAAGCCCGTGCGCCTTCGCGTAGTCGATGTAGGCGTCGAGGTTTGCGCCGATCTCGGCGTGGACTGACACGGCGACGGCGCCGGGCACGAGCTTGTCGTCCCATTTCGCCGCGATCGCCTTGAGCGCATCACGGTGGGAGGGGTCGCCCATGTCCACGATGAACGCCGCGGCATACTTGCGGGTCACTTTCGGCACCTCCTTTTTCGGGACGTACAGCGCCCATGCGCAGGCGTCCTGGCGCTTGGACTCGTGCACGCTGATGTGCGCGTGGGTCTTGTGCGGGTTGGCCCCGGTGTAGGCGCGCCACCCTTGCGCGTCGCCGATCTTGCCGTCGTGGATGACGTACTTCACCCGCGAGTCTTTTCGGATCGGGTCGAGCCATGTGTGCGTGATGGTGACCCCGCCGCCGAGGTTATCGGTGATGTCGAGCGCGTTGCCAGCCTCGTGGTCAGAGTTCGGCGAGGCCTTGGTGTGCGCCGCAGACGGCCAGATGCCGTCAGAGACCTTCGAGCGCTTGGGATAGGCCGCGTTGACCTGAGCCAGCAGCTGCCGGAGCGCCGGGGCGACGTTAGCGGTGGTATGTGCGCGCTTGACGACCATCGCCAATAGGGTGGCGGTCGTGTCACCGGAGCTGCTGGCGCTTGATCACGGCGGCGAGCGTCTGCGGCGGCGGTGGGCCGAGCGAGAC
>CAZBLH010000017.1:0-43394 GCA_964492775.1 uncultured Eubacteriales bacterium | reverse complement strand
CATCACGCCCTCTTCAGGCCAGTCCGGGATGTCTCTGATATAGGACTCCAAGTCCACAAGTAGCTCCTTTGGATCAGCGAAACGCAACCGTACAAGATTACCGCTCACCGGCTTCCTACGCCACACTCCCTGCGCCAAGGCTCCAGCTACAAGATCGCAGCAGCCTCCAGCTCGGCGATGTAGGGCAGATTGCGGTACCGGCCACCCAGGTCGAGGCCGTAGCCGACGAGGAAGCGGTCGGACATCGAGAATCCGGTGTAGTCCACGGGGACCTCGGCGATTCGCCGTGCGGGCTTGTCCAGAAGCGTACAGACCTCGATCGACTTAGGATTGCGCGAGCGCAACTGTCTCAGGATGTAGTTCACGGTCAGCCCCGTATCGACGACATCCTCTACGAGGAGGACGTCCTCGCCCTCCACGTCATCGTCCAGGTCCTTTGTGACCCTCACCACTCCCCCCTGTCCCGGGGCGTATGGCGAGATTGCGAGGAAATCGAGCGTCACGTCCGCGTCGATCGCCCGGCATAGGTCCGAAAGGAAGAAGAGTCCACCGCGCAGAACGGTCACCAGCCGGAGGGGCTGAGACGACCCGTCACGTCGGCCCGAGATCTCAGCGCCGAGCTCGGCAACCCTGCGCGCAATCGTCTCCTCGGCGAGCACTACCTTCTTGCACTCTGGCGGCAGGCTGATCGGGCAGCTCATTTGGGCTCCGCGGGCACGAACCCGCCCCCCTCTGAGTGGCTCTTGGCCTGCGAGGCGATGCCGAAACGAGCCAGCAGAGCACGGAAGTCCTTCTGGTAGAAGATCTTGATGTTGATGTCAGGATATAGCTCTCTCAGGCGTCTGACCTTTCGGTTCTTCTTGGTCACCAGCTTCTGGCTCATCGTCGTGAGCTCGATGAACAGATTGAAGTCCGGAAGATAGAAGTCGGGTGAGAACGACTGAATCACCCTTCCTTCACCATCCCACTCCAGCGGAAATGTCCGCGGTTCATACTGCCAGCGAATGCGGTAGTAGTCGAGAATCTCGGCGGCCATCCGCTCGCTGGCGTGAGCGAACGCGATCTCGTCGAGGGGTGGATGATCCTCCGGGAGTGTCTGCGACGCCTCGTTCTGATCGGTTCCCGGCGCCATGTCGCCAGTCTGTGGTGTGTCGGAGGCTTCCGTCATCCTCTAGGGCAGATCCTCGAACGCATTCTCGAGCGCGCGGCGCAGCAACCTGGCCTTGAGCTGCTCGGTGATGGTGGTCAGCTCGTTCATCGTCTCGCCGAGCTTCTGCTTCGTCTCGGCGGTCCGGTGCCTGAACGCCGGCATCAGGATCTGCTCGAACAGCGCGGCCTCGCGGTCGGCTGCCATCACGTACATGCGCAGGTGACGGGGCTCGACACCGAAACGCCGAAGGTCCCATGCGGCATGCACCGAAGCTACGTCAGCACGCGCAAGCTTCTCGGACCCGTCTTCGTTCAGCAGCTCGACGACCCCGAACTCCACGAGCTCGCGCACGAAGGTCACAGGCACGCCGAGCGACCCTGGAACGTCCTCGAGCGGAAGTGGGCCCTCTTCAGCGCCGCCGAACGGCAGGGGCTCGGTACCCCCGACGGGCGTCCGCTGGAGCTCAGGCGGGATGCGTCCCCGATCGAACTCGGAGAGCTTTTCGCCGATGATGGCGAGCGGCAGGAAATGATCCCGCTGCAGGCGCAGGATCATCTCGAGCCGGGTGAGGTCGGCCTGTGAGAACTTGCGGTAGCCACCAGCGGTGCGCTCGGGGGCGATCAGCCCCTCCTCCTCGAGGAAGCGAACCTTGGAGATGGACAGGTCGGGGTAGCTCGACTGCAGGCGCTCGACAACCTCGCCGATGGTCAGGTAGTCGCGCCCACTCACCGCGCATCACCCGAGTAGTACACCATCTGGAACGTCCCGATCTGCACGCTGTCACCGTCCTCAAGCACCGCTTCTTCGGCAAGTGTGCCATTGACCGTGGTGCCGTTCAGGGAGCCGACGTCGCGTATCGTCACGCGACCCGCATCCAGCGTGAGCACCGCGTGCTCACGCGAGACCGTCATGTCGTTGAGGAAGATGTCGCTCTCAGGATCGCGGCCCAGCGTGAGCTTCGGCCGATCGATGAAGAAGCGCTCACCCGGCTGCGGGCCCTTCCGGACCACCAGCACCGGACCTTCGCTCTCCTCCTCGATCGGAACGCGTACGGGCTCATCGGCACGAACCGGCTCGAACGACGCGGTGCTGTCGGGCGCGGGGGCTCCGCACGCCGCACACGACGCTCCGTGGCCTTCCAGGGGCTCTCCGCAGCTCTTACAGACAGGCACCACAATCACCTCAGAGGCATCACGGCCGAACTGGCGGTCTTCCCTACGAGAAGTCCAGCTCCAGCCTTGTCAGGGTCTGACGAATCTCACTCTCGAGCGCGGCCATCACCTCGGTGTTCGAGAACACCTCTTCGACCTTCTCCTGGTTCATGCGGTTCCGGACGTACGGGTCCTTGACAACCTCGGTGAGGAGTCGCCCCTTGTGCATCTCACGGATGACATACTCGATGACCCGATCCACCTCGGTGTCGGTGGTGAGCTCGGCGAAGAACTGCTTGATGTTGTCGCTGATGCTAGGCACGCACTCTCCCTGGTTCCGTTGTAGCGCGAACGAGTTACGATACCCTTACTCGTCGCTATCCTCGTCATCCTCTGCCACGGTCACGTCGAAACGGGAGACGCCGCGAAGGTCGTTCGACAGGATGCTGATGAGGCGGTCTACATCGCCGCCGCTGATCACGTCGGCCCCCGCCTCGCGCTCGGCCTGCATGCGCCGTACGAGCTCGGCTCGGAGGATGTCGATCTTCCCATGGAGCACGCGACGGTTGTACGAGAGCCGCTGCTCTTCCTCGCTCAGCGCGTCGAGGACCGACCGCAGCTCTTCGTTGGACTTGCTCTCCAGATTGAGCAGTACATCGCTGGAGTCCGACAAGAAATCTGACATCCGCGCACTCCCCTTCTCGGCAAGGACCGCTTCACTCGGGATTGTACCGCAATCGGCGCGCCTGACAGTGACTCGGACGGGTTTCGCACACACTCCACACAATAACCCTGAAGCTCAGGTCAACGGGTATACCGTGACTTCCAGCAGGAGCTCACGCTCGCGTTCGCGTTCCGACTCGGAAAGCGAGCCCCTCTCCAAGTCGATACCGAGCACCTCAGAGAACGCCTCGATCACCGGCGTGACCAGTTCGTCGGGATTGGGACGCACGCCCGTCGCCGAGAAGATCGTGGCGACCGTGGTGCACAGAGACTGCGCCTGTTCCGGCTCTAGCCGCAGGACCTCGGCCTCGCGCGCGACATCGCGCGTCACCGTGAACGATCCGTGCTGCAGCACCGTGTCGTGGTGCCAGACCTGCGCAGAACCGGAGAGCTTCAGCGCGCCGAGCGAGAGGTCGGCGCGTGACGTTGCGAGGTAGCACGCGGCCGAGGGCGCCACCGAACGGTCGTGGCGCGTCACCTCGGCATCCACGCCGAACCGCCGATAGGCTGCCGCGAGCGCCGCGCACAGGTAGCGGTAGGAGGCGGCGACTCCCCTCGGCACGCCATCAGCCGTGCTGGCGATGATCGCGTAGGTGAGCTCGTCGTCGTGCAAGACCGCTCGGCCGCCGGTGAACCGCCGCACCACGTCGACGCCGAGCACTGCTGCGCGTGCGAGATCGACGTCCTCGGCGGACTGGAAACGCCCGAGCGTGAGCGTGGGTCGGACCCAGCGATAGAGGCGCACAGTGGGCGGCGCCTCCCCTGCCTCGACTGCAAGCTGAATGGCCCGGTCGCGTGCCATGTTGCTGGCACCCGCGACCGGGCCGTCGATCAGCAGTCTCCAGGTGGCTGAGGTGCTCACCGGGAACGTCTCACTCCGACGGCACCCACCGCAGACGGGGATCACGCGCGGCGCCGGCCTCATCGAGCCTGCGCACCGGTGTGGTGTATGGGGCTCCGCGCACGAGCTCGGGGTCAGTGGCCGCTTCCTCGGCGATCTTGAGCATAGCCTCGGCGAAGGCATCGAGCGCTGCAAGCGGCTCTGTCTCGGTGGGCTCGATCATGAGCGCTTCTTCAACGATCAGTGGGAAGTAGACCGTCGGCGGGTGGAACCCGTAGTCGAGCAGTCGCTTCGCGACGTCCAGCGTGCGCACACCGCCTTCACGCTTCTGGCGGGAGCCCGACAGCACGAACTCGTGCATACACGTCCGGTCGTACGGCAGCTCGAACGCACCCTTGAGCCGCTCCTTCAGGTAGTTCGCGGAGAGCACTGCCTGCTCGGATACCTCACGCAGTCCCTCGGCTCCGAGCGCACGCACGTAGGCGTAGGCCCGCACGAGCACACCGAAGTTGCCGTAGAAGCTGCGTATGCGGCCAATGGACTCCTCCGGCTCGGCAAGCGTGAAGGTACCGTCGTCAAGCCGGATGGGAACGGGGCCGGGCAGGTACTGCGCCAGCTCCTCGATAACGCACACCGGGCCCGCTCCGGGACCGCCGCCACCGTGCGGTGTCGAGAAGGTCTTGTGCAGGTTGATGTGCAGGGCGTCGAAGCCCTGGTCACCGGGGCGCGTCACGCCCAACACGGCGTTGAGGTTCGCGCCATCGCAGTACGCGTACGCGCCGACAGCGTGGACAGCAGCGGTGATCTCGCAGATCTGGGGGTCGAACAGCCCGAGAGTGTTCGGGTTGGTGAGCATGAACGCGGCGACATCTTCGTCAAGCGCGGTCTTCAGCGCTTGAAGGTCCACGAACCCGTTCTCGTCCGAAGGAACCGTCACCGTCTCGTACCCGCACATCGACACCGTCGCGGGGTTCGTGCCATGAGCGGTGTCGGGGATGATGACCTTCTTGCGCGGATCGCCCGCTGCCGTATGGGCAGCACGGAAGCACATGAGCGCCGTGAGCTCTCCGTGCGCGCCAGCGGCGGGCTGCAGCGTCACCGCAGGCAGCCCGGATATCTCGGCCAACGCATCCGACAGGCCCACCATCAACTCAAGCGCGCCCTGGACCGTCTCCTCCGGCTGGTACGGGTGCAGACCGGCGAAGCCTTCCAAGCGGCAGGCGTCCTCGTTGATGCGCGGGTTGTACTTCATCGTGCAACTGCCGAGCGGGTACAGCCCTGAGTCCACGCCGAAGTTCATCTCGGCAAGATGCGCGTAATGCCGCATGATCTCGAGTTCAGTCACGTGCGGAAGTCTCGGCGGTACCTTGCGCGCGCGGCCACCGAGCACGGAGCCCAGGTCGACGTCGGGGACGTCTTGCTCGGGCGCGAGCACGCACGAAGACTCCGGAGCGCCCAGATCGAAGATGGACTCGCGCGGTCCACGTGCAGGAGCAAGTGAGGGTGTATTGGCGAGGGTCTCGCTCACAGCGCCTTCACCTCCTCCACGAACGCGTCCATCTCATCACGCGTACGCTTCTCCGTAACCGCGAACAGCACCAGATCAGGGCCGTCCTCCTGCTGGACCACGACGCCGGCGAGATACCCGCGCTCGAGCATCTCTCCGTGCATCTCATCCGTGTCGCCATCGAAGACGAGCGCGAACTCGTAACCGAACGCGTCTTCAAACGCTGCCGAGAAGCGCCCGGTCTCGATGAGCCGGTCACGCAGGTAGTGCGCCTTAGCGACGCATGAGCGCGCGATTCCCGCGAGCCCCACGGTGCCCACCGCCGAGAAATACACGCCGGCGGCGAGAGCGTTCAGGGCGTGGTTACTGCAGATGTTGCTCGTAGCCTTCTCACGCCGGATGTGCTGCTCACGAGTGGACAGCGTCAGCACGTAGGCGTCCTGCCCGTCGGCGTCGACCGTGCGGCCCACCAGACGGCCAGGCATCTGCCGGACGTGCTTCTCTCGGCAGGCAAAGAAGCCGAGCCCCGGAGCGCCGAAGCTCATCGGGTTGCCGAGCGGCTGCCCCTCGCCCACCACTATGTCGGCGCCGAGCGCTCCGGGAGGCTCGAGCACGCCGAGCAGGATCGGATTGGCTGCGACAACGAGTAGCGCGCCAGCGGCGTGAGCCGCCTCGGCAGCTGCGGCCACGTCCTCGAGCACGCCGAAGAAGTTCGGACTCGCAATGAGCACCGCCGCAACGGGGTCCCCGGAGGCCAGGGCGGACTCGATGTCTGAACTCTCGACGCGCCCGCCGGAGAACTCGACGACCTCGACGTCGAAGCGCTCGGAAGCGGCGTAGGTGAACAGCACCTCGAGCCACTCAGGATGCACGCTGCCGGCGACGAGCACGCGCTCGCGTCGGGTGACTCGGCAGGCCATGAGCGCGGCCTCCACAAATGCGGTCGCGCCGTCATACATCGAGGCGTTCGCCACATCCACGCCGGTCAGCTCGCAGATCATGGTCTGGTACTCCCAGATCGCTTGAAGCGTGCCCTGGCTGACCTCGGGCTGGTAGGGCGTGTAAGCGGTGAAGAACTCCGGCTTGCGCAGGACGTGATCCACCACGCTTGGGATGTGGTGATCGTAGATGCCGGCGCCCGCGAAGTTCACAAGGGCCGTAGCGGGCTTGTTTGCACGCGCAAGCTTGCCGAGATGCCGCGACAGGTCAATCTCGCTCATGCCCGGCGGCAGCTCCAGGGCTCTCGAGAGCCGCACACACTCAGGCACGTCGGCGAACAAGTCTTCAGCGTTCTCGCAACCCACGGCGCGCAGCATCAACTCCCGCTGCTCGCACGTTACAGGGACGTATCGCATCGACTAGCCCTCAGTGAGGAACGTCTCGTATGCCTCTGCCGACATCAGACCGTCGACCTGCGACGGGTCATCCATGCGGACCTTGATCATCCAAGCTTCGCCATACGGATCCGCATTGACCGTCTCAGGCGCTTCGGACAGTGCCTCATTGACCTCGATGACTTCACCGGTCACAGGGGCATAGAGTTCCGAGACGGACTTGACCGACTCGATCTCGCCGAACACCGAACCGGCGGTGATCGAGACTCCTGACTCGCCGAGGTCGATGTAGACGACCTCACCGAGCTGGTCCTGCGCGAAATCGGACACGCCGATCGTCGCGACGTCGCCGTCGACGAGGACCCACTCATGCTCGGCGGAGTACTTGCGGTCGTTTGGTGATGACATACCCTGCTGCCCCCTTATCTGTGAGTGCCGGACAAACCCGCTGTCACTTACGCGGACAGCGATGTCGACTTGACGAACGGTGCCTTGACGACCTCGGCGGGAACGATCTTCTTCCGAATCCCGACCTCGAGCGCGGTACCGGGCGCGGCCAGTTCCGCCGGCACGTACGCCGTGGCGATACCGGTCTGAAGCGTGGGAGAGAACGTACCGCTCGCTACGTTACCGACCTCATCGCCCCCGTGCAATACGGGATACCCGTGCCGAGGGATGCCGCCTTCGACGCGCAGCATCACGAGCCGCCGAGAAGGACCTGCCTCGCGGACCAGGGCGACCTTCTCGGCACCGATGTAGCCGGTCTTGGCCGACGGGCACACCCATCCGAGCCCCGCGCTGATGGGATCAATGGAGCGGTCCATGTCGCTGCCGTACAGGTGGTAGCCCATCTCAAGGCGCAGGGTGTCTCTCGCGCCGAGGCCGATCGGCGTGACCTCGGGGAAGGACAGCAGGAGCCGCCAGACAACCGGCGCTTCGCTGGCCCTGCAGACGATCTCTACTCCGTCCTCACCGGTGTAGCCTGTGCGCGCGATGAGCACGGGCACGGTGCCGTCCAGCAGCGCCTCGGCGATGGCGAAGCGGGCCGGGAGCTCGAAGCCCTCGCCCGCGAGCTGCTTCAGCACACTCGTGGCCTCGGGGCCCTGCAGCGCAATGAGGCCCGTTCGCTCGGACTCGTCAACGAACTCTACGCCGCTCGGCACGTGAGACTTCAACCACGCGAGGTCGGTTTCGTGGTTAGCGGCGTTGGCGATGATGAGGTACTCGATGTCACCGGTGTGGTAGACGATCAGATCGTCGATGATGCCGCCATCTTCATCGAGCATGAGGGTGTACTGCGCCTGGCCAATCTCGGCGATACGACCCAGGTCATTGGTAAGCACGCGCTGGAGGAAATCGAAAGCTCCGGTCCCGAACACGCGGAACTCAGTCATGTGGCACACGTCGAAGATGCCTGCCGCACTCCGGACGGCGTTGTGTTCCTCGACGATACCCGCGAACTGCACGGGCATCTCCCATCCGGCGAAGTCCACCATCCGGGCGCCGAGCGCCAGGTGTTCCTCATAGAGCGGGGTGCGCTTCAGTCCTTCCGACACGGATCCTGCCTCCTCATTGGTGCTTGGTCGTGGTTGCCTCTGCCGATCCAGACCCGGCACCGGAGGAGCACGCGAACGCTTCGCGCGATGATGCAGGATGGGGACTCGCAGATACTACGAAGATACCGCAGTTGTGCCGAGGCTCACCACCGCTTGCATCGGCCCACCTGTGAACCGACGCCACACGCGGACGATGCCGATTCCAATCCTCTCAAGGATGTTGGGTGCCTCGACGTCTTCAACCGCCAGAAGCGGTACGGTCGCAATCACCTTGCCGCGCTGCGTGTAGGTCGCTACACCGATCCGCTCCCCCGCCGACACCGGCGCTCGGACCATGGACATCGACACGGTGCGATCGATCGGGCCCGCGAGGTCGAACACGGTGAGTGTGGTGTCCTCTGAAACCGACGCCGCCACGGTCCGGTCCAGGTAGTCGGTCACGACCGACTTGCCCAGCAGGGTGCCCGCCGATGCCAGTCGCTGTTCACGGTAGTGCGCAAAGCCCCAGTCCAGCAGTTCGCGGGTCTCGGCAATTCGCGCCTTCTCGCTGGCGGTGCCGAGGGTGACCGCGTACAGCTCGGTCTCGCCGCGCTTCGCGGACGCCGCGAGACAGTAACCCGCCTGCCTCGTGAATCCCGTCTTCACGCCGTTGGCTCCGTCGAAGTTTCCGAGCAGCAGGTTCGTGTTCTCTAGCTCCCGCACCCCGTCCGGGTACGTGACCTCGGCGGTCTTGGTGCCGACGTACCTGCGGAACTCCGCATTACGCATGGCGTAGCGCGCAAGCACCGCGATGTCGGCCGCGCTTGAGTGGTGTCCTGCGGCATCGAGACCATGCGAGTTTGCGAAGTGGGTGTTGACCAGCCCGAGCTCGGCGGCCTTCGCGTTCATCATCGCCACGAAGCCTTTCTCGTCATTAGCGACGTGATGGGCGACGGTGATCGCTGCGTCATTGCCCGACTTGACGAGCAGCGCCTCGAGCAGATCAGCCATCTGGATGTTCGCGCCGGGCCGCAGGAACGAGGTTGACTCTCCCACACTTCGTGCCGCCTCCGGCACGGTGACCACCTCGTCGGGTCGCGAGTTCTCGAGCGCCACAACCGCGGTCATGATTTTGGTGATGCTGGCCATGGCTCGTTTGGTGTCCGCGTTGCGCGACCAGAGCACGCGCCCGTCCTCGGTCACCAGAATGCCCGCCGACATCTTCACGCCAGGCAAGGCGCTGGCGGGCACGCCGAGTTCGGCCGCGGTGGTCCCATCGACCGTGTCGGTGGCCCACACCGTCGCCGGCAACGCCAAAGCGGCCACCAGCAGGCACGTAAGGGCAACAAGTGCAGGTCGCGACCGCTTATCTCGCCGAACTCGCTTGCCGATAACCCGGGTGAGCACGCCATTGCGCGGACGGATCGCGCCCGTATCCGAGGGCATCGCACCAGCGGAGTGGCGGCTCACAGTGGGGGTCTTGGGGTCGGCGGTTGCTGATTGCATCGTGAGTGGTCTCGTCCGGTCGTCAACGGTACGTCATGCATCCTAACACCGTGCGCCAGCACCCGGACTGCACCTGAGGCCCTTCCGTTATCGGGCCGTTGTCGGATTGGAGGACGCGGTGACGTACAAGCGGGTCGAGCAGATAGCCCTGCTTGCTGCGGGCGGCTTGGTGCTGTCGAGCGTTCTGCTCTGGGCGCCTCGCGAGACTCCCGACACCGCCGGGCTCATCGGGCAGGCACTGCTATTCGCCGTGCTCCTGGCCGGTATCCGTTTCGGGCCGAGCGGCGGGCTGGCTGGCGCGATCGGCGCCGCTCTGTTCTTCTCAGCACTCTCTGTGCCCGAACTCGCCTCGACAACCGAGCCCAACACGCGTGAGCTTGTCCTGCTCGCGGTGAGGATCCTCACCTACGGCGCGGTAGGCATCATCGGCGGCGAGATCTTCGTGCGGCTGCGTTACCATCTGGCGCGCATCGAGGGACGCAGCGCGCTCGACGAGTGGAGCCGTCTGTACAATCAGCGCTACCTTGCGGTTTCCGTGCACGAAGGCGTCGCGCGAAGCGCGCGCTACGGCGAGGACTTCTCGGTCGTGATCCTCGATGCGCCTGACCCGGACGAGGCAGCGTCATCGCCTTCTCGGCGGCGTTCTCGAGTCCGGCAGGCCGCCGAGTACCTGCGCAGCAGCGTTCGCGTAGTCGACGAGGTCGGACGCCTCGACGACGGTCGGTACGTGGTCGTGCTACCGCACACAGGCAGCGCAGGAGCCACCGTCGTCGAGCAGACGCTGTCGTCCGGGCTCGCGTCGGTGCTTGGACTGCCCGAGAGCAGCGTGTCCGCGCACACACTGTCAATCCCTGGCGATGCGCAGGGTATGGACTGGTTCGCCGACTCGCTTGTTTCCAGCGAGCCGTTCTTCGCCGAGCTGGAAGGTCAGAGCTCCTCGTCCGAGAGTACCCTGAACCCCTTGGCGGCCAGCACGTCCTCGGCGCCCTCGTCGTCGACCTTGAATATGTCCACCGCAGCCTCACCTGAAGGACGCACGAAGCAGTAAGCGTACTCGACGTTCATGCCCTCGACCTGAAGAGCTTCGAGTACGTCCGCGAGGCCACCGGGGCGGTCGGGAATCTCGACAGCAGTGACATGAGTGAGCGAGGCGCCGAATCCCGCCTCCTGCAGCAGCTCACGAGCGCGCTCGGGCTGGTCGCAGATGATGCGGATGACCCCGAACTCGGAGGTGTCGGCGATCATCAGAGCGTGCATGTTCACCTCAGCGTTACCCAGCGTCCGGGCGAGACTCGCCAAGTGGCCGGGCCGGTTCTCCAGGAAGACACTCAGCTGCTTGACCACCTCAGATCACGCCCCTTCCCCGTCAGCGCGAAGATCGAGTACGCGCTTCGCTTTGCCTTCGCTCCTCGCGATCGACTTCGGCTCGACCAGCTTGACATCGATTGACACCGCAAGCGCTGACGCAAGCTCGGCGCCCACCTGCCGACGCAGGCGCTCGAGTTCGCGCACCTCGTCGAAGGAGAACTCCGGCGACACCTCGACATGCACCTCCACGTAGTCCATTGAACCCTTCTTGGTAAGGACCACCTGGTAGTGCGGCGCGACATTTTCGATGCCGATCAGAACCTGCTCGATTTGGCTCGGGTACACGTTGACGCCGCGAATGATGAGCATGTCGTCGCTACGGCCGGTCACGCGCTCCATACGGCGGTGAGTACGACCGCATGCGCACTGTCCCGGAATCATCCGGCTGATATCACGCGTGCGGTAGCGGACGAGCGGGATGCCCTGTTTCGTCAGCGTCGTGAAGACGACCTCGCCGTACTGCCCTTCGGGCACAGGCTGGAGAGTCTCGGGGTCGATGATCTCGACCAGGAAGTGGTCCTCGAACACGTGCAAGCCGCACTGGCATGCGCACTCGGTTGCGACCCCGGGGCCCATGACCTCGGAAAGCCCGTAGATGTCGATGGCCCGGATGCCGAGCTCGGTCTCGATCTGCTTACGCATCGACTCGCTCCAGGGCTCAGCCCCGAAGACACCGGCGCGCAGCGGCAGTTCCCGGGGGTCGACGCCCATCTCACGCGCGGTCTCGGCGATCAGCAGTGCGTAGCTCGGTGTGCACGCGAGAATCGTGACCCCGAAGTCCTTCAAGATCTGCACCTGGCGCTTGGTGTTGCCGCCCGAAACCGGGATGGTCACCGCGCCGAGCCGCTCCGAGCCGTAGTGCGCACCGAGACCGCCTGTGAACAGCCCGTACCCATAAGTGATCTGCACGATGTCGTCAGCCGTCCCGCCGGCGGCGGCGATAGTGCGTGCCATCAGGTCAGACCAGTTGCTGATATCTTGTGCCGTGTAGCCGACGACGCTCACCTGTCCGGTGGTGCCGCTGGACGAGTGGACGCGGACGATGTCGCGCATCGGCGCTGCAAACATCCCATAGGGATAGGCCGCGCGCAGATCGTCTTTGACGGTGAACGGAGCCCGGGTTAGATCCTCAAGCGTGGAAATCGAGCGCGGGTCGAATCCTGCCTCGTCAAACTTGCGCTGGTACGTCTCGACATTGTCGTAGACGCGCACAAGGAGCTCCTGCAGCCGCTCAAGCTGCAGGCGACTCAGTTCCTCGCGCGAGGCGGACTCGATCTCAGGCTGAAACACTGGGCTTCCCCTCCCCAAAGGCGCCCTGACGCATCCCCCGAGAGCCGACCTCAGGGTTGCGTCACGGTTGCCGGCGTGACTACCGGCGCGTTCGCCGGCTTCTTGGTCCCCACCCGAACCACCTGCGTGTGCGGCTTGTAGTTCGATACGAAAGTGTCGGTGGAGATTACCTTACCGTCTTTCGACACGATGCGCTTCACCGTAATCGACTTGCCGTCCACACCAGAGTCTTCGACGACACGCGAGCCCTCAGGCATGGTCGGGTCTTTGATCTCCTCAGTACGGAACGGCTTGATGTCGCGCCACTCCCCGACCTCAGCCTTCACGTCGTACCCGGGATCAGTGCCGTACAGCGACACGGTGATTGACGAATTCGTGTACGAGACCGAGACGAGCAACCAGTGCTCGGTACTGTTCTTGAAACGGAAGTCGGGCCCTCCCCAGGACACGGTCGCGTCTCTTCCACGGGGATAGTGGTCGATGTAGAACGAGTGATTCCGCCGAGCAACCACCGGGAGGCCCGACTCGAACACCGCATTGAAGATAGTCGTTCCGACCTGGCACACGCCTCCGCCAAGCTGCGGCACGAGCTTGCCGTTCACAATCGCCGGCGCCTCCTGGTAGCCCTTGGCAGCCGTGCGCTCGCCCGCGCGCTCGTTGAACGAGAAGGTACCACCGGGAGGGATCAACGCGCCATCCAGCGCATCGCCGAGCAGATGGATGTTGTTGACCCTCTGCTTGTTTCCTGGACTGTAGGTGGTCGTGTAGGTCGAGATGCGCTCCTTGATGCCCATTGCCTGAGCCTTCTCGGTGGTGATCTCGGGCTCGGTCTTGGCGGTGCGCAACTCGACTGTGCGGTCAGAGGACTCGTCAGTCAACTCAACCGTCAGGCTCTTGGCCAGGTCCTCAATGTCGGGACCGATGCCGGTCTGTGACGGGATGATGGTCACCCGGCCGCTCGACGTGGTGAACTTCGCATTCACGGCTGGTCGCCCGATCTTCTGACCAAGCGCTGCGGTGATCGGCCTTGCGGCGGCCTCCGGCGAGACGAACGCCTCAAGGCGCCCTTCACCCGCTCCCGTCTGGGTCGTCACGTCCGAACGGAATGCGATCCATTTCGCGATGTCGTCTGGCCTGAACGTCCACGACTTGGACTCGAAGGTGACGATGGCATCACCCGAAACCATGCGCTTGGCGACCTCGGCAGCGTCGGCAGCTGCTTCCTCATCGACCTTGACGGGCACGACCGGCACTGGAGCCTCGACCGTGCGCGATGCGGCCGCGCTCGCAAACGCCCTGGTCAGTACGCTCTCGGCGGCGAAGCGATCGAGTTCACGCCCGTCCTTGCCGGGAACGACGACGGGCTCGACGCCCTCCATCTTCACGGTCGCGTCAACCGCGGGCACGTCGGTATTCTGCGCGATCTCATCGAGTATCACCGTGAGGCGATCCGGGTTCGCCACCGCCTGCCCAGCGACGTCTACGCCCTTGACCCAGCACCGGATCCTCGAGCCGAGAGCCGGGAACGGCCCCCCGCTACGGCCGACCTTCATCGCCTCCGCGACGTGCTTGTCGGCGTCGAAGGTGATGCCCAACTCTCCGGAGGTGACCTCGCGACTACGCTCCCCGAACGTCACACGCACAGGCGCCTTGGCCGCCACCTTGGGCAGCTCCATCTGGAGCGTCAGGCTGGCCGCCTTGGGTGTCATCCCGCCCACCGGCACGCCGGACACGGTTACCCCGGGGTGCACCCGGCCCGCCGACAGCCCAATCTCGATGGCGACAAGCAAGGCCAGCACACCAAGGACCACGCCTGCGGCAATCAGCCACCGGCGCTTGCGCGTGGCCGCATGCTGCGCGTCAATGCGAGCGCGGCGCCGGGCGGTGTGGTCCGCCGAGGAGTTGTGGCTCTCACGATGAAGCTCGGGCGTGCTCAAGCTCTCTCCGCACTCGAATGGTGGCAATGCCACGTGAAGTCGTCTTTGTCGGTACCCACTGCGTCCCCAGAGGTACCGCACCGTATCATAATCGCTGAAGTGACAGATGGGGTTTCCCCGTCAACACCCCGTCACTCTGTCAGCGAGAATTCATCTGCCGCACGCGCGACAACAGACCCGCCGATCAGCCCGTCGCGATTGCCTGTTCGACCGCGTTGCGCCACTCGGCCGCGCGGGCCCGCGCCGCTTCGTCGCTCGGACCTTCTGCCCAGACATCGACGATGGGCTCCGTGGCATCGGGAAGCACCAGCGCCCACCCGTCCTCATAGCGTATCCGTACGCCTTCGGTGAGGTCGGCATCAAGGCCGGAGGCCTTCTCGGCGATCTCCCGCATCACCACGCCCTTGCGCTCGGCGGGGCATCGAACGCTCTCGCTCACCTTGTGGAACTCGGGCAGGCCGGCCACGACCTGATCCAGCGATGTGCCGCACTGGTCGATCATGCGGGCGATCATCCCCACCGTGAACACGCCGTCGAAGGCTGGGAAGAAGTCACCGAAGATGAACCCTCCGCTGCCAGCGCCGGCGAACGCCGCGCGCCCGTCGAGCACCGCGCGGGCGAGAGAGCGCCGAGAGCGGCCGGGTCGCACCACCGCACGCCCGAACTGCGCTGCAATCTTCTCCACAGCCGACGTCGCGTGAAGCGGGACTGCGATGTCGCCGTCCACATCACCACGCGTGCAACACCACAGCGAGGTGACCGCCAACAGCGCAGTGTCACCGTCGAGGATTCGACCGGAACTGGTAGTGAGGCGCACCCGCTCGGCGCCTGAGTCGAAGGTCACGCCGAAGTCGGCGCCGAACAGGTCAACCGCGCGCAGCAGGTCCTCGGTCTCCCCCGCCGGTACCGTGAGCGTCGCGGACGCGCGCTCCGTGTCGATGACCGGGTTCATCGCGATGACGTTCAGGTGCCACGAGTGCGCCACCTGCGGGAGCACGAGTGATGCGGCTCCGTAGCGCATGTCCGTCACGATCTTGCGCCAGCCCTGAGAGAAGCCCGTGTCGGCGATGGCTTCTTCCAGCGCCGCCGAGTAGTACTCGAACGGGCGCGCCGGATACAGGATCTCTCCGATGTCGCCAAAGAATGCTCGGCGGAACTCCTGGCGGTAGTAGAGCCGCTCGATCTTCTTCTGCTGCTCGGGTCCAATGTCGAGCCCCGACTCGTCGAAGAAACGGATCTCCACGCTTTGGGGGTCCGCCTGCGACGACGCAATGTAGATGCCACCGGCCACCCTCGACTTCTGGGTGGTGAAACGGCACAGCGCCGGGGAGGCAACTCGCAGGTCTCGCACGTTGATGCCGGTCGCGTTGAGCCCCGAGGCCATCGCCCTCTTCACCATGCGAGCCGAGCGCGATGTGTCGCGCGCAATGACGACATGGCTTCCTTTGGGCAGGATAGACCCGAACGCCTCGGCCACCCGCAGCGCGAGTTCCGGCGTGATGTCGACGCCGATCAGCCCCTCGATGCCACCGTCAGCGAACAGGTAGCCCCCGACCTTCGTCTCCCAGATCAGCGAGGAGTTGACCGTCGCAGCAGGCTCGATCCGCTTGTACGGGAACACCTGCACGTTGGCGCCGACATACGCGCCCCGGCCAACAACAGACTCATCGCCGATGGTCGCACCGGTCTCGACGACGGCGCGTGCTCGCACGTCGACGTGGCGCAGAGCAGCTGCGCCTTCCACGCGTGCCTGTTCCCCGATGAACGTGTCGTTCCAGACGACCGAGTGCAGCACGTTAGCGCCGGGGCCGATCAGGCAGTTGTCGCCGATGACCGAGTACGGGCCCACAACGGCACCTGCGTGGACCTGCGTGTTCTTGCCAATCACGACCTTGTCGTGAAGCTCGGCGTCCTTGTCGATGACCGCGCTCTCGGCGACCCAGAGCTGCTCACGCGCCTGCACGCCTGGGATGTAGATCTTCGCCTTGCCATCCAGGACGTCGCGGTGCGCCTGCATGTAGGTTTCTCGGCTGCCCACGTCACACCAGTAGCCCTCGACGCTGAGGCCGAAGATCGGGTGGCCCTGCTCCATGAGCTTCGGGAACAGGTCGCTTGAGAAGTCGTACGGCTGGCCCTCGGGTATCTCGGCAAGCACCCATGGCTCGATGACGTAGATGCCGGTGTTGATCTCGTCCGAGAAGACCTGGCCCCAGGTCGGCTTTTCGAGGAAGCGCTCGACGCGGCCGTCAGCGTCGGTGATGACCACGCCGAAGTCGAGCGGGTCCTCGACGCGCTTGAGCGCGATCGTCACGGCGGCGTCTGTGCTCTTGTGAAACGACAGGATCTCGGTGAGGTCGATGTCGGTGAGCGCGTCACCGGAGATTACGAGGAACGGCTCGTCGTCGAGCAGCTTCTCGGCGTTCTTCACCGAACCGGCGGTCCCGAGCGGCGTCTCTTCCACCGCGTACGCGATGTTCATCCCCCACTCATCGCCATCGCGGAAGTACTCGCGGATGACCTGGGGCATGAACGCGAGCGTTGCGACTACATCGGTGATCCCGTGATGCTTCACCAGGCCGAGGATGTGCTCCATGACTGGCTGGTTCACGATCGGCACCATTGGCTTCGGCCGTAGAGACGTGAGCGGGCGCAGGCGCGTGCCCTCTCCTCCAGCCATGATGATCGCCTTCATCGCGTCTCCTCCGATCGCCGGTCAGGGGTATGCGGACGTAGTCTCTATCCGACGGCTTCAGCCCGCCAGTCGCCGAGCGCCCGAATGGCACTCTTCGTGTAGATCGTCGCCGTGATGAGCGATGTAACCATTCCCGCGTAGACGAACCATATCGGCGCGGCCACGCTCGCGCTCCCCCAACCCGGCAGGTAGGGCGAGTCAATGAGGCCAAGGCCCGGAACCTGGGGCCAGTTCAGGATGAGTCCTGAGAAACCGAACAGGAGCAGGGCCGTCGTCAGCTTGCCGATGAAGACCACGGGCAAGGCACGGATGTGCCTGCGGGCGAGCACTCCTGCGCCCACGAGCAGGAACACATCGCGCGCAAGCAGGAGAATCACAATCCAGAAGGGCAGGCGGCCCTGTAGGTAGATGCCGAGCACGCCGAAGGCGATCAGTAGCCGGTCCACGAGCGGGTCGATGGCTTTGCCGATCTCGGTGACTGTGCCTGTACGCCGAGCAATCTGACCGTCCAGCCAGTCAGTGGATGCGGCCACCGCGAATAGCGCGAACGCGAGCGTGTCATTGCGTCCGCTGATGATCATCTCGAAGAATATGGGGACAAGTATCAGGCGGAGTACCGTGATGATATTCGCGAGCGTGTAGATGTCCTGGCTGCTCTGTTGCCCGCCGTCGGGCGACGCGGGTTTCTCGGCAATGTGGCCGCCGAGTTGGTCCCGACGTGCGTCGTCTACCACCACTTCCTCCTCCGAAACAGAACCATCATCCCCACCGACACGGCGATCATCGCCGCACAAATCGCCGCAAACGACCAGGGGGCGTGAGCCGGTGGCCACATGCCCTCAAGCGTATTCATTCCGTATATGCCCGATATGAGGGTGAGCGGCATGAACAGCGTGGCGACGATAGTAAGCGTCTTCATGATCTCGTTGGTCCGATTCGACACCGAGGAGAGGTAGATGTCCATGGACGCGGATGCGACCTCGCGAGCAGTCTCGATCGAATCCTCTACGCGGGCGAGATGGTCGCCAACATCCTGCAGGTACCGGAACGCCTCCTCGCCGACGAGATCTCTCTCTCGCGCGAGCGCTCTGATGATGTCCCGCTCCGGCCCGATGATGCGATGCAGCCTGAATAGGCGGCGGCGCACCGCGTAGATTCGCTCCATGTACTCGTGTCTCGGGCTGTCCAACAGCACGTCCTCGATGGACTCGAGCTCGTCGGCGAGCGCGTCGGTGAAGTCGAGTGCGTTGTCCACGAGCCGGTCCACGACCGCGTGCAACATGAAGTCGGCACCCTGAGCCATCAGCTCCGCTGCCCGGGCCGCCGCCTCGTCTATGGCCGACAGGCGATCGTTGTGCACGGTGATCAGGTGGCCCTCGCCGAGAAACACGTCGAGTTCGCGCACGGACACGTCGTCCGGGCCAAGCGAACTGGGCACAACCCACGCCAGGAAGACACCCGCGGCGTACCGTTCGATCTTGGGCCGCTGCGGCGCGTGCAGACAGTCTTCTATGGCCAGCGGATGCAGACCGAATCGGGCGGCTAACGGCTCGAGCGACGCCTCGTCGGGACCGAGCACATCGATCCATACGAACCCGTCGGGCCGGGACGTGGCGACGCCTTCAGGGCCCGCGGTGACAAGCTTCGCGCCCTCGAGCCATCTCACCGTGAGCTCGGCCATGCCTCCACCTCCCCTTCGCCTCCAAGTGTACCGCCTGCGTGCCCTTCTTAGTTGAATACCAGCTCCAGTACCTATAGATTCTCAAAGACGTCACGCACGAACATGACACGGAGGCCCCGTGCGCAAGAGACTCGTCACCATCTTCACGTCGGTTCTCCTCATTCTTTGCCTCACGCAACCCGCCGTCGCTTGGAAGGCGGACTTCTTCGAGCCGAACGCGTCAGGCAGCGCCACGTTCGAGGAGATGGCCATCTCGCCTCAGGCGATCTACGACAGGGACGCCGACAAGACCTTCATCACCTTCCAGGGCGCCGCCCTCGATCCCTACGTGGCTACCTACAACCACGCCGACGACTCCTGGGACGGACCGTACCGCTACGGCCAGAACTTCCTCTCGGCGGACCCACACGGTGCCCCGGCGCTCGTGATCGACAAGAACGGCTACTTGCTCTCGTTCTACGGCGGCCATCTCGGTTCACTCCGAGTGGCCCGCTCTGTCAGACCACACGACATCAGCGAGTGGGTCGATCTGGGACAGGTGCGCGTCTGGGACGCCGACCGGTCACGGTGGGTGAACCTGAGCGGCTCCTACCCTCAGCCGAGCGTGGACGACGCTACCGGGCGCATCCGGCTGTACTACCGTCGCGATGACAACTCCATGGGCAGCCGCGGGGACTGGGAGTCAATCATCGCGACCGGCAGCCCGTCAGCCCCCACGTTCTCGGAGCCGGAGACCATCCTTAAGGGCGTCGTCCCAGGCCAGGGCAGCGCCGCGTACTACTGGTACGCAAACATCGAGCACCCCAGAGGTGGCCGACCAGCGATTGCCGCGGTCCGTCGCGACTACGAGGAGAGCGTCGACGACTTCCACGTTCGGAAAGGCGTCTACTACCTCGAACGTTCTGAGGACGAGACGTGGACGAACGCCGCGGGTGCCGAGCTCGATGCCTCGCCCACCTTCGAGGCACTTGCCGAGCAAGCCGCCGTACTCGCCGAGACTCCCGGCGAGTACACCAACCAGGTCGTCCTAAGGCGCGATGCCGCGGGACGTCCCTGCGTGCTGTATCTCAAGGGCACTCACGAGCCGAACTCGGCGTACGAGTGGCGGTTCGCGCGCTGGAATGGCATGACCTGGCGTGACGAGAAGATCACGACTACCGATCACTTCTTCGACGCCGGCGTGTTCGAAGTCCTCGAGGACGGGACCATTGAAGCGTTCCTCACGACCGGTGGCGTTCCTGACGACCAGTGGCTCGACGATCCGTCCACGAGCCTCGATGAGAGCAGGGCTGCTCGGCGTGGTGGAGACATCACCCAGTGGCGGTCGACCAACGGCGGCGTCACCTGGTCCAAGGTGCGAGACATCATCAAATCACCAGGCGCGCATGCGCGTTACGGCAACCCGCAGCTGGTCCGGGACTACGATCCCGATAACCCCGAAGCTCGCCTGCTGTTCAGCGAGTACAACAACGACGCGTCGAGCTTCATACACAAGGTCTACCTCTGGGGCGATTCGGGTTTCAGGCAGCGTCAGATCACGCCTCGCATCAAACGCCTGGCGGGCACGAACCGAATCGAGACTGCCGTCGAGATCTCGAAGCAAACGTTCCCCGAGGGCACAAAGACCGCCGTCATCGCGACCCAGAACGACTTCCCTGATGCCCTGTGCGGTGTACCACTCGCCCAAGCGTTCAGCGCGCCGGTGCTCCTGTCCCACAGCACCCAGCTCGATCCGCAGCTAGGTGCCGAGCTGAAACGGCTCGATGTCGACCGAGTGATCCTGCTCGGCGGGAACGGCGCTATCTCGGCCGAGATTGAGTCAGCTCTCAAGCAGCTACGGAACTCGAGCGGCGCGGCGCTCAAGGTCGAGCGCATCAAAGGCGCCGACCGATACGCGACCTCCGTGGCCATCGCCGATCGTCTGGCGGCACGTCGCAACGAGACTCCAGATGGAGTTGTGATCGCATCTGGCGAGAACTTCCCCGACGCGTTGAGCGTCTCGCCTTACGCTGCCCGCAGAGGGTACCCGATACTCCTATCGCCGAGCGCGAAGCCGAACGACATCGTCCTTGACCGTCTGCGTGAGTACGCACCGTCCTCGCTGCTCATCGTCGGTGGCACCAACGCCGTGTCCAATGACGCGGCCGACGCCTACGAGGTAGCAGCTGCCGTAGTGCCCTGGAGACTCGGCGGAGGCAACCGATACGAGACAGCTTCCCTCGTCGCGCAGTACTCGATAGGCGGCGGTGGCCACACCCTTGAGCGGTTTGCACTAGCGACAGGCGAGGCATTCGCCGACGCTATGGGTGGCGGGCTGTTGGCTGCGCGAGTGAACGGCGTTCTACTCCTCACCCGCCCGGCGCCCGCCAGCAATCTCCACGAGGCGACCCGATCGACCATTGAGCTCAACGCGTTCCCTCCGCGCCGTGACGGCGTGATCGACGCCTACATCCTCGGCGGGCCCATGGCCGTCTCGGCTGAGTCTGCCGACTCGCTCGCAGCGCTTCTGGGCGAACTGGATGCCGGGAGACCCTAGGGTCCCATGGGTACACGGTAGCCACCTGGTCAAATCCCGCGAGAAGGTTGCCGATAACTCGACCTGAATGTGAAATCGCCCGACGCGAGCAGTGATCGGCCAATGAAGGGAACGCGCTTTGACCGCATATGACGAGACCAGTCAGATCTCCGACGCCGCGATAACCGATTCGCTGGTCGGTGCGGCTCGAGACAACTACGCATCCACCTTCACGGCAGCCCGAGCCACCCTGCGCTGCTACGCACCGAACCAGATGAAGAGCCTGTATCCCGCCGGTGGCTACTCGGTTATTGCCGAGTACGTGCCCGGAGGCAAGGCCGCGCCCATCGCCATGCTCAGCCACGGCAATCGCTCGCTTCCGGTTGCCGCCCCCGGTAGCACCAACCGCTTCGCATACAAGACCGTCGGCTATGTAGCTGTCGCCGGTCGTGACGACGCCTTTGTCGCAGTGCGCAAGAGCGTGCTTGGCGCTCGAGTCGTCATCATCGTGGCGTCTCTCGCGGCGATCGCAGGGATTCTCTACGCCCTCTTCCTGATGCCTGGAGCACCGCTGCGCCTTGCAGACCTCGATCCGAACGCCGTGGACTGGAAGGGCACCCAGACTGAGGCCCCGGCGACCGTAAAGGGCATCAAGCTGCCCGGGTACAAGAGCCTCACGGTGCAGTCGGGCAAGCGCGAGGTCGTGCTCAACCTGCACAACCCCAAAGAGAACGACTGCCTTCTGGTCATGAGGCTCAGCCTCGTCGACTCCGGCGAGACTCTCTTCGAGTCAAAGATGATTGAGCCCGGCAAAGGGCTGTACGGCGTGAATCTCAGCCGGCCGCTCAAGCCGGGAACCTATGCGGCAACACTCCAATACGAAGCGTATGACCGCAACACTCTCACGCGACTCAACGGCGCGTCGATGAACCTCAACCTGATTGCCGAATAGAGCCGAAAGCCTGCGTCGCTCGGGGCACCTCAACGGTCAAATCGCAGGTCCAACCCCCTGGAGACGCCGGTTCATCTGCGTTTTCTCGATTCGACTCTTTAGAGCTGACGCATTCCTGCCGATACCCGCCCTGAGGGTGATCTCTGCAGCACCGCATGATCCAGCAGAGTGGATGGTCGCTGCGCGTGCGGGTCACAAGATGTTGCGGGGCGTGTCAGAACGGTTGGATTCGTCAGTTCGAATGTTGTGCCGGGAAGGAGAGTCATGGATGTTCTACGGTTGTCGGCCCCCAAGACTGGAGGGCGAGCGTGGGCGCTGAAAGCAGTGCTCGCGCTTTTTGTTGCACTTTCGATAGTACCGATGTCGGCGTTTGCCGACGCTCCGGTGGAGGTCTCAGATGCCGCCGGTCTTCAGGCAGCGTTCACTGCCGGCGGTGACATCAAGCTGACTGCAGATATCGACGCTGGGGAAAGGGTCAATGGGACGATCTTCACCGTGCCCTCCGGCAAGACGGTGAATCTCAATCTCAACGGGTTCACGATCGAGGGTACGAGGAGCGGAACCGGGAACTTCCAGCTCGTCGAGAACTCTGGAAGCCTCACCATCATGGACAGCAGCGCCGACGAGAGGGGCAGACTCGCCATCGACGCGGACGTTGACCACGAATGGAACTCCCTGACCGCTGTCGTGACCAACCGGGGGAGTCTCACGCTTGAGTCGGGCAGCCTGATCAACCTGGGCGGCACGGCCATGGCGTATTGCGTGGACAACAACAGCACCACCTCAAGCCCTGTCCTGACCGTCAACGGCGGCAAGCTGGAGTCCACATACATCGCCGTCCGCCAGTTCGCCAACAGCACCACCTACACCAACGACGTCATCGTCAATGGTGGCGAAGTTAAGGGTGCTACCCGCGGCCTGTGGATCCAGCAGCCGAGCAACGGCGCCGGTGCCCAGCAGGCCAGCATCGCGGTCACGGGCGGCAAAGTCGAAGGCGGCTCGGCAGCCATCGACGTGTACATGATGCGTGATGGCGGCGTCACCGTGAACATCGCCGGTGGCGAGCTTGCGAACAACAGCAACACCACCCCGACCATCAATGTCCGGCACTCCGGCGGCTTGAACGCCAGGGTCGAGATCACTGATGGCTCACTCAGGAACTCGGGAACCGGCGGTAACCTGCGCGCGGCAGCCGGTTCGACCATCGAGGTCTCTGCTGGCACCTTCAGCGATCCTGTTCCGCCCGCGTTCCTCGCTGATGACGCTGATCCTGAGGACATCGTCGTCGTGAAGGCCACGACCGTCACCGCTGAAGCCGACGTCGCCTACATGCTGACGATCCCTGCCGCAGTCGACTTCGGCAAGATCTCTCGCTCGGATGCCGAGAAGACGATGGCGTTCAACATCACCGTCTCGGACGCGCTGCTGGAGGACTCGACGAGCCTCGTCGTCACGGAGATCTCCAAGGACTGGGTCATGTACGACAAGAACGGCGCTGGCAACAACGAGCTTCCGTTCGACCTCGACACTGCCACGTTTGAGTTCTCAGCAAGCGATCTTGCCAGCGGTACCCACAGCATCCCCAGCGAGGTCTCAGTCAGGCCTGCGACCGACCTGAAGGCCGCCGGTGACTACCTCGGCTACATGACCTTCCGCGTCGCCATCGAGTCCCTCGGCGACTAGAGCTGCGGACAACTGGTAACAACGTGGCACATCGACTCCTGATAACGATCACGGCTCTGGCCCTGGCGGCCGCTGCCGTGCTCGGCGGAACCGACGTAGCGGCTGCACAGTCGGGTGGGACCCAGTCTCACTCGGCTGTGCAGGCCACCGCTGCGTCTGAGTACGTCTTCGCGACGCCCGCGGACGCGGTGTTCCGCTCGGGAAAGGGTCAGTACCACATAGGCCTGTTCCAGGTTGGCTCGCTGTTCCTGCGAGACAGTGAGAGGCTACGCCTCGACGTCACCGCCAGCCCCCTGACGAAGGTGGATTCTGACGTCTCTATCCCCTTCCAGGTCTGGTTCGAGGACCCGGGTCAGTTCGATTCGGCCAGTTCCGGTGAGTCATTCCCGGTTGGAATCCGTATCGACCCGTTCGCTTTCGTAAAGGGTGGCGCGGGCACGTATCGCGGTTCGATCACTTTCGAGGTGACCTCCGACTACGACGATACAGTCGTGTGGTCGGACGCCTTCGAAGTCGTGTTCAACCACATGACTCCCGTGATCACTCCCGTGACGCGTCCCTCGTCCTATGTAAGCTCCCCGATGTCGGGGCGAGGCACGAAGGATGCGGCCAACTCCGCCGATGGTGAAGAGCCTGACGTTGCCGAGGAGCCCGATGACACTGCGTCTGAGCCGGTCCAGCCACCCGCTCAGAGCGAAGAGCCGGGCGACAGCACCGAACGAGACGATGATCACGGGACAAGCGGCCCGGTCGGATGGCTGAGAGACATCTTGGTCGGCTCATCCGGCCTGTGTTGCATCCCGCCTTTGATCCTGCTCCTGGTGGTCTGGCTTCTCGCCAGACGCAGGCAGGCCGCGAAGGCCACATCATCGCCGCCGAGCGAAACTCCGCCGAGCGGAGAGTAGCTGGAATCAAAACGGGACCCCGCAATGGGGTCCCGTTCTTCAATGGGGTCCCGTTCTTGTATGCGCCGGTGGGGCCGCCCGCAAAGGCGGTCAAACGGCTCGAGAACGAAGTGGAGGCCGCGCCCGATTTCCCGGAACACGGCCTCTCACCTGCAGTTCTTCTGGTCGGGCTGACAGGATTTGAACCTGCGACCCCTTGACCCCCAGTCAAGTGCGCTACCAAACTGCGCCACAGCCCGACGCCGCAAAGCGGCAAGGCGATAGTCTACGATGAGTCCCGGCAGCATTCAAGGGAATCGGCCGAGTATCCCCATTTCGGCAAGACTCGAACAGCCTCACCAGGCCCGGCGCGTCACCGTGGCGAGCAGATAGCCGACACCCGCCTACCCTACTCGGCAGGCTCGTCCTCGGATCGCGCCAGATACGAGACCACGCGCACATCCTCGATGGTGATCAGTCCGCTCGGCAACATAGCCGACCAGACCTCGGCAAGCGCGGCGATACGATGCGCCTCGTCGATGACGGAGACTACGACAGGCACGTCGGTCGACATCCGCAAGGCGTGCTTGGCGACATCGCGGCTCGACGCCCCGAATCCGCACATGCCCCGGAGCGCCGTGGCGCCGGCCATACCCTGGATGCGCGCCTGCTCGACGAGCGCCTGATACAGCGGCCTGTCGTCGTAGGTGTCGTCCTCCCCGGTGTACGCCGATAGGCGCTTGGCCTGCCCCTGCAGCGGCCTGGTCTCCATTACTCGTCCCCCTCGCCGAACTGCCTCGCCAGCTGCTGCCGCTGCACCATCGGCACGACGTGGTCCCACAGCGTGCGCGCGATCGCCCGCTTGTCCATCACTGGGAGCTCGGCCACGCTGTCGCGGTCAACGAGCCAGACCTGGTTGACATCGCTGCCGAATCCGAGCCCCTCCACCGCGACGTTGTTCGCGACGACCAGATCGAGGTTCTTCCTCGTGAGCTTGGCGCGCGCCTCGTCGAGTACTTCGCTTGTCTCGGCGGCGAATCCCACGAGCACGCGATCGCCCTTCTGCTCGCCGAGCTCGGCGAGGATGTCGGACGTGCGCTCCAACTCGATCACGAGCGGCGCGTCTTGCTTCTTCATCTTCTCGGGCGCCGGGTCCTTGGGCCTGAAGTCACTCACCGCTGCACTCGCAACGACGACATCCGCGTCGTCGGCGTACTGCTGGACGGCATCGTGCATCTGCTCGGCGGTCATGACGTTGACCACGTGCACTCCGAACGGATCGGGCAGCGAGTTCGGACCGGCCACAAGCGTCACGGATGCGCCACGCCGTGCGGCCTCCTCGGCGATCGCGAAGCCCGTCTTGCCGCTCGACCGGTTCGAGATGAAGCGCACGTAATCGATGGGCTCTTCTGTCGGGCCCGCGTACACGAGCGCGTTCACGCCTGCAAGGTCCTGGCAGCGGTATGCTTCGTCCAGCGTTGCCTCAACGATCGCCCCCACCTCGGCAAGTCGTCCCTCACCGAGGTCACCGCAGGCAAGCTCGCCGGTGTCAGGACCCACTACACGCACGCTACGAGCCCGCAGGAGCTCGATGTTGCGCTGCGTAGCGGCATCACGCCACATATGCACGTTCATCGCCGGAGCAACGATGAGAGGCGCTTCTGTGGCGAGCGCCACGGTGGTCAGTAGATCATCAGCGCGTCCCGAAGCCAGCTTCGCGAGCACGTTGGCCGTGGCTGGCGCGACGAGGAGCACGTCGGCCTCCTCAGCAAGCCCGATGTGATGCACGCGGCTCGCAGGCTCCTCCCACAGCGAGACCGACACCGGCTCACCGGTGAGCGCTCGGAAGGTGGAGGGCCCGACGAAGCGCGTCGCGTTCTCGGTCATCAGCACTCGGACGCGGCAGCCACCCTTCTGCAGCTCGCGTACGATCTCGCAGGCCTTGTACGCTGCTATGCAGCCTGTGACGCCTACGACTACCAGAGGTTCTCGTGTCTCATTCATGTGATGAGTATCCCACTTCAACGGCCTTTCATCATGGCAGTATGGGAAGAAACCTTAGATGACACCAAACGCATGGTCACCATGGCTGCCATGGCGTTCCGAGTCGCCACCGGGCACAGAGGAGGGCTCCTACACAATGAACGCACGCGCACCATACGGCCGAGAGGTACGGATCCGGATCGGCGGTCCTGCCGGATTCGGCATCAAGGCTGCCGGACAGTCGCTCGCGCGGATGTTCGCTCATGCCGGATACCATACGTTCGACCTGACGGAGTACCCGTCGCTGATCAAGGGCGGGCACAACACCTACCATCTCCGGGTCAGCGCTGACCCCATCTACTCGCACGTGATGCCGACCGACATTCTTGTGGCGCTCGACAGGCAGACCGTGCGCCTGCACGTCCACGAGCTGCCGTCTGGCGCCGCGGTCGTCTACGACCCGGCCGACTTCGAGCCCGACGAGAGCGACCTTCTCGGCCACGATGACCTGTGTCTCGTGCCCATCCCGCTCACCGACATCGTGCGGGCCGCCGACGGCCTCAAGATCATGCGCAATGTCTGCGCGCTCGGCGCGGTCCTCGGCCACATGGAGTTCCCCATCGGCGGGCTGGTGGACTCGATCCGCTCGCAGTTCGCGCACAAGCCGCCGGAGATCGCCGAGCAGAACATCGCGATCGCCTCGGCAGGGTATGAGTACGCTCAGCAGGCGCACTGTGACTTCCCGTACAAACTCGCGCCCGTGGATGGTGCGGCGCCGAGGACGCTTGCCGACGGCAACGAGGCCTTCGGTCTCGGCGCGCTTGCGGCGGGCATCGGACTGTACTGCGCCTACCCGATGACACCGTCCTCGTCACTGCTCCACTTCATGGCGAAGTACGGCGACACGAACGGTGTCGTCGTCAAGCACACCGAGGACGAGATCGCCGCGATGAACATGGTCGTCGGGGGCGCCTTCGCCGGCGCACGCTCTATGTGCGCCACGGCGGGGGGCGGGTTCGCCCTCATGGTTGAGGCGTTCGGCTTCGCCGGAGTGAGCGAGAGTGCCGTCGTGGTCGGCGTCTTCACGCGCCCCGGGCCGGCGACCGGCCTCCCCACCTGGACCGAGCAGAGCGACCTGCGCTACGTACTCCACGCAGCCCAAGGCGAGTTCCCGCGCGTCGTGCTCGCACCTGGCGACCATGCCGAGGCCTTCGAGTTCACCTGGAAGGCCTTCAACCTCGCCGACCAGCTCCAGACGCCGGTCGTTCTTCTCGGTGACTCATACCTTTCCGACAACCGGAAGACATCCGAGCCCTTCGATGTCGCATCCGTGACCATCGAGCGCGGCCAACTGATCACCGAAGGCACTATCGTCGAACACCCCGAAGCACTCGACGCCACCGGCGCATACGCGCGCTACAAGGTCACCGACTCCGGCGTCAGCGTGCGTGCGCTGCCGGGCGTGAAGGGCGCGGTCCAGCTCGTGAACTCTTACGAGCACGACGAGTACGGCTACGGTGCTCAAGGCGAGAACGCTGACGTCCGCGTTGCACAGAACGAGAAGCGGCTGCGCAAGCTCGATCTCGCGAGCACGCTCGTTCCGGCACCACGCCACTACGGCGGGCCCGAACCGGAAGTCTCGATCGTGTGCTTCGGCACCACAAAGATGCCGGTGCTCGAGGCCATCAAGTGGCTTGCGGCCGAGGGTATCTCGGTAGACCTGCTGCAGGTCACCACGGTTTGGCCCTTCCCTGCCGAGGCGGTTAGCGCATTCCTCGACAGGGCCAAACGCACGCTCATCATCGAGGGCAATGCGACCGGTCAGCTCGAGGGTCTGATTGCCGAGCAGTGCCTGCGCACCTTTGACGAGCACCTGCACCGCTACGACGGGAGGCCGTTCTCGCCGGAGCAGGTGTACCAGCAGATCAAGGGGATGCTTGGGCAGATGGTGGAGCTCACCACGGCAGGCGCTATTCCGATGACCGGAGAGGCGGCGAGAGGCTGATGGAGGCCAAAGAGTTCAACAACGCAAACCGCCCGACTTGGTGCCCTGGATGCGGCAACTTCGGCATGTTCGAGGCGCTCAAACGCGCCCTGGAGCGGCTGGGCTGGACGAAGGACGAGTTCACGATGTTCTGGGGTATCGGCTGCCACGGAAACGGCGCCGACTTCTACGACGTGCAGGGCTTCCACGCGCTGCATGGCCGCGCACTCCCGCCAGCGACCGGGTTCAAGCTGACGCGCCCCGATCAACATGTGGTCGTCGAGATGGGCGATGGCGACGGCTACGGGCTCGGCATGGGGCACTTCGTACACACCGTCCGGCGCAACGTCGACCTCACCGCCATCGTCCACAACAATCAGATCTACGGCCTCACCACGGGTCAGGCCTCCCCAACCACTGATCACCTCATGCGGACCGTCTCCACCCCCGGCGGCGTGCTTGAGGACCCTGTGAACCCGATCGGGCTTGCGCTCTCCGAAGGAGCGACATTCGTGGCACGCGGGTTCGCCGGCGACATCCCCCACCTCACCGACCTCTACGTCGAGGCGCTTACGCACCGCGGCTTCGCGCTCGTAGACGTCTTCCAGCCCTGCGTGACCTGGAACAAGCTCAACACGTTCAAGTGGTTCCGCGAGCGCGTATACAAGCTCGAAGAGGCCAACTGGGACCCGACAGACCGCCAGAAAGCGTGGGAGCTCTCGATGTCGACCTTCCACTCGCTGACATGTACGCCTGAGGAGTGCCGAGTGCCCATCGGCGTCTACTACCGCGAGGAGGGCCGTCCGACCTACGAGGACGGACTCGAGGCAACTAAGAAACCCGGCTGGCAGCACGCGCTCGAGCCGCGCGATGTGACCGGAATCATGATGAAGCTCTAGGCAAGCAGCGAGAGACGGCGGCGCACAGTCGGATTCGATCCGCGAGCGCGGCTTTGCTCGGCAACTGAATGATCAAGAAGGGGGGCTGGCGACTTCGCCGGCCCCCCTTCTTGTGCTTGCCAGTGACTCTACCGGCTAAATGAGTCCGAACTGCTTGCCGGCGCGCTCGAATGCGTCGAGCACCTGCACGATGTCCTCGCTCGTGTGCGTGGCCATCAGGCACGTGCGCAGACGCTCGGTACCGCGGGGGACTGCGGGGTGCACGATCGGGCAGACGAAGACGCCAGCGTCAAAGAGCATGCGCGTGAGGTCCATCGTCTTCGCCTCGTCGCCGACGAGCACCGGCACCACGCACGTCTCGGCGAGCATCGTGTCCCAGCCCTGCGCCCTGAGGCCGCGCGAGTACTCGTCGGTGATAGCGTGGAGCTGGGCCACGCGCTCAGGCTCGTCCTCGATGACGTCGAAGGCGGCCATCGCCGCGGCCGTCTGCGCGGGCGGCAGCGCCGCCGAGAAGATGAACGGGCGCGAGTTGTGACGCAGGTAGTCAATGAGCGGCTTCGTGCCAGCACAGTAGCCGCCCACGCTCGGGATGGACTTCGACAGGGTCCCCATCTTCAAATCGATGGCGCCGTACATGTCGAAGTGCTCCTCGACGCCATGACCGGTCTTGCCGAGCGCGCCGACCGAGTGCGCCTCGTCGACCATGAGCCGCGCTCCGTAACGCTCGCAGAGCGCCTTGGTGGCCGGCAGGTCCATGATGTCGCCGTCCATGGAGAACACCGAGTCGGCAACGACGAGAATCGTCCCGTACTTGCCTTCGGCGCCTGCAAGCAGCTTCTCGAGGTGCGCCATGTCGTTGTGGCGGTAGGTACGCCACTTCGCGCCGGAGAGCAGGCACCCGTCCACGATGGACGCGTGATCGTACTTGTCCATCAGCACGAGGTCGCCAGGGCCCGAAAGACCCGTGATGATCGCGATATTGGTGGCGTATCCACTGGAGTACACGCAGGCGTCCTCGCGCTTGGCGAAGGACGCGATTCGCTCCTCCAGACGCTCGTGCAAGTCGGTCGTGCCGGTAAGCAGCCGCACTCCGCCCGCACCGGTACCGTACTCGTCAATAGCCTCGTGCGCGGCGGCCTCGATGCGCGGGTGGCCGATAAGCCCCAGATAGCTGTATGAGGCCAACATCACCATGTCTCGACCGTCGGCCATCGTTACACGATGGTTGGTCTTGCCGGTCGTCGCCTGCAGGTAGAAGTACCTATCCGCGCCGAGAAGCGCCGCCTTGCGGTCGCCGAACTCCTCGATTCTGGCATCAATACCGTCGCGGGCGATGGTTGTCTCCGGCATGCGACATATCCCCTCTCGAAGCCGCCGTGTCTCCCTCGGCGGTTTGTATACAACTTTGTGTACGCATGGTATCACGTGAAGCGCGGTACCATTCAATCGGTGGTTCTCGCCGCACGACTTGAGGAGGCGGATGCGCCATGCCCGAGGTAGTAATAGTCATCGCGCCCAAGGTGTTCCGCGATGAAGAGTACGCGGTGCCCAAGCGGGTGCTCGACGAACGCGGCGCGACCACGGTGACGGCGTCGGTGGCTCCGGGTGAGGCGATCGGCAAGCTCGGCATGGTCGCCCAGGCCGACATCTCGGTCGCCGAGGCCGCGAAGCGATCATGGGACGCGGTCATCTTCGTGGGCGGTGGCGGTGCCGAAGTGTACTTCGATGACCCCGCTGCACACGCGCTCGCGCTGTCCGTGCTCGAGAGCGGTGGAATAGTGGGCGCCATCTGCATCGCACCGTCAATCCTCGCCCACGCCGGGATGCTCGAAGACGTGCGTGCAACCGCCTTCCCGAGCCAGGAGGACGACCTCAAGACGCACGGTGCCGTGTGGACCGGTGAGCCGGTTACCGAGTCGCTACCGTTCGTGACCGCCAATGGCCCGGAGGCGGCGGCGCTGTTCGGCGAGGCGATTGCGAGAGCGCTCGGTATCTGAGGTCCCGCAGCACTCTCTCGGCAGCACCCGTCGCTACAGTTCGCGACGCTCGAACAGCAGCGCGCCGACGGCCACGCATGCGAGCGCCGCAACTGCGGTTGTCGCTAGCGGCCAGCCGAGCACGACCTCCTTGCCCACGAGCAGATCGGCAGGCGCGGCAAGCAGCCCGACCGGTGAGTACTCCACAAGCGGCTTCCAGAGCGACCCGAGTGACAGCGCGAACAGCACGCCGAGCGCCACGCCCGCTGCCGCGAGCGTAGGCATTCTCGTCGAGAACAGCGTAGCGACCGCCACCAGCAGGCACGCGAACGCGATCCAGACAAGCGTCGGCTCCCAGAGCGCGGCCGTGGGTGCCTCGCCGAACGTCACGTACGTCACCAGCTGCGTGAGCGCCGTGCCCGCCACCACCGTCGCCGTCACCAGAATCGCGATTGCTGCCGCCTTGATCGCCACGAATGCTCGGCGCGAGACGGGCTTGACCAGCGTGAGCGCGGCCGTTCCGCCGGCGACCTCGCCAGCGACCGAGCCGGCCGCCACGATGATCACGAGCAGCGCGAAGATCTGGCTCAGGTTCTTGACCCACTGAGCGTACGCGTCCACCCATGTCGGATCCGGTATCTCGATGACCACGCCCGGCTGCGACGATTGCAGCGACGAGATGATCTCGGGCGTGTACAGCGCGAGCACCGGTCCGGTGATCGCGAAGAACGCCACCAGACCGCCGAGCACCGGCAGCCGCCACGTGCGCCACATCTCACTCAGCTCCTTGCCGAGAAGGACGCCCGCAGACTTCATCGCGACACCTCCTCTGCCTCTGACGCGCCGGCGGTGACGCTTGGCCGTACGCCGCCGTCCGTGGGCCCCGGTTCTTCTCGGCGGCCAACAATCTGGAGGAACACGTCCTCGAGCGAGACCTCGCCGCCTCCGAACTGCTCGAGCGTGAGCCCGGCGGCGACTACCGCACGCGGCAGCTCTCGGCGCGCGGCCTCGATGTCACTCACCGTCACCGAGAGCGTTTCGTCACCGGTAACCTCGGTAGCCGTGATCCAGGCACTGCCCTCCACCGCCTCGGCGAGGCGCGTGGCGCCCGACTCCACGCGCACATCGATACGGTGTGCGGTGTAGCGGCGCTTGAGTTCCTCGATCCCGGCCTCGACGACGACATGGCCGCGGTCGAGGATTGCGACGTCGTCGCACACGCGCTCGACGTCGGCGAGGATGTGGGTGGAGAAGAAGACGGTGGTGCGCCCTCGCAGCGAGACGATCATGTCCAGCACCTGCTTGCGGCCGAGCGGATCGAGCGCGCTCGTGGGCTCATCGAGCATCAGCAGCCTCGGCGCGTTGATGAGCGCCTGCGCGATACCGAGCCGCTGCTTCATCCCGCGCGAGTATGCCGCGATCGTGGCGTCGACGCCCGCGAGCCCGGCCATCTCGAGCAGCACGCCGCTACGGTCGTCGAGCGCCGCTCGCTCGATGCCGAACAGCCCACCCGCGAAGCGCAGGTACTCCTCGGCACGCATCCAGCCGTAGAAGCCGGGCACGTCGGGCAGAAAGCCGATCTGGGATCGGGCCGCGTGCGAGCCCGGCTCGTGCCCGAACACGCGCGCCGAACCAGCGTCAGCGCGAGCAAGTCCAGTGAGTATGCGCAGCGTCGTCGTCTTCCCCGCCCCATTCGGGCCGAGGAACCCGTAGATACCGCCCTCGGGCACCGACAGGTCGATTCCGTCGAGCGCGGTGAAGTCGCCGAATCGCTTCGTGAGACCTTTGACCTCGAGTGCGAAGGGCATGGCTAGCCCTCGCTCCGACCATCGTCCCGCGGCTCGGTGCCTGCGGCGCTCGCAGACCCGCGCGGAGCGCCATACAGCGCATCCACGGCTGAGGCGCGGGCGCGGCTGGGATCCTCGGCGGACGGCTGAGCGGGCAGCGAAATCGTCTCAGGCCTTCTGCCGGCGACGAACCAGGCGATCGGGCCGATAAGCTCGCCGAGGATGATGATCAGCGCCCATGCCCACTTCCGCCCGCCTATCGATACTCGCTCGGCCGGCGTCCTCACAAGCTGCACAAGCGCGATGACCTGCAGAGCGAGCTGGATGAGAACGATCACTCCTACCGCTATCAGCACTGTCGAGTTCATCATCGAGAGTCTCCTGTTCTCGTTGGCGGATGGTCTATCAGCGCACCAGATCCCGGCGGATCTCGGCGGCACGACCCGAACGCGCGAGCAGTGTGAGCACGATCAACGGCGGTACCCAGGCCGCGCAGAGTATCGCGGGGAGGACTACCCATCCCGCGACCGTCACACCGAGGGCGTGAAGGAGCGAGAGAGCCCATACCGCCACAGCGAGGCACGCGAACAGCGTGGCGAACCCGATACTTGCCGCGCGATTCAGCGCAGGCTTGCGACTCGCGAGCGACCAGACCGCTACACACGTCGGCAGCGCAGCCATCAGCATCGGCATGGCGAAGGCCTGCGCCGCTGGGGCAAACCCGTCGGCCACGCCACGCCAGTCCCAGTGTGTGGCGACAAGCTCCGGCAGTGCTCCGCGAGTCACAAGATAGCTGCCGAGCACCGCCGCGGTCATCGCCACAGGGACCGTCAGGGCCGCCAGGAACGCCCGGTCGGGAACGGACGCGAATGGGACATCCTCGGCATCGGGCTCAATCAGCCGGAGCTTCACGGCCAGCGCGCCGAAGTTGATAGCCCAGCCAGCGCCCCAGACCTTCGGCGTGAAGACCCGCGGATCCTCAGGTGCCCACCAGCGCGAAGCGACACGCTCGGTCGTAGGCGGCCTGAAGTCGTACGGCATGCCGAGGAACCGGCCCTGCGGCTCGGCCGATGTGCCATCGGCGTCGGTACTCGCGGGTCCGGACCCGACGCCTGTGCTCGCTTCGTCGATCTCTCCTATCTCGGCAATGACCGCCGACGCATCTTCCCTCGCCGAGCCGGCGTCAAGTTGCTCGAGCAGGTGAGTACGGAGGGCGTCGGTTATCTCGGCAGCTGTCGCTGGATCGGCCTGGCGAAGGCGTGATTCGACAGTCGTGAGGTAGTCGCTCACAAGCACTCTGGTCTCAGGACGCAGCGCCGATTCGTCACGGACGGGCATTCGGCGCACCTCCCTTGAGCAGCGTGTCGACGGCGTCGGTGACCTCGCTCCAGGCGCGTTTCATCGCGGTGAGCTCGGCCGCGCCCGCGTCGGTGAGGCGGTAGTACTTGCGAGGCGGACCGACCGGGGACTCGCTCCAACTCGAATCGACGAACCCGGCCTTCTTCAGGCGCGAGAGCAGCGGATACACCGTGCCCGCCGAGATTGCGAGCCCGGGATGTATTGCCAGGCTCTCGACGATCTCAGTGCCGTACCGCTCGCGCCCAGCCAGGAGCGCCAGCACGGCGAACTCGACCAGGCCCTTGCGTATCTGCGACACCCAAGCTTCCGGTTCTCTCGGCAACCTACTTCCCCGCTTTCGCATCGTTTCACAGCCCTATGGTATCGCACGGTTCCTTGCTTTGCACGCTACTAGGCACAACAAGATATGACTGGTGCATGAAGAGAGTCGCGCGGAACAGGTGGGCGGGCTATCTTGTCCCGGCGGCGACCTCGCGAAACACGCGCTCGAACTCAGGCACGAGTCGGTCGAGGGTGAAGCGCTCGGCGATTCCGCGCGCCGAACCCGGGGCCGGGCGGTGCAGCACGTGCGCCCGCAGCCGCGCGACGAGCTCGTCGAGGCTGCCGTAACGCGTCGGCGCGGGATAGAGCTCCGGGTAGGCCAGGCGATCGGGCACCACCGGGGCGCAGCCGGCATAGGCCGACTCGATCATGGCAAGCCCGAAGAACTCGTTGGTGGCCGTCGATACGGCGACGTCGGCGCCCGCGAGCAGCCGCGCGTATTCGGCGCGTCCTTCGGGTTCGGCGCAGTGGGCGAGCCGTGTGCCCAGCCGCTGGGCTGCTTCGCGCATCGTGGCCTCGGTCTCACGGAACGACTGCCCGGCAACCACAACCTCGAACTCCAGACCCTCGTCCGCCAACTGGCCGACCGCCGAGAAGAACGCGCCCGGGTCCTTGTCATGCTCCCAGCGGTGCGGCCAGACGATCCGGCACCTCTCCCCTCTCGTGGGCGGAGCCTCATCGAACGGCGCCGGGTCGAAGGGAGGCGGGATCACAAGTGACTTCTCTGCGATCTGCTCGGCAAGGCCGGTGGGATGGTGATCGGGAAACGCCCTGATGAACCCAGGTATCTCGGCTACGAAACGCTCGAGGTTCCAGCGGGTGTTGAAGATGCAGCACTCCGCCGAGAGCGCCGAGGTGATGTTCGTGAGCGGGAACTGGTAGTCCCACTCGGCACTATGGCGGTTGGGGTAAACGAGCTGGTTCTCGTGGAAGTAGACGATCGCGGGAACCGAGGCGATCTCGGGTCCGGCGAGGCCCCTGAACTCGGCGAGGTTCACGAAGGTGGAGGCGAAGACGAGATCGAAGGGGCTATCTGTGGACTTGCCCACGGCGTCCGGACCGATAGCGGTGCACTCAGCGGCGATGCGGCTGGCGTCCGCGGCCATTGTGATCGCCGAGCCGCGCATGCGCCACTTCCATTTGCGCGCAGGCAGAGTGAGCAGCGTCCACTCGGCGTCTATGCGCGAGACGAGCGCGTCGAGCACGGCACGGTGGCTCCCGCCGTAGTAGGGCTCGAGCGCGAGGATACGCAGCTTGCGAGCGTCCGGGCTCATCGGTTCGCTGGGGGCTCGCGATCGGCATCAGCGGGCGCCGAGGCCTGCTCGGCAGCGGCTGCGGCAAGCTGCTCCACGCTCCAGCCGCTCTCCCCGCCCGGCGTCCGCCACGGCTTGGGAGCGTGGTAGGCGGGGCATGCGAAGTCGACCCACGTGAGCCCCGCGAGCGCGTCTTCCACCATGCGCTCGACGTCGAGCTCGCACCAGGCCGCAAGGACGGCGCCGAGCTTGGCGTGCGTCTCGGGGTTTCTCGGCATGAAGAGCGTGCAGCAGTCAGCGTGGTCCTGCGTCGAGATCGCATAGGTGCCGAGCCGGCGGGCTTCGGCGATGATCTCGAGCTTGTCGCTTCCCACTAGCGGGCGCAGCACGGGCAGCGTGGCGGCCTCGTCGACTGCGGCAATGTTCTCGAGGGTCTGGCTCGCGACCTGCCCGAGTGACTCGCCTGTCACGAGCGCCTTGGCGCGCTCGACGCGGGCGATTGCCTCGGCGACGCGGATCATAAGGCGTCGGTACATCAACACGCGCAGGTCGGGCGGCACGGCGAGCGACACTTCCTTCTGGAGGTCGCCGAAGGGCACGACGTACACGCGCCCGAGCCCGCCGCTGCGTTCGAGAACATGCCCGAGATCGGCGACCAGGCGCTCGGAGGTCGCGTCCGTCTGCGGGCGACCCGAGAAGTGCACGCCGACCACGACCGCACCGCGGCGCATCATGCGCCACGAGGCCACCGGTGAGTCGATGCCAGCCGACAGCAGCGAGATCACGCGCCCAGCCGTGCCGACCGGCAGGCCGCCAGCACCAGCGATCCTAGCCGAAGAAACGAACGCCGTGCCCTGGGTCACGACCACGTAGACCGTGGCATCAGGCGCTGTGAGATCGACCCTGAGTCCAGTCTCAGCCTGCAGGCGGGCGCCGATGCGGTAGTTCATCTCCATCGATGACTCGGGCCACTCTGTGTTGGAGCGCCGCGCCTCGACTTTGAAGGAGGTCACGGGCCCGAACTCCTTCAGAGCGAGTAGCGCAGCTTCCTCGATGGCCTCGGGCTCCTGCTCGGTCTGGAACGCGAGCGATACTGAGTGGACGCCGGGAACGCGCGCAACTGCCTCGGCGACCTCAGCGAGCCGACTGGGCTCCGTGACGGCCACAGCCAAGCGCGAAGCAAGACGCTCCACGCGCCCTACGGGCAAACCGTCGAGCGCCGCGTCCAGGTTGTCCCGGAGACGACGCTCGAAGACTGAACGGTTGCGGCCCTTAAGGCCGACCTCGTGATAGTGGATCAGGCAGACGCGCTCAAACATGAGCGCTACTTGTAGCTATCCTTCACGCGCTCGTAGCCGACGTCGGTGGCGGCGATCTCCTCCAGCGCGAGCGAGAGCGGCTTGGTGCTGGTGATCTTCGAGATCTCGCTCATCGGCATCGTGAGCAAGGCCTGGTCGCGCACCCCGTGCACCATGTCGTTGATCTGCCGAGCGCGCTTGGCGGCGATGATGCAAAGCGTGTACTTCGAGTCGACCTTTGCGAGCAGGTCGTCAATGGGCGGGTTGATTACGGACATGCTGATCAGGACTCCTTGGTGTCGGCGAATGAGTCGACGAGACGCACCAGCTCTTCGGCGGCGCGCGAGATGTCGTCGTTTATTATCACATGGTCGTACTTTCCCACAAGGGCAAGCTCCCGCTCGGCAGTACGAAGTCGTACTGCTACCTGCTCTTCCGTCTCTGAGCCTCGCCCCTTCAGGCGCCGCACCAGCTCGTCGGTCGAGGGCGGCATGATGAACACGAGCACGCTCTCGGGTTCAAGCTCTTTGACCTGCAGCGCGCCCTGCGGATCGATCTCCAGAATCACCTGGACGCCCTCGGCGAGCCTCTCGGCAACCTTGGTGCGCGGGGTGCCGTAGCGATTCCCGTGTACCTCGGCCCACTCCAGCAGCCCGCCGTTCTCCACGAGCTCGTCGAACTCGTCATCGCTCAGGAAGAAGTAGTGCACACCCTCGACCTCACCCGGCCGAGGAGAACGCGTGGTGGCAGACACCGACACCCAGGCGTCAGGCACGCGAAGAAGCAGCTCGCGCACCAGCGTGCCCTTACCAGCGCCGGACGGGCCCGAGACTATGAAGAGGTTGCCTTTTCTACGCAAGGAGTACCGTGGCGGTCCTGCGATGCTCGGCTGCTAGCCGAGGCGCGCGAGGAGCTGCTCCCGCTGGCGCGCGCCCAGACCCTGCACGCGGCGGCTCTCGGAGATCTCGAGCTCACCCATGAGCTTGAGCGCCTTGGCCTTGCCGTAACCGGGGAGAGACTCGAGAAGGGTCGAGACCTTCATGCGCGCGACGATAGGATCATCCGCTGCCTTGAGCACCTGAGCGAAGGTCTTCTTCCCGCTCTTGAGCTCGGCACGGAGCTCGGCGCGCTTCTTGCGGGCCTCTGCAGCCTTCTTCAGCGCAGCAGCTCGATCGGCGTCAGACAGATTCGGCAGTGCCATCGGGTCCTCCTCGATCATCGTTCTTCACACAAGTCAACAAGGCGGGGCGACCATCGGTGCGCCGCCGAGGTACCCAAGCACCCCAAGCATTGCGCCGATCAACCGTACATACTACGCCTGACCTGCGGAGATGCCAAGCTCGGTTATTTCAGACGCCGAGATCCAGGCGAGAAGATGGGCACACCGTCGGCGCACAGAGAGCAAGACGCCGGGTCCCAAGAGTCAACCTCAAGTGAAAGTAGAGGCCAGTAGGGTGCACTGAAGGCCTTCTCCCCTCCCCGATCTATCAAGGAGACGACTCCTGCGACACGGCCACCCGCCGTCTGTACCAGATCAACGACCTCGGCAACGCTTCCACCCGTTGTGACCACGTCTTCTACGACGAGCACCCGAGCTCCTGCAGGTACCTCGAACGAGCGCCGGAATACCATCTTCCCGGACTCGCGTTCACTGAAGATGAACCTTACGCCGAGGGCTTGTGCAACAGCGAAGCCGAAGATGATGCCGCCGACGGCAGGAGCAGCGACAAGATCAACCTCGACATCCTCGGGAATGCGAGCAGCGGCCTCTCTTGCGAGCTCCGTCGTGGTCGCGGGATCCTCGAACACACGCGCACACTGCACATACGTGTCGCTGTGACGCCCGCTCGTGAGAACGAAGTGGCCGCGGCGAACGGCCTCGCTCTTCTGCAGTGCGTCAACAACGTCCTGGTCGGTCAGCCTGCCGCTCATCTGGTAGTCTCCATCTCTTCAAGTATCTTTCTCGCCGCCGCAACCGGATCGGACGCGGATGTGATCGGACGCCCAACAACGAGGTGGCTCGCGCCGGCCGCGATGGCTGACGCCGGCGTCGCCACGCGTGCCTGGTCGCCGAGCGCAGCGCCTGTGGGGCGCACGCCCGGCGTGACGACAAGCCCCTCCTCACCAAGAAGGGCGCGCATCGCCGAGGCCTCCAGCGGCGAGCAGACCACGCCTGCCGCACCGGAATCGCTCGCGACCCGCGCAAGCAGAGCCGCCTGGGCAGCCGCGTCTCGCTCGACACCGATCGAGCGCAGCGTCTCATCGTCAGTAGAGGTGAGCACCGTCACTGCGATGACCTGTGGCGGGGCAACGCCTGCCGCAGCGGCGCCCGCCGCAGCCCCTTCGACGGCTGCGCGCACCATCTCGGCACCACCGGAGGCGTGGACGGTGAGAAGACCGGCGCCCAGCGCTGCGACCTTCTCGGCCGCCCCTCGCACCTGATGAGGGATGTCATGGAGCTTGAGGTCGAGGAACACTCCGAAGCCCTGATCACCCAGCTCCGTCACGATTGCGGGACCGGCTTCGTAGAATAGCGTCATCCCGACCTTGAGCCAGCGTACGGCGGGAGCGAGTTCGCGGGCGAGAGCACGCGCCTCGTCAGGTCCCGCGTCGAGCGCGACGATCAGTCGGTCCTTCGCGTTCAAATCACACCTCCAGGGAGCCGGTCAGCTGCGCAGGCGTCGTGCCGTGCAAACGGCACCACCCGTCGATACCGTCAGCGATCCGAATTGCCGAGGTAGGGTCAGTGAAGTTTGCAGTACCTACCGCGATGGCGGTCGCCCCCGCAATCAGGAACTCGATGGCGTCCTCCGCCGTCATGATGCCACCCATGCCGACCACTGGAATGCTGACGGCGCTGGCTACCTGCCAAACCATGCGCAGGGCAACGGGCTTGATCGCTGGACCGGACAGGCCGCCGACGACGCGCGCGAGCTTCGGCCGGCGCGTGGAGGCGTCGATCGCCATGCCCAGCAGGGTGTTGATGAGCGAGACGGCATCGGCACCGGCGGCCTCAACCGACCGGGCAATCTCGGCGATGTCGGTGACGTTGGGGCTCAGCTTCGCGATGAGCGGGCGGTCGGTGGCCGCTCGGCAGGCCGAGATGACGGCGGACGCGGACTCGCACTTGACCCCGAACGCCATCCCGCCTTCGTCGAGGTTCGGGCAGGAGATGTTGACCTCGTAGCCCGCGACGCTGGTCTCGCGCTCCAGCCGCTCGATCACAGCCGCATACCCGGAGACATCGTGCGCAACCACGTTCACGATGACCGGAGTCGCCCGCACGTTCTCGGCAAGCCAGGCCAGATCGCGCTCGCAGAACACCTCGACTCCGGGGTTCTGCAGGCCGATCGAGTTGAGCATGCCTGCAGCTGTCTCGGCGATCCGCGGCGACTCGTTGCCTGGCCACGGCTCGCTTGCCACGCCCTTGGTCACGATGGCGCCGAGGCGCGAAAGGTCGATGTAGTCGGCGAACTCGCGACCGGAGGCGAAGGTGCCCGACGCGGTCATGACCGGGTTCTTGAACCTCAGGCTGCCAAGGTTGACCGACAGGTCGACCTCAGTGCCGTGGAGGGACTTCTGATCCATCCCAGAGCACCTCCTTCGCATCGAAGACCGGGCCATCGACACACGCGCGCTTGCGGCCATCGGTGGTGGAGACGACGCACGAGAGGCATGCCCCGATCCCACAGGCCATCAGGCGTTCCAACGACACCTGGCAGGCCACGTCGGCGAATGCGGCTTGAGCCGCGACGATGCGCTGCATCGCCTCGGGGCCACAGCAATACACGACGTCGAAGGCCTGCTCGGCGAGAAGGCGTTCGGTCACTGCGGTCACGAATCCACACTCACCGGCACTGCCGTCATCGGTAGCGACCTCGACCCGGCGAGCCACCGCTTCGAAGAGCTCGCGCGCGACGAGGCGCTCGGCGCTAGGCGCGCCCGCGGCGACTACCGCGGCGACCCCGGCTTCGGCGAGCTTCTCGGCGAGCATGCCGAGCGGCGCGGCGCCGAGTCCCCCGGCAACCAGGAGCGCGTGGAGAGCGCCCGACGGGACCTCCCAGCCGTGGCCGAGCGGGCCGAGCAGGTCCATGGACTCGTCGCCCGCGGGTTTCTCGGCAAGGCGCAGCGTCCCCTCGCCGAGAACCTGGTACAGGATCTCAATTCGCTCGCCGCTTGCGCGGTGCACCGAGAACGGGCGGCGCAACACGAGGTCCGACGCATGCGTGACGCGCAGGTGTACGAACTGCCCGGGTTGCACCGAGGCCGCGCACACGGGCGCGTGGAGCGTGATTAGCCCGACTCCGGTGGTGACCTGCTCGTTTGCGATCACCCGCACGCGCTCGAGCACAGGTTTCGAATCCCTGGTCACAGCACCTCCTCGGGCATGGTGCAGGCGTTCGGACGGTCGAAGTCCTGGAGCGCGCAGACGCCCAGGCGCCCTTCCTTGACCGCCTCGATAGCCTGGACTACCGCAGCGGCCGCGGGAAGCGTCGTGATATTCGGGATGCCGTGGCGCACCGCTGCGGAGCGGATGTGGTAGCCGTCCGAGCGCGTCTGCTGACCGAAAGGCGTGTTGATCACGAGCTGGACGTTGCCGTTTGCGATCTCGTCGACGATGTTCGGGCGGCCTTCGTGCTTCTTGAGCACCTCGGTGACCGGGATGCCGGCGGCACGCAGCGCACGAGCCGTGCCGCGGGTGGACATGATCTCGAAGCCGAGCAGCTGGAGGTGCTTGACGACCGGTATCATCTGCCGCTTGTCGCGATCGGAGACCGAGACGAAGGCCGTGCCGTGGGTGGGCAGCGAGTAGTCGATCGCGAGCTGGCTCTTCGCGTACGCGGCCGGGAAGTCTCCGGCGACTCCCATGACCTCGCCGGTGGACTTCATCTCAGGGCCGAGCACCGAGTCCGCGCCGGGGAACCGGCCGAACGGCATGACCGCCTCTTTGACGCAGAAGCGTGCCACCTCGCGGTCCTCAGGTGGCAGGTTCATGCCGCTGAGCTTCTCCCCTGCCATGACGCGAGCGGCCACCTTGGCGAGAGGCACACCGACCGCCTTGGAAACGAACGGAACCGTACGGCTCGCCCGTGGGTTGACCTCGAGCACGTAGACGCTCTGGTCCTTGACGGCAAACTGCACGTTCATCAGGCCGCACACACCGAGCCTCAGCGCAAGCGCACGCGTATGCTCTCGGATCTGCTCGACCGTCTCGGCGCCGAGCGAGTACGGCGGGATGCAGCAGGCGGAGTCGCCGGAGTGGATGCCCGCCTCCTCGATGTGCTCCATGACGCCGCCGATGTAGACGGTCTCACCGTCGCACACCGCGTCGACGTCGACCTCAATCGCACCCTCGAGGAACTTGTCGAGAAGCACGGGGTGCTCGGGCGATGCCGAGACAGCCTCGGCCATGTAGCGCTCGAGGTAGCTCTCCGAGTACGCGATGACCATACCGCGCCCGCCGAGGACGTAGCTCGGCCGCACGAGCAGCGGGAAGCCGATTCGCCGAGCGACTTCAAGCGCCTCGTCAAAGCTGGTGGCCGTGCCTGCGGGCGGATACGCGATCTCGAGCTCGTCGAGGATCGCCGAGAAGCGCTTTCGGTCCTCGGCAAGGTCGATGGCCTCGGGGCTCGTGCCCATGATCGGCACGCCCGCGGCTTCGAGCGCCTTGGCGAGCTTGAGGGGCGTCTGACCGCCGAACGTGACCACGCAGCCGACGGGTTTCTCGGCATCAACGATGTCCAACACATCCTCGAGCGTCAGCGGCTCGAAGTACAGCCGGTCG
>CAZBLH010000016.1:0-43773 GCA_964492775.1 uncultured Eubacteriales bacterium | reverse complement strand
CCAGAACACCCCCCGGGCTTTTCTGTTGGTTTGATCCATGCGGTATCTCCCTTTCTGTTTCTCTAAGGGTTGGCAAATCGCTTACTACGCCACTTCGTGGGCAATGACCTCGACGTACTCAGCGCGATACTGGATCTCATCCTCGCTCATATCGGTGTTCGTCGTGTACAAACAGACTTCTCCGTTTGAGGCGACGACGGCTTGGATGTCGGCGTACTCACCTTCATCGAGCAACAACGCCTCGACGATCGGCATCAGCGTCTCCTCGGAGAACTCGAAGAGCGGATCCTCCAAGATGTGATGCACTGGCGTTGGCTCCAACTTGAGCTCGAGGTTCTCACGAACCAGCATTGCAACGAGACGCTTGGGGTCATTCGCCTCCTTGCGCAGCATGATCGTTGCGTAAGGCACGCTCAAAATGTACTCGTCGTGCAGGTACACCTTGCCCGTATTCTCATCCCTTGTGCGGACGATGCCCACATAGTCGTCGTGATCAGCAATCTGCCGGAAGACTTCGGCAATCTGCTCATCGGTATACGAAAAGGGCTCGACCAGGAACGCTTCAGGGAGCACCAGCCGCTCAGCACGGGACTCAGCTCGAATGTGCTCGACGACCCGCCGAACGCGCTTCTCCAACTCGGCAGCTTCCGGGTCGGGCGCTGCCTCTTCCGGCACGCTCGTGATGTCGAGATCAAAGAGGTCATCCTCGAACTCGAACTCAGAAGCCTTCGTGTCTTCCCCGAGAAACTCGGTGCGCTGCTCGTCTATCTCCACCCGCTCGATGGCATAGTCCGTAGCCTGCTTGGGGCTATAGAGGCCCTGCGTGGCAGTGCTTTCGGAGAGTACGGCATCTTGGTTGGTGGAACTCACGCCCTGATTCACCCTTCCCTTCGTCGCGGGGCAGAGTCGCACGCTTGGCGACGACCCTGCCCCACAACGGGCTTAGTGCATACCTGTCAAGAGCAGTAGAACTTACGCCGGCAGTCCGAGAGCGTCGGCAACGTCCTTCATGCCGAAGTGCTCGAGGGTGGCGCGAGTCGGCATGCCGTCATCGTCGTAGCCGAGGGTCTTGTAGAACTCGTCGAGAGAGTCCTGCCACTCCTGCATAGCCAACTCATCATCGTTATTGAGGTAGTGCAGACCCCACGGCGGGATGACGTCGTGATCATCGCGCATCGAGGTGTAGGCCTCACCGAGCTTCGTCTTGAAGGTACGGGCCGTGAGAACGCGATGCAGGTGATAGAAGCGCATCGCTTCGCGGTCGAGCTCCATGCAGTTCATCTGCTTGCCGGTTGCGATCGAGAACATCTTGGCCTCGAGCGTCAGGTCACCGCGGTAGCCACGCTCCTTGAGCGGGGAGACCACGTACGGCCAGTTCCAGTTGCAGATGCCGAGCGAGTCGTGGAGCACCTGGCGGACCAGGCAGAACCACGCCGCACGGGCCTTTGCCTCGTTGATAGGCGTGGCTGCGACGCTCGCGGTGTCGATGGCGTCGCGCCAGTCGGATCCGTCGGTGAAGGCCGGGAGCAGGCTTTCTGCGTCCTCGCCCCAGCCAACACGATTGAACTCGATCTGGTGGATCTCACGCAGGCGCGGCTGCGGGATACCGGTGTTGAGCGCGGTGTTGACCCAGGAGTGGTTCATGCAGTCACGGTTGTAGCCCGTGTTGATGAGTCCACCGACCTGCTGACCGTTCTCGAAGGAGTGGTGCTTCGGGAAGCCCCAGGCCCAGTAGGCGACGGTACCGCTGGCCTCGTACTTGGCCTTGATCGGGTCGCCCTGACGGGTCTCCATCTTGACCGGGGTCTCGCCGGAGAAGTCGTAGAAGCCAGTCTCGGTCCAGGTCTCGATCTGGGTCTTGACCTCACCGGCCAAGAACTTGCCGAGCTCACCGATCTTCTGCGAGACGATGCGGCCCCACTCGGCGATGGCACGGAGGTCGCCTCTACCGCGCAGGGTCATGAGACCCGTGCTGCCCGTCAGGCTGCTCCACTCTGCGTCCGGAATGTTGAGCTGCAGGTACGACCACTTGCGGACGTCCGCGTTCTTCGTGGTCTGGTCAGCAACTGCAACCGCGCCGCCAGGACCGTTGGTCACGATGTAAGTCCAGCCGCGGTTGGTCGTGCCGTAGTTGTTGCTGATACCCAGGTCGTCAGTCATGTGCTTGGCGACGACATAGGACTCCAGGGTGAGCAGGTCCTTCTCGGCCTGCGTGGACACGGTGGCCAGCATCGTCGCGTTGTGCATGACGTCACGGCCCCACCATGCGGTGCAGGTCTGCTGCGCCTTCGGGTCAACGCCCCACTTGGCAGCCGACGGAACCTCGATCATCTGGTGGCAACGGACGGGGCACGAGAAGCAGCCGTCCATACGAACGGTGAACGGGTAGCTGTTGACGCCGGGGTCGGCCTTGAAGCAGCGGAAGCCGAGCTTCTGGCGGTCGTGCGGCAGGCAGATGCCGGACTCGAGCGGCGGGCTAGCTGCGCCCCACCACTTGCCGGGGCCCGCGTACCAACGGGTACCAGAGGCACCAGGCGAGAGCTCGGCCCATGCCTGGCGGTTGTTCGGAACGACGCCCTGGTTGTTCGAGCCGGTCAGCAGGAGCGCGTTGTCGATCACCGCGCGCCACTGGCGCTTGTCGCCGGCGATCTTGACGACACCGGTGCCGATGACGCCGATGCCCTTGAGGTTCTTGGAACCCCAGACTGCGCCACCCTGGCCGGAGTGGCAGAAGTTGTTCAGGAGGTTCGCCTGGTTGACCAGGTTCTCGCCGGCGGGGCCGATCGAGATGACCTGGGCGTTGGCGCCCATCTTGGCCTGGATCTCAAAGGTCGTGCGGTAGTGTCCGACGCCCTTCATCTCGGGGCAGTCAACGATCTCAACCTTGTCATCAATGATAGAGATGAAGACGAGGTTCGATGCCTTGCCCTGGATGATGATGGCGTCCCAACCTGCGAACTTCAGGTCGGCAGCGAAGTGTCCGCCCTGGTGCGCGGTCTGAACAGCGCTCAGCTGGTGGTACGGGGAGAGCGTGGTGATCGCCAGACGACCGGCGGTCGGTGCGCTCGTGCCAACCAGCGGACCGCCAGAGAGGATGATGCGGTTGTCAGCGTCATCCCACTTGGTGGCGCCAGTGGTCTCGTCCCAGAGAACCTTCCAGCCCAGTCCTGCGCCGCCCCAGTACTTCTCATACTTGGGGAACGTGTCCTCGGCAGTGGCCGTCCGAGTGGTGAGGTCCACCCGGAGGATCTTGCCGGTCCAACCTCCACCTTCATACTTAGCCATACTTGTTATCTCCTCCCGATCTAGTCGGCGAATGATCGAGTGATCAACCGATGCGCGTGCGCCTTAGCTGTGGCAGCCCGTGCAGTCGGTCGTGGTCGAACCCGGCATGAGGCTGGCCTGGGCAACAGGCGCCTGGCCGCGCAGGTCACGCCATGACAGGTAGCGGATGGCACCGGTCACGCAGGCACGCGCGCACTCGGGCTTGCCGCCACACAGGTGGCACTTGGTCGACTTGCCGGTCACCGGGTGGAGCGTCGGCATCTTCCACGGGCAAGCCGTGGTGCAGATCCCGCAACCGATGCAGACATCGGTGTTGACGACGCGAGCGCCCGTTGCCGAATCGGCGACGATGGCGCCAACCGGGCAGGCCTCGGCGCAGTAGACGGGGTGCGGGCACTGCTTGCAGGTGTCGGCGACCATGCGGAAGTTGCCGTACTTACCCTCAAGACCATTGCCGCTGGCGAACCCGCCCGAGCTGCTGATACCGAAGTTGCGGCCGACCTTGACGCGTGCGTGGTAGGTGCTGCCGTAGCCATCGTTGAACTCGGTGCACGCAACCTCGCAGCGGCGGCACGCAACACACTTGGTGGTGTCGTGGAACAGCACACCCTTGGCATCCGCGATGATGGCCTTCTTGCCACCATTCATGAGGCGGACACTCGGGAACGCTGCAAGCGTTGCGAAGCCCATCGCCGTGACGAACGTACGGCGGGTAAGGCCACCCTGGGTCTGCGCATGCTCGTCCCCGGTCGTGGGGACCATCTCCATTTGCTCAGCCATACGCTGCAATCCCTCCTAACCCTCTCTAGAAGTAACGCTACTAGAACAGCTTGCTGAGATTCCCCTCATTCGCTCCTTTCTCGCTGGTCAGTTACACGTGCGGACAAAGGAAAACGCGGTCGTCGCCAATCCATGGATCGGCGACGACCGCGAAGACACCTACTCTATGAGACTGAGACTTTCCCATGAACAACCCGGCAATTTGCCCTCCACAAACTGTGCGCAGCCAGCTGGCCGTGCACTGCCCCCTTTGCGGAACGGCGGGCGTCGAGGTTTCCCCATGACACCTTATCGGCCGAATCGCCATGGCACCATGAGCTGGTGCTTTAGGCGGAACGGCTCGGAAGCGGCGATCCTCCCCTATTGGCGGGCTTGCCGGAGCCCTCATGAATCGCCCCGAAGAGCGACCTGGCACAGCTTAACAGGGTGCCGCGCGCTTGTGAAGTGCTCCGCCGCGCCAATTCTTAAGTGCAACGCAGCCGCCTATGCGGCCGATGGCGCTCCCGACGTTTCCGCCTTGGGCCCCGGCGTGATAGCTTCTCCTCTGGCGGTCGTGAGAGCGTCGCCGCCAGACCGCCCGATGACGAAGGAGCCGCCTTGCAGAACCCGCCCCCGCAACCCCAGCACTGGGAGTACACCGCATCGGCATTGGCAACCGCCTCGGCGACGATCGTCGCAATCGTCACCTCGACGCGTGGGCGGATGGCCCAGCTACCGCTGATCGTCGATTTCTTGGAGAATCCTCCCGCGTTGCTCCTGCTCGTGACCGATGTCCCGAAGTACGTCTGGTGGGCGATCACGGTAGCCGTCGCCGCGCTGCTGTACTGGGCCGGGCTCAAGCTATCGAAGCGCTGGGGCACGCCCGCTCTGCTGATCGCGCCTGCGGTGATGGTCGTCGCACAGTTCGTCGTGCCTTGGCTGCTGTTCGCGCCGATACGGGCAGCACTGCCCCCGGCCTCGTTTTAGCGCTACGCGCCGCGAGGCGCATCACAAAGGCCAGATCACGGGCACCCAGAGAACGGCCACCACGAAGAAGAGAGCCATCAGCACGAGCCCGAGCTTCCAGTAGTCGCCAAAGCGATACCCCGCCGGCTCCATGACCATCATGTTGACCGGAGTGGCCACGGGGGTGAGGAACGAAGCGCCCGCGGCGATGGTGACCGACATCATCATAGCCCTCGGCGAGAAGCCGAGTTCGGCTGCGGCAGACAGCGCTATCGGGATGATGATCAGAGCCGTCGCCATGTTGCTGATCAGCTGGCCAAGAAGCGCGGTGAGCAAGAAGACGCCAGCGAGCAGGGCGTAGGGACCCCAAGGCCCCGCGAACTCTACCAAGCGCTCGGCGACCAGATCAGCCGCCCCCGTCTGCGTCATCGCCGTCGACAGAGGCATCATCCCGGCAACCAGCACCACCGTCGTCCACGAGATGCCTCGGTATGCCTGCTGCGGCGTGAGGACACCAGACAGGACCATGGCGCAACCGGCGACGAGCCCGGCGACCGCCGGAGGCACAACTCCAGTCGCCAGAGCGATGATCATCGCGGCGAGGATCGCCAGCGCCGGCTTGGCCCATCGCTAGCACGAACAGGAAGACTCCGACGGCACCCGAGAGCGGACCTGACCCGAACGGCGCGATGACGCCCTGGTCAGGAACCCGGTAGCCGCGGTCGTCGGCAACGTCTACGAGCGGCTCATCGACGTCTGCCGGGTCCTGGAAGTTGATGATGCCGTACAGGCCGTTCACGGGAGCCATCAGCAGGTCGTTGACACGCTCGCCGAAGCCCCGGGGCGAGTCGATCCTCTCGTAGGTGCCGACCACGGTGGCACCGTCGGCGTCGTGCAGGTATCTGCCTGCCGGGACGAAGAACGTCGAAATCCAGACCGCGATCGTCACCATGGCGAGCACGGTGAGGGACGTGGGGAACTGGAAACCGTCCTTGTCCTCGGCGGCGGCAGCTTCTTCGACCGGCGCCTTGCCATCCACCGGCGTGCGCTCGTCGCTCATCGGCCGGCCCCCTTCCATCTCTCGGCATATTCACGGAAGAACTCGGCTTTCACGACAACCGAGCGCTCGAACTCATCGAGAAGCACCCGTTCGTTGGGCGCATGGATGTTGCTGTAGCCGTCGCTCGCCCCGAAGAGCAGCAACTCCGCATCCGGCACGGCATCGGCGAGAGAGCGGACGAGCGGAATCGAGCCGCCATTTGCCATGTAGGTCGCCTCGGTGCCCCACGCCGTCTTGAGCGCGGCCCGCGCCGCGTCGTAGGCGGGGCCGTCGGTAGACGGCGCGAACCCGTCGCCCACGTCCCCGCGAATCACTGTGAGCGGAATACCGAACGGTCGCAGACTCTCGAGGTGGGCCACCACCGCGTCCTGGGCCTCGAGCGCGGGCTGCTCGGGGTGCACGCGCACGTTGAGCCGCGCGCGTGCGTAGGACTGCACCGCTGCGACCGCCTCATCGACCGAGGGCACGTCAATGCCGGTTACGGTAATCGCGGCTCCGGTCCAGATCCGCTCGCCGAGCGTTCCGGTGCCCATGTACGGCATTCCCGGCAGCATCTCGGCAAGTCCGCGGAACTCCTCGTCAGTGTAGGAGGCGCCCGTCCACGGCGTCCGCTTGAGTCCGGGGACTGCCACGTCACCATTCTCGTCATGCAGGGACGCCAGTGCGTGGATCAGCACGAGCAGGGCGTCGGGAGCGGCACCGCCGAACTGTCCCGAGTGCTTGTCGGCCGCGAGCGTTCGAACCTCGACGTTGATGGCGGCGTCTCCGCGCAGCCCGACTGAGAGCGTCGGGGCGCCAGGCCGAACGTTGCCGACATCCGCAATCACGATCGCATCGGCGGCAAAGTGCTCGGGGGCCTTAGGCGGGAAGAAGTCGAACGGACTGCCAAACTCCTCTTGGCCCTCGAAGACGAGGCGCAGACTCACCGGCGGTTTGCCGTCCCACGCGCGCAGTGCGCCGATGATGGCGACGAGATTGGCTTTCGAGTCCGAGGCGCCCCGGCCATAGATGGCGCCATCCTTCTCGGTCGGGTCGAACGGCGGGGTGTCCCACAGAGACTCGTCACCAGCGGGGACGACGTCTTAGTGCGTGTACAGGAGCACCGTCGGGCTGCCCTCCGGCCCAGAGATCTCAGCGGTGACGACCGGCGCCGTCTTCCCCTCAAGCCGGATATCGCCGATCTGCTCAACCCCCGAGGCGCGCAGGAGCTCGACCACCTTGTCGTGCGCCTCAAACAGCGGCTCCTCAGGGAAGCCCGGGGTGGCGACGGACGGAATGCGGATAAGCTCCTTGAGATCCTCGCGAAGCTGCGGCATCAGAGCCGCAACCCGGTCTGCCATACCTCCCGCAGGGACAGGTTGTCCTGATCTGTCATCAGCCACTCGATCTTCCCCTCCTCGAACGCGCACAAGGCGAGCACGGACCGGCGCGCACTGGCGCGCGTCGGGGGACTGATACCCGGATGCTGCGCGTTTTTATTTCCGAATGAGAGAGGAAAACCGGGGATCTTGGATTCAGGAGTCGCGCAAGAGGCGCAGATCGCCTTCGCGCCGCGTGACACCCGTGGTATCGAAGTACTCGAGAAGCGGCACGGCATACTTCCGCGACACGCCGAGTGCATCCTTCAGGTCCGCCGTCGTAGCGCCCTCGGGATGACGCTTGAGGAACTCGACGAGCGTCGCTCGAGCTCCTGCCACCGCCTCCGCCGAGAAATGCAGCTCGCCTGCGAGTCGCACCACACGGCCATCGGCGACGAGGCGTCCGAGCACCTTGCGCGTGACGCCTGGGTCCGTGCCAGCCGATGCAGCAAGCTCGCGCGGCCCCTGGCCCGCCAACCCGAGACCGCAGAGCAGCTCAAGCAGCTTGCTTTCAGCCTGAGCCTCCTCGACGAGCGCCGACGCCGCCGCCTGCGGGTGCCGGATCTGTCCCTTCTCGGCGACGACCAGCCCGCGCTCGGCAGCCGTCTCGATGATCGCATCAAACGCCTTGGCGCTCAGCCTGCGATCCACCCGCGCGCGCAAGGCAGCTGTGGCGATGCCGGTGGCCTTGGGCTCGGCTTCGTGGAACTCGACGAGCGAGCGGTCTATCTCGGACAGCAGATGCATCAGCGCGTCGGGCGCGATGAAGACGGCCTCGCCGCCGATGCGGGCGATGGTCGTAGCGAGCGGCGTCTTGTTGAGCTGGTCCGCTACCCGCGCGCGCGGAACGCCAAGCGCGGCGGCCACCTCGGCGCTCGTCATCGGCAGACCGCGCGCCTCCAGCAACCCGACGCTTGCCGAGGACAGATCGTGCGCGAGGAGCGCCTCGAGCAGCTCCCGCTCGCGCGCCCTCAAGCTGGTGCGGCGCGGGGGCAGTGCGTCGAGCACGATCCCGCCGCCGATCGTGTAGACCGGCGAGTAGCTCCGCACGATGAAGCGGTCGTCGTAGCGCGGTGCGAGCGGCTCTTCGAGCCGAACCTGCGCAAGCCCCGTCTGGCCGGGCACGAACTCCTCGGCATCCATCAGGAGCACCCGGCCTAGCACTTCGCGCGTCCCATGGTGCACGTGTACTCGCGCGCCGGAGACGAACGGGCGCGGGTCGCCTGGCGTCCCGAGGTACGTGAAGCGCGCGTCGAAACGGTCGGTGGCAACGAGTGTCCCGGGCGCGGCTATCACGTCGCCCCGGGAGACGCGATCGCGCTCGATCCCAGCAACATTCATCGCTACGCGCTGTCCGGCGTGCGCTACTTCCACGGCTTCCCCGTGTACCTGCAGGCCACGGACCCGGCCGGTCTCGCCACTCGGATAGAGCTCGACGGGATCGTCTCCGCGAGCGCTGCCCGACCACATGGTCCCGGTGACGACGGTGCCAGCACCTGCGATTGTGAAGACGCGGTCGACAGGGAGGCGCATCTGAACGTCGGCCTGGCGGCTGCTCGTCTCGGTCGCAACCTCATCGAGCGCAGCCAAGAGCTCGTCGAGTCCCTGCCCAGTCTTGCTTGAGACTCCCACAATCGGAGCGCCTTTGATGCTCGTCCCCGCAAGAAGCTCCTCTATGTCGGCTTTGACCAGCTCGAGCCAGTCCTCGTCGACCAGGTCGGCCTTGGTGAGCGCGACTACGCCGCGCTCGACGCCGAGAAGATCGATTATCGCGAGATGCTCGCGCGTCTGGGGCATCACACCGTCGTCGGCGGCGACGACGAGCATCACTACGTCGATACCGGTGGCCCCCGCCACCATTTGCCGGATGAACCGCTCGTGACCGGGAACGTCCACGACGCCCAGACTGCGTCCGCTCGGCAGGTCGAGCCGCGCGAATCCGAGCTCGATGGTGATGCCACGATCGCGCTCCTCCTTCAGGCGGTCAGGATCTGTACCGGTCAGCGCGCGTACAAGCGAGGACTTACCGTGATCGATGTGCCCTGCCGTGCCGAGCACGAGGGACGAATCGCCCACCGCCTACCTCCACTCTGAAGCGATGCGAGCGAGCGCGGAGACGACCTCGTCGTCCTCGTCGGGGAGGATCGTGCGCGGGTCGAGCAGCAGGCGCCCTTCGCTGATCCGGGCGATGATGTGCGGCTCGCCCAGACGGAGTGCCCGCTCGAGGTCGTCGACCGAGCAGCCGGTCGGCACGAGCGACACGACGCTCGTGGGTATGTCTGCCATCGGCAGCGCACCGCCGCCAGCACGCGAAACATCCTCGGCAGCGACCGGCGAGAACCGCCCGGGCGCTGCGGCCTCGATCAGCCCCACAAGACGCTCCGCCCGCTCGGCGATCTCCGAACGCGGTGCCGACAGCATGCGCAGCGTGGGGACCTCGCGGGCGGCGCGCTCGGGATCGAGGTAGAGGCGCAGCGTTGCCTCAAGTGCGGCCAGCGTCATCTTGTCGAGCCGAACGGCGCGCGCGAGCGGGTGCTTCTTGAGCGCGGCGATAACGTGGTAGCGACCGGCGAGGATGCCGGCCTGGGGCCCGCCGAGGAGCTTGTCACCCGAGAAGGTCACGACATCCAGCCCGGCGGCCACGGCCTCGCCGACGGTCGGCTCGTGTGGGAGGTTCCAGCGAGCGAGGTCCAGGAGTACGCCAGACCCCTGGTCCTCCATCACCGGCACGCTGTTGCGCGCGCCGAGCGCGACAAGTTCGGCAGCTGGCACGCCCTCGGTGAAACCGACGACGCGGTAGTTGCTCGTGTGGACCTTCAAGAGCAGGCCCGTATTCTCGGTGATCGCGTTCTCGTAGTCGAGGTAGGCGGCGATGTCGTCCTTGAGGGGGACGTTCTCGTAGTCGCGGAGATGCGTCTTGTTCGTGGTGCCGACCTCAACCATGGTCGCACCGCTCTCGCGCATGACGTCGGGTACCCGGAAGCTGCCCCCGATCTCGACGAGTTCCCCTCGGCTGACGATGGCCTCCTTGCCCCGCGCAAGCGCCGCGATGGCCAGCAGGACGGCCGCCGCGTTGTTGTTGACGGCCATGGCCGCCTCGGCGCCAGTCAGTTTGCAGATGAGCCCCTCGACGTGCGCATGCCTGGAGCCTCGTGCGCCAGACTCGACATCGAACTCGAGGGTCGAGTACCCGCGCGCGATGTCGGCCGCGGCGTCGGCAGCCACGTAAGCTAGGGGCGAGCGGCCGATGTTGGTGTGGACGATGATCCCGGTCGCGTTGATGACGCGCCGAAGAGACGTGCGCGCCCGGGTCCGGACACGTGCTGCCGCGTCAACGGCGATCTCGTCAGCAGTAGGGCCGGCAGCCACATCCGGCGAGGCTGACTCCGGACAATCGGGGGTCGCGAGAATCGCGGCGCGCGCCGCATCCAACGCCTCTCGAACCGCCTCGAGGACGACGGTGCGGCCGACGTCTTCTGCAAGGGCGGCAAGTTCAGGCCGCTCGAGCAGGACATCGACTTTGGGAAGCTGCCGTAGGCGCGCGTTCGTATCCATGTGTGGAATTGTATCGGAAGCGCGCCGCGTGTCAGGCCTATGAGATCGTGACGATCTCGTCCGAGCCCAGCAGCGCCTCAACGGCTGCCGGCATCGTGCCCACCTCGCCCACGGCCAGGGACTCTTTCAAGCCGAGGTAGTCGAGGCACGTCCCGCAGGCCTTGACGGCCACACCCTTCTCGACCAGAAGCTTCAGGTCCTCCAGAGACTGAGATCCCTCACAGGCAAGACGGACGCCCGCGTGCATGAGCATGACCGATACAGGCTTGACCTCGTTGCGAGCGAGAGAGTAGATGAAGTTCTTCATCAACACCGCGCCGAGATCCGGGTTCTCGTCGCCAACAGTGTCGCTCAGGATGAGGACGCGCTTAGCCATCGGGTGCCTCCATAACGGTTGTTGACTCGCATCAGCAGCAACCATTATAGACGAGCCGAGGTGTTATCGAACCACCAGCGAGCCGGGATCTCCCGCGACAAACGCGCCTACCACAGCGGCAAGCTGTCCGCGCGCGTGCAGAGCGGCAACCAGGGCGTCCACTCGCCCAGACGGCACCGACATCAGAAGGCCGCCACTCGTCTGAGGGTCACAGAGGACCTTCATCCACACCGGCTGCTCCTTCGGTGACTCCCACGACACGAACTCGGCGGCCCACGCGGTAACGTCCGCGGTTCGGCCAGGCACTACACCCGTCTGCGCCCACTCGAGCGCGCGGTCGAAGAGCGGGACCCGATCGAGCTCGATGACAGCGGCGCAACCGGAGGCCTCGGCCATCTCGTGCAGGTGCCCGGCAAGGCCGAAACCGGTGACGTCGGTGCCGGCGTTCACGCCAACCTCGACCATCGCCTCTGCCGCGAGCCGGTTCAGCAGGGCCATCGACTCGACGACCTCGCGGGCGTCCTTCTCGGTGGCCTGCCCCCGCTTAAGTGCGGTACCCCACAGCCCCGTACCGATGGGCTTGGTGAGTACGACGGCGTCGCCCGGTTTGGCGCCTCGGTTGCGGACGACCCGATCGGGGTGAACGACGCCCATCACCGAGAGGCCAAACTTGGGTTCCTTGTCGTCGATGGTGTGGCCCCCGACCGTCACCGCTCCGGCCTCTGCCACCTTCTCGGCGCCGCCTCGCACGACCTCGCCGACCACATCGGCGCCGAGCGAGCACGGGAACGCGAGCAGGTTCATCGCCGTCAGCGGCTGACCCCCCATCGCGTAGATGTCCGAGAGCGCGTTGGCCGCGGTGATCCTGCCGAAGTCGTATGGATCATCCACGATGGGCGTGAAGAAATCGACCGTCAGCAGCACCGCGGTGTCATCCGACATCCGGTAGACCGCCGAGTCATCACTCGTCTCGAAGCCGAGCATGAGCGCCTCTGAGTTGCCGGGCGCAATCTTGTCAAGCACTGCCTGGAGGTCCTCCGGACCCCATTTGGCCGCTCAACCAGCCTTGCTGGACAACTGGGTCAGCCGGACGGGCTCACCGCCGGTCGTATCGCTCATGGGTCAGTCCTCCCTCTGGCGAAATACACCCACTGGCATCGCGGCGGACTCTTCAGCCAGGTCGCTCAAACTCGGCCGCACGAGCCTGGGTGTCCCGGTGGTGGCGGCGGTGGGATTCGAACCCACAAGCCCCGAGGGGCCAGCGGATTTTAAGTCCGCATCCTGTGCCAGTTCGGATACGCCGCCATGCGCCGAGGTCACGCCCCCCGCCGCTTGCGCAGGGCGTCCAACAGTATCCCATACAGGATGTCGTGCTCGCTCACGATCATCTGGTCGAGTCCGGCGAGCGCGAGCACCGTCTCCAGGATGAGCGCACCGGCGACGATGACCCCCGCGCGCCCCGGGTGAAGCCCGGTTACGCCGAGACGCTCCTCGAAGGGTAACGCCGCCAACATCTCGAGTATCTCGGAGACCTCGGACCCGGCGACCGCGAGGCCATGAACGAGTGCGGGATCGTACTCAGCGAGCCCGAGTTTGATGGCCGCGATCGTGGTCGCGGTACCCGCAAGCGCCAGCATCTCGCTCGGCGGTTCGTCCAGGCGATCGAAGTAGTAGCGGAACTCGCCCGTAGCCCAGGCACGCGCTGAGTCGATCTCGTCGCGCCGCGGCGGGTCGGACAGCAGGTACCGCTCGGTCATCCGCTTGCTGCCCACGTCGATTGAGCGCGCAGCGTGAATCGTGTTCGCCGTGTCAGCGTCCTCTGGGCCCGCAGCAGGACCGCCGCTGGACACTTTGGCTGCATCGCCGAGGATGAGCTCGGTCGACCCACCACCACAGTCGACCACAAGCAGCCGCTCCCCGCTGTGCTCGTACGTCGCGCCGAGGAACGAGAGCTCGGCCTCGCGTGAGCCGCTGATCACCTCGACGACGACACCGTGCGCGGAGAGCATCTCGGCGAACTCGGTGGCGTTGCCCGCATCCCGGCTGGCGCTCGTGGCTATCGCCGAGTAGGACTCGACGCCAAGCGCACCCATCCGCAGCGCGTACCCACCGATGACGTCGGCCACCCTGCGCATCGCCTCGGGCGCGAGTTCGCCGCTTGCCGAGAGACCCTCGCCGAGGTGCGTGATCTGGGTCGAGCGTTCGACCTCGCAGATGCCGAACTCGTCGACGTCGGCGACGAGCAGACGCGTAGTGACGGTCCCGATATCAATCGCTGCGAGCCGCACAACCTCGCGCCTCTCGTCCTCGTGCGCTGTGCTGTCCATCTTCAGCCGGTCCCTACTCGTCATCGCCTTGGGCCGTGGAGCGCAGGCGCTCGCACCGGGCGTCGGGGCACTCTCTCTCCGCGGCCAACAGTTCTTCCCCAATCGGGTCGCTCACCCCTGCGAGTGCGAGCGCTGCGCGCGCGTGAAGGCACTTCACGCGCAGCGGGTCGCGTTGCCCGGCGATCCCGACCGCGTCGCACGCGCCGGAGATCGCCGCCGCAGTGCCCGGGGCACCCTCAACCGCGCGTGCGGCGCGGAGCGCGCGGTCCGCCGCGCGCACGCGCTCTGCGAGCGCGGGGTCGCCGGCGACGCGACCCGCCCACCGCCCACAGTCGCCGGCGGACTCGCGGGCCGAGATGCGCTCGGCAAGCCAAGGGCAGGTGAGCCACGCGTACGTCGGAAACGGGGTGCCGTCATCGAGCACTTCCGGGGATACGATGGCTGTCGGGTAGCCATAGGTGCACCGGGCGACAACTCGCCAAGGCGTTCGCGGGACGCGGTTGACCTGCGCGGCTACGATCTCGTCGTCACCAGCGCGCCGGGTGATGCCGGCGGTATCACGACGAGCGTTCACTCGTACCCGAACAGCAGATCCAGGAAGGCGGTCCAAGGACCGGTGCCTGTGTCAGGACCCATTCCGCCAATCAGGTCCGGGGCCTGGCTCGCTGAGGTCTGCTCGGCGCTCGGGTCCTCGTCGATGACGACCACCACGTTCTCGCCCTTCTTGACGAGCCCGAGCTGGCTGCGCGCGTAATCCTCCACGCCGGCTGGGGTCTTGAGCTTGTCGACCTGCTCCTTGAGCTCGGAGTTGCGCTGCTCAATGGCGCTCTTCTCGGCGGCAAGCCGGTTGAGGTCCCGAGTCTCGCGATACTGGACCGCCATGGCGGGATAGAACGCCCAAGCGAGCGCGAGGAGTGTCACTCCGGCCGCGGCCAGCTTCCCAAGAAGAGTGAGCCCACCCGAGCGCTGACGCGAAGCGGACACCGACTTCTTCGAAGTCGAAGACGCGGCCTTGCCTGACTTCGGGCGGGGCTTGGTCGAACCAGTCGCCGCCTTGCCCGAAGAGGCGCGCTTCGTGGATGCGCTGCTGCGGCTAGTGGTCTTGGAACGGGAAGAAGCAGCCGCACGGGCGCCCGTGAAACCAGATGCCCGTCGGCCGCTCGCGGAAGCCCCTTGCTGCGTTTTCCTCGGCGTCATACCTGAAGAGTCCAATGGGCGGGCTTGCATGTCGGTCGTTAGGGCGATGGTAGCACGGGAGACACCCGCCCATCTACCTGTACGTCAGGTAGAGGCTTAAGCCGCTCTGTATGGACGCCTCCCGCTCAAGAAACGATTCGAGCGTGCACCATGTCGGTGCCACCTTGGGTGCGCGAGAAGAGCCCCGCAGTCAGCACGACGGCGTCGCCGGGACTCACCCATCCGGCCTCGCGCGCCACGCGCACGGCCGTATCGAACAGCTCTTCGGCGCTGCCCGAGAACGGCGTCGGCACCGAATGCACGCCCCACACGATCGCAAGCTTGCGCGCGGTCCACTCGCTGGGGGTCACCGCGATGATTGGCGCCCGTGGGCGATGCCGCGCGACCGCACGCGCGGTAGCTCCGGATTGCGTGAGCGGGATGATCGCTGTCGCGTCGAGATCGCCAGCAAGCTCGCAGGCCGCCACCGACATGGCCGACTGGATGCTGTCAAGCCGGCAACCTCCCAGCGGCCTGACCGATGAATCGCTGGCCTGCTCGGCGGCCTCGATGATGCGGACCATCGTCTCGACCGACTCGACCGGGTACGCGCCCATAGCCGTCTCACCTGAGAGCATCACCGCGTCGGCGTGGGCGAAGATGGCGTTGGCTACGTCGCTTGCCTCGGCACGCGTCGGTCGGCGCTGCGTGCGCATGGAGTCAAGCATCTCGGTGGCGATGACCACGGGACACCCGGACTCGCGAGCAACCGCCACAATTCTGCGCTGCAGAACGGGGACCCGCTCTGGAGCGGTCTCGACGGCCAGGTCGCCGCGGGCGACCATCACGCCGTCGGCGGCCTTGACGATGCCCTCGATGTCGCCGGATGCCTCGTGCTTCTCGATCTTGGCCATGATGGGGATCACTCTGTCCCCCATCAGCTCACGCAGGTCGTACACATCCTGCGCGGAACGGACGAATGACTGCCCGATCCAGTCCACTCCGGCCTGTTGCGCCCATGCAAGGGCGGCTCGGTCGGCCTCGGTGATCGGCTCGACCGACAGCGTCACGCCGGGCACGTTGACGCCCTTGCGGCTCTCAAGCGGACCGCCGCTGGATACGCGGGTGACGACGTCATCGCCGTCGATGCGCTCCACCACGAGTTCGATGCGCCCGTCATCTATGAGAATGCGGTCCCCGTACGAGACGTCTGCAGCCAGGCCTGCATGGGCGATGCACGCCTGAGACTCATCCCCGTGGCATACCGCCGAGACGAGCCTGAACTCCGAGCCTGGACTCAGCACGGTGCCCGGGCTGACCTCGCCGAGGCGGATCTTGGGTCCCGCGAGATCGACGAGCACGGCGACCTGTCGGCCTGCTGCTGCGGCAGCCGAGCGCACCTCGGCCACCCGCCGTTCCAGATCATCAGCCGATGAGTGCGCGGCATTGAAGCGTGCCACATCGACCCCGGCCGCGATCATCTGCGCGACGGTCTCCGGCGAGGCGGAGGCTGGGCCGAATGTTGCAACGACCTTGGTGCGACGCATGGACACTCCCTCCGGGCTGACTGGAAAGAGTGTACCCGCCGAGGGGGAGGCATGCGCACAGCACCCCGCAGCCGAAAACACGGCGTGACCCGTGCTACTCCGTCGCCTTAGGTAACCGCACTACCTGAATGCCATCGTCGGTACGCCGCACGGTAATCTCGTCGCGGGCGAGGCGGTGCGCCGCGGTGCGCAGGTTGCCGTAGAGCCTCGTAGCGCCCTCGGGCGCGGTATGTAGCGTGAACGCGCGATCTCCACCGGCGAGCAGGTACCGGATGAGCCGGGTCGCAGTTCCGCGCGGTGCGGGGTACGGCACCTCGATGACCCGAGCCTCGAAGTCCCACACACTGACGTCGGCCGCACGCCCTACCCTACTGCGCACATCCGCCACGAAGACCACGCCGCGCCGCGCCTCCGCGTCTTGGCCCTCTTCTCGCACCAGGTGCAACCGCACGTCAAACCCGAACGCGAGCGCGGCCCGACCCAAGTGCGCCCAGTCGAGCGACGCATCCTCGTCTACGATCATGACCACCAGGTCGCTCACGTGCTCGGAGAGCTCACTGAGCAGATGCAGCAGCCCCATGCCGCGACGCGGCGTGAACGTCACGACCGCGGCCCCGAACTGCGCATCGGCAGGCAGGTCCTCGGCCATGCCCTGCAGGATGGTGAGGCGCTCATCCGCCGAGAAGGGCTTCTCTTTCAGGCAGGCGATCATACCCTCCGAGGGTTCTATCACGGTGAGTGAACGTGCTTTCGCGATCAGCTCTTCGGTGAGCAGGCCGATAGCGGGCCCAACCTCGAGCAGGTCCATGCCCTCCGGGATCTCGGCCAGGAGTGCTGAGATCAGCTCCGGGAACACCCGGTCAGCGCCGAAGTCGCAACCCGATTCCTTCGCGAAACGCTCGCGGCGCTCGAGGGTGTCTTCTATGGGAACGCCGTACCGGTACGGCGTCGCCGGTTTGCCGTCGTTCTCGGCTGGTTTGGTCATCGCCGTCTGCTACAAGCCGGCTCTCTAGCGACTGATGTTGTAGAACGCAGCGGGTCCAGCGTACTGCGAGGACGCGGCGAGCTCCTCCTCGATGCGCAACAGGCGGTTGTACTTGGCCACCCTGTCCGAGCGCGCAGGCGCCCCGGTCTTGATCTGGCCGGCGTTGGTGGCGACGGCCAAGTCGGCGATGGTGGTGTCCTCGGTCTCGCCCGAGCGGTGAGAGATCACGCAGGCGTACCCGGCGCGCTTGGCAGTCTCGATCGCCTCGAGCGTCTCGGTAAGAGAACCAATCTGGTTCACCTTGACCAAGATGGCGTTCGCCACACCAAGCTCGATGCCCTTCACCAGCCGCTCCGTGTTGGTGACGAACAGGTCGTCACCCACAAGCTGCACGCGGTCGCCGATCCGGTCGGTCAGGAGCTTCCAACCCTCCCAGTCCTCCTCGGCCATACCATCCTCGATCGAGATGATCGGATAGCGCTCGGCGAGGTCGGCCCAGAACTCGACCATCTGCTCGCTGGTTAGCTCGCGTCCCTCACCAGCGAGAGCGTAGAGGCCCCGGTCGGCGTCGTAGAACTCGGTTGAGGCGGGGTCGAGCGCGATCATGATCTCATCGCCTGCGGAGTAACCGGCCTTGTCGATCGCCTCCATGATGACCTTGAGCGCATCCTCGTTCGACGCCAGGTCGGGCGCAAAGCCGCCTTCATCGCCCACGCCAGTGCCAAGCCCGCGATCGTGCAGCACCTTCTTGAGCGTGTGGTAGATCTCGGCACACCAGCGCAGCGCCTCGGCGAACGAGGGCGCGCCGACCGGCATGACCATGAACTCCTGCAGGTCGACGTTGTTGTCGGCGTGAGCACCACCGTTCAGAATGTTCATCATCGGCACGGGAAGCTCATGCGCGTTCACGCCGCCGATATAGCTGTACAGGGTGAGACCGGTCGACTCGGCAGCCGCCTTCGCGGCGGCAAGCGAAACGCCGAGGATGGCGTTGGCTCCGAGGCTTCCCTTGTTCTCGGTGCCGTCCAGCTCGAGCAAGAGCGCGTCCACTGCACGCTGGTCACTCGCATCCTCGCCGATGAGCTCATCGGCTATGGTGGTGTTCACGTTCTCGACGGCCTTGCGCACGCCTTTTCCGAGGTATCGGGCATCGTCCGCATCACGGAGCTCGACGGCCTCGAACGCGCCGGTCGAGGCACCAGAGGGCACGGCTGCGGTCCCGAAGCTTCCGTCGTCCAAGACCACCTCGACCTCCACGGTCGGGTTTCCACGCGAATCCAGGATCTCGCGAGAGAAGACGTCGGTGATGATGCTCATGAGTGCCGTTCCCCTTCCTTGGCCTGCTGCCAAAGTCCCTCTTGTTCATCTATCGTGTGCGCCGCGATGTCCCTGCCCTGCCGAGCGGCCGCCGCTTCCATGAAACGCCATCGGTCACGGAACTTCAAACACGTCGCTCTCAGCGCCGACTCGGCGTCTATTCCCTGCTTGCGCGCGAGGTTCACGACGGTGAAGAGAACGTCCCCGATCTCCTCCGCCGCCTCCTCGCTGCCCGGCTCGGTCTGGCGCAGCTCCGCGAGCTCCTCGGCAAGTTTCTCCCAAACGCCGTCGATGCTCTCCCACTCGAAACCAGCGGAAACGGCCTTGCGCGAGATCACCTGCGCGAACATGAGTGCAGGTTGGCCGAGCGGAACCTCGTCGAGCAAACCCTTGCCTGCCTCGGTCTTCTCGGCGCGCTTGATCTCGTCCCAGCGGCGGTGCACCTCGGCAGGTGTCTCCGCCGATGCGGCGTCCCCGAACACGTGCGGGTGCCGTCGGCGGATCTTGTCGGCGATGTCTTCGAGGACGTCAGCGATGTCGAACTCATCGGAGTCGGCCGCTATCTGCGACTGGAGCACTACCTGAAGCATCAGGTCGCCGAGCTCTTCGCGGAGCCCAGCAAGATCGCCCGCCTCGATCGCACCGACGACCTCATAAGCCTCTTCGACGGCGTTCTTCGCGATGGACTCGTGCGTCTGGGCCCGGTCCCACGGGCAGCCGTCGGGGGCGCGCAGTCTCTCAATCATCGCGACGAACTCCGCAAAGGAGTCAGCCGCGCGGCGCACCTCGGGCTGCATGGCCTACGGAGTCGCGGTGGACTCGGAGGAATCCGCTTCGGGCTTCAGCTCGTCGATGAAGATCTTGATGTCAGCCTTGGCCCGCAGGTCCGCGAGAAAGTCCTGGTACGCACCCGCACGACGCTGCTGAAGCAGGATCTGCTCGACGCGCTCTTTGACCTCATCAAGCGTCTGCTGCCTGCCAGCGCGCTCCTCGGTGGCCTTGATGATGTGCCACCCGTACGGCGTCTTCACGAGGTCCGATATCTCCCCGACCTTGAGCTTGTCGGCGGCCTGCTTGAACTCTAGCGCGAAAGTGGTCTGCGGGTAGCCGAGGTCCCCGCCCTTCTCGGCGGTGTCCTTGTCGGCGGAGTACTCCTTGGCCATCTTCGCGAAGTCGTCGCCCTGCTGGAGGCGCTTCAGAACAGCGCGGGCGCCCGCCTCGTCCTCGGCTTTGAAGAGGATGTGGGAAAAACGCTTGGCCGGTTCGATCTTGAACTGCTCTTTGTTCTTCTCGTAGTACTCTTTGACCTCGACGTCGGTGATCTTGTCACCGGAATCGAGCGACTCGATGATCTTCTGAGTGAGCATCTGCTCACGAATCTGGCTCTTGAGCTGGTCTATGGTCATGCCGGCCGAGGTGATGGCCTGCTCGAACTTCGCGTCGTCGCCGAAGCCTTCTTTGAGCTGGTCGACCTGCTTCTGAACGTCCTCGTCGGTCACGGCGAGGTCCATCTCCTCAGCAGCCTGACGGATGAGCTCGTCGTCGATGAGCCCATCCAGGATGCGGCGCCGGTATTCAATCACGCGCTCTTCTGCGTCGGGACCCTCGAAAAGCTGTGGGTACTGCTCCTTGTACTGAGCGAACTGCTCGTCGAGCAGAGACTCGGCGATCGGCTGGCCGTTGACCTCGGCGGCCACGCCCTCCTTAGCCTTCGAGCATCCAGTCGCAGAGAGGACAAGGGCCGCGATGAGTGCAGCCGCGACCAAGGTGCGCGAGCGTGTCATTGATGTGTTCCTCCTGTTAGCCAGAGCCGGCATTCTCGGCGTTCGGTGAGTATATAGCAGACAGCAGGCCCAAGGCCGCATCCGTCACAGACTCTCCATACCTTATCGGCAACCCGAGCTCCTTCTTGCGCTCGACGTAAACCGTGCCGAGCGGGGCCAGTCGACCGCGCTGCTCATCATCGAGTACGAGCGGCGAGACCACCAGGCGGCTGCGCGAGAGCGTCACGGATGTGACGCCGAGATCTGCAGCACGAGCCCTGATGCGCGCGATGTCCACGAGGTTGCGAGCCGGCACCGGAAGCACGCCGAACTTCTCGGTGAGCTCCCGGGCGACGACGTCAACACCGGCGACCGTAGGCGCGCCGGCGAGGCGGCGGTAGTAGCGCACGCGCTCGTCGACCTCGGGCAGGTACTCCTCGGGCAGGAATGCCGGGACCGGTAGGTCGACCCGGATGTCCGGATGCGCAACCATGGGCTCGCCGCGCGCCTCGGACACCGCTTCCATCAGCATCTGGGCGAACAGGTCGAACCCGACCGCCGAAACGTTTCCGGACTGCTCGGCGCCGAGGAGTGAACCGGCGCCGCGGATTTCGAGGTCGCGCATGGCGATCTTGATGCCACTACCCAGCTCGTCGTGCTCCTTGATCGCGGTGAGGCGCTCGACAGCCTGCTCGGTCAACGAGGCCGTGCGCGGGAAGAGGAAATACGCGAACGCCCTGACGTGACTCCGTCCGACACGACCTTTGAGCTGGTAGAGCTGGCCGAGTCCGAGGCGTTGCGAGTCCTCGATGATGAGCGTGTTGGAGTGCGGGTTGTCGATTCCCGACTCGATGATGGTGGTAGCGACCAGCACATCCGCCTCATTGGCTGCGAACTGCTCCATCACCGGCTCGAGCTGCTTCTCCGACATCTGCCCGTGAGCGACGGCCACGCGTGCCTCGGGCGCTGCCCGCATGACCCGCTCGACCGCGTCGTCAATGGACTTCACGCGGTTGGAGACGTAGTAGACCTGACCACCGCGCTCGAGCTCCCGGCGGATGGCGCCTGAGACGACGTCCTCGTCCCACTCGCCCACATGCACCTGCACGGGGAAGCGGTTGGGCGGAGGCGTGTCGATGACGGACATGTCACGCACACCCGAGAGTGACATCTGCAGCGTGCGCGGGATCGGGGTAGCCGAGAGCGCCAGCACGTCCACCTGCTCGCGCAGGTTCTTGAGGTGCTCCTTGTGTTCTACGCCGAACCGCTGCTCTTCGTCGATGATTACGAGCCCGAGGTTCTTCGGCGTGACGTCTCGCGACAGTAGGCGATGCGTACCCACGAGCACTCTGACATCGCCCGTGGCGAAGCCCTCGAGCGCCACCCGTTGCTGGACCTCCGTGCGGAAACGGGAGAGAACCTCGACTCGGATCCCGAACGGTGAGAAGCGCTCTGAGAAGTTCGTGTAGTGCTGCTGCGCAAGGATCGTCGTGGGGCAGAGCACCATGACCTGCGCGCCATCCTGGGCCGCCTTGAACGCGGCGCGGATGGCGACCTCGGTCTTGCCGTAACCGACGTCGCCGCAGACCAAGCGGTCCATCGGCTTGTCGGACTCCATGTCGGCCTTCACATCGGCGATCGCCGCGAGCTGGTCCGGCGTCTCCTCGTACGGGAACATCGCCTCCATCTCCAACTGCTGCTGGGTGTCGGGCCCGTACGCTCGGCCGGTCACCGTCGCACGCCGCGCATACAAGTCCACCAGGTCGAATGCGAGCGAGCGTGCCGCCTTGCGCGCTTTCCCGGTCGCCCGCGACCAGTCAGCGGTGTTCAGCCGAGTGACGCGCGGGGCGGAGCCCTCGGGACCGACGTACTTGGTAACGCGATCGATCTGGTCGACCGGGACGAAGAGCTTGTCGCCCTTGGCGTACTCGAGCAACAGGTAGTCGCGCTCGGAGCCGAGCACCTCCTGACGCACGATCTCGCGGAAGAGCGCGATACCGTGTGTGGCGTGGACGACGTAGTCGCCAGGAGCGAAGGCGAAGGTGAGCTTCGTCGGGTCGATATCGCGGCGCTCACGGCGACGCATGGAGCGCGGGAAGATGTCGTCAACCGATATCAGCGCGAACCGTGCATCCGCCACCACGAAGCCCGACGGGACCTCCGTGTCGCACAGGAGGATCTCGCCCGCGTCGAGCGGCTTGGCCCGCGCCACATCGCCGCTGCCGTCACCGGAGTCAGCGGCCGCATAGTCACGGCACTCGGCGATGCGCACGCCCGCTGCGGTCAGGCTATCGGCAACCCGCCGACGTGTCCGCCGGTCGGGGACCGCGATTGCGACGGCCGTGCCGGCTGCGGCAAGTGACCTGACACCTCCGATGAACTTCTCCTCACCGCCAGAGATCTCGGGGCGGCGCGCCGCGAGCTCGGCGTCCACCACTCCGCCCGCCCGCAGCAGCGAGAGCAGCGTCAGCCGCTGGTGTTCGCCGAAATCGAGCTGAGCTGGCGTGAGGTATAGGCCTTCGAGAGGCGCCGCACCAGGCTTGATGGAGGAGAAACGAGCTTCCTTCGCCGAGTTCTCCAACTCTTCTCGACGGCGGACGGTGTCGTCGAAGAGCGAGCGCGGCTCGGCGAGAACGAGCAGGGATTCAGATCCCACGTACTCGATCGGCGATGCCGCACGCTTGTAGAGCAGGGGCAAGTAGCGCTCCATGCCATCGAACGGAACGCCTGAGCGCAACAGCTCGAGGTGCTTCTTGAGCTCCGGATCCCTGTGCGCGCGCCCCTTGAGCGCCCGATCGGCGAGGTCCGCACCCCGCTGAGAGAGAGCGAGTTCGCGCACGGGGAACACCTCGTGCGCCTCAGCGCTGCCGATTGACTGCCCCGTCCCGGGGACGTAGCGGCGGAGCGTCTCAATCTCGTCGCCGAACAGCTCGGCCCGGACCGGGTGAGCGCTGCCCGCCGAGAAGACATCGAGGACGCCGCCGCGCACAGCGAAGGTGCCCGGGACGTCAGCCGCATCCTCGCGCTCGTAGCCCATGGAGACGAGGCGTGCAGCCGCTGCCTCCAGGTCGAGCTCGCCGCCGACCCCCAACACGAGCGGGTCGAACACGTGGCTGCCGTGCGGCGGCACCGCGCGCATGAGTGAGCGCGCCGAGGCGACAACCACCACAGGGCGGCTGCGCGCCATGGAGTAGAGCGCCCGCGCCCGTGCGCCGATCTGCTCATGGTCCGGGGCGTTCGACCCCCAGGGGAGATCGGAGCGGTCCGGAAGGCGAAGCACGCGCTCGCGTCCCAAGAATGCCGCGGTCTGACGCCAGAACCGCTCGGCGGCCTCCTCGCCAGAAACGATGACGAGCATAGGACGCGGCAGGGTTACATACAGTGCGGCAACAAGCGAGGGACGGGCAATCCCGGGCACGGCGAGCGTCGCGTCTCCTCCGCTATCAAGGATGCGCGCGATCTCTTGGTACGGCGTGGCTTGGCGGAACGACGCGGCTACGCGGTCGATGAGCATGTGAGCGAGTCTCCTCCGGAACTTCTCGGCGAGCCTTCTTCGGAACAGCACGAAAGCCCACGAACGGCGGGAGCGTGGGCTGCGCCTGCCGTCGCGGGGACACCGCAGAGTATCCCCCGACGGGTAGGCTGGTCAATCAGCCGAGCCGATTGCGGGTGAGACGCCGTGCGATGGGGCGGGTGCGCGGCGGTTGACGAGGCGCTAGCATGCACGCCGCCGCTTCGGAGATACTGGCAGGAGGATGCCCGAGGAGTGCGCCGCTCGCATCAAGGACTAGGAGTCCCATGGCAGCCAAGAAGCCCATCGAGCCCGTCCCGAATCTCACTCAAGCCGAGCGCGAGGCCCTGGCGCCCATCTACATGCATCGCCTCGAAGAGGCGTACGGGGACCCGCATGCCGCGCTCGACTTCCGAAACCCCTACGAGCTGCTCATCGCCGTGATCCTCTCGGCGCAGACGACCGACGTCAACGTCAACAAGGCTACACCGGCCCTGTTCGCCCGATTCCCCACCCCCGCCGACCTCGCCGCGGCGAGCCAGGAAGAGGTGGAAGAGTACGTAAGGACGCTCGGCTTCTTTCGCCAGAAGGCCAAGAACATCATCCGGGCGTGCCAGATCATCGCGTCAGAGTTCGACGGAGAAATCCCCAACACGATGGAGGGGCTCACCTCCCTGCCCGGCGTCGCCCGCAAGACGGCCAACATCGTGCTCGGCGAGGCGTTCGGAATCGTTGAGGGCATAGCCGTGGACACACACGTCTTCCGGCTTGCGCACCGCTTCGGCCTCACCACCGAACATGACCAGGACAAGGTCGAGCGGGCCCTGATGGCGATCTTCCCACGCGACCACTGGCATCGCGTGAACTTCGATCTCATCACTCATGGCCGGCAGGTGTGCACGGCGAAACGACCAGCGTGCGGCGCCTGCTTCCTCAACGATGTATGCCCCACGGCCTTCGTGCCGGCGGGCTGGCGCCAGGAACTCTGACCGCGCCTGACGCGTCTAGACGCCCGGATCAGCTTGGCGAGCCTCGGCGACCTGAGCACCCTCGGCGGCTGTGTAGGTTCCCGAGTGAAGCACGAGCCCGACCCGAGCCGACGGGCCGATTGAGGCGTTCCCGGCACTGACCACGTTGACGGTCGCGTAGTCGAGCCAGACCTCGCGAGCCCGGACGGTTTCCGCTGTGAAGCGGTGCTCGGCGAAGATAGCAACAATGTCGCCGAACGACCCGGGAGCTCGCAGCACGATCCGCTCCGAGGCATTCAGGTTGCGCACTTTCGAAGGACCATATACAGCGAGATCGAGGACGGTCGCGGTCACGTCGACCGCTTCGATAGCGCCTTCTCCGCGCACCGTCTCTGCTGCGATATCCCCATCGGAGTGCACGACGCCCTTCAGGTCCAGGTTGTCGGCGCACACACTCCCGCCAGCCGAGAGCTTTCCGCGTACGACCAGCTTGTTGACGCCAAGCCCGGCTCTCACATCAGCGTTGCCGTTCACGCTCATCTGGATAGCCTGGACCGTCGAGGAGAAGGTCGCGGTCCCATGCACCTCCAGCGTGGCGGCCTGCACACTGCCCTGACACGTACCCACACCATTGATACGGAGCACGGTGCAGACCAAGTCGCCGGTGACCGTACCGCCGCCGTTGATGGTCACGTTCTCGTAGTTGCCGGGAGCGATAGTGCCGCCGCCGGTAATGGTGATGTCGTTCCTCGGAGTGTCAGCCATCGCCTTTCCTCTCGCTTACGCCATGACGAGCCGGTAGTAGAGCGCCCACGAAACCGCCAAGATGCCGAGCGGGACGCAGAACACAGCCCAGAGCCGCTGTCTGCGCATGAACTCATCCACGCTCATATGCCCGGCCACCCGCCGCCATGCAACACCGTTGGCACGCTTCGCGAAGAACCATTGGAACGCAAGCGTTCCCAGAGCCACGAAGATCGCGCCCATCAAAGGGATAATGCCCTTTCCAGCGGCCGCAACCGCGCTGTCCGCGAAAACCCACAAAGGGATGAAGAGTGCGCTCATCAACTGCCCGTGCGCCATACCCCACACTGGGGGGAAGGCGAACGCGGCGATGTTGAAGCCAGGCAGCTTGGGGCACTGCTCGCCTTCCCTGAGCACTGTGTGTCCTCCCAGCAGCTCGGCAGGGTGGCCCTCGGGGCATGTCCCATCCGGACCGAGTTCCACAATCTGATCGCAGCCCGCGCAGTGCGCAGCCATACGAAGCGGAATCCGAGCCGCCTCAAGCCCTGCGGCGGCGGAGCCGTCCTCGGCAAGTCCGGTAGGTTCGTGTGCGCTTGTCTCAGCCAAGGAGTCCTCCGACGACGGCGGCGATGATGATCGCCGGCAGCATGTTGCCGACCGGAAGACGCTTGATGCCGAGCAAGTCAAGCCCGATTGCGAGTATCAGCGCGCCTCCAGTCGCTGATATCGAGGTGATGACGCTGTTCGTCATGAGCGGCTCAAGCCCGTGGGCGCCAATCGCGAGCCCACCCTGAATGATGATGACCGGAATGATGGAGAGCGCGACGCCCACGCCCAGAGTTGAGGACAGGAACAGCGCAGCGAACCCGTCCAATAGTGACTTCACGTACAGAAGTTGGTGATCGCCGAGACCGTCTTGGATCGAACCCAGGACCGTCATCGCCCCGACACAGAAGAGCAGGGATGCGGTCACGAACCCCTCAACCAGCGTGTGGCCCTTCTCCCCGGGCTCATCGGAGGATATCTTGGGCGCCGTTGAAAGGAAGGGCGCGCGATAGGAGATGTCCTGAAGCCAGCGCCCGAAGCGTTCCAACCAGTACTCGATGCGCAGCGCCTCGCCGAGTATCGAGCCGGCGATCAGTGAGCCGATGAAGACGAGAATTGCGTAATCCCCCATCTCCGTCCGACCCATGTCGGCGAGTCCGGAGATCGCCATCGACATACCGATCACGAACGTGGATACGCCTATCGCCGAGAAAGCGATCGTGCGGAACCTGTCGGTGATTGTCCTGCCGAACAGCAGTCCTGCAGCCGATCCCACCAGGATCGCGATTACGTTGATGGCCACGCCGCTCACAGAGCCATGCCTGTCATCCCTGCGTCCCCTCTCGTCCACCACTGACGCCCCAGATGCGCCCCAGCTCCTCGGTGATCTCATCCGCCCCGCGAGGCAGCCCCTCATCGCACCGCATCCGGCCTTGCGAACGGCAACTCGCGGTCCCTTCGGCGAGGTTTTCGTCGAGCAGGTCCACGCCATCTACGAAGCGCACGTGCCGCCCAACGTCCTGGCTGAGACGCGCGCGCAACCGCATGTCATCGGTCGCGACCGATACCTGCCCGACCGCCTGCAAGCACCGCCGCACGATCTCGTCGTCCGCATCGGGCGCGAACACCGCGCGCACAGGCCGCTCGCCTGTTGCGGATATGCCGATCTGCCCGCGCGCGTCGAAGACGACCACGATCTCCCCCTTCGGAGCAAGCCGCGACGCATGCTTTCTCAGCCTGCCGAGCAGGTCTTCGCGCTGGCGCTCTTTCGACCAGCCCGCGACCGCCTCGTCACGCATCGTGACATTGTATCCGTCAACGAGAAGCAGCATGCCAACCATCGTAGCGCAGCCTAGTGGCACCCGGCGCACTCAGGGAAGGAACCAGTTGGCGGGAGAAGAAGCGGGCTCGGTGGCGGGAGGCATCATATGTGCGCAAGAGCGACTTCGGCAGTACTTGTCGCGGTGACCGTGACATGCCTCGTGTTGTCGGGTGGCTGCGGACCCGCCGAGGACGACGACGCGGTCACCACGCCCCCACCTGCCGAGTCCACCTCCACTCCGGGTACGTCCAGCTCGCTCGGCGAGATCGAGTTGCGCCTCGAGCCGGTTGCAAGCGGATTCGAGCAGCCGGTGCTCGTCACCAACGCCGGCGACGGGTCCGGCCGGCTCTTCGTCGTCGAGCAGGGAGGGCGTGTCCGAGTCGTCCACGGGACGAGAGTCGCGCCGCGAGCCTTTCTCGACGTAAGCCGCAGCATCTCGGCGGGCGGAGAGCGCGGACTGCTCGGCCTGGCGTTCGCGCCGAACTACTCCGAGACGGGCCGCCTTTACGTCAACTACACAGACCGCAACGGCGACACGGTTGTCGCGCGCTTCGTAGCCGCCGACCCCGCCTCAGACACGCCCGTACTCTCCGGGCCAGAGGTCTTGCTCCGGGTCGAGCAGCCCTACGCGAACCACAACGGGGGCTGCGTGGCGTTCGCTCCAGACGGCACGCTCTGGGTCGGCATGGGCGACGGCGGGTCGGCTGGCGACCCTCAGGGTCGAGCTCAGAACCCCGACGAGCTGCTCGGTAAGATGCTCTCGCTCGATGTGGCGGGCTCCGAGGGCGTGCCCAAGCCGCGGGTGGTGATGAGCGGACTGCGCAACCCTTGGCGCTTCTGCTTCGACCCTGAGAACGCCGACGTCTGGATCGCCGATGTGGGGCAGTCGGCAGTCGAGGAGGTCAACCTCGTGCCGTTCGGCAAGTCGCAGGGCGCGAACCTGGGATGGAACCTCTGGGAGGGATCGCAGCCCTATCCAGCAGGTGCTTCTCGGCAGCGCGGGAGCTTGATCTTCCCGGTCATCGAGTACGGCCGGGACATCGGCGGATCGATCACCGGCGGGCAGGTGTACCGCGGAGCTGAGTACCCCGCCATGGATGGCGTCTACCTGTTCGGCGACTTCCTGAGCGGTATGATCGGGATTGCTCGGCAAGACGCGGACGGGCAGGTCGAGCACCGTATCGCGATGGAGGACTCAGGGATCGCGCCCGCTTCCTTCGGTGTGGACGAGAACGGCGAGATCCTTGTGTGTGACTACCGCGGGGCGCTGCTGCGAGTAGTGCCGCGCTGACAGCTAAACGAGGAGGCAGCGCATGGCCGAAGTAGTGATGCCCGAGGTTGGAGCCGAGGCGCCGAGCGTGCGCGCGCAGGTGACGGGTGGCGGCGAATTCGATCTCGCCGAGCAGCGTGGCCGGTGGGTCGTCGTCTACTTCTACCCCCGCGCAAACACACCTGGTTGAACCCATGAGGCCAAGGACTTCCAGGCGCACCGCGGTGAGCTTGAGTCCCTGAACGCCCTCGTGGTGGGCGTAAGCGCAGACAAGCCACACATCCAGCAGAGGTTCATCGACAAGTTCGAGCTGACGTTCCCGATGATCGCCGACACGGAGCGGATGATCATCGACGCATACGGCGCACGTGCAGTGCTGGGAGTGACAGCGACGCGCAGCACCTTCCTAATCGACCCCGAGGGCCGCATCGCGCACGTATGGCCAAAGGTGAAGGTGGACGGGCATGCTGACGACGTGGTCGCCAAGATCCGGGAGCTGTCGGCGGCAGAGGCCTGATCCGCACGAGGCTTCGAGTCTCGATCCTCGCTAGATCGCGGCCAGCAGCGCGTCCACGTCCTCCGGCGTCGTGTCCCACGAAGTCACCCAGCGGACGAGCAGACGCCCGGCGCTGTCTGGGGTCTCGTCCCAGACGTAGAAGCCGAACTCGTCGGCAAGCGCCCCCACGCGTTCGGCAGGCAGGAACGCGAAGACCTCGTTCGCCTGCGGCTCGTACTTGAGATCGACGCCCTTCTCGGCAGCGCCCTCGGCAAGCCGAACGGCCATCGCGTTCGCCTGGGTCGCGCAGCGCAGCCACAGGTCACCCTCGTACATCGCCGAGAACTGCACGGCAACGTAACGCATCTTCGAGGCGAGCTGGCCGTTCTGCTTGCGCACGTAGCCGAGGTGGCCGACCCGGGCATCACCGAAGACCACGACCGCCTCCCCGAAGACCATCCCGTTCTTGGTGCCACCAAACGACAACGCGTCGACACCCGCTTCGCCGGTGAGCTCTGAAAGCGAGACGCCGAGCGCGGCCGCTGCATTCGCGATCCGGGCGCCGTCAACGTGCATGGGCATGCCGTGCTCGTGGGCCAGGTCGGCGAGTGCGCGCAGCTCTGTGGGCGTGTAGACCGTCCCGAGTTCCGTGACGTTGCTGACGCTGATAACCCGCGGCTGCGCGCTGTGCTCAAAGCCGAAGCCGGTAAGGTGTGGCCGCACAAGTTCGGGCGTGAGCTTGCCGTCAGGGGTGGCAACGGGGACGAGCTTCACGCCCGCAAGGTGCTCCGGCGCGCCGCACTCGTCGGTGTTCACGTGCGCCGACTCGGCGCAGATGACCGACTCCCAGGGTCTGCACAGCGCGGCGAATGCCACGCAGTTCGCGCCCGTGCCGTTGAAGACGAACGCCACGTCGCACTCGCCGCCGAGGCGCTCGCGTAACATAGCCGTGGCACGCTGAGTCCATTCGTCGTCGCCATACGCATGCGCGTGGCCAGGGCCGACTGCCGCCATCGCTTCCAGCACCGCTGGGTGCGCCCCGGCGTGGTTGTCGCTACCGAACCCTCGCTTGCGCCTCATGCCGTCGCCTCCGGATATCGCCGCCAGCACTCCTGCACGTACTCCTGAAGCTCAGGCGATAGTGCCTCGATCCGCCCCGGTTCCGGGTAGGGCGCTGAGTTGTAGGTATCGATGAACAGCACCCGCTTGTCGCCGAGAAGCCCTGTGCGCGCATCGGTAAGCATGGCCGAAAACGCCTTGCCCGTATACGTCGTCTCGAGCGAAAGACCGGCGTCGGCAGCGATGCGGACCGCTTCGAGGGTGGCGTCGGTGACTACGCCGTACCCCGGCTCGAAGAACTCGTGGCGTAGGTTCAGGCGAACGTCGCCGAGCCCGAGCAGCGGGAACGACGTGTCCGCGCCGTGCAGCAGCGACGAGATATCGCCGACGAGCGCGCCCAGAGCTGACTCGCACGCGACCTCCGCGGGGGTGACGCGGACGGCCTCGACGCGCGTCGCCAGCCCGGCGGCCGCAAGCCCGACCGCCAGCCCGGCGGCCGTGCCGAGCGTGCCTCCGGCGACGTAGATGACATCGGGAGCCGACCCGGGCGACTTGCCGTCGCCGGCGGCACGCTCGGCGACCTCGAGCGCGGCGTTCACGTAGCCGACCGCACCGAGCGGGCTCGTGCCGCCCATCGGGATCTCGTACACCTCGCCCACGCCGCGCTCGAGGATCTCGCGCCGCGCCGCGTCCGCCTCGGGCCGGCCGTCCCAGCTCGCCGCCGGGTGGATGTGTGTACCGAGGCCGGCGTGCGCCAGAAGTGTGCGCGGCGCGAACGGCCCCGGCGCCTGCGGCGAGAGGACGGCGTGCACCTCCAGCCCGAGCGCCGTCGCGTGGACCGCGGTGGCGAGCGCGTGATTGGAGCCGTACGCCCCGAACGTGATGACTGCTCGGCAGCCCTGGTCGAGGGCGTCGCCCAGAAGGAGATCGAGCTTGCGGATCTTGTTGCCGCCGTATGCGGTACTCGTCAGATCGTCACGCTGCACCCACATCTCACCAATCTTCTCGGCGATGTCGAGGCGCTCGACGGGCGTCGGCAACTCGGCGATGCGGGCTAGCGGCAGGGCGCGTGTCCCGGGAAAACGCCGGTGAAGTGCGAAGCTCAAGCGGATGCTCCTTGCCTCGAAGACAATGAAGGTCACGGCGACGCTTCGCACGTGACCTCGGGGTCCCTCTCGGCCGGCGCTCACCGTCGTGCAGCGGCCCCCGGCCCACTCTGGCGCGCCTTCTCGGCACGCAGCCTCATGCTATCGAACGCCCGAGAACAGCGTCAACGCGCCCGAAACGCCGTACGGAAGGCCGCGCGCTGACCAGCTACTCGTAGGTGATCGCATCGCGAATCGACACCTGAGAGGCCCGCCAGGCCGGCAGGAGGCTCGCAAGCGTGGCGATCACGACCACCGCGACCAGCCATGCGACGACGCCGCTCACGGAGAATGTGTAGGAGAGCGGCATTGAGAGCGCACCGCTGAGCATCGTGGTTAGTACGCGGGAGATCGGCCAGGAGATCACGGCGCCAAGCGCCCAAGCCATCAGCGCCACCACAACCCCCTCGGTGATGTAGATGCCGAAGATCGATCCGTGGCTCGCCCCGATGGAGCGCATCACGCCAATCTCACGAGTGGACTCGAGCACGTTGATCGTCATGGTCCCCGTTAGTCCGATGACGCCAACGGAGGCAAGCAGCGCAGCCATGATCACAAGGAAGACCGACAGGATGTTGAACTGGTTGGTGAGGTTGTCCTTCTGGGCGAGCTGCGTCTGCGAACCAGAGATCGGCAGTGCAGCGTCATCGAGGCGTTCCTCCAAGTCGCTGGCCACCCGGGCCTGCAGATCCGGAGTGTGGTCCGACGTCTGGACGAGCAGCCTGGTGGCCAACCCGTCCGCCGAGATCTCGGTGGAAAGGACGTCGCGATCGACAAATATGATCGGCCCCGCCATCTGTCCGGTGACGAGCCCTACGACCTTCCAGTCTCCCTCGACCCCCTGAACGTTAAGGCGCAGCACGTCGCCGAGCCCGATGTGTGGCTCTTCGGCAATCACGTCCTCATTCAAGACGATCTCCCCAGGCACACCGGGTTCCAGCCAGCGGCCGGCGGTAAGGCGCGGTTGGATGAACCGGGTGTCGGCCGGAAGCCCGATCGCGTAGAGAGACTGGTTCTCGCTCCCATCCGGTCTGGTCAGAGAGATGGGTGCCTCCAGCCAGGTCTCGGCGGCAGTCACGCCTCGTACGTGTCCCGCCTCTCGCTCGAGGCTGTCACGGGGCAGTGGCCTGGCCATGAAGACCTGTGCGTCATAGTTCCACCATGAGCTCAGGTCCTCGACCGTCTGCGTGAGGGATGCCCGTACCGATAGCACACCCATGACGACACCCGAGGCGAGCACCAAGGTGAGCAGCGTGAGAGCGAGACGCCCCTTCCTCAAGAACGTGTTCCGGAGTGAGAGCGCCACCGGCCTCGGCAGCCCGCGCACCATCCCGAGTACACGATCGACGATACCGTGCCCGAACTGCGGGACCTCGTTCGCGGCATTCAGCGCTCTGACGACCGGCATCCGCGCACCTCGGCGCACCGGCCACACCGCCGCAAGAATCGGCACGAGCATGCCTACCGCCACGTCGAGCACCAAGACCCAGGGCGGCGGGTCGAAGTCGGTGACGCGGAAGTTCAACCAGCCGGCGGCGAACTCGATGAGCTCGCGGGAGATGGCTCGGCCGGCGAGCATGCCGAGCACCACCGCGAGCACGCCGAACACCGCGACCATCGCGAAGTACATGCGGGCGATCTGGGTTCGCCGAGCGCCGACCGCCTTCATGATCCCGACCTGTCTGACCTGTTGAGCCATGATCGCCGAGACGGTGGTCACCACAAGAAATCCCGATAGCCCAAGCACGATGAGCCCGATCGCCAGCAACAGCACCGTGATCGCCTTGAACATGTCGCCGAGGAAATGGCTACCGGGCTCGGGGACGGATATGCGCATCGTCACCACACCCGCAGCAGAGAGATCGGTGTCGCGGATGTCGGCAGCGATCCGGCTGGCGGTCGAGCGGGAGAGCATCGGGTCCAGCACCACCGAGAGGTGGTTGAACTCCCCGGACTCGTCAATCAGCGGAAGCGTCTCTGTCGATACGTAGCCGACAACCGCGTTCTGGAGATGCGAGGGCACTGCATTGATGTCGTGCGCGAAACCCACGACCCTCAGCGCCAGGCGCTTGCCGGCTCCGCTCTCGACCGTAACGACATCGCCAATCTGGTACTCGTCATGCACCATGAGCGCGCTCTTCTCGAGCACCAGCTCGCCGGGGCCAGGCGGCCAGGAGACCGCCTCTTCCCTGACGAGCTTCTTCACGCCGGTGTGGTCGAAGTCCTCCAGTGCCGACAGCTCGAGTGACTCCCACCCTGTGGTTGGAGTCTCTTTCGGCACGGCACCGGGCGTGTAGCGCACGGTGAAGGTTCGGCGGCCCTCGGCTGCACGCACGTCGCGTCGCTCGGCCACTCTTACCGGGACTTCAGGTCCGAAACCGCTGGTCGAGAACTCCGCCGACGGCACGCCGGAAGAGCCGAAGTCGAGCTCGAACTCCCGGATCAGCACCTCGCGCGCGCCCATGACCACCGACACGACGAAGACGCCCACGGCAATCGACAGGACCACCAGGGCCGTTCGCATGCCGTGGCCGGTGAGGTCGCGCCAGACCTTATTCCAGCGAGGCGCGGCCATCAGCTAGGTCGCCGCACCGTTCTCGGCAATGCCGACAGCGGGGCTCCTGTGGCACACGTCTTCGACGATTTCTCCGTCCGCGACGTGCAGGGCGCGTGTCACTCGGCTCGCAAGGTCGTTGTCGTGCGTGACCATCACGATCGTCTTGCCTCCGGCGACCAGCTGCTCGAACTGCTGGAAGACCACATCGGCGGTCTTGGAGTCGAGGTTGCCGGTGGGCTCGTCGGCCGCGATGATCGGCGGGTCGTTCGCGAGAGCGCGGGCGATCGCCACGCGCTGCTGCTGACCGCCGGAGAGCGCGGCGGGCAGTTTGTGCGCCTGATCGGCCATGTCGACCTGCTCAAGAAGGTTCATCGCGATCTCGGGACGCTCGTCCGGGCGGTACACGTTGCAGAAGTCCATCGGGAGCATGACGTTCTCGACGACGGTGAGCGTCGGAAGGAGTTGGAAGAACTGGAACACGACGCCGATCGACTTGCCGCGCCAGATCGCGAGCGCGTTCTCGCCGAGCTTGTGGACGGGCGTACCGTCGACCCATACCTCGCCCGACGTGGGATGGTCGATGCCGGTGAGCATGTTGATGAGCGTCGTCTTGCCCGATCCCGACTTGCCGATCAGCCCGACGAACTCACCGTGCCTGACCTCAAGGTCGATGCCGCGCAGTGCGGTGAAGGGCACCTCTCCGGTGTCGTAGACCTTCACGACCGAGGAGAGATGGATGAGCGATCTCCCGTCCGTGCAGGATCCGCCCCCATCGAAGCGAGTGCCACCGTTCACGTTATCCGCCATCTACCTGCGACCCTTACCCTTCGGCTCAGTGGAGTAGAACCTCTTGATGGCCTTGCTGATGCTCTTGTTAGTGGCGTCCTTGGTGCGCCACGCCTGCTCGTCCTGCTGCCGAGCGAGCGCATCGAGCTCCGCGCGCAGACGACGATAGCTCTCCAGCCGTCGGGCAGGGAGCTCACCGCGGTCCACCGCGTCGACCACCGCGCATCCGGGCTCGCGCTCGTGCCGGCAGTCTCGGAAGCGGCACTCGGCGGCCAGCCGCTCGACATCCGGGAAGGCCGCCTCGATCCCTTCTTCGGCGTCCCATAGGCCGATGGCGCGCATCCCTGGTGTGTCGATCACGACGCCGCCGCCGGGTACCTGCACGATTTCGCGCGCGATCGTCGTATGACGACCCTTGTCGTCCGACTCGCGCACCGCGGCTGTCGCTTGGACTTCCTCGCCGACCAGACGGTTGAGCAGCGTTGACTTTCCAACCCCGGACCCGCCGAGAAGAACGGCCGTCGTGCCGGGCGGCACATGCTCGGCGAGCTCTGCCAACCCCTCGCCGGTCACTGCGGACTCAACGATGACGTCGACTCCATGCGCGATCTCGGCGGCAAGCGCGCGCTGCGCCTCGGGGTTCTCGGCAAGATCGGCTTTCGAAAGCACCACGACGGGCACGGCGCCGCTCTCCCACGCGAGGACGAGCTCCCGCTCGAGGCGGCCCACGTTGACGCCTCCGCCGGACAGCGACTGGATGACGAATACGACGTCGGCGTTCGCGACCACGACCTGGGGCTCGGCCTGATCCCCGGGGTCTTTGCGCGCGAACGCGCTCTTGCGCGGCAGCACAGCCTCGATGACCGGCATCTCGTGGCCCTCTGGGCGCGCGAGAGCGACCCAATCGCCGACGACCGCCCGTCGTTCGACGGCGTTCTCGGACTTGATGAGGCGCGAGGCAAGCTCGGCCCGCTCGATGCCGGATTCGGTCGCCACAAGCGGCAGCCCTCGGTCGACCCGGGCCACGCGCGCGAGTTCGAGCCCTTCCTCGGCCATGGGCGCGAAGAGGGCGCGTTCGCGATCGGTGAGGCCGAGCGCCTCGAGCACCGCGGAACCGCTATCGGGCGTACTGCTGGACATGGGCTCAAGGATACCCGAGTGCAGCACTCCCTACCCTTTGGCAGGCGCTCTCTTTGGCCTCACCACTGCGACGGCGGTGTCGGCCAGAAGGGTCGGCCACACGCTGACCTCACGCATCCGCTGCCCGTGCCATGCCTGGGTGAGCAGCGCGACCTCTCGCTCGATCTCGCCGCCGTTCGCCGCGACGAATTCGCGGAAGTCCTTGATGGTCGCGTGGTGGATGTTGGGGGTGTCGTGCCAGCTGAAGGGGATGGAGCGAGAGATCGGCATCCTGCCCTTGAGCGCCAGGAACCCGCGGATTCGCCAGTAGCCGAAGTTCGGGAAGGACACGATCGCGTGCTCCCCTACCCTGAGCATCTCGCGAAGCACGAGCGCCGGACGGCGCATGACCTGCAGCGTCTGCGAGAGGACGACCACATCGAAGCTCGCATCCGGGTACCCCAACAGCCCTTCATCGAGGTCCGCCTCGATCACCGAGAGCCCCTGCGAGATCGCCGCCGCGATGTCGGTGTGGTCGAGCTCTACTCCCCGGACCACGCAGTTCCGCTCATCCCGCAGGTGCGCCATGAGAGAACCGTCGCCGCATCCCAGGTCGAGCACTCGGCTGCCCTCGGGCACGAGTGACGTGATCAACCGCAGATCGCTGCGGAGCAGTTCCACGGGGCTCATCGGGGAGTACCTCCCTCACTGGACGAGGCGCGCCGCTCGGCGAGAGCGCGCGCCAGAAACGGCTCGATGAAGGAGTACTGCGCCTCGGGTTCGAGCAGGAACGCATCGTGCCCGTACGGTGAGACGATCTCGGCGAAGCTGACCTCGGCGCCCACGGCCTTGAGCGCATCCACCAGCGTCTTGGACTGGTACGTCGGGAAGAGCCAGTCGCTCGAGAAGGACATCACAAGGTAGCGCACGGGCGTTCCCGCGAGCGCCTCGGCCAGGCTGTCAGCCTTGCGGCTCAGGTCGAAGTAGTCCATCGCCTTGGTCATGTACAGGTATGTGTTCGCGTCGAAGCGCTCGGTGAACCGCTTGCCTTGGTACGCGAGGTAGCTCTCGACCTCGAATTCGGTCACGAAGTCGAATGCGTGGTGCTCGCGATCGCGCAAGCGCCGGCCGAACTTCTCTCGCATCGACTCGTCGGACAGGTAGGTGATGTGTCCGATCATGCGGGCGACGGCCAGGCCCTGCCTCGGGACACCGTGCCCATAGTAGTCGCCGCCCCTGAACGCTCCATCGCCGAGGATGGCGGTGCGCCCCACCTCGTTGAAGGCGATCGCCTGCGCAGTCAGGCGCCAGGTAGTCGCGATCGCCAGGCATGCCGCAGTGCGCTCCGGGTACCGCTTCGCGAAGCAGAGCGCCTGCATCCCGCCCATCGATCCACCGGCCACCGCAAGCAGCCGATCAATCCCCAGCTCGTCGAGCAGGCGGGCCTGAACGTCCACCATGTCCTCTATGGTGACGATTGGGAAGCTGAGGCCGTAGGGCCGTCCGGTTTCCGGGTCTATGCTGCTCGGCCCGGTCGAACCCGAGCACCCGCCGAGCACGTTCGCGCAGATGATGAAGTACCGGTCGGTGTCGAACGCCTTGCCGGGCCCCACGAACGGGTCCCACCACCCAGGCCGGACCTGCGTGGCCGGAGCGGCATCAGGGTCACCGAAAGAAGCATCCTTCGGCGACCAGTCCCGACCATCCTCCGGGTGCCAGCCGGCGGCGCGTGCATCTTCCTCGCGCCATCCGGCGACATGAGAGTCGCCGGACAGCGCGTGGAAGACAAGCACGGCATTGTCACCGGACGGCGCGAGCTCGCCCATGGTCTCGTAGGCGATCTCCACGGTCGGCAGCATGCGCCCCGAGACGAGCTGCACGTGCTTGAGAACGGCTATGCGCCTGCTGACGACACCGACACTGCCGATCTCGTCCCATGGCCCGAGCGTCGTGCTCAACGGACTACGCCTCCTCTAGCGCCTGCTCAAGATCGGCGATGATGTCCTCGATGTCCTCGATGCCGACCGAGAGGCGGATGAAGTCCTGGCTGATTCCTGCGGTGACGAGTTCCTCGGCAGAAAGCTGCGAGTGGGTCGTCGATGCAGGATGGATGATGAGCGACTTCGCGTCGCCAACGTTAGCGAGGTGGCTGAAGAGCTTGGTCGCATCGATGAGCGCCACGCCTGCGTCGTAGCCACCCTTGACGCCGAAAGCGACCACACCGCCGTAGAGGCCGCGGTCCAGGTACTGGTCGGCGTTGCCCTTGGTCGGATGGCTCTCGAGCCCCGGATACACCACCCACGCAACCTTCGGGTGCGCCTCAAGGTACTTCGCCACCGCGATAGCATTCTCGGAGTGACGCCTCACACGCAGCGAGAGCGTCTCAAGGCCGAGCAGAAACTGCTGCGCGTTGAAGGGTGACAGCGCCGCACCCAGGTCCCTCTGTAGCTGCACACGCGCCCGGATTCCAAAGGCGACGTTTCCGAGCCCCGGGAAGTCCCCGAAAACCTCCCAGAACTTGAGGCCGTGATAGCTCGGATCACCCTCGGTGAACTGCGGAAAACGCCCCGAGCCCCAGTCGAAGTTGCCGTTGTCGATGATCGCTCCGCCGATCGAGGTGCCATGGCCTCCAATCCACTTGGTGAGCGACTCGATCGTAACTGCGGCGCCGTACTCCGAGGGCCGGGTAAGGTACGGCGTGGCGAACGTGTTGTCGACGACCAAAGGGATGCCCAACTCGCGTCCCGCGTCGGCCAGCCGGCGCAGGTCCGGAACGTCGAGCCGAGGATTGCCGATCGTCTCCACATACCACGCCTTGGTGGTGTCGTCACTCGCATCGATGAATCCCTGGACATCGGTCGGGTCGACAAAGCGTGCCACGATGCCGAGTCGCTTGTACGTGTGCAGGAAGATGTTCCACGTCCCGCCGTAGAGGGAGTTGGACGACACGATGGAGTCGCCGGCTCCGGCTAGGTTCAGGAACGTGAGGTTGATGGCTGCGTGGCCCGAGGCGACAGCAAGCGCGGTGGTTCCGCCGTGCAGGCTCGCAAGCCGCTGCTCGAGCACGTCGTTCGTCGGGTTCATGATGCGCGAGTAGATGTTGCCGAACTCGCGCAGGCCGAAGAGGTTGGCGGCGTGATCGGCCGACTTGAAGTTGTAGGCGACAGTCTGGTAGATCGGAACGGCGCGAGAACCGGTGGTGGGATCGGCGGTGGCGCCGGCATGCACGGAACGGGTGTCGAATCCGGGTGCGTTCGAGCTCATGTCAGGCTCCTTTTCACTTTCGTGGATGATTGAAGGGTGACTACGACCGCTACTAGCGGCCGAACGAGGGCCGCCCGAGTCCGGCGCATGCGCCGATAGACCCGGGCCGGGTCATCATCATGTCCATCTCCATCACGAAAGCCAAAGGCAACATGATAGCTCTCTCGCACCTCCTTCCGTTGCGCAACAGGGCAGGATCGCCCCAGAGGTACCGGATAGCCTATTTGACGCACGCTCGGCGCGTCAAGTCACAGACGGTGCGGTCGAGCCCGCGGCCCGCCCAGTGCCGCATTTGGATGGTGCCTGCGACGCAGATGTCAGCGGGTATCATCTGGCTGTCTACGAAACCGGCAAAGGAACGGGGGATCGTCCACCATGAAGAGACGTCTTGGGCCGAATGAGCGGCTGTACCCGATGCCGTGCACGCTTGTCGTGGGCGGCAGCATGGATGACGCGGGCGTGCTTGCTGTCGCGTGGATCAACATCGTCTCCTCGACCCCACCAACCGTGGCGCTCGGCATCCGCGAGTCCCGCAACACGCTTGAGCTAATCCGGTCCTCGAACAGCTTCACGGTCAACATCCCGCCGGCGTCACTGGCCAAGCAAGTAGACTACTGCGGACTGGTGTCGGGGCGCGGCACCGACAAGTTCGCCGACACGGGGATGACGCTTGAGCCGAGCGCCGTCGTCGAGGCGCCGATCATCGCCGAGTGCCCCGTCAACCTCGAGTGCAGGCTTTCCGAGGAGGTCGTGGTCGGGTCCTACCGAGTCCTGCTCGGCGAGGTGGTCGAGACGCACGCTGACGCCGAACTCATGGCCGATCCCGACAGCGATCTCATCGACGTTGGCCGACTCGACCCCCTGGTATACATCCCGGGATCCCGTGAGTACCGGCGTCTCGGCGAGAAGGTCGCCGACGCGTTCGAGATAGGCAAAGCCGACCGGACCGCCGCGGAGTAGACGGTCCGGTCGAGCTGTGCGACTAGGCTGCCGCCTCGGGTTCGGGGGCGAAGGCGATACGCTGGCTCGTTGCAGGCGCCTTAGTGACGAAGGTGATGCCGGCGGCCAGTAGGCATAGCGTCGCGGCAACGGCATACGCGGGACCGTAAGACCCAGTTCGGTCGACGATCATGCCCGCCAGCATCGAGCCGAACACGCCACCCATGCCCCATGCTGTGAAGACAAGGCCATAGTTCACACCGAGATGCTTCGTGCCGAAGAATCCCGCGGTCGTGGACGGGAAGAGCGACAGGTTGGCGCCGTAGCAGAAGCCAACCGCCGCAGCCACCGAGACGAGCACCGCGACGCTGTCCGCGATAGCGAGGACGCCCATCATGGCCGCTTGGAAGACGAACACGGCGAACATGGTGCGAATTCCGCCGATCCGGTCCGCGACCGCGCCGGCCACGACCCGCCCGAGCGCGTTGCCGATGGCGAGCACCGCCACGAGCAGGAACCCGAGATCGACGCCGACGAGCTGGGCGGCGGCGATCTTGGCCATGTGGCCGATGATCATCAGGCCGGCAAACGCCGAGAAGGCGTACATCAGCCACAGAAACGCGAAGGAGCGAGTCTTCACCATGTCACGCCAGTCATACTCTCTCGGCGCGGCAGCCGCGCTGGCCACGGCACCGCTCTTAGCGGCCGACCCTGCGGGCGTGTAGCCGACCGGCGGGTTCACGAGGAGCTGCGCCAGCAGGACCGTGGCGATCAGGAACGCTATGCCAAGCGTGCGGAACGTCCCCGAGACACCCTGGCTGGAGAGGAGGTACGAGGTGAGCGGGGCGGTGTAAACGCTCGCGAGACCGAAGCCTGCGACCACGAGCCCCGTGATGAAGCCCTTGCGTGCGGGCGGGAACCACTTGATCGCTGCTGGAGTTGCTGACGCGTAGCCGAGGCCGATGCCAAGTCCGGTCATGCACCCGAAGCCGACGGTGATGGGGAACGTGGTCGACGGCGTGGCCAGACTCGCGACGATCATGCCGAGTCCGCAGAGAGCTCCACCGGCCGTCGCGACGAGGCGCGGGCCCAGACGGTCTTGCATGCGCCCGGCGAATACCATCGAGAGCGCGAACACGCCGACGGCTACGGCGTAGGGCAGGCTTGCCTGGCCAGAAGTCCACCCCCATCCGCCTTCCGCGACCGGCTTGGACAGGGTCTTGGCGATGACGCTCCAAGTATACAGCACGCCAAGGGCGAGGTTGATACCCAATCCAGCGAGGGTGACGATCCACCCGCGCGTCGGGGAAGTCCGCGACATGACACACCTCCGTAATATACGACCACGATCCGCGATCGGCGGGACGGCGGCTGCACCGCCACTCCCGTGTGGTCGGATTATCTCCTCGCACTGTGCGGGTGGAGAAGCATGCTTCCTGTCAGCGGAAACATGCGACGGTGAGCGGCTGGGGAACGGTCGGGATTCGACCGCCAACGGCAGAAAGGCCCGCCTGGAGGGGCGGGCCTTTCGCGGGGGAGGGGTTCACCGGGACGGCTGCGAACGCCCCGGCCGAACATCAGTCAGTTGCAGCAGGCTCGGACTCCTCCTTGGTTTCCGAGGACTCCGCCTCGATCGCGGGCGTGGACCCGCCACCGATGGCGACCTTCACCGTCGAGGGCTTGAGTTCCTCGAACGCCTTCGGGACGCGCAACTCGAGCACACCGTCAGTAAACGTCGCTTCGATCGTCGCGGGGTCGACGCTCTCGGGCAGCGTGATGGAACGCTGGAACGAGCCATAGCTGGACTCGCGTACGAGCCAGCCCTCGTCCTCGCGCTCCTCCTCAAGCTTACGCTCGCCCTTGAGCACCAGCACGCCGTCGGTCACTTCGACGTCCACATCTTCGGGCTTGACGCCCGGCAGCTCAGCGTGGATCGCGAGATCGTCGCCGGAACGCTTGATGTCGATCTTCGGCATCCAGCCCTGTTCCGCCAGCCGCGACGAGCGCGCCTCCGAGACGCCCATCCGGGAGAAGATCTGATCCAGATCCCGCTGCATCCGCAGCATTTCCCCGAAGGGATCCCATCTGACAATGGCCATCTCTCTCACCTCCTAGACACCGGCTACGCGCGTTGGCCTCGCGCATCACCTATAAGGCGACATACCCGTTTTCGTCCACGTCTATAGTCACCGTGTCGCCCTCGTGTATGTCGCCTTCGATCATCTTCTTCGCGACACGGTCGACGACCTCGCGTTGGATCAACCGCTTGAGTGGCCGCGCCCCGAATACCGGGTCGAATCCGTCGAGTGAGAGGCGCTCGACCGCGGCGGGCGTGAGCTCAAGGATGACCTTTCGCTCGGCCAGGCGGGCACGGACCTGCTCGAGTTGCAGCTCGACGATGCGTGCAATCTGGTCGAGCGTGAGCGCGTGGAACGTCACGACATCATCGATGCGGTTGAGGAACTCAGGCCGGAACGTGGCGCGCAGAGCCTCCTGGAGCATCCGATCGGTCTCGGCAGCATCCGCTCCGCCCTCGGCGAACGCCTGGATGTACTGAGAGCCAACGTTGCTCGTCATCACAATGATCGCGTTCTTGAAGCTGACAACGCGTCCCTGGCCGTCTGTCAGGCGCCCATCGTCGAGCACCTGCAGCAGCACGTTGAAGACGTCAGCGTGCGCCTTCTCGATCTCGTCAAGCAGCACCACCGAGTACGGCCTACGCCGCACGGCTTCCGTGAGCTGTCCGCCCTCCTCGTACCCGACGTATCCCGGAGGCGCGCCGATCAGGCGCTGGACACTAAACTTCTCCATGTACTCGGACATGTCTATGCGCACGAGGGCTCGCTCGTCATCGAACAGGTACGCCGCGAGAGTCTTGGCGAGTTCGGTCTTGCCCACGCCAGTGGGGCCGAGGAACAGGAAGCTTCCGATCGGCCTGTCGGGGTCTGACAGCCCGGCGCGCGAGCGACGGATCGCCCCTGCGACCGCGGTGACCGCCTCGTCCTGACCGATGACCCGCTCGTGGAGCACCTCCTCGAGCCGCGCGAGCTTGGCCATCTCGCCCTGCATCAAGCGGGCGACAGGTACGCCCGTCCATGCCGAGACGACCTCGGCGATCTCATCCTCGGTGACCTCTTCTTTGAGCATCGCCCCTTCGGCCTGGAGCTCGGAAAGCCGCTGCTCTCCCTCGGCCAGCTTGCGCTCGAGCTCGGGGATGCGACCGTAGCGGAGCTCAGCGGCGCGCTGCAGGTCGCCTTCTCGGGTAGCGCGGTCCTCGTCGGTTCGCGCCTCATCGAGTTCGGCCTTGATCCGCTGGGTGCCCTCGATGACCTCTTTCTCCATCATCCACGTGGCCTTCAGCCCAGAGAGTTGCTCGGTGAGTCCGGCCATCTCGGCACGCAACGCCTCGAGTCGCTCGGCACTCGCCTCGTCCTCTTCCTTCATCAACGCCTGCTCCTCGATCTGCATCTGCGTGATCCTGCGCTCGACCGCGTCAATCTCGGTCGGCATGGAGTCGATCTCGATGCGCAGACGGCTCGCGGACTCGTCGATCAGGTCGATTGCCTTGTCAGGC
>CAZBLH010000015.1:0-44885 GCA_964492775.1 uncultured Eubacteriales bacterium | reverse complement strand
TTCTCGGCACTGAGCGCCACGAATCGCGGCGCATCGACAACCAGCTGCGCGGCCGTTCGGGTCGCCAGGGTGACCCGGGTGTAAGCCAGTTCTACCTTTCGCTCGAGGACGATTTGATGCGGTTGTTCGGCGGTGACCGGATGGAGCGCATCAGCGCGTTCATGGCCAAGGCCGACATCCCCGACGACATGCCGATCCAAGCGGGGCTCGTTTCGAAGGCTGTCGAAAGCGCGCAGCGTCAGATCGAGGCCATGAACTTCGCCTCTCGTAAGCACGTGCTCGAGTACGACGATGTTATGAACAAGCAGCGTGAGGTCATCTACGGTGAGCGCGGGGAGGTTCTTGACGGCAAGGACATCCATGGCCGCGTGCGCGAGATGATGACCGATACGATCGCCTCAAACGTGCTGGTCTTCTGCCCCGAGCGCTCCTATGCGGAGGACTGGGACTGGGACGGCCTGGCCGCGTGGTACCGCGACCTCACCGGAATCGATGGTGCGGTCGACGCTGCGCGCGCAGAGGGCATGGACAACGCGCACCTGCTGGCCGAGGAGCTTGCCGAGAAGGCGCTGGAGGCCTACGCGGTCAAGGAAGCCCAGCTGGGACCGGATGGCCTGAGGGACCTCGAGCGCCAAGTGATGCTGCGCATTCTCGATACGCGCTGGATGAGTCACCTCCAGGAGATGGACTACCTCAAGGAGGGAATCGGTCTGCGCGCTATGGGTCAGCGTGACCCGCTCGTCGAGTACAAGAACGAGGCATACGACATGTTCTCGGGATTGGTCGAGTCGATCAACGAGGACTTCCTGCGCACCGTGATGCACCTGCAGGTCGTCATCGAGAGTGAGCCTGAGCCGGCGCCCGTGCTGCGCAACGTGAGCTACACGTCGGCTGACGAGTCGACGATCTTCGGTGGGGCAGCGCAGGCCGCCGCACAGGCCACAGCCCTTGCCTCGGCAGGAGCAGGCGGACCTTCGCAGGAGCAGATAGCAGCAGCGTCCGCTGCCGCTGGCCGGAGTTCGAAGGCCGCGACCGTCGTGAAGGACAAGGACGATCCTTGGGCGGATGTCGGCCGCAACGACCCGTGTCCTTGCGGCAGCGGCAAGAAGTACAAGAAGTGCCACGGAGCGAGCTAGCGCACCAATGATCGAGAACCGAGCCTCAGAGATAGCAGCCCTGCGCGATCGCGTGTCCGCGATGGCCGAGTACCTGCACATAGACGCACGTCGCAGCGAGCTCGCGAAGCTTGAGGCGAAGGCCACAGAACCGGGGTTCTGGGACGACCAAGCTGCCGCTCAGCAGACGATGGCACAGGCCGCAGGCTTGCGCGGTGAGATCGAATCGTACGAAGAGGTCGTCGACGGCCTGGAGGACGCCGAGGTAGCCAACGAACTCGCGCTTGCCGAGGAGGACGAGGACCTCGCGGCGGAGCTGGTCGACCAGCTCAAGGAGCTTGGCGGTCGTATCTCCGACCTCGAGGTGAGCTCGTGGTTCACCGGAGAGTTCGACGCGGGCGATGCCATCGTCACGATCACGCCCGGCCAAGGGGGCCTTGAGGCCCAGGACTGGACCGGCATGCTCTTGAAGATGTACACGAAGTACGCCGAGCGCAAGAAGTGGAAGCTCGACCTGCATGATGCTCCAGCAGGGGTCGAGCTCGGCCTGGACCGCGCGGTCTTCACGGTCCACGGGCGAAACGCCTACGGGATGCTGCAAGCCGAAATGGGAGTCCACCGGCTGGTGCGCATCAGTCCCACCGACGAGAAGAAGCGTCGGCAGACGACATTCGCCGGCGTCGAGGTCCTGCCTGTTCTTCCCGACGACATCGAAGTCGACATCAACGACGAAGACCTGCGGATTGACGTGTACCGCTCCAGCGGTCCCGGCGGCCAGTCGGTCAATACCACGGACTCCGCAGTCCGAATCACGCACATCCCGACCGGTATCGTCGTCACCTGCCAGAACGAGAAGTCGCAGCATAAGAACAAGGATGCTGCGATGAGCATCCTGCGTTCTCGGCTGTACGAGAGGGAGAAAGAGAGGCGCGAGGCCGAGCTCGACGAGCTCAGGGGGCCCAAGCGCGAGATCACCTTCGGGAGCCAGATCCGGAACTACGTCCTCTATCCCTATCAGTTGGTCAAAGACCTTCGCTCAGGCCGAGAGACTGGCAACGTCGATGCGGTCCTGGGAGGGGACATCGACGATTTCATCATCGACTACCACCGTTGGCGCGTAAGCGGGGAGCAGGCACCGCAGGCGACGAGCGCGGAAGTCGAGGAGTAGTCGCGTGCGCCTGCTGGCCGACCTGCACACCCACACCGTAGCCTCCGGGCACGCATTCTCCACCGTTATCGAGCTCGCTGCGGCTGCTCGGCGGATCGGCCTTGAGGCCATCGCGATCACCGACCACGGGCCGAGTGTTCCGCAGGGCGCGCATCACTGGTACTTCTGGAACCTCAAGATCCTGCCGAGCGAGCTTGATGGAGTGCGAATCCTGAAGGGCTGCGAGGCGAATGTATCGACCGGCTCCGAGAACGGGATCGATCTTCCCGATGAGGTCCTGTCTCTGCTCGATTTCGTCTCGGTGGGTTTTCACCCGCTCACTGGATTCGATGATCGCGACCGGAGGCGCAACACCGAGGCGCTGCTGCGCGCGATTGCGAATCCCTATGTGGACCAGATCGTGCACCCGGGTAACGAGCACGGCTTTCCGCTTGAGATCGACTCCGTCGTTGAGGCAGCGGTCAGCCACGACGTCATACTCGAGCTCAATAACCACTCGTTCGACAACGCGAGCTCCCGCTCGGCGAGCAACGGGCGCGAGCGCGAGTTTGCTGAAGCCGCAAGGGACGCTGGTGCCCGAATCGCAATCGGGAGCGACGCTCATTTCGCGCTGCATGTCGGGCGGTTCGGCTCGGCAATCCGCGTCGCCGAAGAACTCGGCATTACGGAAGACCGAATGGTCAATCGGGACGCACGCAGTGTAGTGGAGTTTCTCGTCAGCAAGCGCGAGCGGCCATTCTTGGACCACGGTGGCGCGTGGGCGTGGGACGACGGCGCAGTCGTCCAACATAGGGGGGACTGAGTGGTGGTCGGGCGCGTGCTCAAGAGTAGGCCGCTTCGTGACTATCTGTTCATGACGATTGGCTGTGCCCTGACTGCTTGGGGCCTCGATACGTTCCTGATCCCGAACCGCATCGCTGCAGGTGGTGTCTCGGGACTGGCTACCATCATCCACTATGCAGCAGGCGACCTTCTCGGCATCGATCTGGGCGTCGGCCTTCTGACCTTGCTGTTCAACGCTGTCTTGTTGGCAATCGCCTTTCGTGCGCGCGGACTCGGATACGCGGCCAAGACGGTGTACGGTTCGGTTGCGCTTGGCGTCTTCATCGACATCTTCGCGCAGTTCACCTTACCCATAGCGGAGAGCGACCTGTTGCTTGCCTCGCTCTACGGCGGGGTGGTCACGGGTCTAGGTGTCGGATTGGTCTTCAAAGCCGGCGGCAACACCGGTGGTACCGACATCGTGGCGCAGTTGCTGGCTCGCAGCATGCCGCTGGGCGTCGGCCAGATCATGTTCGGAGTCGACGCGGTCGTGACCTTACTTGCCGCCGTCGCTTTCGGGCCAATGCTGGCGATGTACGGCGCTGTGGCGATATTCGTCGGCTCGATTGTCATCGATACCGTGCTTGAAGGCCTCTCGAACGAGAAGGCCGTGTTCGTCATCTCCGACGAACACGAGACGATCGTCCAGGCAGTGCTCCATGAGATGGGACGTGGCGCCACCACGCTCGAAGCAACCGGCGCCTGGACCGGCCAGCCTCGAAAGATGCTGTTTGTGGTGCTGTCGCGGAACGAACTTGACTCGCTGAAGCGGATCGTGGGAACGGTCGATCCGACAGCGATGGTCGTGATCTCCAACATCAGCGAAGCGATCGGCGAGGGGTTCAAGGAAATGAGGATGACGACATGATCTATGACACCTTCGACGCCGCACGGGTGAGGTCTGCTGCCGCCCGGATGCGCCGCGACATCGTCGAGATGATCGCCGAGGCGGGCTCTGGCCACCCCGGAGGCTCGCTGTCGGCTGCCGACATCGTCGCGACCTTGTACTTCGGCGGCGTCTTGCGACACGACCCCGCGGACCCCTCGTGGGCCGGTCGCGATCGGTTCATCCTCTCCAAGGGGCATGCGGGGCCCGTGCTCTACGCGGCGCTTGCCCAGGCGGGGTACTTTGGCCGAGACCACCTGGCCACGCTGCGCAAGCTGGGCTCGATTCTGCAGGGGCACCCGGACTCCCGCAAGACGCCGGGCGTCGAGGTCTCCACGGGATCGCTTGGACAGGGACTGTCTGTGGCCTCAGGACTGGCGGCTGGTTTCCTCGGCGGGACCGGGTCTGACCCGTCCCGTCACGACAGGACGGTCTTCGCGCTCCTCGGCGACGGCGAGCTGCAGGAGGGTCAGGTGTGGGAGGCCGCGATGTTCGCCTCGCACCGCGGGCTCGACAACCTCGTCGCGATCGTTGACTACAACGGGCTGCAGATCGATGGCGCATGCAGCGAGGTCATGTGCCTTGGCAACATCGCGAGCAAGTTCGCGGCGTTCGGGTGGAGCACCGCCGAGGTCAACGGACACGATGTCGAGGCGTTGTATGACGCGCTGGTAGCCGCTCGAGAGTCGTCGGGAGCGCCATCGGTCATCGTGGCCAGGACCATCAAGGGCAAGGGCGTGTCCTTCATGGAGGACGAGGCAGGCTGGCACGGGAAAGCACCGACCGCCGCTGAGCTCGCGCGTGCTATCGAGGAACTGGCGCTGGCCGAAGGGGGCACCGAATGAGCAGCAAAGCTACACGTGAAGCTTACGGTGAGACTCTGGTCGAGCTCGTCGCAGAGGGTCTTGACGTTGTCGTAGTCGAAGCTGATCTGTCGAAGTCTACGACGACAGCGAAACTCGAGTCCGCGCATCCGGATCGGTTCTTCAACGTGGGAATCGCCGAGCAGAACATGATTGATGTCGCTGCAGGGCTGGCTGTCGGCGGCAAGGTCGCGTTCACGGGCTCATTCGCCGTGTTCGCCACAGGCAGGGCCTACGACCAGGTGCGCAACACTGTCTGCTACTCAGGGCTTGACGTGAAGCTCGCTCCCACCCACGCAGGCGTCACCGTCGGCCCCGACGGTGGCAGCCACCAGATGATCGAGGACCTCGCGCTCATGCGCGTTCTGCCTGGCATGCGCGTGCTTGTGCCTGCCGACTACCAATCGGCAAAGGGAGCGATTCGCGTTGCCGCGCAGACGCCGGGGCCGTTCTACATTCGGCTCGGGCGTGCCGGCGTTCCCGAGGTGTATCCGTCAGACTTCGAGTTCGAGGTCGGTCGCGCCTACGTGCTCCGCAAGGGGAGTGACGTCACCATCGCCGCCTGTGGCGTCGAGGTGGCGGAGGCCTTGGCCGCTGCCGACATCCTGGCCGAGGGGGGCATATCGGCCGAAGTCATCGATGTGGCGACCGTCAAGCCCCTCGATGTGGACACGCTCGTGGCCTCGGTCTCCAAGACCGGCCGTATAGTGACCGCAGAGGAGCATTCAGTGCTCGGCGGCATGGGGTCGGCCGTCTCGGAGGTCCTGTCCGAGGTCTGCCCTGTGCCCACCCGACGGATCGGGGTCGCCGACGTCTTCGGGACCTCCGGCGAGCCTGCCGAACTGATGCAGCACTTCGGGCTCACCTCGGCAGATATCGCTGCCGCGGCCCGGGAGCTCGTCGGCTAGGCTTCACTGAATCCACACACGCAGTCGGCGGTATCGCCACGGCCGATGGCCGCCGGTTTGCTACACTTGCGCGCGGGAAACGAAGCAGTCCTTGAATGGAGTACCCCTATGAGCGATGAGCTCACGGTGCCGGCAATGCCGGCGCAAGACCAAGAGAACCCCACCAGACCCGCCCCTCGCGGCGGGTCGTCGATGATAGCGCTGCGTGGAGTCAACAAGTCGTACGTGGCGGACAAGCCTGCCCTGCACGATGTGAACGTCAACATCGACGCCGGTGAGTTCGTATTCCTCGTCGGCCACTCAGGCTCGGGAAAATCGACGTTCATCAGGCTCCTGCTGCGTGAACTTCTGCCGTCGAGCGGCCAGATTGTCGTCGCCGGCCAGGACCTCGTGAAGATGAAGAACTGGAAGGTCCCGTATCTGCGCCGCAACATCGGGTGCGTGTTCCAGGACTTCAAGCTTCTGCCGAACAAGACTGCCTTCGAGAACGTGGCATTCGCGCTTCAGGTCATCGGCAAGAGCCGTCACGTGATTCGCACGCAGGTGCCTGAGGTGCTTCGTCTCGTCGGGCTTGAGGAGAAGATCCACAGCTACCCGGATGAGCTGTCCGGAGGAGAGCAGCAGCGCGTGTCGATTGCGCGCGCGTTCGTGAACCGCCCGCCCCTGCTGCTGTGTGACGAGCCGACCGGTAACCTCGACCCGCAGACATCGCTCGGCATCATGAAGCTGCTCGAGCGCATCAACAAGACCGGCACCACCGTCCTCGTGGCGACTCACGACCGGGACATGGTCGACAATATGCGTCGGCGAGTCATCGCGCTCGACGGCGGCCGCGTCGTCCGTGACCAGGACCGAGGAGTGTACGGTTATGTCGATTAATGCTCGCTACTTCATCGGGGAATCCTGGCAGAACTTCCGCCGCAACTGGGTTATGACGCTCGGCGCGGTCATCACCATCTATCTGTCGCTCCTGCTGGTCGGTGTCTTTCTGGTCACCGGCGTGGTGGTCAACAGCATCGTCCAGAGCGTGGAGGACAAGGTCACCATCCAAGCGTTCATCAAGGATGGTGCTGCTACCGAGGACGTCAACACGCTCCAGAAGCAGATCCTGGCCGACCCGCTTGTCGACACCGTGAGCTACACGAGCAAGGCCGAGGCGCTCGAAAACTTCAAGCGGGACATGGCCAACAGCCCGGACATCATCGAGCAACTCGAGGGCAATCCGTTGCCGGCCTCGCTCGACATCACGCTGAAGGACCCGCGCAACGTCCAGCAGATGGCCGATCAGATCCTCGCCAACGAGCTCTTTGTCTCGATTGCGGACCGCCCAGACAATCCCGAGGAGTCCCTCAAGTACGGTCAGCAGATCATCGAAAAGCTGTTCGCGTTTACCCGCGTGATTCGCATCATCGAGGTTGCGTTCGTGATCATGCTTGCGGTCGTGAGCCTGATCTTCATCAACAACACGATCCGACTCGCTATCTACGCGCGCCGGAAGGAGATCGGAATCATGCGGCTCGTCGGCGCGAGCAACTGGTTCATCAGGACGCCGTTCCTGCTTGAGGGCGTACTGCAGGCGCTCGTGGGCGCAACCCTGGCGATACTCTCGCTGGTGCTGGTCCAGGCGCTCGTGCTGCCCAGGTTGTTCGAGGCGGTTCCGTGGCTCGCAGTCTCGCTGTCGGGCGGCTCGCTCACGCAGATCTCGCTCATCCTGGTTGTTGCCGGGATCTTCATCGGTCTGCTCGGCTCCGCATTCGCTATGCGTCGCTACCTCAAGGTCTAGTCACGCACTCACACACAGGACCCGGACTACATCAATGAACACGTGGCTTAAAGCGCTCATCGCCGTGACGCTAGCCGTCATCATCGGGCTCAGCGGATTCGTGGGCGGGTTCGTCGCTGGTAAGCTGCAGACCTCCCCGGGTCTGCCGGGGCTGGATGGCAAGGACGGGACCGTCGGCGATGCTGTGGATGAGGTGAAGCGGCTGCTGGACCGGCAGGCGCTCAATCCGACGGATGAGGCCTCGGCAACTGCCGGGGCTATCCAGGGCCTGCTCGATGCAACAGGCGATGAGTACGCTGTCTACTTCGACGAGAGGCACTTCGAGTACTTCACCGAGGAAAGTCGTGGTGAGTTCGGTGGCATCGGCGTGGTGCTCGGCGAGAAAGATGGCGCGGCCTACGTCGTCGAGGTCTACCCGGATACGCCCGCTGCGAAGGCGGGCATCAAGGCCGGCGACATCTTCGCCGGCATCGACGGGGTACGGCGGGACAAGTGGGCGAGCGAGGAAGTAGTCAAGCGGGTTCGCGGCGAAGAGGGCACCAAGGTCAAGTTGGACATCCTGCGACCGGGCGCTGAAGGTGAGCCCGGCAAGGAGTTCTCGGTCACCGTTGAACGCGCAGCCATCCAGATGCCCAACGTGGACGCCGAGATCAAGGGCACCGTCGGCTACATCAGGCTCGCTCAGTTCAACCAGCAGGCCGCCGAAGATGTTGCCGCAGCCATCAAGGACCTCAGCGGCAAGGGCGCCAAGTCCTACGTGCTCGATCTCCGCGACAATCCTGGTGGCTTGCTCAGCCAGGCCGTTGCCGTGTCCTCCCTCTTCATCGACTCGGGTGTGGTAGTCCAGGTCGAGGAGCGGGGCAAAGAGCCGAGAAAGACCTCCGTGAATGGTGACCAGGTCACCGATGCGCCGCTGGTGGTTCTGGTGAACGGGAACAGCGCCTCGGCGAGCGAGATCGTCGCGGGCGCTCTCCAGGACCATGGCCGAGCGAAGATCGTCGGCGAGAAGACCTTCGGGAAGGGTAGTGTCCAGACGGTGCAGGAGCTCTCGCACGGCGGGGGCGTCAAGTTCACCATAGCGCACTATCTCACGCCGAAGGGGCGCACCATCGACGGCAAAGGGCTGACGCCGGACGTCGTCGTGGAGATGGACCATTCGCTGCAGGCTGACGCTGCGACCGACACGCAGCTGACGCGCGCGCTCGCTGAGGCGCGAAAGGCTCGCTAGGCAGCTCGACGCCTACGCGCGCTCGCTGAGGCGCGAAAGGCTCGCTAGGCAGCTCGACGCCTACGCGCGCTCGCAGACTCCCACGCCCGCGGGTGATATGCCCGTGCCGCCCTAGAAGCTACAGGCCTTAGTCCTCGTCGTCCTCGTCATCAAGGATCAGCAGGCTTTCAAACGCGTCGGCCTCCTCCTCGAACAGCAGGCGCGATCGCGTGGTCTCGGTCTCCTCGGCAGGCTCAGGAATGTGAGTGAGTGACAGCGTGGTAGCGTCCGCGTGGAGCGTGAACCGCCAGCGACCCTCGGCGGTCCGCTCGAAGTCGAGGTAGCGGAAGGACGCTATGTTCAGGAACAGGCACCCGTTCACGATCATGGTGGACGATGCAGTGTCCGCCATGAGCTTGACGAGCGTGGCAACCCCCTCGTCAATCTGATCGCCGTGTGCCTCGAAGCGGTACTCCACGCTCTCAAGCGTCTCAAGAGCGCGTAGCATGTCACGGGGATCAGATAGTGTGCCCGTACCGACCAGGATCGGCGCGAGCGGGCGCTTGTGCTCCATCAGCGACTCCGCAAGGTTGCAAGGTATCGTTTGTTGCGTGGATTCTACCACCAGGGTGTGACGGCGAGTCGTTTGCCGACGGGAAGACAGACCGAGAGCGGTTGGGGGATGACCAGTGAGCAGACAGCCGCGGAAGAAGGGTTCGGCAAACGGGCTGGTTACGGGGCGTATCAGCATGACGCGCCACGGTTACGGCTTCGTGAGTTCGCCTGAGGGGGATTACTTCGTCGGTCAGCGCGAGGCAGCGGGCGCCATGCACGGCGATACTGTGGCCATCCGACCGGAGGCTCGGCGGAAAGGGCAGGGCCGTAGCGGGAGCGTCGTCAAGGTCGTGGAGCGCGCGAACACGACGGTCGTGGGGCGCTTCGCGCGACACGGGGCCATCGGCGTCGTCGTGCCCTCGGACCGTCGCCTGCGCACCGAGGTGTTCGTGCCCCGCACGGGCATCGGTGAGGCCCGAAGCGGTGACTATGTGGTCGTGCGTTTGACCGCGTATCCCACGCGCAAGGACCCGGCGCAGGGCATCGTGGAGGAGGTCATCGGCCACGAGGGCGAGCCGGGCCTCGAGATCGAAATCATCATCCGCGAGCACGGGCTCGAGACCGAGTTCAGCAAGGACGCACTTGCCGAGGCTGCTGCGATCAAACTGGACGTAGCCGAGGCGCTGGCGATCGATTCGCAGCGTCGTGACATCCGCGACCGCTTCACCTTCACGATCGACCCGGTCGATGCGCGCGATTTCGACGACGCGATCTCCATCGAGCGGGAGGGAGCACTCGTCAAACTCGGCGTCCACATCGCCGACGTCAGCCACTACGTTCGGTGGGACTCGGCCATCGATGTGGAGGCACGCAGGCGCGCTACGAGCGTCTATCTGGTGGACCGGGTGCTGCCGATGCTGCCCGAGAAGCTCTCCAACGACATCTGCTCGCTTAACCCCGGGGTGGACCGCCTGTCCTTCTCGGCGGACATCTGGCTCGATGATGATGCGGTCGTGCAGAAGTACGAGCTGTACCCATCGGTCATGCACAGTGATCGCAGGTTCGACTACGACCGCGTTCAGCGCATGCTCGATGGCGAGGAGCCTTACCCGGATCCCGAAAGCGAACGTGCGCTTCGTGAGTTTGCTCGGATCGCGGCCCGTATTGCTCAGCGCAGGATTGCGCGTGGCGGGCTCGACTTCGAGACGGTCGAAGCGAAGGTGCTGCTCGCGGAGGATGGTACGCCTTCCGAGGTCGTGCTGCGGGAGCGGACGCAGGCGACCAACATGATCGAGGAGGCGATGATCCTCGCCAACGAGGTAGTCGCCAGGCACATGCGCGACGCCAAGGCGCCCATGGTCTACCGCATCCACGAGGACCCTGATCCGGACGCGCTCGAACGCATCGCCGTCGTTCTCAAGGAGTTTGACTACCCCGTGTCCGACATTCACGGGGCGTCGCCGGCGACGTTCCAGCGCATCATCAAGTTCGCCCACGAGCGGCCCGAGAAGCGGCTCATCAACTCGCTGCTGCTCCGCGCGCTTGAGCGAGCGCGCTACGTAGACTTTCTCGGCGGGCACTTCGGTCTGGCGAGCGAGGCGTATACACATTTCACCTCGCCAATACGTCGCTACCCCGACCTGATTGTCCACCGTTTGCTACGGGCGCAACTAGCTGGCGCGCTGGAAACTGACCCGGACGCATCGGGCATGGCGCCCGAACTCTCATGGCTTGCCGAGCACTCCTCCACGATGGAGCGCGAGGCCGAGATGGCAGAGGACGAGTCGGTGCGCTTCAAGCTGTGTCAACTAATGGCGGCACACATCGGCGAGGTCTTCGAGGGCACTATCACCGGAGTCACGGGCTTCGGGATGTTTGTGCAGCTTGAGAACACCGCCGAGGGGCTCGTTCACGTCCAGAACATGCCCGATGACTACTACGTCTACGACGCCGAGCGGTTCATGCTGCAAGGAGAAGAGACGGGCACAAGCTACCGGCTCGGCCAGGCGCTGCGTGTACGAATCATCGATGTCATACCGAGCGAAGCGCGCATCGACATGGAGGTGGCCAACAAGAAACGGTGACTCAGGCTGTCGCCTGACCGTCGCTCCAATTGTCTGCGTCCGAGTGGTAGACTGGATGGTCATCGTCTGACTTCCATTCGGAGGCTAAGTTTATGCAGAACAAGGACATTCAATTCCTGAAGGATCTCTTGGAGGCACCTTCGCCGTCGGGCTACGAGCAGCCTGCGACGAAGGTCTTTCGTGAGCGCGTCACGGAGTCAGCGGACTCCGTTGAGACGAACGTGATGGGCTCCGTCCACGCCATGCTGAACGGCTCGTCGGACGAGGGCGTATCAGTGATGCTCGCCGGCCATATCGACGAGATCGGCATGATGGTCAACTACATCACGCCCGAGGGCTACATCGCCTTCTCGGCGATCGGCGGGGTCGACGCGGCCATCTTGCCAGGGATGCGCGTCGACGTTCATACCGCGGAAGGTTCCATCCGAGGCGTCATGGGACGCAAGCCTATCCACCTCATCGAGGACGACGAGCGCAAGAACGTCACCAAGCTTGAGAAGCTCTTCATCGACGTCGGGTTCTCGGGCGATGAGGTCAAGAAGCGCGTGCGCATAGGCGATCCGATCACGTTCGCGGTCGGCTTCGAGGAGTACGGCGACGGGCTGGCGGTCTCCCGCGCGTTCGACGACAAGATGGGCGCCTTCATCGCTGCGCGTGTGCTTGAAGAGGTCAAGGCTGCAGGCGGCGCGGCGGGCACCTATGTTGCGGCCGCTACGGTTCAGGAGGAGATCGGCCTTCGTGGTGGCGTGACGAGCGCGTTCTCGGTGGACCCGGATGTCGGTATTGCTATCGAGGTCTGCCACGCGACCGACTACCCGGACATCGACAAGCGCAAGCACGGAGAGTTCGAGCTCGGCGGCGGTCCCGTGATCGCACGAGGGCCCAACGTGAACCCGGTCGTCTTCGGCCTGCTCGTTAAGGCCGCCGAGAAGGCGGGCGTCGCTTACCAGATTGGCGCCGAGCCGCGCGGGACTGGTACCGACGCGAACGCGATCCAGCTCTCGCGTGGCGGCAAGGCAGCAGCGCTTGTCTCGGTGCCGCTGCGCTACATGCATACTCCGACCGAGGTGCTTTCGCTGAGCGACATCGAGGCCGCCATCGCGCTGCTTGCGCGTTTCGTTCTTGACTTGGAGCCGGGAACCGACTTCACGCCGTAGTAGCCTGAACGGGCAGCGCAATCGAGATCAGGGAAGAGCACCGCAGATGGCCAAGAACGATCGGCTCATTGCATCTAATAAGAAGGCGTACCACGATTACTTCATCGACGAGACCTTCGAGGCCGGAATCGAACTGACCGGGACAGAAGTCAAGTCGCTGCGGGAGAACCGTGCGTCGCTTCGCGAGTCGTTCGCGACGATCAGCCGGGGGGAGGTGTGGATGCATGGCGTCCACATCTCACCCTACAGTCATGGCAACCGGGCCAATGTCGAGCCTGACCGCAAGCGCAAACTCCTGCTGCACAAGAAGGAGATTCGCTACCTCATCGGTAAGACGAAGGAGCGCGGCTTCACGCTCGTGCCGCTCTCGCTGTACTTCTCACCCACGAACAAGGTGAAGGTCGAGCTCGGACTTGCTCGAGGCAAGAAGACGTACGACAAGCGCGACTCGATTGCCTCCCGCGATCAGAAGCGGGACATGGAGCGCGCTCTCAGGGAGCGCCAGAAGGGGCAGTAGCGGCACGCGCTTTGCTCCGAATGACAGTGTCCGCGGGTATACTTGTGCCTTGGACGGACGCACGTTGACATCGTCGATGCGCACCCAACACGGGGGTGACCGGTTTCGACATGATACGTTTGAGGGGAGAAGCAGGCCGAGGTCGCCTTACCTCGCTAAACAGGGGCGCAGACGCCTCAAGCGTCGACAATGATTATGCCCTCGCTGCCTAATTAGAGCAGCGACGCTGACCCGGTGGGCGTCTCCGCCACTGGATGAAGCGCCACTCTAGGAGACTGCCACGACGGACGCGGGCGGCATGACGTCGTGAAAGACCGGACCGCCATGGCGTAGCTGCCGCGAGTCATCAGGCAACAGCTTCGCCGAGATATCACTGATGACTGAGCCTGGAGATGCTCCCCAGGGACGTATTGTGGACGCGAGTTCGACTCTCGCCACCTCCACCAGACCGTGACCGACGCCGCGCTCTGCAGCGTCGTCTGCGACCCGCCCACTCGGCGGGTCGTTCGCTTTTCAGGCATCATGTAAGGAGTCGACTGACCGGAGGTAGGGTGCACCGAACACGCAGAACCCCGGAGGACTGGGCGCGCATGCGCGCGAGCCTCCTTGAGATGCTCGAGTCCGCCGCGCGCGGGAGGGCGACCGTCGCGTACCGCGATGTGGCGGTCCATGTCTTCGGCGGAACGGTGCCCGCTCGGTCCCGTCTGATCATGGACCTGCTATCCGAGGTAGACGAGCAGGTCTTCGCCGAGCGCGGCGTGATCATCGCGTCGCTGGTGGTGCGCGCGGACTCCGGCATCCCTGGCGCGGGCTACTTCGATTTCATCGCCTCGCGCTTTGGTCGAGACGTTTCCGAGCCGCGCGAAGCCTGGCGCGAGGAGGCCGAGAAGGTCTGGGCTGAGTTCGCGCCCGATGGAGCACCAGGCTCGACGGGCGTAGGCGTTCGCTGATGGGCCGCGAATCGGTAATCGCAGTGCTTGTCGGCGAGGCGGATGCGGGGACTGCTACAGCCATGACGTGGATGCCGGCTGGCGCCGCCCGGGAGCTCGCTTGGGGCTTCGGCGTGGAAAACGAGCCCGAGGCTCTCGCGGGGCTTGCGCGTGCGCTCGGCGTCGATCTCGCATTCGTACACTCATCGCAGGAATGGGCAGCCGAGGCAGTGCGTGCGCTCAGCAGCCAGGACGTCGCTGCAGGCTGGATCGTCGACGGTGTGTTCACGCGTCTTGCCGAGGCGAATGGGTGGATGCGTACGCTGGGAGCGTGCGCAGAGGCGCCAGAGGTGGTCTCCGACGACCTCGATCTGATGCTCCAGGACGCCATCCACGACGTTGCCCGTGGAGTCGATGCAGGTGCCGACGTCTTGCTCATCGCCGATGAGCTGGCGGGCGCAGCGGGCTGGATCGTCTCGCCGGACTTCGTGATCGATTCGCTCATCCCGCGCTACCGGCGCCTCGCCGAGGCACGGCCATCGAATCTGCCCGTGGCGTTCCACTCTGACGGCGACATCCGTGTGATATACCGGGCGCTTGCCGCCGCGGGGTTCTCGGCGATTCATGTCGCCGTCGGCCAGCGCGGTTCGATGGATGCGGCGTTCCGCGCGGTCAGGACGTCGGGACTTGTCCCGATCGGTGGCATCGAGGCGCAGCGTCTGCTCGCCGATGGTGCTCGGCAGGCGGGAAGCCAGGCGCGCCTACTGGCAGCCGGTGGGCCGGCCGTCGTCTCCGACGATGGGGGGTTGAGCACGACTGAGGACGTGCGAGCGCTAGGGGTCGCGCTTGCTGCCTTCCGCGCCGACACCGAGCCGGAGCCGTCTCGCGGCTGATCTGTCGGCTTACGAATGGCAGGTCCCGACTCACGAGCGCCTGGTCAGATGCCGATACTAACCGAGAGGCGGATGCAGACTTGCTGCACCGCGTGAACGGCGATGCTGACCAACTTGGAGGATGAAGTGGCGCTCGAGGGCAATCTTGCCGACTTCTCACTCAGCGACATGTTCCGGCTGCTGCACAACGGCGGTAAGACGGGGCTGCTCTATCTATCGCGCAGTGATGCCGACGGCAACGAGGAGAGCGGGCTCGTCTGTTTCCGGCAGGGCCGGCTGTACCACGCCGAGACCGGAGTGCCGGTGGCAAGACCAGGCGATCGGATGGTCGCGGCCGGGCTGATCGACGAGGCTCAGTACCGACAGGCGATGGGCTTGCTTAAGATCTCGACCACCGAGAAACCCGACAGGGTGCTCGGCGATGTGCTCGTGGAGGAGGGCTACCTGACCGCCCAGCAGCTCGAGCGCTTCATGCGCGAGACGATCGCCGAGGCGATGTTCGACCTCCTGCGCTGGAACGAGGGCCAGCTGCGTTTCGAGACGGGCGGGGGCTGCGACGAGCAGTTCCTCGGCATCACGATCTCGGTCGATGACGCGCTCGCGGATGTCTCGGCACGCCTTGAGGAGTGGCGTCGGATCACCGAAAGCGTCCCGAACGACGGCACCGAGTTCTTCATGGCGGCAGCGCCCATGACCCACAACGGCGACATCCATCTGAGCGCGCACGAGTGGCGGCTGTTGTCACACCTGCATACAGGACGCAACCTCCGTGAGCTGATCGCCCTCACCGGCTACAGCGACTTCGAGACCGCTCGTCTCCTTCTTGAGATGCAGACGTCCGGGCTCGTGAAGCGCGGCGAGATGGTATCCGCCGGGGTGGATTCGGGCGCATAGGGCGTTGAGTACCCCCATGAAGCTCCGCGAGGATCCGCACGTCGGCTGGTTCGAGCAGTATCGCGACTGGATTCACCATCACTCGGGCATCTTTCTCGAGCACTCTAAGGCCGATGCGCTACAGCTTGCCCTCGAGCACCGGGCGGGTGTGCGTGGAACCGGCGATCTTGCTGCGTACTTCTCGCTGCTCACGGGCGATGAAGGCGAGTTCAAGGAACTCATGAACCTCGTCACCATCAACGAGACGAGGTTCTTCCGCTTCCCGGGTCAGTTCGATGCGCTTCGCGACATCGTTGTTCCCGAGATCCTCGCTGCCCGTGCCGACCAGGACGCCGCGTACTCCTTAGTCGACCCACTGCCATTCCGCGTTTGGTCCGCCGGGTGCTCGACAGGAGAAGAGCCCTACACCATCGCGATGACGCTGCTCGACTCCGCGCTTGATCGACAAGGTGTGCCGATCCAGGTCATCGGGACCGATGTGTCGACGCGCGCTCTCGACCGAGCCACTAGTGCCGTGTACCCGACTCGAGCCCTCGAATCCGTGGACCAAGACCTTGTTGCGCGGTTCTTCGAGCCTGCTGAGGAACTGGGTACGGAGCCTGGCTCGGCGTGGCGTCCAGCCGAGGCCGTGCGGGCGCTTTGCGAGTTCCGGTACCACAATCTCATCAGGGACCCGTTCTCTCCTCAGCCCTTCTCCGCCTTCGACGTGATCTTCTGCCGCAATGTGACGATCTACTTCCAACTCGCGACGACTCGCCGCATCATCAGCAGGTTCTACGACGCGCTCAATCCTGGTGGCTACCTGTTCCTCGGACACTCGGAGACCTTGGCGTCGGTATCCGACTGCTTCGAGACCGTGGATGCCAATGGCGTCTTCTTGTACCGCAAGCCGATGGAACCGTCGCAGCCGGTGGCCTCGGGCCGCTCTCGCCTTGCGAGTCGCCGGTTGAACTCGCGCGCAAGCCGTGTCTCTCGCACGAGGGAGGTCACCTCCAGCGCACTTCGCCCTGATGCCGGCGACCCTGAGTCGACGCGACTGGCCGATGCGTTTGCCCGGGCCGACGTCGGCGACTTGGCTGGCGCGGCTGCCGAGGCGGACGAGATTCTTGCCGCACACCCGCTGTGCGCGCCGGCTCGCTTCCTCCTCGGAGTGTGCAGGCGAGGGCAGGGGGACACGGACGGTGCTCTCGCCGAGTTCCGCCGGACGCTGTACATCGATCCCCAGTTCTGTCTGGCGCACTTCGCGCTGGCCGGACTCCACCAGAGTCGCAACGAACCCGCCGAGGCTATCCGCGAGTTCGAGCGCACGCTTGAGCTCTTGGGCAAGGACGCGGAAGGTTCGTGGTCGGTCTTTCTCGGAGGGTTCTCGCCCGAAGTCATCGCGCACGCCTGTGAGCGCGGCATCGCCGAGTCTGCAAAGGCGCTGCGTATGCCTAAAGAGGTGGCCCGAACAGGGCGATATTGAGAAGTGACGGAACCAAGCGACAGGAGTGGGCCCTGATGGCCGATGCGCGCATCCTTGTGGTTGATGACAGTGTGACCATCCTCGAGATGATCAAGGCGTTACTCGTCTCGGATGGTTATGACGTGCTTACCGCGTCCGATGGCGCCGAGGCACTCGAGGTCGCGCGTGCCGAGTCACCCGACCTGATCCTTCTCGACGTGATGCTGCCCAAGCTGGACGGGTATCGCGTCTGTCGGTTGCTCAAGTTCGACCAGAAGTACAGGTCGATTCCGATCATCATGCTTACGGCCAAGACCGAGGAGCAGTCGATGGCCACCGGCATCCGAACAGGTGCCGATCAGTACCTGACGAAGCCTGTCGAACCCGAGCGTCTGCTTGCAGCCGTCGCCAGTGAGCTCGCACGCGCGAGGGTATAGATGGGAGCCACTGAGACCATGCCCGAGATCGCCATCAGCACGACGGCCGCTCGCGTCCTCGACGCGCTCGTCGCGCTGGACATCCTCTCCGAGGAGCAACTGGCCCAGGCGCGCACCCGCTCAGCTGACGACGGAGCCGCCGGCAGGCTGCTGTTCTCGGAAGGTGTCGTGACCGAGGGGCACGTCGTCGCCGCGCTCGAGAAGGGGCTCGGCTATCCCCGAGTCGACCTCACGAGCTACACGCCGGACGATGAGGCGCTGCTGCTCATGCCCGCCGACGTTGCTCGCGCCTACCACATGCTGCCGCTGTTCGACATCGACGGCGTGCTGACGGTCGCCCTGGGTGGACCGATGTCGGTGTTCTCACTCGATGACATCGGCGAGAAGCTCGGGATTGGAATCGATGCGGTCTTGGGCGAGCGCGACGCCATCGCCGCAGCACTGGATCGCTTCTACGGGGATGCATCTGCCGCAGCGCCCGAGTCTGCAGCGGAGCTGACCGAGCTCGACGAGTCCACAGTGGGTAGTGCCGAGCCGGAACCCCTGCCAGAGCCGGCGAGCGTTGGTGAAGCAGACGCGAATGCCGCTACCGAACCGGGGGCTCCCGCTCCGACGGTTGCCGACGTCATGGAAGCTGAGATCGAGGGCAAGGCGACCGTAGACCTCGATGTTCTTGCCGTTGCCGATGACCGCATCGTCGCCGTGCTCGTCACCGACATCCTCGAGGCAGCGGTTCGCCGTGGCGCGAGCCGCATCCACCTGTTGCCGTACAAGTCCGACTTCTTCTTGGTGTTCCGCGTGGATGGCAGGCTGGAGAAGGTTGCCAGCGCGCCTGTCTCCATGCAGGGCCAGCTCGTTGACGGCTTCAAGAACTTTGCGCGGCTTGGTGACGTGTCGGCCAACCGGCCAGCGCTCGGCAGGATGCGCGCCGAGTTGGCCGGCAAGACGGTGAACCTCACGATCTCGGCTGTGCCGACCGTCGCAGGCCAGCGTCTTGTAGTCACTATTGCGCCGGACGCGCCGGCGCCTCGCGACCTTGCCGAGCTCGGGATGTCGGATGCCGAGACGCGTGCGCTGCACGCGATGGTCGAGCGTGGCCGCGGCCTTCTGCTTCTGTCCTCACCGGTCGGTGGCGGGAGCTCGGCGACGTACTACGCATTGCTGCAGCACGCAGCCAAGGTGGGCAAGACCGTGTACTCGGTCGAGCGTTCCATAGGCTACGAGATTCCGGCAGTTGCACAGGTGCTCGTGAGCCCGGGCCAGCCCATCGATTCAGCGGGGTACTTCTCTGCTGGGCTTCAGCAGGATACCGATGTACTCGCCATCGACTCGATCCAGACCGTGAACGATGCGCACCTCGCCATAGAGGCGGCCGGCATGGGCAAGCTCGTAATCGCCACCTTCGCGGCGGGGGATGTCGTCTCGGCCGTGCGTCGCCTCTTGGATCTGGGCGCGGAACCGGTGAGTCTTGCTGACGCGCTCACGCTCGGCGTCGGACAGCGCACCCTGCGCACCAACTGCCCGGAGTGCGCTGGGCCCGCGAAGCGGACGCCGCTCGCCAAGGTCCCGGGCGCCGATTTCATCTCGGAGCCGCTCGAGGGCAAGGGTTGCGACAGATGCTCGCAGACCGGGTTCGAAGGGTCGACCGGGGTGTTCGAGGTGCTGCCGTTCACCGAGCCGGTCCGGGCCGTCATCGCGCACGGCGGTACCGCCGAAAAGATCGGCACGGCTGCCGCGAAGTCCGGGATGCGCACCATGCTCGCGTCGGGGCTCTCCAAGGTGGCCGATGGCTCCGTGAGCCCCGAAGAGCTTGACCGCGCCCTGAGGTTCTCGCGGTGAAGCAGGTGACTGAGACCCGCGCACCCCGTCTCGCCCCCGCGTTCGGCGGCTCGCTTGACGACGAAATTGCCGCTCCAGAGTTGGGCGAGGGATACGTTGTGTTCTCCCTTGGCGACCAGCGCTATGGGTTGGCGCTGGATTGCGTGCTGGAAGTCCAACAGATTGTCGCGATGTCGGCCGCTCCCGAGGGGGCGCTCGGCGTTATGGGGCTCGTGAACTTGCGGGGGGATGTGGTTCCCGCGGTCGATCTCGCGACACTTCTTGGACTGCCCTCGGCCGAGAAGGGGCTGGACGCCCCGATGCTGTTCGTGAGCGGGGATGAGGGCTCGGTTGTCGCGTTCGTGGTGGATGCAGTGCATGACGTATCGCATCTGCCCGCCGAATGGCTGAAGCCGACCCCCGCATCTCACCCGCTCGCGTCAGCGATGCGGGCGGTCGCGTGCGGGGAGGACGACGGGCTCGTGTACCTCCTTGAGGCCGAGCCGCTGCTCGGCCGATTGAGGCTGGTCGCCTGATGGGCGCGCGACACGCCACTCCGAGTCCTGAGGCTCGGGGCATTGCGGAGGCGACAGGACCTAGCGGGCAGTCATGCTCGTTTGGAGTGGTCGAGTCAGCCGAAGATATCCTCCGACGCCGCGCGCAGGAGCTTGCTCAGGCGAAAGAGGAGAGAGAGTCCAAGCCTCAACACGCCGTACTCTCGTTCAAGGTTTCCGATGAGTGGTGTGCTGTGCCTGTCGCCGCGGTCCGCGAGATCGTCCGGGATTTCGCAGTGACGCCACTGCCCTGCGTGCCGGCGCGCGTCCTCGGCGTGACCAACCTGCGCGGCGAGATCGTCTCGGTGACCGGTGCGACAGAGTTGCTGCAGCTCGGCTCCGCCGGTTCGGTGGGCCCGAAACCTTCGGTCGCGATCGTGCTTACTGATGGAGCTCTCGCCACGGCGTTCGTCGTCGATGAGGTAGGCGACATCATCGAGGTAGACGAGGCTGCATTGGAACCTGTGATCAGCATGTCGGACCGGGGAGCAGAGTGTTTTTCGGCGGTACTCGAGTCGAGGGGCCGCCTGATGAGCGTCATCGATGTGCGCAGAGTGCTGGACCCTGTTCGGAGCGAAGGCCCGGAGCGTGTGCAAAAGGAGCAACCACATGGGACTGTTTAACGCGATCAGGAGTCGGTTCCTGTACCGACTGATCTTCGTCACGCTACTTATCCAGATTGTGTATCAGGTCGTTCTGTATCTGAGCATCTGGAGCGTATTCGGTGACTCCATCGCCTCGGCGGGGGCTTCGGCTGCGCAGTACGCCCGTATCGCCGGGGTCGGCTTCATGATGCTCGTCGCGTGGGCGCTCGTGTTGCTGTGGCTCGGAAGCAAGTTCATGGAGCCGCTTGACCGCGTCGTGAGTTCGGTGCGCTCTGTGTGCGAGGGCGAGCTTGGCCGCAAGGTCGAGATCGAGCGTGGCGACGAGATTGGCGTGCTCTCGACCTCCTACAACCAGATGGTCGACGCACTCGTCTCGCTCATCCGGCAGTCCCAGGAGTCCTCGCGCCAGCTGCAACAGTCCTCGAACGACATCTTGGCCGCAACCGAACAGCAGGCATCCGGCGCGGCGGAGCAGGCGGCCTCGATCTCGCAGACGACTGCGACGATGGAGGAGCTCGCGAGCACGTACCGGCAGATCGCCGAGAACGCCGATCAGGTCGTCGCGATGGCTGAGGCCTCGCTGCGCTCAGCCGAGTCGGGCCACGAGGCAATCACAGACACCCTCTCGGCCATGGAGGACATCAAGGCGCGCACCCAGTCGAGCGCGAACCGCATCCTCGCGCTTGGCGAATGCAGCCAGCAGATCGGCTCCGTGCTGACGATCATCAACTCAATCGCCGACCAGACCAAGATCCTCGCGCTGAACGCTGCCATTGAGGCCGCTCGCGCCGGCGAGGCCGGCAAGGGCTTCTCGGTCGTGGCGGTTGAGATCAGGAAGCTTGCCGAGTCAGTCGTGGACTCAACGTCGGAGATCTCGTCAATCATCGGCGAAATCCAGTCGGCCTCGACCGAGCTCGTCATGTCGACTGAGCAGGAGATCAGGCAGGTCCAGGCGGGCGTCGAACTCGCTCACAAGACCAACGAGTCGCTCGACCACATCGTGGACATGGTCGAGCGGACGGCCATCGCTGCCAAGGAGATCTCGGCAGCCACCCAGCAGCAGAAGTCCGCGACCGACCAGGTCGTCAAGGCCATGCGCGAGGTGGCAGCGGTCGCACAACAGACTGCGGCGGGTTCTCGGCAGGTCGCGTCCTCGGCCGACACTCTCTCGACGATCGCCCGCGAGTCGAGCATGCTCGGCGCGGGCTTCCATATCGTCGAGGGCGCGTAAGCGCCGCCTCGCGGGGTAGACGGACATGGCCGACTTCGACCGTACGGCATTCGTCGAGAAGTTCCAGGAGGAGGCGGCCGAGCTGCTGCAGCGCCTGAACGAGGGCGTGATCCTGCTGGAGAGCGATCCTGAAGACCGCGAGCTCATCGAGCGGATGCTTCGCGATGCGCACACGCTCAAGGGCTCATCGCGCATGGTCGGCCTCATCGATATCTCCGATGTCGCTCACCATCTCGAGGAGATCATGGTCCGGATGCGCGAGCGGCAGCTGGTCCACTCGGCCGAGGTGAGCGACCGCTTCTTCGAGGCTCTCGATGCGATGCTGTTCCTCGCAGAGTGTGGCGGGGATGCCGAGGCTGCGTCCTCGTTCGATCTTGCGGCGCTGCAGTCGCGTCTTGCCGCGTGCGCTCTGGGACAGCCAGTGGCGGATACCGGCAGCGAATCGGCCCCCGTTCCCAGCGAGGACGACACCATCGTCGAGGATTCTGAAATGCTCGAAGGGACTGCGGGCCCGTGCGGTCCTGCCGACCAGCTCGGGCGCGTGCAGAACACCGTCCGCGTGAAGACCACCGAACTCGACACGCTCCTGAATCTCGTGGGCGAGGTCGTCATCGGCCAGATCAAGTATGAGAGGCAGGGGGCGCGGCTGCGGCTCTTGCAGACGCGCGCGGCCGAGATCCGGACGGCGTGGAGCCGGGTCCGTGAGTCGCTCGGCGAGAATGTCGGCGGGCAGGGGTTGCCGGCGCTCGATCCTTCGGTACTCGACCGATTGCTTGCCGAGCAGGAGCGAGAGCTTGGTCTGTTCGCGAAGGCGCGGGCTGAGGATGCGTCGCGTATGGCTACCGTCGTGTCGGATCTGCAGCAGCAGTCGATGCGGATGCGCATGCTGCCTGCGGGGTCTGTGTTCCAGACCTATCCGCGGGCTATCCGGGACCTGGCGCGGGAGTACGGCAAAGAGGTCGACTTCGAGATCGAGGGTGGGGAGACCGAACTCGACAAGAAGGTTCTCGAGCAGGTCAACGATCCGCTGATCCACATCATGAGGAACGCAATCGGTCATGGGATCGAGACTCCCGAGGCGCGCGTTGCCGCAGGCAAGCCGGCGAAGGGCATCGTGCGGGTGTCCGCTCGGCAGGAGGGCGACCGGATCGTGATCGAGGTTGCCGACGACGGCGCCGGTATCGATCCGGACAAGATCCGGGCGACCGCGGTGCGCCGCGGCTACCTGACCGAGGCCGAGGCCGCAAACGTCTCAGATCGCGAAGCGATGTACATGATCTTCGAGGCAGGATTCTCGACGTCGACGATTATCACCGAGATCTCCGGTCGCGGCGTCGGCATGGACGTGGTGCGCGAGTTCATCGTCGAGAAGCTGAAAGGCTCGCTCGACGTATTCTCGGAGGTGGGGAAGGGGACGACCTTCCGGCTCACGGTGCCGTTGACGCTCGCGATCATCCGCGCGTTCGTGCTGCGGGTACGCGACCAGCGGTTCGCGTTGCCGACCGCATCCGTCGAGGAGACGCTTCTGTTGCAGCGCTCTGAGGTGCAACGACTCGATGGGCGGGACGTCATCCGGCGCAATGACCGCAACATCCCGCTCGTGCGTCTCGGCGACCTGCTCGGCATCGAGGAGAGCAGACAGCCGAGCGAGACGCTGCCGATAGTGACGATCTGCTACACAGGACACCGCATCGGCTTCGTGGTCGATGAGTTCGAGAGCGAGCAGCAGATCGTCATCAAGCCGCTCGGTACGCACCTGGCCAAGGTGCCGAACATCGCGGGGGTCACCGTGATTGGAGAGGGCGAGGTCGTCCCGATCCTGCACGTGCCTGACCTGATGGCTACGGCTCGGAACCGGTCGGGCCGCCGGCGGGTTGCTGCGAGCACTCGGCGCAGCTCGCAGCGGACCGTGCTCATCTGCGAGGATTCGTTCACGACCCGCGAGCTGGAGCGATCGATCTTCGAGGCTGCCGGCTACCGGGTAGTAACCGCTACCGATGGCGCCGAGGGGTTGGAGCGGTTGCAGCAAGGTCTTGAGGCAGATGCCGTCGTCACCGACGTGCAGATGCCGAACATGACCGGGTTCGAGCTCGCCCGCGCCATCAAGAGCGATCCAGCTCTCGCGCACCTGCCAGTCATCATCGTCACATCGCTCGAGCGCGACGAGGAGAAAGCGCTCGGCATCGACGCGGGCGCTGACGCCTACATCACAAAGTCCGTGTTCAACCAGGACACGCTGCTTGACACCGTCGAGCGGCTGGCGCGGTGAGTGCGTGAGGGAACGCGACCACATCCGGGTGGTGGTGGCCGACGACTCGCTTGTTGCGCGGGAGATGCTTGCGCAGATTCTGGCGAGCGACCCCGCTATCGAGGTGGTCGGGCAGGCCGTCAACGGCGCCGAAGCGGTCGATCTTGTCGCGGAGCTGCGCCCCGATCTCGTGACGATGGACATCCATATGCCCGTGCTGGATGGACTCGGGGCGACCGAGCGCATCATGGCGTACACGCCCACCCCGATCCTTGTCGTGTCCTCCTCCGTCTACTCGGAAGGCACCGGGCGGGCATTCGATGCGCTCGAGTTGGGCGCGCTCGATGTCATGAAGAAGCCCGAGGCGCGGGACTGGGCGACGCTCGAGTCCATCGGCCGAGAGATGATCCGCAAGGTCAAGGTGTTGGCGAACGTGCGCGTTGTGACCCACATCCGCGGGCGGCGCACCGAGCGCAGCGGCGTCGGGCGAGCCGGCGTCGTCGCGTCGACACACTCGTTGGTAGCGATTGGCGCGTCGACGGGCGGACCATCTGCGCTCCTGGAGGTGCTCGGCAGGCTTCCGTCCGACCTCCCGGTGCCAGTCGTGATCGCCCAGCACATCGCCGACGGGTTCGTGCCCGGGCTTGCGAGCTGGCTCGACTCCGGCTGCGCAATCCACGTGACGACCGCGACCCACGGTGTGGTCCCCAAACCGGGGGTCGCGTACTTCGCGCCGACCGGCTCGAATCTGCGGTTCGAGGGTTCGGAGATGCGACTCACCTCGCCGCCGGCAGGCCAGATCCATGTGCCGAGTATTGATACGCTCTTCAGCTCGGTGGCAGCGATGCATCCCGGCGAGGCGGTCGGGGTGCTGCTGACAGGGATGGGCGCGGACGGCGCCGAAGGCCTGAAGCTGATGCGCAACTCGGGCTCGGCCACGATTGCGCAGGACGAAGCCACGTCAACCGTGTACGGGATGCCAAGAATCGCCGCCGAGATTGGCGCTGCCGAGCAGGTCCTGCCTGTCCAGCGCATCGCGCGGGCCATCATCGAAGCCGTCACTGGCGCCACCGGCTGCTAAGCGTCAGCCTCGCGTCCTGACAGACTGCGCCTGCCCGGCGCCCGAGCGCACGCCGCACGGCGGTATAATCCCGGTCATGGAAACCGCCCCCATCGGCATCTTCGACTCCGGCATCGGAGGTCTCACGGTCGCTCGTGAGATCGCACGCGCGCTCCCATCCGAGTCGCTCGTGTACTTCGGCGACACGGCGCGTTGCCCGTACGGTCCACAGGACCTGCAGGACGTGCAGCGCTACGTCGTCGAGATCGGGGCATGGCTCGAGTCCCGCAAGGTCAAGCTCATCGTGATCGCGTGCAACACCGCGACCGCGGCAGGCCTGGAGCTCGCGCAACGAGCGTTCGACGTCCCAGTGATCGGTGTGGTCGAGCCCGGTGCTCGCGCCGCCGTCATGGCTACGCGCAATCGCCGAATCGGCGTCATCGGTACCGTTGGCACGATCGAGTCGGGCACATACAGCCGAGCAATCCGGATGCTCGATGCTGGAGTCACGGTCTACTCGGCCGCCGCACCGCGCTTCGTCGACATCGTCGAGGAGGGACTGAGGCTCGACTCCGGTGCCGTCGAGGGGCTGCTTGCGGCGAGTGCCGACGTGTTCGTGCGGCCAACCTTCCACCAGATTGCACGCGATTACCTCGACCCGCTCAAGCGCAGCGGCATCGACACTCTCGTGCTCGGCTGTACGCACTTCCCGTTGCTCGCAGCGGCAATCGGGCAGGTGATGGGTCCGCGCGTACAGCTCATCTCATCTGCCGAGGAGACTGCACGCGAGGTCGCCGAGGCGCTCACCCGGCGCGGGCAGCTCGCCGCGCGGGGAGTGCAGCCGCGCTACGAGTTCACGACAACTGGCGAAGTAACCGAGTTCGTGCGGCTCGCTACAAGGGTGTTCGGCGCTCGTCCCGACGCGGTCGGCTCCGTGAGCCTCGCAGAGTTGGCTGGCGTTCCTGCCGAGCGGCACATTGCGGCGCTCGACGCCAGAGCTGATGAAGGCGTCAGCGACGTCCCCGGCCCGAGCGGAGTCGCGGCATGCGACTGACCGCTCTCGGCACCTCGGCGGGGTACGCAGGCGCCGGGCGCGCCTGCGCCGGATTCCTGGTGGAGAATGACTCGCAGTCCACACGGGTGCTACTGGACTGCGGCAACGGTGTGCTCGGAAACCTTGGGCGACTCATAGAGCTGACGGAACTGGATGCCGTCGTGATCACCCACATGCACCCCGACCACTTCCTCGATCTCTACTCGCTCGAGACCGCTCTGCGTCACGGGCCTGGGGGCTCCGCGCCGCCGTTGCCGCTGTACGCGCCCGCTGGGCTTCTTGGACAGATGAAGTCGCTGCTCTCCAAGCGGAGCGCTCGCGAGCTGGAGGAGGCGTTCGTCCCTCATGCGCTTGCCACCGGCGAGGCGATCTCCATCGGCGATCTCGTGGTGACGCCGGTGGCTGTTGAGCACTCGGGCCCGACGTTTGCGCTGCGCGTGGTCGCCGATGGAGCGCTGCTTGCCTACAGCGCCGACGCTGCCGCCGGCCCCTGGTTGCTCGACGCCTTGCGCGACGCGGACCTGGCCCTGGTGGAGGCCACGCTCGCCGAGGAGTTCGCCGGCCGCGCCGCCCATCTCACCGCTCGCGAGGCGGGAGTATGGGCCCGTCAGGCCAGGGTCCTTCAACTCGTCCTCACGCACCTGTGGCCCACGAACGATCGTGAGGCTGCGGCCCGTGAGGCCGCAGCCGGGTTCGGCGCGCCCGTGCGGGTCGCGACCGAGATGGACGGCTTCACGATCTCAGCAGGAGCTACTCGCTTCTGAGCGCCTCGACGGGGTCCTTTCGCGAAGCGGCCGATGAGGGTATCAGCCCTGCAAGGAAGGTCAGCCCCATGCTGATCACGACGAGCAGCGCGGCGGCGATGCCGGGCAGCTGCGCGACGTTCGAGATATCGAACTTCGAGTATATGATCGCGTTCGCAGGCAGGATCAGCAGTGCGGTCACGCCGATGCCCAGCACGCCGGCCACGAACCCGACGATGAGCGTCTCGGCGTTGAACACGCGCCTGATGTCGCGCTTGGACGCACCGATGGAGCGCAGGATACCGATCTCCTTCTTGCGTTCCAGCACCGAGATGTAGGTGATCACGCCGATCATGATCGAGGAGACCACCAGCGAGATCGAGACGAACGCCACGAGCACGTAGCTGATCACGTTCACGATGTCGGTGACCGACGACATGAGCGCGCCCACGATGTCGGTGTAGGTAATCACCTTCTGGTCGTTGCCCTCGGCCTCCATGCGCTCGTTGTATTCGTCGAGGATCTCGATGACCTTGCCCTTACTCTCAAAGTCGATCGGATAGATGTTGATATTCGAGGGCTTGTCCAGGTCTGCGTAGCCGAGTCTGGCAAGGTTGCCGTCGAACGAGCTCTGCTCGGAACCCATCAGCGTCATCATCAGCTGCGTGAGGTCTTCCTCGTCCATGTTGAACTGGAAAGCCTCTATGAAGGCGTCCTGGTCGATGCCCATCGCGCCTGAGAAGTTGGAACTCAGCTGGCCCATCGCGGACTTCATCGCGCCGCCGATCTGGGACTGCAGCGCCGAGCCGAGCTGGGTAGAGATCTGCTCAGATATCGAGGTCATGACCTGCTGCATGTATCCGGCCATCGCCGCCTGGATCTGCTGCTCCATGGCCGCCGAGCTTGCCTCGAGCTGCCCCTGTACCGCCTCGCCGATGCCCTGAGCGACCGCGGCCATCAGCCGCCGCTGGTACTCCTGCAGGCCGGGCCCGTTGAGAAGGCCAGGCGCTTCGGCCAAGATGGCCTGCCCCTCGGGGGTCTGCATGAACAGCGGGAAGTTCGTCTCGGTGTCGGCGGGGTTCAAGCCCTCTGCCATGCAGAACTCGAGGTAGCCCTGGGCCATGCGGTTGGCCAGCCCTGCGACAGCCTGCTGGTCGGCGCTGAAGTCGATTCCCTCGGCCAGCGCCTCGAAGTCGATGTCGGAAAGCACGGCCTCCATGTCGAGCTCACCGGTAGACCCTCCGAGATCCATGCCGCCGAGCATGTCGGCGAGGTCCATCTGAGGCATTGCCGAGGGGTCGAACGCGAGGTTTGGCATCGCCAGGTTGAGCGAGGACGTATCGAACTGCATCTTCGACGAGTCGAACTTGAATGCATCGCCGATGGCGTCCTCATCGATCGTCATCAGCGACGCCATGTCGAAGTCGCTGCGGTCGGGGTTCGCTTCTTCGTCGGCAAAGGTGCGGCCCGAGAATACATTGACCGACGAGTCCGCGAGCTGGTTCTGGACTATCTCGGTCTTCGAGGCCTGCTGGATCAGGTGGTTGGTGAGGGCCGGGCTGTAGTAGATACCAGGCTGTAGCGCTGTGGCGGTGGCCCCGTCCTTGGGAGCGATCACGCCGACGACGCGGATATCCTCACCGGCCTCGACGAGCTCCTTGAGGTACTCCTTATCGCCGCTCTTGTCCGTCCAGACGTCGTACTGTTCGTCGTGGACGTAGTAGTCGGTCGCGTACACCAACTTGAACGAGACCGAGGTGAGGTCCTCGTAGCTGAAGCTGCGGCTGTCGGAGGGCGTGACGATGGTCTCGTCGTTGAGCAGCTGGTCTACCATCGCGTCCAGCTCGGCAGGGTCACGCAGGCCCATCGTGTACGACATGTAGTCGCTGATTCCGCCATTCGGGGTCAGCACGACCACGGCCTCATCGTACTCCTTGGGCCAGTGCCCCGACACCATGTCGTACTGCTCCTCGATGATGGAGGTGTCCTCCATCAGCTCGTTGAACATCGAGCTCATCGATGAGGCGACGAGCGGGCTTGAAGACGTCGCCCCGAAGCCGAACGCCGCGAATGTGTTGTCGGGGTTGACCTGACGCACGCCGTCGGTGGTGTCTGCAGCGTAGAGCTGTGGTGTGACGTTGTAGGTGTAGTGGATCAGGTTGACGTACTCGTTGATGCCGCCGCCGTTGTCATCGAGGTAAGCCTTGAGCGAGGCCAGGTCGTTCGAGCCGACAGACTCGAACACTCGGCTGAGCGCCCTCATCTCGTGCACGTCGCCGTCACCCTTAGACGCCGCCTCCACCTCTTCGCTTATGTCGGCGGAGGCCGCCACCAGCGACGTGATGTCCATTCCCTGGCTCTGGATCGTCAGCGGGTAGACCGACAATGTGTCTTCCTCGACACCCTTGATGTACTGGTTGACCCCGTTCGCGAGCGCGAGAATCGCCGCGATGCCGATGATGCCGATGCTGCCCGCGAAGGCCGTCATCAGGGTTCGGCCCTTCTTGGTCATCAGGTTGTTGAAGGACAGCGCGATGGCCGTTGGGAGCGACATGGAGGTCCAGCGCACAGCCTTGTTGCTTACGCCCATCTCCTCGCTATCCGGAACAAAGGGATCGCTGTCGTGCTCGATCTGTCCGTCCCGGAGATCCACGGTTCGGGTCGCGTACTTCTCGGCAAGCTCGGGGTTGTGCGTGACCATGATGACGAGGCGGTCGTTGGCGATCTCGGTGAGCAGCGCCATGACCTGCTCGCTCGTCTTGGAGTCCAGGGCGCCGGTCGGCTCGTCGGCAAGAAGGATTTCGGGGTCGTTGATCAGCGCACGAGCGATGGCGACACGTTGCATCTGGCCACCGGACAGCTGGTTCGGCCGCTTGTGGATGTGATCGCCGAGGCCGACGCGCTCAAGCGCGAGAGTCGCGCGACGCTTGCGCTCGCCTCGGGATACGCCCGACAACGTGAGAGCTAGCTCGACGTTGGAGAGCACACTCTGGTGGGGAATCAGGTTGTAGCTCTGGAAGACGAAGCCGATCCGGTTGTTCCGATACGCGTCCCAGTCGCGGTCCTTGTAGTCCTCCGTCGCGATGCCGTCGATGATCAGGTTTCCGGAATCGTAGTGGTCCAGGCCACCGATGATGTTCAGCAGTGTCGTCTTGCCCGAACCCGAAGGGCCGAGAATCGCCACGAACTCGTTGTCGCGGAAGGAGATCGAGACGTCGTCCAGGGCGACCTGGGTGAAATCGGCCGTGGTGTATGACTTCGAGACATTGCGGAGCTGGAGCATCAGGCGCCTTTCTGGGTCTGGTTGAGGCTCGATGATTCGAAGGGAAGCAGCGCCGGCATGATGAGCTCAAGCCAGCGCTCGCGGCTTGCCTCGGGGTGCTCAAGCGGCCCCGTGGCGGCAAGGAGATACAGGTCGGTCACGGTCAGGTCCGGGCGCAGGCAACCGGTGTTCCGGCCACGCTCGATGAGCCTAGCCAGGGCGGCCGCGCCGCGTCGCGCGGAATCGGAGCGGTGGATCTCGACGACGAGATTCTGCGCGGCGACGCGGAGAGCTCCGTTGTTCGCCGCCGTTTCTACCATGTCGCGCAGGTACGTCAGTATCTCGACGGTCGGCTCGGACCGGCCTGTTTCAACGCGAGCCCAAGCTTCCTCGGCAGCATCGGCGAGCCGGTCGACCTGCTCGGAGATCACGGCCTTCACAAGGTCGGTCTTGGTGGGGAAGTGGCGATACAGGGTGCCCACGGCAACGCCTGCAGCCTGGGCGATCTGGCTCATGCCCACATCCGGCCCGTGCTCGACTATCTGGCTTCGCGCAGTCTCAAGGATCTTCTCGCGATTACGCAGCGCATCGGCGCGCGTCGGGTGCACCACTGTGGGCCTCGCTTCTGCCGACAAGTTCGCCTCAACCATCCTGTTCCTGACCTGCGGTCGGGCACAAAATGAATACTGGTTCATGTTAGCTCAAGGCGCTGCTGCAAGCGAATCCAGTGCCGAGTCGAGGTGGCGCGATGCCGCTGTCCAGAGCGCTCTCCAGCGGCGTCGCAGTATACTCACGCTGCGGACGCTTGCACGTTCTAGCGGGCCGCCCTAAGCGAACCCCTCGAAAGGACGAGCATTGACCGAACGCAGCAATGGACGCGCCGCGAACCAACTCAGGCCCGTGAAGGTGACCCGCGGGTACCTGAAGCACGCGATGGGCAGCTGCATCTTCGAGCTCGGGGACACGCGCGTGCTGTGCGCTGCCTCCGTCGATGATGGCGTGAGCTCATGGCGCCGCGGCTCGGGTCTTGGCTGGCTTACCGCCGAGTACTCTATGCTGCCCGCGTCCACGCACACTCGCTCGCGCCGCGAGACCATGACCGGTCCCAAAGGCCGCACCCACGAGATCCAGCGCCTTATCGGACGCGCGCTGCGGACCGTCGTTGACCTGGGCGCGCTGGGCGAGGTTACTGTCACCGTTGACTGCGACGTGATTCAGGCCGATGGCGGCACACGTACGGCGGCGATCACTGGAGCCTGGATCGCGGTGAACGATGCTCTCGAGCAGTGGCGCGCTGCAGGCAAGGTCGCCGGTACGGTGCTGCGGGGTCAGCTTGCTGCCACGAGCGTCGGGTTGGTCGACGGCGCGCTCGTGCTCGATCTCGAGTACGCCGAGGACTCGGTCGCCGAGGTCGACATGAACGTCGTCATGGACGATAGAGGTCGCTTCATCGAGGTCCAGGGTACGGGCGAGCAGGTCCCGTTCAGCCGGGAGCGCCTCGACGATATGCTCGACCTGGCCTCCGGAGGCATCAGCGATCTGCTTGCGATCCAGCGCAAGATCGTGGATGAGGGGCTCATGACCTATGGCTTCTGATTCGCAGGGCTCTCGCCCGTCAACCATAGATGCCGGGTCTCGAGGCAAGACCGTCGTTGTCGCGACGTCGAACAAGGGCAAACTCGCCGAGATTCGCGGTGCGCTCGGCTTTGAGGGCTGGCATTTTGTCGCGGCTTCAGAGCTCGATCATGCATGGCCAAGCCCCGAAGAGGACGGCACAACCTTCGAGGCGAACGCTCGCATCAAGGCGGTGGCAGCGCGAGAGCGTTTCGCTCTGGCGGCACTCGCGGACGATTCGGGACTCGTGGTTGACGCGCTCGGCGGTGAGCCGGGGGTCTACTCGAGCCGGTACGCCGGCCCGTGTGCGACCGACGCCGAGAACAACGCCCGGCTGCTCCTCGCGCTGGCTGACACGCCGAGCGAGGAGCGCACCGCGAGGTTCGTGTGCAGCATGGTGTTCATCGACGAAGACGGGACGGAGACCATAGCCGAGGGAGCATGCGAAGGGCTGATCGCTACGGAAGCTCGTGGTGACGGGGGATTCGGATACGATCCGCTCTTTCTCCCACAGGCGGCGCCCGGCCGAGCCATGGCGGAGCTGACGACCGCAGAGAAGAACGCCATCAGCCACCGTGGGGCCGCGCTTCGCGCCCTGCGCGCGAAACTGGCAGGTCTCGAGTAGCTGCCGAAACGCGAGCGGTGTCTCGGCTATACTGTTCGATGCTCCGCCGCCTCTCGGCACGCGAGCACTCGATCGGGCTGTAGCGCAGTTTGGTAGCGCATCTGCTTTGGGAGCAGAGGGTCGCAGGTTCAAATCCTGTCAGCCCGACCAGAACATGAGACGAGGCACCCCTTGAGGGTGCCTCGTTTGTCATTCATTGAATGAGTGCCCGCTCGTCGTGCTTAGGCACGCGGGACAACTTGCGCTGCACGCTAGTCGGCGCCACCGCCGCTGGTGACCTTGCGGGCAATGTCGGCAGCGGCGTCGCCGATCTTCTCTTTGCCTGCGCCTACAGCGTCGCCAGCTTGCTTGGCCACGCCTCCCATGGACTCCGTTGCCTCGTCGATCTTCTCGGCCGCGCCCTCGGCGATGTTCTTAGCCAGATCTCCCACGTCGTCCACGGCTCCTCCGACCAGCTCCTTCGCCTTGTCCAAGAATCCGCCTTCAGCCATGGAACCGCTCCCTTCTCGTGACGTGCGATGACAGGAGTATCCCCGCTTCAGAGCCCGTGAAACCGACGCCCCGCGAGAACCGTCGGCCCGACTGGGGTACCAACAACCTACGGTCAGTTGCGTTGGAAGGAGTCGTATGGCTGCTCACTACGTGCTCACGAACTCGAAAGACGGCCAGGTGATGTTCAACCTGAAGGCCGCCAATGGCCAGGTCATCCTCACCAGTGAGCGGTACACGACGAAGGCGGCGGCGCTGAACGGGATTGAGTCGGTCAAGAAGAACTCGCCGCTCGACGAGCGGTACGAGCGCCGTGAGAACTCCAAGGGCGAGCCGTACTTCATCCTCAAGGCCGCGAACTCGCAGGAGATTGGCCGCAGCGAGTACTACTCCTCGACATCTGCCATGGAGAACGGCATTGCGTCCGTAAAGACTAACGGCCCTGTGGCGACGATGGTCGACAAGACCGAATAACGTCGATCCGCGTCGGCGGTAACGCGCGTCAACCAGATCAGGCGGAAAACGCTTGGCGGGACGGCCATTAGGCCGTCCCGTTTCGCATCTATGCAGTAGCTCGGGCACAGCGATGCGCTGTTATCCGGACTTGACGCTCATTGCGTCACGACGTAGAGTTGATACCTCGATTCGAGGTATCCGAAAGGAAACGCGATTGGCTCGTCCTGTCCAGCCGTTGCTGACGATGGTCTCACTTGCCGTGCTGGCCGAAGGCCCCCTTCATGCCTATGTCTTGAAGAAGCGGATGACTATGGGACTTGGCGCCATGGTCTCGGTCTCCGAGGGCTCGCTCTATCCTCTCCTGCGTTCGCTTGAGGAGCAGGGTGCGATCGTCAGTCACACGGAGCCCGGTGAAAAGGGCCGCCCCGACCGCGTGGTCTATTCAATCACGGACGCCGGGCGCGCAGAGCTCGCGGCAAGGCTCGCTGATCCTCTGCACGAGGGCCCGCTCGGCCAGACGGACTTCTACGTCCGCGTCGCCTGCTTCGGGCACCTGTCTTCTGCCGAGCGCTCCGCACTGATCCGCGAACGCCAGTCGCGGCTCCGCCGGGAACTGGACATCCTGATCGGCTCGAAGGAGATGCTGGTCGGCTACTCGGGTCATCTCGAACTAGCTGACCTGCGTGAACGCCAGCTTCGCACTGAGCTGGAATGGCTGGCTCAGCTTGAAACCACGTCCGATGGCACTACCAAGGAGGTTGACCTGTGAGCGTTTCCGCACGATCCGAAGATCCGTACGCACGCAAGTGGTGGGTACTCGCCAGCGTTTGCGTCGCGCTGTTCATGGCGCTGCTCGACGGTACGGTGGTGAACGTATCAATACCCGCCATCAGCAAGGGAATCGGCGCCAGCTTCTCTGATGCCGAGTGGGTGCTGAACGCCTACACGCTTGTGTTCGCATCCTTCCTCGTGACCTTCGGGCGACTCGGGGATATGTTCGGCAGGAAGCGCTTCTTCATCGTCGGTCTCGCGCTGTTCGGCGTCGGGTCGCTGCTGTGCGGCCTTTCGGGAACACCTGCGATGCTGATCGGTTCGCGCGTCGTTCAGGCGCTCGGTGGCGCGTTCATGATGCCCGCCACACTTTCGCTCACGGCAGTGAACTTCCCGCCTGAGCAGCGCGGCATGGCGATGGGTATCTGGGGCGCTGTCAGCGGACTCGCCAGCGCAGCGGGTCCGTTGCTCGGCGGCTGGCTCACCGATGCGTTCGCCTGGAACTACATCTTCTTCATCAACGTCCCGATCGTGCTTGTGGCGATTCCGTTCGCGCTCTGGGCCATACCTGAGTCGCGCGATGAGCGTGAGCACACCATCGACGTGCCGGGCGTGGTGCTGTCGATCGTCCTGCTCGCCTCGCTGTGCTATGGACTGATCGAGGGTCCGAAACTTGGCTGGACCGACCCCGTGGTGCTCGGCCTGTTCGCCGTTGCTGCTGTGACTCTTGTGGCGTTCATCTTCTGGGAGCGTAAGGTCGCCGAGCCGATCATGGACCTGCGGCTGTTCAGGAGCCCGGCCTTCAGCGCAGGTAACGCCGCCGGTGCCATCCTGATGTTCGGCATGCTCGGCATGTTCTTCTTGCTCCCGGTCTACCTGCAGGCTCAGCTCGGCTACACTGCGATCCAGACCGGGTTGGCGTTGACTCCGCTCTCCGCAGCGATCCTCGTGGCCGCCCCGCTCGCGGGTCGTCTGTCGGATATGATCGGCTCGCGCTGGCTTGTGTTCAGCGGCATGGCGATCTCTGCCGGCGCGGTGTTCTGGGCGTCATTCCTGCCGATCGGTGCCGGCTGGCAGTGGCTGGTCGCCCCGCTTGCTCTCGCCGGCCTCGGTATGGGCCTCGTGATGCCATCAATGACGAGCGCCGTCATGGCTGTTGCGCCGAGCGGTGAGGAAGGCGCCGCCTCCGGCATCCTCTCGACGATGCGTCAGGTCGGCGGCGTCTTCGGTGTTGCTGTTCTTGGCGCCATCTTCGCCACCACCATGACGTCGGCGATGCTCGATGCCACCAAGTCGATGCCTGGCCTTCCGGCCGAGGCCGTCCCGTACGTCTCCGAGATCATCGAGGACTCCAGTTCGCAGATGGGTATGGGCGGCATGGACTTGGACTCACTCCGTGAAGCGGTGCCTGCCGAGGCCATGCGTCCGGTGATTGAAGGTGCCGTGACCGAGGCTGCCACCGAGTACCTGCCGGCTCCAGCCCAGAAGCCCGTCATTGCGGCAATCATGGCCGAGGTCGACAAAGGCACGTCGCTTGAGGGTACTGACATGATGACCGCGCTTGCTCCGCTCATGGACCAGGTGTCCGCCATGGACCCCAATGCGGACCCGAGTGCGTTCATGAACTTCGGGATGGCAATTGGGGGCAAGATCGAAAAGGCATTTGCCGCAATCGGGGAAGGCTTCGCGAGCGCCGCGGAGGAGTCGTTCGTGGAGGCGGTCCGGAGTGCGCTTCGGGTGGCCTCGCTCGTCCTCCTCGCCGGCGCCCTGCTGTCGCTGCTCATCAAGTCTGGCAATAACGTCGAGATTACGCGACAGTAGAGCCGTGAGGCACGGCCCAATGCTAGCCGGCAGGAAAGTGAGGACCGCGTGACCACCGAGAAGATTGCGATTCTGGTGGACTCAGGGTGCGATGTGCCCAAAGAGTTCCGCGACCGGTTCAAGATGTACGTTGCGCCGCTGACCATCATCTACAAGGATGGCGAGTACCGCGACGGCGTCGACATCGACCCGGACACCGTGTTCGCGCGCTTTCCTGAAGAAATACCCTCCACTTCGTTGCCAAGCCCGGCTGCCGTCGCCGAACTGTTCAAGCAGATCAAGGCAGATGGATACGAGAAAGTGCTTGTCATCACCATCTCGAGCGGGCTCAGCGGCACCTTTGAGATGCTGAGGAACTTCGGAAGCGAACCAGAGGGTCTCCAGGCGTATTACGTTGACACGAAGAACATCGGAATTGGGAGTGGCCTGACCGCTATGCGAGCGGGCGAGTTGATCGAGAAAGGGCTCCCATTCGATGAGGTGTGCAGGCAGGCCGAGCTTGCCGCGAAGAACACGAAGGTGTTCTTCTGCGTCGCGACCCTCGAGTACCTCCTGAAAGGGGGGCGCATCGGGCTCGTGTCAGGCGTCATGGGCATGCTGCTTGATGTGAAGCCGGTCATCTCCTGCAATGAGGACGGAATCTACTACACGGTGGCCAAAGCGCGTGGTCGCGAGAAGTCGCTGCGGCTGGCACTCGACAAAGCCGTGGAGTTCGCGCAAGGCGCCAAGGAGTACAGCATCGCGGTCGTCCAGGGCGCAGCGGAGGTCGAGGCCAAAGCCATCATGGCAGCGATGAAAGAGCGCCTGCCGAACTTCAGGCATGCGGTCGAGGAGCAGCTCACTCCGGTGCTGGTGGTACACACCGGTCCTGGCTTGATCGGAATCGGCGTGCAGCGCATCGACTAACGCCTATCGCTGGTCCACGCACAGTCGGTACACGGAGGGTGAGGGGCGAAAGCCTCTCACCCTCGCTTTTTCGTGCAACTTCCAACGTTTAGAAACCGGGTCGTTCGCGGTACATGGTGAGAAGCAACCACACGAAAGGAGCGTTCCGATGGGAATCCTGTCCTGGATCGTGGTCGGCCTGATCGCCGGAATCCTCGCAAAGCTCATCATGGGTGACAGCGCAGGCTGGGTCATGACGATCATCCTCGGAATAGTCGGTGCTCTCGTAGGCGGCTGGGTTTTCAGCCTGCTCGGTGGTCCTCCCGTGACCGGAATCAACCTTACATCCATCTTGGTCGCCACGGTCGGGGCGGTCATCGTCCTCTTCGTCGGCAGGCTCGTCACGGGTAGGCGCTGATACGGCATCGCATGCTTCTAGCCTGCAGGGAGTGTCGCCCTCCGTGCCTGTGGCGCAGCACAAGATGCCTGCCGATGAGTACCGGATGGTACCGGCACCCGTCTACCGGCACCCGTCATGGCACCCGTGTGGTCTACTGGCGGGCAAGCGGGCGATCATAACCGGCGGGGACAGTGGGATCGGGCGCGCCGTCGCCTTGCTCTTCGCGTCCGAAGGGGCCGACATTGTTCTCGGCTACCTCGAGGAGGACAAGGACGCCGAGATCACGCGCGCGCTGGTTGAGGAGCACGGTCGAGAATGCCTTCTCGTTCGCGGGGACATCTCGCGTACTGAGCATGTGTCGGGCCTGATTGAGGCCGCGTTGGTCGGCGGTGGAATCGATGTCCTGGTCAGCAATGCCGGCATCCAGTACGAGGCTGAGTCCTTCATCGATGAAGACTTGGAGCACATCGACCGGACGGTAGCCGTCAACGTCCTGGGCTCGCTCTATCTCATACATGCGGCCTTGCCGCACCTTAGCGCTGGTGCGTCCGTCATCGTGACTACGTCGGTGACGGCGTACCGGGGCAGCGATCATCTGGTCACGTACGCCGCGACAAAAGGCGCGCTAGTCTCGCTCGTCCGCTCGCTGGGGCCACAGCTTGCCGAGAAAGGCATCCGCGTGAACGGGGTGGCGCCGGGCCCGGTGTGGACGCCCCTGATCGCAGGCTCCTTCGATCAGGACCGGATCGACTCGTTCGGCAAGAAGAACCCGATGGGTCGGGCCGCTCAACCGTACGAGATCGCGCCGTCATACCTGTTCCTCGCCTCGGCGAGCTGGAGCGGCTACATCACTGGTCAGGTGGTACACCCCAACGGTGGTGAGACGGTCAACGCTTAGGCGAGCGGGTGTTCGCCATCAACGTGTGGCTCGTGGCATAGCGGGCGTCGCCCTCATTCACCCGGTTCGTGCCCCTTCTCTTTGTGCTGCTTGAGCACGGTTCTGGCGGCTACCTCTTCAGCGCGCTCACCGTAGCGACCTGTCTTCTCAGCTTCATCCTTGATCTTCTCGTACTGCCGCTGTTCCTTGTCTCCTACTCCGCGCAGGTGCTTCTTCTGTGGCACGGGATCACCTCCGACGTTCGGTGTACGGTTACCCTTACCCCGGTCGAGGGCGTGCCATAACCTCACAGTGACTATCGCCAGCGCGCCGACTGAAGCGGCCAGAGCGTTCGGCCGGATTCAGGGGTGGAAACTTGTCTCAATTAGCGTACAATCACGCAGGCACAAGCAGCCGTAGTTCAATTGGTAGAGCATCAGCCTTCCAAGCTGACTGTTGCGGGTTCGAGTCCCGTCGGCCGCTCCATTGACAACTATCGTCACCGCAGGTACCGTACGCATTCGCGGTACGGACTGCCTAGGTGACGTCTCACGCGCCCGTAGCTCAGCTGGATAGAGCGGGAGACTTCTAATCTCTAGGTCGGGGGTTCGAATCCCTCCGGGCGTGCCAGGCCACTTATGGTGGGTGTAGCTCAGTTGGTTAGAGCGTCGGACTGTGGCTCCGAAGGTCGCGGGTTCGAGTCCCGTTACCCACCCCATGAGTTGAAAACGCGCATAGTCGCCGAGTACGATTGGCAAGAGCGCTTCTATACGGGCCGTTAGCTCAGCTGGTAGAGCAGGGGACTCTTAATCCCAAGGTCATAGGTTCGATCCCTATACGGCCCACCATCGAAATCCAGGGCCCCCGCCGAACTTTTTGGGCGGGGGTTCTTGCATGCTCACGGCGACCTCGGCGCTTGATGGGCATGACATCTGCTCCCGGCGATTGCGATGACTGACGAAATGCAACTACACACACAACGCGAGCCCACGACTCCGCTGGACGCTCCGGAGATCGAGTCCGATCCGATCGCCGGCTCCGGTCCACGCCCCATCGGGCTCGATGACGCTCTCGGTTTCGCCCGACGGGTGTCGGTCCGCTCATGGGTGCGGGTCGGGTTTCTCGGCGTGTTCCTGTACGCGTGCTGGCAGCTCTGGAGCTTCTACCAGTGGGCGATTGGGGTGGGGCCGTACGTGCCGCGCCCTGAGGCTGTGGCCGGGCTCGTCCCGCTGGGCGCGCTGATGAGCCTGATCGCGTGGCTTAAGAGCGGACTGTTCGATCCCGTGATGCCGGCGTCTGTCGTCATCGTGCTTGCCGCGCTCGTGATTTCCATGCTGTTCAAGCGCGGCTTCTGCGGCTACGTCTGCCCGGTGGGGACGGTCGTCTCCGCGTTCGGGTGGCTCGGGCGCAAGCTCAACGGAGGTCGGCCACGCCGCGTTCCGGTCGGCCTTGACCGCGCGCTCCGCGTTCCCAAGTACCTCCTGGCGGCGGCGGTCGTCGGGTACCTCGCGACGCTGCCCGTTCAGGTCGCGCTTGAGTTCCAGCTTCTGCCGTACTACGCCACAGCCGACATGAAGATCCTCTGGGGAGTGCTGCACCCTGCGTGGGGGTACTGGGTGGTGGCGGGCTTCGTCGTCGGCACGACGCTGTGGGTCGGCACGAACACCTGGTGCCGCTACCTCTGCCCGCTCGGAGCCATGTATGGGGCGGCGTCGGTGGCATCTCTTGGGACCGTCAAGCGCGACGCCGAGCGCTGCATCGACTGCAAGGCATGCGACAAGGCGTGCGCTGCGACTATCGAAGTGTCGTCGAGCACGAGGGCAGTGCGTTCCGCCGAGTGCGATGGGTGCCAGGAGTGCGTGAGCGCGTGCCCCGTACCCGGTGCGCTCGAGTCACGTGTCGCCGGTGTCACGATCCCATGGCGCGCGTGGGCGGTTCTGCTTGTGTTGGTGTGGCTGGTCGTCTGGGCGATAGCGTACGCGTCGGGGCACTGGCAACATGGCCTCCCCGACGACGCTCTCGCCGAGCTCATGCGGACGATGAAGCTCACTCACGACTTCTGATCTACGCGGCATCCAGTTTCGATCACCCCGCGTACCCAGAGCTCGTCGTCCGAGCGTTATCATGGGCGACTGAGTGTGCGACGCACCTTGCGCCCCGAAGGCGCGAGGCAAGAGCAGCGGAGGTTCACGCGCAATGATCTACACGCGTTTTGGAGATGCCGAGATCTCTCGGTTGGGTCTGGGGGCTATGCGCCTGCCGGTCACCGCGGACGGCGCCATCGACAGGAGCGCGGCCAAAGAGATCGTGGACTACGCGTACGCTCACGGTGTCAACTACTTCGACACGGCGTACATGTATCACGAGGGGGAGTCCGAGCGCTTCTTGGGCGAGGCACTCGCCAACTACGATCGCTCCAGCTTCTACCTGGCTGACAAGTTCCCTGGCTGGTTGCTCGAAGCCGGGCAGAGCCCGGAGACCATCTTCGAGGAGCAGCTCGAGCGTTGCGCGACTGACTACTTCGATTTCTACCTGTTCCACAATCTCAACGAGAGAGTAATAGACACCTATCTCGACGCGCGGTTCCTCGACTACTTCCAGAAGCAGAAGGAGGCCGGACGGATCCGGCATCTTGGCTTCTCGGCACACGCTTTGCCCGAGACGCTTGAGCGGTTTGTCGCCGCACGGGACTGGGATTTCGGGCAGCTGCAGCTGAACTACCTGGATTGGGCGCTCCGTGACGCAGAGCGACAGTACTCGATCCTTGCGGACGCGGAAGTGCCCGTGTGGGTCATGGAACCGGTTCGCGGTGGGCGGCTCGCTTCACTGAGCCCGGAGGCCGATGCGTTGCTTCAGGCTGCTCAGCCCGGCCGCTCCGTCGCCTCGTGGGCGTTTCGGTGGCTGATGAGCCTCGAGAATGTCCGCGTGGTGCTTTCCGGCATGACCACACTGGAGCAGCTGCGTGACAACCTTGCGACCTTCGAGCGGGAGGACCCGCTCGACGACGCGCTGAAGACCACGCTCGATGATGCGGTCGAGCTGCTGCGCGACCAGCTCGGAGTGCCGTGCACCGCGTGCGGTTACTGCCTCGAGTCTTGCCCGCAGGGACTTGACATCCCCGATCTGCTCAACATCTACAACAACCTTAGCGTGAGCAGTGACTTCGTCACGCGCAAGCGCCTTGCGTGCCTCGATCCGGACGGGAGACCAGAGACATGCATCGCCTGTGGGGCCTGCATGGATGCCTGCCCCCAGCGTATCGACATCCCTGGTACGCTGGCGGCCCTCGCCGAGATGGGGTCGGCACCCGCTGACGATTAGCGGTCTGCACTGAACTTGATGCGCCACTGACGAGGAGGTCTGGTGGGTTATTGGGAGTTGCTGGCCATCGCCGTGGGGTTGTCCATGGATGCGTTCGCTGTTGCCGTGGGCAAGGGCCTCGCTTCAGGCGGGACGAAGACGGGCAAGGCGGTGCTCGTCGGACTGTACTTCGGCGGCTTCCAGGCACTCATGCCCGCCATCGGGTACCTGCTTGGATCCCAGTTCGGTTCGCTGATCGTCGATTTCGACCACTGGATCGCTTTCGGCCTGCTCGCCCTCATCGGCGCGAAGATGATCTGGGAGTCTCGCGACTGCGAGAAGGAGGCGGATGGGTCGTGCGGGCTTCGGGCGATGTTGCCGCTGGCCGTCGCCACCAGCATCGATGCGCTTGCGGTCGGCGTGTCCTTGGCATTCCTACGGGCCAGTATCGTCCCGGCCATCTCGCTCATAGGATTTGTAACATTCGTGCTCTCGTTCGTGGGGTACCGGCTGGGCGGGATGTTTGGCGCTCGGCGCCGGAGTCAGGCGGAGCTTGTCGGCGGCCTGATTCTCATCGCAATCGGCGTGAAGATCCTCGCAGAACACCTGCTTGCGGCCGGCTAGTTCGGGGCGCGTTTCAGCGATCAACCGGTTTCCCACCGCCGCTCGGCCTTTGGTATGATGGGAAGCCGTGTTTCCATGCGGGCGTGGCGGAACTGGCAGACGCGCTGGATTTAGGTTCCAGTGGGGCAACTCGTGGAGGTTCGAGTCCTCTCGCCCGCACCAGAATCAAACGGGTGAATGCCCGGTACCGTACCTGACCGAAAGGACAGAACCTGTGCTCACCACCTCCGTGGAGCGGCTCGAGAACAACACCGTGAAGCTCACGGTGACCGTGCCTGCCGAGAAAGTCGACGAGCAGGTCGAGAAGACCTACAAGGATCTGGGCCGGAAGTACCGGTTCCCCGGCTTCCGTCGCGGCAAGGCTCCCAAGGCCGTGGTCGAGCAGCGGCTCGGGCGCGAGTACATCCTCGGCGAGGCCACTGAGGCGATCGTGAACGATTCGTACGCGCTCGCCATCGACGCCGAGCAGCTCAGGCCGATCGAGTCGCCCGAGATGGAAGCGCTTGACATGGTCGAGCCGGGTCAGGACTACACCTTCGTCGTCGAGGTTGAGGTGCGGCCCGAGATCGAGCTCACTGACTACGAGCCGTTCGAGGTCATCCTGCCCGAGCGTGCGGCGACCCAGGACGACATCGACCGAAACCTGGATCAGCTGCGCGACCAGTACGCCTCGCTCGAGCCGGTCGAGGACCGCTCGGTGACCAAGACCGACTTCGTGCTCATCTCGTTCGTCGGCACGCTTGACGGCGAGCCCTACGAGGACAACGTCGCCGATAAGTTCCTCTACGAGATGGGCAGCGGCCAGATGCCGCCCGACTTCGAGATGGGCCTTCTCGGCGCCAAGACCGGTGACGAGCGCCACATCGAGTTCGTGATCTCCGACGAGGCGCCGGATCCCCGTTATCGAGGCAAGATGGCCGGCTTCGACGTGACGGTCCACGAGATCAAGGCGAAGGTTCTGCCTGAGGTCGACGACGAGTTCGCGGCCACCGCAGGCGGGTTCGATAGCGTGGACGAGCTGCTCGAAGACGTGAAGTTCCGCGTCGAGAAGCAGAAGGGCGCCGCGTTCGAGCGGCTCATGGAGCAGCGGATCCGCGAACACGTGGCCGCGCTGCTCGAGTCCGATCCGCCTCCCGCAATGATCCTGCAGCGGCAGCAGTCCATGATGCGCGACTTCTTCAGCATGCTCGAGCGCAATCATCTGTCGCTGGAGGACTACCTTGCCTCGGCGAATCTGGGTATGGATGTCTTCGAGCGCGACATGCGCGTCCGCGGCGAGCAGACCCTGCGCGAGGAGCTTGCTCTCGAGGCTGTCTTCCGCCACCAGGGCATGGAGGTCACCGAGGAAGACATCGCCGCCGAGTTCGAGAAGATCGCCGCCGAGTACGAGCTCACGCCCGAGGCTACTCGCGAGCGCTGGGAGGCGCTGGGCCTGATCGGCGTGATGCGTGAGGACCTCATGCATCGCAAGGCGTACGACTGGCTGAAAGAGAACGTCACGATCGTCGAGAAGAGCGTCGAGGAGCTCCAGGCTGAGGCGGCGGAGCGGATGAAGGCAGCGGCGGAAGCCGCCAAGGCCGCCGCAGCCGCGAGAGCCGCCGAAGCGGAGCAGTCGGTGGAGGGCGAGGAGTCTGCCGAGGATGCCGCAGCAGAGGCCGAGGCGGACGACGCTGCGGCCGAGACTGAGGAGTGACCGAGATGCTGCCTGAAGCACACTCGCAACTGGTACCCATCGTCGTCGAGCAGACCTCGCGCGGCGAGCGCAGTTTCGACATCTACTCGCGGCTGCTGAACGAGCGCATTGTCTTCCTCGGCACGGAGATCGACGATCACGTCGCGAACCTGCTTATCGCGCAGCTCATCCACCTCGAGAGCGCCGACACCGAGAAAGACATCAGCCTCTACATCAACTCGCCGGGCGGTTCGGTGACCGCCGGGCTTGCGATCTACGACACGATGCAGTTCATCAAGTGCGATGTCTCGACCATCTGCGTCGGTCAGTGCGCTTCGATGGCTGCGGTGCTGCTTGCCGCGGGCGCTGCCGGCAAGCGGTACGCGCTGCCGCATTCGCGCGTGCTGATCCACCAGCCGTGGGGCGGAACGCAGGGCCAGGTGACCGATATCGAGATCCAGGCCAAAGAGATGTTGCGGATGCGCTCACAGCTGGACAGCATCCTCGCGCGCCACACAGGACAGTCCTGCGAGAAGATCCACATCGACACCGAGCGTGACAACATCATGATCGCTGACGAGGCCGTCGCGTACGGGCTCGTGGACGAGGTGCTCGAGAGCCGAAAAGCCAAGTAAAGGTAGGAGCGATCCTTGTCGCAGACACCCGAAGGACCCGAACAACTCAAATGCTCGTTCTGCGGCAAGAGCCAGCGCCACGTGCGGAAGCTCATCGCGGGGCCGAACGTCTACATCTGCGACGAGTGCATCGAGCTGTGTGCTGACATCGTTGAGGACGAGCTTTCCGAAGAGGCCGTCGAGCAACCCCTGATCGAGGACCTGCCGACGCCTGCCGAGATATTCGAGGCGCTGAACGCGTACGTCGTTGGCCAGGAGCGCGCGAAGAAGGTGCTCTCGGTCGCGGTCTACAACCACTACCGGCGCGTGATGCTCCCCAACACCGGCGCGGACGATGAGGTTGAGCTCGCGAAGTCGAACATCCTTCTGCTCGGCCCGACCGGCTGCGGCAAGACGCTGCTCGCACAGACTCTCGCTCGCGTGCTGCGCCTACCGTTTGCGATTGCGGACGCCACCGCACTCACCGAGGCTGGATACGT
>CAZBLH010000014.1:821-45040 GCA_964492775.1 uncultured Eubacteriales bacterium | reverse complement strand
AGGCGCACATCCGAGTCGGGGGCCGAGACCGCGAGCTACAGCTGGAACCCCATGGGGCTCCTTGTCTCCGAGGAGAGGGCGGACGGCTCGACGCTTTACGGCTACGGCGTCTCGGGCATGCGCGAGAAGAAGACGCGCCTGGACGCGGACTACGGGATCGTCTCCTCTACCCAGAGTGTCTGGGACGGGCAGCAACTCATCGCAGAGCTCGACTCGGATGGCACGCGCTACACCTACGTCTGGGGGCCGGGGAGGGTGCCGCTCGCACTCAGGGTCAAGCCCTCGTCCGGGGCAGAGCAGAGCTATGCGTACCACACCGATGCGATGGGAAACGTCGTGGCGCTCACCTCGGCCGACGGCACGGTCGTGGCCCGGTACCGCTACGACCCGTGGGGCAAGGTGACCTACGTAGGCGGCACGAACCTCACGCTCGCGAACAGGAACCCGCTGCGCTACCGCGCCTACTACTACGACACCGAGACGGGGCACTACTACCTGCCCGCGCGCTACTACGACCCGGACACGATGCGGTTCCTCTCACAGGATCCCGCTCCGGCATCTGCCGGAGACCCGCTCAGTCTCAACCGCTACACGTACTGCCTGGGGGACCCGGTGGGATATGTCGATTCCACCGGCGAGGTCGCGGACCTGGACGGCAACGGCAGGATCGACAAGGAAGATACGAAGTACCACGCTTCGAACCACACCAGCGACCCGGCGCGCAAGGAGCAACTGCGTGCCGAAGTGGTCAAAGAGCTAGAAGCCAAACAAGCGCTGGAGGTTGAGCGGGCACACAGGGAAAAGGCGGTGAGTGCAATTGTCGGGTGTCACGAAGCGTCAGTTCCAGTTGGCACAATCGCAGGTGGAGGGAGACTAACACAGGATTGTATGTTTCTCCGGACGCGGCCAGATGCTTACAACTGGGGCTTTAATGTTGCCGGTATGTCGCTGGAATGGCTTCCCGCTGGAATGGGTATGGTGCCCGGACTACTTGTGGATGCAACGCAATTGGGCTACGATTCCAGAAAAGTAACTAGGGGGAAAGCTACACCGATGGATGTCGTGTGGGACGGAGTGTGCGCAGTTCCTTATGTGACCACTCTTACAGTCATCGGGGATACGTCTCTCCATTATCACGAGGCCTATACGGACAGCAAGTCCATTTGGTATGCGAACGATTGGTACGCACCGTTCTAGGGCAAACGAGAGGAAATCAATCCCATTGCAGATAATTGGTTACACCATTGGGGCGACGGCAGTCGTGTTGGGTAGTTGGGTGCTCATCTCTATCTGGGCGAGCTCCATGAAGCTGATTGAGGGAACAGGTTACAACGATGCGCCAATGACAGTGCGGCGCTGGAAAAGAGAGACCTCGCTGAAGGTGCTCCTGTTTTCGTTCTGCGTGACAGCAGCGTTCATGGACTGGTCCGGTGGTTATTCTTGGACGGGTCTTATGCTTCGGTTGGGGGCTGCTCTATTGCTCGCAATGGTATTTACATTGTGCGCTCAGATTGGAATCGCAGTGGCGGCCAAACGTCTATCATCTATCGGTTCGTCCATTCGTGACGCGTGACGAAAGAGAGTAGTCTTGTTTTACTAGAGTTGGCCGTGCTCGATTGGTAGAACTGGTGGAGCCAGCCATTGACCGATACCTCCATGGCAGGTGATCAGACGCAAGCGTTGGACGAGCACGCATATCGTCACGCCTCTTGATGGCTCTGGCTGCAGCCTTTGTCTGTATTACTCGGCGACCCAAGTCCTTCTCGGCAGGATAGAATAGAGTGGAAGGGGCGAGTCAGGGACAACCGAGAGAGGCACGGGTGCGATGGACAGCATCGACGAACTCGATTTGCATGAGGCTGAACGTCGGCTGGCTCTGTACAACGAATACCGCGACGCGATCCGCGTCTTTACCTACTACGTCGAGACCGAACTGCGCGCGTACTTGTGTAACGAGGTCGATATCGAGCCGGTTCCGGCGCCGGGCGGTACTTACTTCAAGGTGACGCTCACCGATGCGTGGATCTATGAGGCCGAGCGCCCGCAGCGCTTCGTACCCGAGGTCGTCATCTACGAAGTCGGTCCCGTGCACGTGCAGAAGGTCCGCGGCGAAGACGATCTCGCGTGACGCGTCGCGATGCCTGAAGCACTCGACGACTTCACCTCGGCCGAGCGGCGCGCGGCTGAGCTCCGTGCCGAGATATCCCACCACGACTATCGTTATTACGCCGAGGACGCACCCGAGATCAGCGATGCGGCCTACGACTCGCTCGTGCGCGAACTGCGTGCGCTCGAGGAGCGTTTCCCCGAGCTGGTGACGCCGGATTCGCCCACGCAGCGCGTGGGTGTGGCGCCGAGCGAGATCTTCGCGCCCGCGCCGCATGCCTCGCGCATGTACTCGCTCGACAACGCGATGGACCTCGGCGAGCTCGATGCCTGGCTCGCCCGGGTGAAGGCCGCGGTCGGGGAGCGGGCGTGCGCGTTCACGTGCGAGCTCAAGATCGACGGGTCGTCTCTGGCGCTCACCTACGAGGACGGGCTACTGGTGCGCGCTGCGACGCGCGGGGACGGGCGTGTCGGCGAGGACGTGACCGCCAACGTGCGCACGGTGCGCGACGTGCCGCTGCGGTTGCGTGCGGGCTCGTTTGCGCGAGGCGCGATCGAGGTGCGCGGCGAGGTCTACATGCCCAAAGCAAGCTTCGAGCGATTGAACGAGGAGCAGGAAAAGGCCGGTGCCGCGCCCTTCGCGAATCCGAGAAACGCCGCCGCGGGAGGCCTTCGCCAGAAGGACCCCGCAGTCACCGCTTCGCGCGACCTCGCGACGTTCATGTATGCGGTCGCGGACGCGCGAGCGCTGGGTCTTTCTCGGCAGAGTGAGGTCTTGGCGTGGCTGCGCTCGGCGGGATTCCACGTGAACCCCGATGTCGTGACGTGCGCGGACGCCTCGGCGGTGCGCGAGTACTGCGAGCACGCGCTCGACCTTCGCGAGGGTCTTCCCTATGAGATCGACGGCGTGGTGGTGAAGGTCGACGAGATCGCCGTGCAGGACGACCTCGGCTACACGAGCATGTCGCCGAGGTGGGCGATCGCCTACAAGTTCCCGCCCGAGGAGAAGACGACGCGGCTGCTCGACGTGATGGTGAGCGTGGGACGCACCGGCGTGCTCACGCCGTTCGCGGTATTCGAGCCGGTGCGTGTGTCGGGCTCGACGATCCAGAAGGCGACGCTGCATAACGAGGACGAGGTCGTGCGCAAGGGCGTGCTGATCGGCGACACGATCATCGTGCGCAAGGCCGGCGACGTGATTCCCGAAGTCGTGGGCCCGGTTGAGGGCCTGCGCGACGGGAGCGAGCGGGCGTTCGCAAGGCCGGCGACGTGCCCGTCGTGCGGAAGCCCGGTCTGGCGCGAAGAGGACGAGGTCGCGGTCCGCTGCACGAATGTCGCCTGCCCCGCGCAGCGCTGGGCGCGGCTGATCCACTGGGCGAGCCGGGGCGCGATGGACATCGAGGGGCTCGGCGAGGAGATCGTCGCGCGCCTCATCGACTCCGGGCTCGTGCGTGACGTCGCCGACTTCTACTCTCTCGACGCCGCCGCGCTGGCGGTGCTCGACACCGGCCGTGTCAAGAAGGACGGGACGCCGGTCGTGCTGGGCGAGGTCGTTGCCGCCAAGATCGCCGAGCGGATCGATGCGAGCCGGCACCGGCCGGTCGCGCGGCTTCTCTTCGGGCTCGGCATCCGACACGTGGGCGCGACGGTCGCCGAGGCTTTGGCCGCGGCTTTCGGGTCCGTGGACGCGCTTGCCGCGGCGAGTGCCGAGGAGATCGCCGGCGTCGAGGGCATAGGCCCCAAGATCGCCGCGAGTGTGCGCGCGTTCTTTGACAACCCGGAGAACCTGGCGGTGATCGAGCGGCTGCGCGAGGCGGGGGTGTCGCTCGCCGACGAACGCACCGCTCCCGTACGCGAGCAGACGCTTGCCGGACTCACGTTCGTGCTCACTGGCGCGCTCTCGCGCTTCACTCGCGACGAGGCGACCGCCGCGCTCAAGGAGCTTGGCGCCAAGGTGGCAAGCAGCGTGAGCAAGAAGACCTCATACGTCGTCGCTGGTGAGGCTGCGGGCAGCAAGTACGATCGCGCGGTCGAGCTCGGCGTGCCGATTCTCGCCGAGGAGGACCTCGCGCGCATCATCGAGTGCGGCGAGCTGTGAGCGCTCAGAGCGCACACCTCGAGGTCCACCGCGAGCTCTGCGACGGGTGCGGTAAGTGCGTCACCGCTTGCCCGGTTGACGCGGTGTGCGTCGGTGGAGGCTACGTTCACATCGACACCTCCAAGTGCGTTCTGTGCCCTGCCTGCGCGAGCGCGTGCAAGCCCGGTGCGATCGCGCGAGTGACCGAGGGCGGGCCGGCGGATGTCGGCCGTGTCGTGGTGGGCTCGCGTGCCGAGGCGAAGGCGCTGCGCAAGGCAGTCGCACGCGCAGAGCGCAGCGAGGGATCTAGGCGCCGCGAAGCCGCACCCACAGCACCAGCAACGGCTGCTGAGACGCCCACCCTGCGGCTGCCGAAGGTGAGCTTCAAGGGCGTCGCGGGTCCGCGCTGGCGGTTGTTCGACGGGATTGCGGTCGGCCTGCTGATGCTTGTTGGACTGCTCCTCGTCGAGCAGGGGCTGCGCGCGGCGCCGGTGCAGGCGATGCCGCAGTCTGGCCGCATCGCCGTTCGCGCAATCGCGCTCGCGCTGTTCTACGGGGCACAGGTTGCGCTGCTTGTCGTGCTCGCACGCCGCCGCTCTCTCGGGTTTGCAGAGGGACATCGGCTGCGGCCGAGCGCCGGGTTCAAGCTTGCTGAAGCCGCGACCGCGGCGGGCCAGGTGCTCGGACTTCTTATCGCGACGCGTGGGGTCACGACGCTGTGGGCGGCGATCTCGAAGGCTGCGGGCTGGGAGCCAACATCGAGCGCGGACCTAACGACGGTGTTCGGGCAGGGGGGAATGGGCATCCTGCTCGCCGTCGCCATGGTCGTGGTGTTCGCGCCCATCGTCGAAGAGATCGTGTTTCGCGGGGTGATCCTAGGCGCGCTGCGCGGACGCCTTCGGCCTTGGCCGGCGATCGTCGTCGCGGCCGCGGTCTTCGCGCTCTGTCACTTCTCGGCGTGGGCGGTCGTGCCTACGTTCGTGCTCGGCCTTGCGCTCGGCTGGCTCGCATCGCGGTTCGAGACGCTGTGGCCGGCGATCGCGCTCCATGCGCTCTACAACGGCGTCATCGTGGCCGCCGTATTCCTGGTGCCGATGGCCTGATCGGCGGTGCGGCAGCTTGCCCGCCAGCCGCGCCGAGCGGGTTCACGCTCGGGTATGATGTGACACGTCGTGGCGGTGCCGATGAGGGCCGCCGAGTCTGCCGAAAGGATCCGGCACGAGATGTCGCTTTCCCAGTCCGAAGTACGCCACGTTGCGCTGCTTGCTCGGCTCGCTCTCTCGGACGACGAGATTGAGACCCTGCGCGGCGAGCTGAACTCGATCCTCGAGCACATCGACGCGATTCAGCAGCTCGACCTCTCCGACGTCGAGCCGATGACGCACGCTGTGCCGCTCGTCAACATGACGCGCGCCGATGTGGTGCGCCCTGGCCTCAGCCGCGAGGACGCGCTTCTGAACGCGCCTGACGCCGAGGACGGCGCGTTCCGCATACCGCGCATCGTGGGCGTCGGCGGTGAGGAGGCCTGATGGCGGAGATCTACGCGATGGGTGCTGCCGATATCCGCGCGGCGATCCTCAGAGGCGACATCTCCGCTCGGGAGGTCGCCGAGGCGACGCTCGCCCACATCGATGCTCTCGATGACAAGGTCCACGCATTCAACCAGGTCACGGCGGAGCTGGCGTTTCAGGCTGCCGACCGGGTCGACGAGATGGTGCTCAGCGGAGCCGGACCCATGCAGCTCCCGCCGCTCGCGGGCGTGCCTGCGGCGTTTAAGGACAACATGAACCTCGTCGGCACGAAGACGACGTGCTCGTCGAGGATCCTCGAGAACTACCAGAGCGTGTACGACTGCACCGCCGTGCGCCGGCTTATCGATGCAGGTGCGCTGCCGGTGGGCAAGCTGAACATGGACGAGTTCGCGTTCGGTTCCTCGACCGAGAACTCCGCGTATGGCCCGACCCGCAACCCCTGGGACCTCGACCGGGTGCCCGGTGGCTCGAGCGGCGGCTCGGCGGCCGCGGTGAGCGCGGGTATGGCGACCGTCACGCTCGGCAGTGATACCGGCGGCTCGATCCGGCAGCCCGGGGCGCTGTGCGGCGTGGTCGCGATGAAGCCGACCTACGGCCGGGTCTCTCGGTACGGCGTGGTCGCATTCGCGTCATCGCTCGACCAGATCGGGCCGTTCTCGCGCAGCGTCGAGGACGCGGCGCTTGTCTTGAACGCGATCTGCGGCCAGGACCCGATGGATGCCACGAGCGTCGCGCGTCCTGTCGAGGACTTCACAACCAGCCTGCGGGACGGGGTCGCGGGGCTCAGGGTGGGTCTAGTGACCGAGATGCTCGAGATGGAGGGCTGCTCTGCCGAGGTGCGCTCGGCGGTCGAGGCTGTTGCCGAGACCCTGCGCGAGCTCGGCGCGCAGGTAGGGGAGGCCAAGCTGCCTGCGGCTCGCCATGGCCTCTCGGCGTACTACATCATCGGCCCTGCCGAGGCGAGCTCCAACCTCGCGCGCTTCGACGGCATCCGGTACGGGCATCGCTCGGCAGATGCCGAGGACGTGCTCGACCTGTACGCGCGCTCGCGCGCGGAGGGCTTCGGCCCTGAGTCGATCCGGCGCATCATGCTCGGCACGTACGCGCTCTCTGCCGGCTACTACGACGCGTACTACGGGCAGGCGCAGAAGGCGCGTACGGTCATCGCCTCCGACTTCGCTGCGGCGTTCTCGGAGTACGACGTGCTGCTTACGCCGACTTCGCCGACAACCGCCTTCAAGATCGGCGAGAAGGCCGCCGACCCGTTCTCGATGTACCTCTCGGACATCTACACGATCCCGGTGAACCTCGCCGGGAACTCGGCGATCTCGGTGCCGATCGGCCTGGGTGCAGACAGCGGCCTGCCCGTCGGGCTGCAGATCATCGGCGACCACTTTGCCGAGGCGATGGTCCTGCGCGTCGCAGCTGCGGTCGAGGAGGCCGTCGGGTTCGATCCAACGCCGGGGGTCATAGGGGTCTGACGCACCCGCTCGTCACTAACTAGCGCACAAGGCTCGCGGGCCGCCCGTAACGGCCGGCTGGGCCCGCTCGCTCGGCTCTCTCGACGGCTGCGCTCATACTTGCTGGCCTCCACCGTCGCCGGATAACCGCTGGATACGGCTGGTGTCGGCTATCGTGCGACGGCATTCTCCTACCGATGGATGAGAGCATCTCATCCCATTGCACGGTTCAGTGCTGATAGGTGCTCGGTGAGGGTCTCTTTGGTGGTAGATTCCGCACAGAGGGGGCCTGCTGTGGGGTCCCGCGATGAGACTTTTCGAGAGGGAGTCCGCGCGACGCGGAGCCTCAGAGCCGAAGGAGCAAGCATGAGCGGGCAAGGCGAAACGGGACGCACTCGCCAGGTCGTCCCATTCGTGAACCTGCAGAGGATGCAGCAGGCGATGGGCAACTCGCTTGACGCCGCCTTCCTCCGAACGCTTGAGAACGCCGCGTACACCATGGGCCCGACCCTCGAGCTGTTTGAGGAGACCTTCGCGTCCTACATCGCGGTCGGACACGCGGTGGGCGTCGGGTCAGGAACGGATGCACTGCACCTCGCACTGCGCGCGATCGGCGCAGGGCCAGGCTCCGAGATCATCACTGCCGTGAACACCTTCGCGGCCACCGCAGAGGCGATCATCATGGCGGGAGCGACCCCGGTCTTCGTGGACGTTGACGAAGAGACGCTGCTGATGGACCCCGTTGGGCTCGAGCAGGCGATCACCCCCAACACCAAGGCGATCATTCCCGTGCACCTCTACGGTCAGCCCGTTGACATGGCACCGGTGCTCGAGATCGCGAAGGTCCACGGACTGAAGGTCATCGAGGACGCGTGCCAGTCCCACGGCGCCCGCTACGGCCTGTTCCGCACTGGCGGTATCGGCGATGTTGGCGCGTTCAGCTTCTATCCGAGCAAGAACCTCGGCGCACTCGGCGATGGCGGCATCGTCACGACCGATGACGAGGAGATTGCCGACCGCGTGAGAAGGCTCCGCAACCATGGCGAGGCTGAGGATCGCCTGCATGTCGAGCCGGGCTACTGCTCGCGTCTGCACTCGCTGCAGGCGGCGTTCCTGCAGGAGAAGCTCCCGTATCTTGACGAGTGGAACGCGCTGCGCATGAGGGCCGCCGAGCTCTACGACGACATGCTTTCGGGGTCCAACGTCGTTACTCCGGTCCGCCGCGAAGGCTCCACGCACGTCTACCACCTCTACGTGGTGCGCGTCCAAGAGCGAGACCGCGTCAGGGCCGAGCTGGCCGATGCGGGAATACAGACAGGCATTCACTACGCGGTTCCGCTGCACCTTGAGCCGGCGTTCGTCTACCTCGGATACGCCGAGGGTGACTTCCCGGTCGCGGAGAAGGCGGCGCGCGAGATCTTGTCGCTGCCGATGTACCCCTACATCGATTACGACGAGGTCGCTAGGGTCTCTGAGGCAGTGAAGGAGGCCACCGGTGAGCGAGTGGGATAACGAGCGAACGACTGCTGTGGCCGCGCCCGTCGGCCAGCGTCTGATCGCCGATGGGGAGGGGCGTGCCACCGTTTACGAAAGGCTGACTCCGGCCATGGTCGTCAAACGGGTGATCGATCTCGTGGGCGCAGCCCTTGGGTTGGTGCTGCTTTCGCCGGTGCTGCTGATCATCGCGCTCATCGTGCGCCTCGAATCTCCGGGTCCGGCCCTGTTCCGGCAGGAGCGCTTGGGCCTTCTCGGCAAGCCATTCGAGTTCTACAAGTTCCGCACGATGGTCGACGGCAATGAGCCGCGTATCCATCAGGAGTACGTGAAGAGCCTGATCACCAACGCGTCCGATGATCTCAAGGGCCAGACCGGCTCATTCAAGCTCGAGGCGGATCCTAGAGTCACGCGGGTCGGCCACTTCCTGCGCCGCACGAGCCTCGATGAGCTGCCGCAGCTCCTGAACGTTCTCGCCGGCGACATGTCGCTCGTGGGGCCGCGCCCGCCTCTGCGCTATGAGGTGGACCTGTACTCGGAGCACGCCATGCGTCGCCTCGAGGCTATCCCCGGCATGACCGGGCTCTGGCAGGTTAGTGGGCGCACGGAGACGACCTTCGACGAGATGGTTGAGCTCGACATCGAGTACATCGACAACTGGTCTCTCGGCCTGGACCTCAAGATCCTGGCCCGCACGATACCCGTGGTCTTCGGGAAGAAGGGGGCATGGTGATGAGCCAGGACAAGCTCGTTGTGGCGCTGGTCGGTTATGGGTACTGGGGGCCGAACCTGCTGCGCAACTATATGGAGATCCCGCACGTAACCGTGAAATGGGTCTGCGACCGCGACGCGGACAAGCTGGCGAAGGCAAAGACGCGCTATCCCGTGGTCACCTGCACCCAGGACTACATGGACGTCCTGGGCGACCCTGAGGTCGACGCGGTCCTTATCGCGACGCCGATTACGACGCACTTCGGGCTCGCGATAGCGGCTATCGAGGCGGGCAAGCATGTGTTCGTCGAGAAGCCGATGACTGCGACCGTGGCCGAGGCGCAGGCGCTCGTAGCCGCGGCGGAGCGTCGCGGCGTCACGCTGATGGTCGGCCACACGTTCGAATACAGCTCACCGGTGGCCAAGATTCGCGACCTTATCCGCTCAGGGGAGCTTGGCGACATACACTACGTCACGTCGAGCCGGATCAATCTCGGCCTGCACCAGAAGGATGCGAGCGTCATCTGGGACCTCGCCCCGCACGACTTCTCGATCCTGTTCGACCTTCTCGGCGAGGAGCCCGACGACGTCATCGCTGTCGGACGTGGCTGCGTACGCGAGGAGATCCCGGACGTGGCCTTCGTAACGCTCCGCTTCCCGAGCGGCACGATCGCCGAGGTGACGCTGTCCTGGCTCTCGCCCGTGAAGCTGCGGCGTACGCTCGTCATCGGCAGCAAGAAGATGCTCATCTACGATGACACCGAGAGCGTGGAGAAGGTCAAGCTCTTCGATCACGGCGTCAATCTCGTGGAACCGGGATCGTTTGGCGAGTTCCAGCTCTCGTACCGCACCGGGGACATCCTCTCGCCGCACCTTGAGGTGTTCGAGCCTCTGCGCGCCGAGGCCGAGCATTTCCTCGGCTGCATCCGTGACGGCGCGACGCCGAAGACGGATGGTCGCAGCGGGTTGCGCGTCGTGCGCGCCCTCGAGCGGGCCGAGACCTCGATGCGGGCCAACAGCGCGGCGGCATCGAACGAGCTCGCGTCAATCGCGGGACTCGAGTCTGCCGAGATGGGAATGGCGGAAATGGGCGGCGTGCTCCTGCAGCGCCCGGTAAGCTAGAAGGGGCGGCATGCAATGGAGGAGCAGAGCGCAGCACAATCCCCTGAGCGCCCGGGTGTGTACCTGGGCGAGGGGAGCGTGGTGGAAGAGCACTGTGTCCTCGGCAAGCCGCCGCGCGGCAAGGCGCCCGGTGAGCTCGAGCTGCATATAGGCAGCGGTTCGACCATTCGGCCGTTTACGACGATCTACGCGGGCACGCGGATCGGAGATCGGTTCCAGACCGGGCAGGGCGTGTCGATCCGCGAGGACAACGTGATCGGCGACGATGTCTCGGTCGGGACGAACGCGTCGCTAGAGGCCGGCAACCGCATCGGGAACCGGGTCCGCATCCACACCGGGTGCTTTCTGGAGCTTGTGACGGTAGGCAATGACGTGTTCATCGCCCCGAACGTCGTGTTCGCCGATGATCCGCACCCGCCGTGCCCGAGGTACGAGGAGTGCGTCGGCGGAGCGGTGATCGAGGATGGCGTCAGCATCGGATCGAACGCGACGATCCTGCCTGGGGTGCGGGTCGGTGCGGGTGCCCTGGTGGGCGCCGGCTCGGTTGTGACGAAGGATGTCGCACCCGGCACGGTCGTCGTCGGGAATCCGGCGAGGGTCGTGGGGCTGGTTTCGGAGCTGACGTGCCCGCCGGGTCTAATGGATCGGCCTTACGGCCAGCCGATATGGGAGACTGAACGTATGCCCGTCGCCGACGGGGATGCCTGAGGGAGCGCTGTCAGATGAAGCAAGTGTTGGAGATCCTCAAGAGGCGCAAGTGGCTGTTCATCATCCCCTTCGCCGTCGTGTTCATCGTGCCGGTTGTGTTCAGCCTGCTGTTCATGAGGACATACGAGGCGAACACCTTGCTATGGCTCGACTCTGACCTGAGCATCACGTCGGTGCTGCAGGGCACCGCGCTCGAGAACGCCGAGACGACCACCATCGAGCAGGAGAGCAAGACGCTCGAGCAGCTCCTGGAGAGCCGGACGTTTGTCATGAGTGTCATCGAGAAGACGCCGCTGCAGAAGAAGATGAACACGCCCAAGGGGCGAGAGAAGGCCATCCGCTATGTGCAGCGCAACCTCGGTCTCTATGTGGTCGGTCCGAACGCGCTGAAGATCACGTTCTTCGGCGACACCCGCGAGGAGTCTGTAGTGTTCGCCAAGGCGATCTCGGACTCCTTCATTGAGTGGGTGCGGGTCGCGGTCGAGGAGCAGAACGAGAAGTCGAGCACCTTCTTCGACGAGCGTGCGAACAACTACCGGGAGGAACTGGCCCGGGCTCGAGCGGAGCTTGCGGCCTACAAAGAGGCGCACCCCGAGACACGGCAGCTCATCGTGGCCGAGATGGTCCTCGATGCCCCTGAGATCACCGTGGCGCCTGCTGTCCAGGCCGAGTACCGCCGGTTGACGCTGGCTGAGCAGACCGCGGAAGAGCTGTACGGGGCCGCGCTGAGCGACGCCGCGCAGAACCGCGCACTGATTGCAGCCCAGTACGAGCGCTACATCAACGGTCTCCGCGTAGTCGATGAGCCAGTGGAGCCGACTTCATTCGCCAAAAAGCCGCTTCTGCTCCTCGCGTTCCTGGCCTTCATCGCCGCAATCGTGGTCGCGGCAGGCGCTGTGATTCTCGCCGAGTACACCGACCGAACGCTGCACTCCGAAAAGGATGTCGGCGAGGCACTCGATCTCACGGTTCTGACCGAGGTGCGCGATCTTGCCGAAGCAAGGCGGTTGTGAGCATGGACCTTGGCATCAAGCACATCATGAAGGGCCCACATAGCATCAGCCCCGAGCCGGCGGACGCGGTGATCGCACCAGAGCGTCCGACGATCGAGGAGGCGATCAAGCAGTACGAGCGTGTCGTTGCCAGGCTTCTCTACGCTGGAGAAGAGGACTCGTACCTGCTTGCCGTGACCAGCGCGTTCTCTGGTGAGGGCGTCACAACGGTGGCGGCGGGTATCGCGCTCGCACTTGCGGCAAACACCCCCAAACGCGTAGTGATAGTCGACGCGAACCTCCGTCAGCCCGCTCTCGACCAGGTCATGAGCGTCTCGGCAGAGCCCGGTCTTCACGAGCTTGTTGCGGCGTACCGCCATCCGCGCAGGCAGGGGAGTGACGAGTCTCAGGCGTACGGCATCGGGGCGCACCCGACGTCGCTCTCCAATCTGTGGGTGATTCCCGCGGGCTCTCGGACGTCGAATCCGGCGCAAGTCTTGACCTCGGATGCGGCCAAAGCCCAGCTCGAGCTCCTGCGGTCGCGGTTCGGATACATCATCCTCGATTGCCCGCCTGCCCTGTCGTCGGCGGAGGCTGCCACACTGTGTCGGATCGCTGACGGTACGGCGCTCGTTGTCCGGGCCGGGATCACGCCTCGAGAAGATGTCAAGCGGGCCCAGGAGGTCTTGCAGGGTGCGCCGGTGCTTGGCGTCATCCTGAACGGGGTGTAAGCATGGAGCTGCTCCTCGCCATTCTTGCGCTCATCATATTGCTTGCACTTACGGTGAACCGCGCGGGACTGAAGGTCTGGCTGACCATCGCCATGCTGTCTTCGGTGATGTCCGTTATCTACCTCTTCCTCTACTTCAGGTTGAAGTTCTGAGCGCGGTGCCGATGTCGACTCACGCCCTGCATACCCTCGATGAGCAGCGGATACGTCTCGCCAGGCGGTCCCGCTTGATTGGTGCGGGTGTGGTCTTGCTGTCCCTTGCTGTAGCAGGATTGCTGCTCGCGTTTCCGCCAGGGTGGCCCGGACTCATCTTGTGTGCGGGCGTGGGTTTTCTTCTCGTGACCTGGTACAGACCTTTCTACAGCGTGGTCGCGGTCTTGGGAGCGTCCATTCTGTTCGAGCAGTTCGATTTTGGCTCGTACACGCCGCTGACTCGCCAGATCCCCTTCTTCGAGAACGCGTCGGCGTTCACCAACATCGACGGCTTCGAGGCCTCTCCGCTTGAGATGCTCCTCGTCATCATTACGATCACCGTCGTGGTGCGGATGGTCCTCGGGCGGCAGCCGGTCAGGCAGAACCCATTGGCGCCCCCAGTCATCGTGTTTACCGTCAGCATGGCGTTATGGCTTGTCCTCGGCATGCTCGGCGGTGGGCAGCTCAACATCGCGCTGTGGGAGATGCGAGGGCTTGCCTACTTCTGCCTGCTCGCTCTTCTCGTGCCCCAGGTCATCTCCGAGAAACGCGAAGTTGCGATTCTGCTGTGGGTCTCGATAGTCATGGTGATCATCAAGGCCGTTCAGGGCATGTGGAACTTCATCTTCATCCTGGGCGGCGACATGAGCGGCGAGCGTTCGGTCACTGGGCACGAGGACGCGCTGTTCATGGCGTGGATCATCGTGTTGATCGTCGCCTTGCAGCTCTACCGGACCGGCGTCGGACAGCGCGTGTTCGTGTATCTCGCCAGCCCGGTCTTGGCCGCCACCTTCATGGTTACTGACCGGCGCGCGGCGTACGTCGCGCTTGCACTGGGCGTCATGGTGCTCGCTGTCCTGGTCTTCAAGGACGCGTCCAAGAGGACGCTTGTGATCAGGTCGGCGATCCCGCTTGTGTTGATTGGCATCCTGATGGTTGGCGTGGGCTGGAACTCGAGTGGCGTACTCGGTATTCCCGCGCAGGTGGTTCGATCCATCATTGACCCGGGAAATCAGGAGGACATCGACTCCAGCTACTACCGCGCGGCCGAGGAGGTAAACCTGATCCACGCGATCGAGTCGAACCCGATTGCAGGCCTTGGATTCGGGCGACCGTATCAAGAGAGCGGCGCGCTGGTGGACATCGGGTTTTCGCTTGCCGACGTCATCCCGCACAACGAGATCATGTGGATCTGGGCGAAGATGGGCACCACCGGTTTCGCGGTGTTCTGGGCAATGTTCGGAAGCATCATCGTCTTCGCCACGATAGCCTATCGCGAGATCGAGGATCCCTACCTGCGCGCTGTCGCGCTGTTCGTCGCCTGCGCGGTACCGATGCAGCTCGTGGTCTCATACGTCGACCTGCAGCTCACGTACGCCCGCAACATGGTCTTTCTTGGAACACTCGTGGCAATCGCTGCGACGCTGCCACGTCTTGCGAAGAACGGAACTGCAGATGTCACGGACTGATATGGATGCCATTTCAGATGCCCTATCCGCTGCGGCTGACGACGAGGGCAGCGCCGGAGGCACTGACGGCGGCAGCGCGCACGAGGAGACCCAAGGCGCGCTCGCGCGCAGCGTTTCGCTCGTGGGCGCCAAGGTCTCCACCTGGGGCCTCGCGTTCGTGATGACCGTGATCATGCCGCGCTACCTCGGCGCGGAGGGCTATGGTCGCCTCTATACTGCGATATCGCTGACTGGAATCATGGCCATCTTGGTGGAGTTCGGCCTGAACTCACTCGTTGCCCGTGAGGTGAGCCGGCGCAAAACCGACGCAGCGCAGTACCTGATCAACGCCAGCATCATCAAGGTCTTGCTGTGGATTGTCGGCTCGGTGGTGCTGGGAGTCGGCGTTCGCATCGCGGGTTATCCGATCGAGACGCAGATTGCTACCGCGGTACTTGCCTTCTCGGTGCTCGTGTCCTCGATCAGCAGCCTCATCGTAGCCGTGCTTCAGGCCGATGACCGCATGCGCTGGATTGCCGCGAGCACCATGCTCGAGAAGATCGCCTACGTCGGATTGGGTGTTGCGGTGCTGCTCGCAGGGCACGGCGTGGTCGCTGTGGCGGTGGTGACGCTCGTGAGCATCATCGCCGCGTGCGCCCTGAATCTCTGGTGGCTCCGCAAGATCGCCGGGGAAACACCATTGCGCAACGGCGATGAATCCGTGGACGTGAAGAGCCTGTTCATGCAGGCGCTTCCGTTCTTCTCGGTCCTGTTCTTCGGCGCGGTGTACTTCCAGCTCGACGTGGTGTTCCTGTCCCTTATGGAGTCCGATGCGGTTGTTGGCTTCTACGGGGCAGCCTACCGCCTGTTCCAGACGACCTACATCCTGCCCGAAGCGTTCCTCTTCTCGTTCTTCCCGCTGTTCGCACGCCTCTCGCCAAGGGCGGGCGACGCGCTCGGCGTGGCCGCTCAGAAGAGTCTCGATCTGCTGATGCTCGTGGGTGTCCCGTTGACCGTGGGCATGGCTGTGCTCTCCGATGAGCTCATCTCGACCCTCTATGGCAGGGAGGGGTTCGCGGCCTCGATTCCGATTCTGCAGACGCTCTCGATTGCTGTTGCGCTCATGTACGCCAACGGGGTCTTCGTGCAGCTGCTGATTGCGACGGATCGGCAGAAGCGACTTGCTCTGACCGCCGGAGTCGCAGCGGCGTTCAACGTCGTGACGAACCTGGTGCTCATTCCGCTGTTCGGGGCGCTGGGCGCCGCACTTGCGACTGTAGCGACCGAGGTGCTCGTGATCGTGCTGAACTTCTCCTTCCTGCCGAGCAAGCTGCGAGCTCAGTTCCGGTTCGCAACTATCGTGCGTGTGGGGCTCTCGGCAGCTGTCATGGCTGGTGTGCTACTGCTGCTCAAGGGCCAGCTGGGCCTCGTCGTACTCGTGCCGATCGGTATCGTCGCGTACTTCGCCGCCGTGTTCGTGCTGCGGGCCATGCCCGCCGAGGACTGGGCGATGGTCAAAGCGGCCATCGCCAATCTGAGGACAGCATGATGATCGCAGTGGGGAAGGTGGGACAGGCTGTGGACGGCATCGTCTGCTTCTCGACCGACGCATGGGGCGACATGAAGCGTCCCGGACAGCTGATGTTGCACCTGAAGCGGAAGGCGCCAGTGCTCTACGTGGAACCGCGCCTGTCTGTAACCTCCATGCTCAAGAACTGGAGAGTCGCGTTGACCGCGCCGTGGCGCGCGCGCATCAGGCGTGCGTTCACCGGCGGGTATGACGAGGTGGAGCCTGGGGTGTACGTGCTCACCCCGATCATCTCAGTGCCGCCGCAGCGGGTGGCGTTCCTACCCGGCTCTTGGCTCGACTGGCTGGGTGCTCGGCAGGAGAGAGGTGTGCTTGCCCGCGCGCTTCGAAGCTCGAAGCGTCTCGGTTTTCGTGAACCGTTGGTGTGGGTGAGCTATCCGATGGGCCTACCGGGTTGGACGCCCAGGGACTGGCGACTGCTCGTCTACGACTGCATGGACCGCTGGTCGGACTTCCCGGACGCACTCGAGGACCGCAGGTTCCTTGAGGCGGTCGTGAGCGCCGAGGAGCGGCTTCTCTACTCGGCCGATGTCGTGTTCTGCTCGGCGGCTGGCCTGTTCGAGGCCAAGCGCAACGTGGCTCGCGGACCCGTGCACTTGGTGCGAAACGGCGCCGACGTGGAGCACTTCGAACCGAAAGGACGTCAAGCTCCAGCTGACGTAGAGAGTTTGCCGAGGCCGATCATCGGCTATGTCGGCGCACTTGCCGACTGGGTGGACTTCGAGCTCATCCGTGACGCCGCCGTTCTCAAACCCGAGTGGTCGTTCGTCCTTGTCGGCCCAGCCTTCCAGGGCAAGACGACGGGGGACGCGCGGGCGCTCGATGCCGTGCGCGTGCTGCCGAACGTGCATCTCCTCGGTGCCAGACCGTATGCCGAGGTGCCAGCCTACCTCGAGGCTTTCGACGTCGCGACGATCCCTTTCAAACTCAACGGGCTGACCGAGGACACGAATCCGATCAAGGTCTACGAGTACCTTGCGGCGGGCGTCGGGGTGGTCTCTACGCCGCTACCTGAGATTCAGACGCTGCCCGAGGTGCGCGTGGCGGCCGACGCCCAGGAGTTCGTAGCCGCATGCGAAGCGCTCGTGGCCGACCGGCGCGACCCGCAGGCCGTCTCGGAATGGATCGCCACCGCACGCCGGAACTCCTGGAAAGAGCGCGCCGACGCCATCTGGGCGGCTATCGAGGAGCTCCTCGCGATCGGCTGACGGAGGTCGCCTGCGCGGGGTGTTACTGCCGAGCGCGGCGGTAGGCATCCAGGAGGCTCGGTACCTGGGCTTCCCACCGCAACTCGGGCATGCGCTTGACGGCCGCCGACCGGATCCGTTCCCTGACCGCGCTGTCGGTGAGTGCTTCCCGGATGCGCAGCGCGAAGCCCTTGATGTCACCGGAGGGGGCGTAGAGGGCCGCGTCTCCAGCCGAGTATCGCGTCTCGGGCAGGTCGAAGGCGACGACAGGCGTGTTCGAAGCCATGTACTCCATCACCTTGATGAAGGTCGAATGGTCGTTCAGCGGGCTCGAGGTCTCTGGACACACGCAGGCGTCCGCCGTGGTGAGGTACCGCGAGAGCAGGTCCTCGTCATCGGTCCAGCCCACGAACTCGACCCATTCCTCGATGCGGAGTTCGCGCGCCTGCGCTCTCAAGCTCTCCCCGGCGATGCCGTCGCCGACGATCGCGACGTGCACGTCGGTGAAGGCAAGATCGTGCACGAGCACGTTCGCTGCCGCTATCAGCGCGTCTACGCCGTCCTGCCAGCCCATGACGCCGATGTAGACGACGAGGTTGCTCCTCCCGCGCTTCAGGGACTCGTCGGGGGCGACCGGCTTCGGCCACCCGTCGCGGGGCCCGTTGCGCACCACGAAGACCCGATCGGCCGAAACGCCGCCTCGGTCCTGCGCGATCGCTTTGTACGACTCGTTGGAGGCGATCACGACATCGGACATGGCGTAGGTGAAACGCTCGGTCACGCGCAGCCCCCAGAGGACGAGACCGCGTCCCTTGCCGGTGATCGCCTGATAGAGCTCGGGGGCGAGATCATGCTGGTCGAAGATGAAGCGCTTGCCGAAGAGCTTGAATGGCCACGCGACGACGAAGAAGAGATCGGGCGGATTGCACGCGTGAATGATGTCGAAACCCGACCGGCGCGCGACTTTGAGCATGAGCCAGAAGGTCTTGACGAGCGCGAGAGTGTACTCGGCGAGCTGGGAAAGGGTGCCTCCCTGCGCCTGCATCGGCATGTAGCGCCAGATGTCGATGCCTTGGAACGTATCGTGCGCGAGCTTCTGGCCAGGGCCGAAGGGGCAGATGACGCTTACGCTGTACCCGTCGGCGATGAGCGAAAGCGCCTCGTGGACCACGCGCCGATCGCCGGGGACGGGAGCGTTCTCCACCAAGATCAGTACTCGCTTGCCCTCACCCATATCGCCCCCGTCGTTCCCCGCCGTCGTCCCCGCGATGCCGGCCCCCCGCCGAGTCGGGTAGAATCTACCAGCGGGTTTATCCTCAGAAGCATCATACGACATGCTCGATTTCGAGGGGGTTGGTCATGGCGGACCGCTTTCGGCGGCGATACGCACTCGTCACGCCCGCGCGGAATGAGAGCGCGTACATCCGCCGGACACTGGAGTCCGTCACGAGCCAGACCGAACCGCCCGTCCTGTGGGTGATCGTCGACGACGGCAGCACCGACGACACGGCTGCGATAGTCACTGAGTTCGCCGAGAAGTACCCCTACATCCGCCTGTTGTCGCTCACCAACAGCGACAAGGATGAGCCTGACCGGTTGCTCTGGGCGGCGGAGGTCGTCGCCTTCAATGCCGGACTTGCCGAGGTCGATCTCGATGACGTCGACTGCATCGTGAAGCTCGACGGGGACCTGGCCTTCGGGCCCGAGTACTTCGCCTCGCTGCTCGATGAGTTCGAGGCTGATCCACAGCTGGGAATGGCGGGCGGCTATCTCTACGAGATTGCACCCGACGGGCGACGGATCCTCGAGTGGAATCCCCGCACTCACGTGCGCGGACCAACAAAGATGTTCCGGGTTGAGTGTTTTCGCGCCATCGGCGGGATCGAGCCGGTGTACGCGTGGGATGCGCTCGACGAGTTGAAGGCGCAGATGCGGGGCTGGCGTACGGGCAGCTTCGACCTCGTTGTTGACCACCTCAAAGCCACCGGGACGGTCGGGGGCCTGATGAGGGCCCGTGTGCGTCAGGGGATCGGCGCCTACCTGCTCGGCTACCATCCGCTCTTCTTGCTCGCCCGGGCGGTACGGCTTGGGATGGCGCCGCCCTACGTGATCGGCGGCTTCGCGTTCTTGTGGGGCTACGTCGAGTCGCTCGTGAGCCGGCCCGAACGGATCGCGGATGCCGAGACCATGGACTACCTGAGGAGGCAGCAGATGGGCCGGCTGAGGGTCCTATTCTCGGGCGGAGAGGCCGCAAGCCTGCTCGGCAAGGGTGATACCCGATGAGCGGTGGACCGTTCGACTCGGTGTTCGCGTTCTGGAAGCCGCTTCTTGACGAGAGCGAGCTCGCCGCCCTCGCGGCCTACGCCTCGCCAGGCGCTGTGCCTGCGCCGGGAATCCAGGTCGTCGCAGCGGAGGGGGAGGCGCGGCTGTGGCGCCTTGTCCCGCGCCACACGGGCAGCGCCGCGCAGGAGACTGGGTCGGTACTCTTCGCGGCCGTTCACCCGGTGCCGCAAGTCCCTGCGGGGGCGGAGTCGCTTGCCGAGATCCGCGACGAAACCGGAGCGGTACGCTCCCACGTGCTCTGGTACGCGGACGCCCGCTGCGTAGTCGTGCCGTTCGATGTCGAGGTGGCGATCGAGGCATTCCGTTTCGAGCGCTATCAGCCGGAGGAGAAGCACACGGTTCTGCCTTCGCCCGTTCTCGGCGCCTACTACCGCATCAAGCCGCTGCTGCCCAAGTCGGTGCGCATGCTACTGCGCCGTTCAATCGCCAAGACGACTGAGAACAGCGAGCACATCCTCGGCTGGCCGTCTGACACAAGCCTCGACGACCTGTTGCGCCTGATGCTGCAGGCGCTGGTGCTCGCCAGTGATAGGGGCGAGCTGGAGTTCGTCTGGTTCTGGCCGTACGGACGGCCGTGGGCCGCCATCCTGACGCACGATGTCGAGACGGCCGCGGGACTCGCGTCGGTGCCGCACGTGATGCGCCTGGAGACCGAGCGTGGCCATCGCTCATCCTTCAACTTGGTCGCGAATGACTACGACGTGCCTGCCGAGGCGGTTCGGGCCATCCGCGATCAGGGCTTCGAGCCGGGGGTGCACGGGTTCCACCACGACGGCCTGATGTTCATGAAGTACTCGACGTTCCGCAAGCGCGCCGAGAAGGTCAACGCTCGCGCGCGCGAGTGGGGTGCCGTCGGGTTCCGCTCGCCAGCGACGTACCGCAATCCGGATTGGTTCGGCGACCTCGAGTTCGAGTACGACTCGTCGTTCACCGACACCGCTCCCTTCGAGCCGCAACCAGGCGGGTGCGCATCGGTATTCCCGTACCTGATCGGGTCCGTGGTCGAGATGCCGATGACTCTCGCGCAGGACCATACGCTCTTCGGGTTGCTCGGCCACAAGGATGCGCGGGTGTGGCTGGACAAGCTCGACGAGATCGAGGCCTCGTACGGCATGGCGTGTGTGCTGACGCATCCCGACCCCGCTGAGGGGTACATCGGTATCCCTGACAACGAGGCGCGCTACGTCGAAGTTCTGGACCGCATTGCAGCCTCCGAGGCATGGCGACCCTTGCCGAGAGAGCTTGCGCGATGGTGGAGGGCGCGTGACGGCGCCGCTGCTGGGCGGTTGCCGCAGATTGAGGGCGCAGTGGCCGGGCGAGCCGCGGTGACAGTCGACGGCGTCCTGCAGATTACCCCGCCACGAGATGCCTGACGGAATCCGCGTAGCCTAAGCGGCGAAACGGTAGAGAAGCTCTCCGAGGCCTCGGCATACCCACAGAGGCGAGTGGCGGATCAGCCAGCTTGCGGCCTTGCTGTTGGACCGTACAGTGTGCGGCTTGGGTGGGCTTGCCGAGATACGCGTGTAGCAGAGCGGCAGCTCAACGGCACCGAGACCCTCCTTGTACGCGCGCAAGCCATCTGCGTCGGCGTCTGTGCGCCCGAGATCGAGGGTGCGGTACCCTTCGCGACTTGCACGCACCATGATCTCCCAGTCGAGCAGCACGCCCGCGCCAGAGCCGCGGTGGTCGTGGTCTGAGGCGCCGAACTTCGCGACCATCTTGTTGTTGTGCGTCAGGAAGATGCCGGATGCAAGTGTCTTGTCGTCACGTCTGGCGTGCGCGACGAAACCATGGCCTGCCGAGATCATGCGTTCGCCCATAAGGGCGAAGAAGCGCTTGGGCTGTACCGGGACACCCAAACGCTGTCGAGTGAGGGCCTGGAGCCGGTAGAACTCCTCGACGTCCTCGGCTGAGGTCCCGTAGACGATCTCCGTGCCTTCGCGCTTCGCCAGGTTGCGATTGTTCCTCATTGACTTGCGGATGCGCAGCTGCGCCGGATCGCTCGGCAGCTCGATGATGTGTTCGTAGCCGGCGTTGACGCGGTGCATGCTGTCGACAGGCGACAGGGCGCCCCGCAGCTCGAGCTCACCGATGCCCCTCTCGAAGATGTACTCCCGTAGTGATGCAGCAAGCGCCTCCTCGTCGATGTCCTCGGCCGTCAGGAGCTCGCAGGAGTCCGAGTAGGGCAGAGAGATCCATCGTCTGACTCCGAGCGGCGAGCGAACGGCGACCACGGGTAGGCCGGCTAGCACCTGGCCAGCCGAGCGCGCGATCAGAGCGAACGCCTCGAAGCCGTAGCAGTCGGCAATCGTTGAAGTCCAGGCGGGGAGATGGAACGGACTCGCCTCTGGGTGCGCGTCGACGAAACGCACCCACTCCGGACTCTCAATCGGTGTCTGCTCGATCCTCACCCCGATGCCTTTCTCCCTTCAGATATCCAAACCTGCCGCTTCGTCCCAGACATCTCTCTTCTTCATCGGCATCTGGGAGCCTGAGCTGCAAGCGTGACCGACGAAGAGAAAAATGCGAGAGTCCACTCATTCTTCACAACTCCGAGTTTCAGCGGGTCAGGCGGTGTATTTGAAGTGTGACGACCATCACACAACCTTTCCGCGCGTTTACTTATGGGTTTCAGCTCTCTAGGATGCGTGCCGATAGAAACCCGCGAAGGGCGTCACGGGCTGACTCGCAGCAGAGTCCAGTGGCCCATCGCCCATGTGGGACACCCAGAGCGCCGGGGCTGGCACTGACGGGCGACCCGACACGCCACGCACCTGAGCGCGAAAGGAGGACAAACGTGCGGTTACCCACAACAACAGGACCGACAAAGCACGCACGCAATGATGGGAAGCGCCTTCGGCCAACTCGCTGGAAGCAGGGGCTTGGTCGAGTCTTTGCGTACACCCTGCCTTTGGCCTTGGTTATATCGCTTGTCTCCGCGTGCCTGCCATCGGGGATGACGATCAACCCCACGGCAGTTTACGCGGCCACGACGTACTACGTTGCCAAGACCGGTTCGGACTCGACAGGTGACGGGTCCGCCGCCAAGCCTTGGGCAACCATCGGCAAGGCAGCGAACTCCGTTTCTCCCGGCGACGTTGTTCGGGTGGCGTCGGGAACCTACGCGGAGCGCGTTACCGTTGCCGCGTCCAAGTCCGGCTCATCGCCGACCCCGACGCGGTTCATCGCCGATGGCACCGTCACGGTCAGTGGCGGCTTCCTGATCAACTCGAGCTACACCGAGGTGAGCGGCTTCACCATCAAAGGTGGCCACAACCTGAGTGGTGAGCGGTCGGGGCAGATCGAGATCAGCGGCGATAACAACAAGGTCTCAGGCGTTACGATTGAAGACATCGACCGCGGGGCCGGCATAGCGCTGCGGACGGGCGCTTCATACAACGTCATCGAGAACTTCGCGATCGACGGTGTTGCCACCTACGGCATCACCCTCTCGGACACGTACAACACCGGCTCGGACCACACTACGGTCCGCAACGGCACCATCACGGGTCACCGCGGATGGTGCGGCATCGAGCTCACCGGTGACGATCACGTGATCGACGGTGTCACGATCTCGGGGCCGAGCGGATCGAAGTCGCCGATACTCGACGGTGACGGTATCAGGGTCAACTTCTCGAAGAGGTCGACCATCAAGAACAGCGTCATCTCCGAGATTTGGGAGATGTACCACGAGGATCAGCACACCGACGCCATCCAGCTCTGGACCAACGTCGAGAACCTCGTGATCGACTCCTGCGTGATCGGCACGTGGCAGCCGGGCGGTCACCAGAACGAGATCGGCCCGACCCAAGGGATCATGGCAGGCACGGTGCCCGCCGGCGCCAGCATCGATTTCACCGTCAAGAACTCCCTGTTCCTCGGTACAGGCCAGCGGGACGGTGTCGCGATCAATACGGCGCGGGCCAGCGGTGCGACCATCAACGTGAAGCTCATCGGCAACACGTTCTGGTCTTCGCGTCCTCAGCTCAACTCGATCTCGAAGGCGTATCTCCGCAACAACCTCTTCCGAGAGTTCTATCTGTACCCGGTCAACCTCAGCGGAATCGATTCGGACTACAACGCGTTCTGCTGGGCCGCTGGTCAGGGTCAGAGCAACGTTCCGGCCTCGGAGGGATCACATTCGCTCGGCAAGACGTACGCTACGCGTGTCGATCCGGCCTTCGTCAATCCTGATGTCACGGCTGCTGGCTCCTGGGGCCTAAAGGCCGACTTCCGGCCGAAGGCCACCAGCAAGCTGGTCGGTGCCGGAGATGCTTCTGTCGCATCCGACACGGACCTCACCGGTGCCCGCAGGAACAACCCACCGTGCATCGGCGCGATCGAGCACAATTCGCCGGCGTCCACGCCGAAGCCTATCCCGGCTCCCAAACCGGACCCTACACCGGACCCGACTCCAAAGCCGGATCCGACCCCCGACCCCACGCCGGACCCGACTCCGAAACCCGATCCCAAGCCAGATCCCACTCCTGACCCCAAGCCAACCCCGACTCCCGACCCGACGCCAGATCCCAAGCCCACGCCGACTCCGGATCCGACGCCAGATCCTGGTACTCCGAGTGATTCAGGTCCCATGGTCAAGCGGGTGTGGGGCGAGGACCGTTACGCCGGAGCCGTGGCCATCGCCCGTGACACGTATGACGCTGATCCGCAAAGGTCTGGGACCCAGTGGAGTGGAATCAGGCACATCGTCATCGCCTCTGGAGAGGACCGTGCCGCGTCCGACCCTCTGGCGGCGGCTGGCCTGTGCAGTGTCTATGACGCCCCGCTGCTGCTCGTGAAGTCTGGCTCCGTTCCCGCGGCCGTGAAGGCGGCGGTGAAGGAGATCACCAATCAGGCGGGCGGCAAGGTCGCAATCCACATCGTGGGCGGACGGGTGGCCGTTCCGGACGCTCGCTACGACGAGCTCGTCAGCTATGTCGGCTACGGCAAGCTCGCCAAGGACCGGATCAGCTCTACTGGCGACCGGTATGACACGGCAGCAGCCATCGCTGAGCGTATCCAGAGTGAGACCGGCAGGCGGCCGAGAGCAGTCCTCGTGGCCAACGGCGCCGATCCGTCAACGTTCTCTGACGCGCTTTCGCTCGCACCCGTCGCCATGGCGAAGGGATACCCGCTGCTGCTGGTGCGCAAGGACAAGGTCCCTCAGGTGACAGCCGATACGATCGCTCGGATCAGGGCGACCGGTGGTGCCACCGACGTCATCGTTGCCGGCGGTACCGCGACAGTCTCCGAGAAGGTCAGGGCCTCCCTGTCCGCCAACCGATGGGCTGGTGTCAACCGGTACGGAACGGCCGCCGCCATCGCCACGGGTGCCATCGACAAGGGCTGGCTTGACCCGGAGGAGACTGCTCTTGCCGCGGCATTGCCCGACGCTCTGGCTGGTGGTCCTGCGATCGGACGTGCCGACGGCGTGCTGCTGCTCACTTCGCGGATGAGTCTCCCCGTCGAGACGGCCGCTTGGCTGAAGAAGTACGGCACTGACACTGCAGTCCTGAAGATATTCGGTGGGACGACGGCAGTCTCTCGCAACTTGGAGAAGAGCGCCGCGAGCCTCCTGGAGCGTTCGGTTCTCTAGCTAGGCGCGTCCCCTGTGGTTTGAAGGCTCAAGGCCCGGGTCCGATTCGGATCCGGGCCTTGTCACGCATTCAGCACGTGGTCTGGGCGGTGGCCTACTTCCGCCGATACCGGACGAGCAGCGCCGAGATGAAGAACCAGCTGCCGATACCGATTGCCGCGCCCCATGCGAGCCGAGCGACCCACACGAACCACGTCGGCTTGGGGGTGTCGTTGAGCAGCATCGAGAGTCCGACGACGAACGCCGCGACGATGAGGGCGAAAGCGAGCTTGTTCACCGCCTCTTCGAAGCGTTTGAGCATCGGCTCGAAGCCAGTCGGGTAGACCGCGATACGGAACTCGCCCGAGCCCGCTCGGCGCATGAAACGCGTCAGCGACTCGGGAAGTTCAGTCGCGAGTCGACTGAAGCGGCGTACCGATTGAGCGACGGTCCGGGCGACATTCCGGGGCTCAAGTCGCTCCTCGACTATCGAGCGCGCGAACGGCGCGGTCACTGCCACGAAGTCGAACTCGGGGTCCAGTTGGCTACCGAGGCCCTCAAGCACGGCGAGCGTGGCCAGCAGCATCGCCAGTTCCGAGGGGAGCAGCAGGTGGTGATCGCGGACCAGGTTGAGTATCTCGGAGATGAGCTGCCCGACATGCACTTCCTTGAGGGCCTTGTTGTAGTATTTGCTGATAAGCTGCGAGACCTCGCGCTCGAGCGCCTGCACGTCGATGTCACCGGGTGAGCCGGCTGCCGAGACGAGCGTGTCGACCGCAAGTCCGACGTCGTTGTCGATAATCGCCAGGAACAGGTCCGCCAGCTGGTCGCGCCCGACCTTGCCGATCGTGCCGACCCGTCCGAAGTCAGTGAACGCCACTCTGCCGTCCTCGAGGGCGAACAGGTTCCCGGGGTGCGGATCTGCATGGTAGTAGCCGTGCTCGAAGATCTGCTCCAAATAGCAGTAGATACCGCGTTTCGCGAGTTCCGAGCGGTCGTATCCGGCCTCATCGAGCAGGTCGGTGCGGTTCATCGGCACGCCCTTGATGAAGTCGAGCGTGAGCACTTTGCCTGTTGTGAACTCCCAGTAGACCTTGGGGAAGAAGACGGTGTCGTTGTTCTCGAACAGCAGGCCGAGCCGCTCGGCGTTTGAGCCCTCGACCTCGTAGTCGAGTTCCGAGCGGACCGCGTCAGCGAACTCGGTGACGATCTCGACGACGTCGTAACGACCAGCGAGCTCCGAGTGCTGGCTCACGAATCGAGCCTGCGCCGTGAAGATGTCGAGGTCCGTTTCGACGATGGCGCGCACCCCTGGGCGCTGCACTTTCACGGCCACTTCGGTGCCGTCGAACAGCGTCGCCGAGTGAACCTGGCCGAGCGAGGCTGCCGCCAGCGGCGTCTCATCGAACGTCGCGAAGAGCTGGGAGAGCGGCACGCCGAACTCCGCTTCGATGACCGCCTTCGCCTCGGCGAATGAGAAGGGCGTGACCTGGTCCTGAAGCAGCCGCAGCTCATCTATGACGGCGTCGGGGAGTACATCGGAACGCGTTGATGCCGCCTGTCCCATCTTGACGAACGCTGGGCCGAGACGTTCGAGGGTGTGGCGAATCCGCACCGGAACCGGCTCGGGGTGTGTTCGCTTGTCGCCGGAGAGCCGCCCCGCGACGGGCGCGAAACGCCTGAGCCCGACAGCATCGATGATGCTGTCGAGGCCTTCGTCAACGAGGACTCCGACAATCTCCCGGTACCTATGCAGGTGCTTGTAGGGAGGCACTGCTCTGGGGCCTGGGACTCTGTCAGCAACTAGCCGGAAACCGGCGGCTTGGGTCCTTTGGCCGCGAGGTCCGCGATGAGCGCCTTGATCTCGCCGATCTCAGAGCGCAGCGCCTCAAGATCCGACTTCGTCGCGAAGCCGGCGGTCTTGAAGGCGCGGTCCGTCTCCCTTGCGACGGTGGAGCGCACGACCTCCTGCTGCTTCTCCGCGACGTCCCCGATCTTCTCGGCGACGACCTTTGCCTCGGACTTCGAGACCTTGCCGCGCTCGATCAGCTCGTCGGCGAACTCGCCGGCCTTCTCCCTGGTGATATCGAGGACGCCCACGCCCATGAGGAACGCGTTCTCGATGATGCCCGCGAGGTCCAACGGCGTCTCGCGCTTGTTCTCCTCAGACATGCCCACATCCTTTCGCATCCAGGTTGCTCACCACACAGATACCCGTTTAGGCCTGCAGGGAAGCCCTTCACTCGCAGATGGGCTCCAGTGATGCTCGTGGAGGTGCGTGCTAGCTCATGCTCTGGGAGTTCTTACGCGGTCTGTGTATCAGACCTCCGCCGAGGCAGCCCAGGAATACGGCGATTGCGAGCGGCCCCAGGAAGATCAAGTGGAGCAGAATGCCGCCGATGCCCTCGCGGAATACGGCGGTGAGCGAGAAGGCCAGCGCGGGTATGCAGATGACCGGCCAGGCCGCTGGAGGTGTGATTCCTGTGGCAGTCAGCACGAAGGCGATGATGAACGGCACGACGATATTGGCGATGAAGAAGTAGCGCAACGCTTCGGTATCACTCAACTGGCCGAACACGTAGGCGAAGCCGCCGTCGGCGATCTGCGCTGCAGCGCCGTTCGCGATGAAGACCAAGAGGGCCAGTAGGGCGGTGCCAAGCGCGAACCGGCGCCCCTCAACCGGCAAGAGCGAGGAGTCCTTGCCGGATGCGAGTCGAGCCACGCGGGCTGCTGGCAGCGCTAGTGAGACCAAGGGGGCGAGTGCGTCCCACGCACTGGTGATATCCAGACGCGCCAGGCCTCCGGACCATCCGAACGCAGCGACAACCAGTACTGGCTTCAGGATCGACCAAGCGGCGACGACCGCAGGCGCCAGCCAGATCCACGCCGGCGCTCCGGCGCGCACCGAGGCAAAGGTGGCAGCGAACGTGACGATGAATGCGGCGACCGCGAGAAAGACGAGTACTTCGCGAGAGGCGTACCCGCCAGCATCGCGCGTGAGCAGCCATGGCAGCCCGGACAGGAGAGCGGCGCCGAGCAGCGCCGCGACTGCGGCACCCGTCGCCCACGCGATCGTACGCCGATCTTCTTGAGGTATCAGCATGTCTGCAAGTCTCGCCATGAGGTTCCCTCCTCGTTGCTGACAGCGTACCGCTAACACGGGTCGGCGTGCGAACCGCAGCGCGTTCCAGCGTGATCTGGATGCGAATGGCGCAGAAACGCGTGTCCTTGGTTGGGTCGTGTCGGCCGCGAAATGCGCGCTGCAGCTTCCATCTCCGCTAGAATCTGAGATTACGAGTCAGAGGAGGTTCTTCGATGGATGACGAGATCCGCGAGCAGGAAGACGCGAATCCCGGTGAGACCGTAGATCCCGATGCGGCCGAGGATGCCGAAGCGCCCGTCGATTCGGCGGCCGAGGATGCCGAAGAGGGGGCCGCGGCGGCGTCAGGTGAAGCTGAGCCCGGTGCCGAAGCCGAGGCGAGTGAGGCTTCCGAGGCGACCGCTGAGGCGGCGGATGGGCAGGCCGAGGACATCGCTGCGGAAGCGAGCGAGGCCCCGGCTCCCGGTGATGCCGCGGCAGAGGCTGTGACCGAAGCCAAGCCGGTCGAGATCGACATGGGTCCCGAACGCCGCACGAACGCCTGGGTGTGGGTCGGACTGCTGATCGGTGTCCTGATCGCCGGCTCCGCCGCAGGGTACCTCTGGTGGTACTCGACCAGCCGCTCGCTCCCGGTCCCCAACGTGGTCGGGAAGCTTCCTGCCGACGCCGTACAGATCATCAACGATGGCGGGCTGAGGCTCGGCGAAGTCTCCGAGGAGCCCACCGACACCGCACTGCCGGGTACCGTCATCGAGCAGGTCCCGCCCGCGGGCACCGAGATGAAGCCGGGCTCGCGCGTCTCGTTCGTGATTGCTGCTTCCCCGACAGACGCCACGGTGCCTGAGGTCACAGGTCGCACTGAAGAGGAGGCTGCCCGCGCTCTTGCGCGAGCGAACCTGTTCCCGGTCCGGGTGGTCGTCTACTCGCCGGCTGTTCCCGCAGGGAGCGTCGCGAGTCAGGTGCCGACCGCTGGCGCAGACTTGGCGCCCGGCAGCCCGGTCGCACTGGTGATATCGCAGGGCCCGGCCCCCTCGCAGATGCGCGTACCGCGAGTCATCGGGCTGACCGAGGTCGACGCCGATAAGCTCATCGGCGCGTGGAACCTGAGGGGCGTGAGCTACCGCTCGTTCGACGCGAGCATCAGCGCCGGTACCGTCATGGCGCAGTCCATGGACGCGAACGCTGTCGTCGGGTACGACGCAGTGCTCCAGTACCTCATCTCGGACGGAGCGGGTACCGCTGCTGCGGTCACCGTTCCCGACGTGGTCGGCAAGGCTCAGGCCACCGCCGAGAAGTCGTTCAAGGACCTCGGCCTCAAGGTCGAGGTGCACACCATGAGCCATGCATCCGTTGCGAAGGGCTCGGTCATCACCCAGATGCCGCCGAGCGGGCGCAAGGTGGCCAAGAACGGCACCGTCGGAATCGTCGTCTCGGCCGGTGCGGCGACCACGGCCGCGATGCCGTCGGTCGCGGGTCTTTCGTCTGAAGAGGCGAGCAAGGCTGTCGTCGCCGCCGGGCTCACCCCGCTTGCGATCGAGATCGAGAGCTCCGAGGTTGCAGGTACGGTCATCGGGCAGTACCCGATCCCGGGGGTGCAGTGGGGGCTGCGGCTGCCTGTTGTCTTCGTGGTATCGAAACGCTAGAGGTTCTTGGCAAGAGAAGGCCCTCAAGGTCCTCGGGAGAGAAGAGTCGTTGATGGCGAAGGACCGCCTGATTGACGTGCTTGGCGAGTGGGAGGCTGTCATCGGTCTCGAGATCCACACCGAGCTGACATCGATGAACACCAAGATGTTCTGCGGGTGCCCGGTCGCGTTCGGAGGTGAGCCGAACACGCGCGTATGCCCCGTGTGCCTCGGCCTGCCCGGCGCGCTGCCCGTGCCCAACCAGCAGGCCATCGAGGCGACAGTGCTGTGCGGGCTCGCCACGGACTGCGAGATCTCGCGGTGGAGCCAGTTCCACCGCAAGCAGTACTTCTACCCGGACATGCCGAAGGACTACCAGATATCGCAGTACGATAAACCGTTCTGCGAGCACGGGCACGTGGATGTCGCTGTGGATGGCGACGGGGCAAAGCAGCGCGTGGACGCCCCCCAGGCGTTCGGGGACGAGCTCGGCGATGATGGCGCGTACGTCACGCGTATCGGCATCACGCGCATCCACCTCGAAGAGGACACCGGCAAGATGGTGCACGTTGGCGGCTCGGAAGGTCGAATCGCTGGCGCGACCCACTCGCTCGTTGACTTCAACCGCGCAGGCACGCCGCTCATCGAGCTCGTGACCGAACCCGACATCCGTACGCCGGAGGAGGCTCGCCGATTCGCGCAGCGGCTCCGGCTGACCTGGCTCTCACTCGGCGTTTCCGACTGCAACATGGAGGAAGGGTCGATGCGCGTGGACGCCAACGTGAGCGTCCGCAGGCGCGGTGACACCACGCTCGGCACGAAGGCCGAGATCAAGAACATGAACTCCTTCAAGGCACTGCACGACGGTCTTGCGTACGAGATCGTTCGGCAGGTCGAGCTGCTCGAGAGCGGCGGGAAGGTGGTGCAGGAGACGCGCCACTGGGACGCCAGCGCCAAGCGCACCTCCGCGCTGCGTAGCAAGGAGGAGGCGCACGACTACCGGTACTTCCCCGAGCCCGACATGGTGCCCTTCGAGTTCTCCGAGGAGTTCATCGAGCAGATCGCCTCGCGGTTGCCGGAGCTGCCTCACGCTCGGCAGGCCCGTTTCGCCTCCGAGTACGGGCTCCCCGCGCGCGACGCGGCGGCGCTCACGAGCGACTTGGACACGGCTGAGTTCTTCGAGGCGGCGGTCAGGCTTGCGGGGACCGAGAATGCGAAGTCGGTCGCGAACTGGATGCTCGGCGACCTCTCGGCCCATCTGAACGCGAACGGGATCGGGGTCGCAGAGTCCAAGGTGGTCCCGTCGATGATCGCCGAGCTGATCGGGCTTGTGTCGGACGGGAAGATCTCGGGCAAGCAGGCCAAAGAGGTGTTCGCCGAGATGGCCCAAACCGGTGATGCGCCCGGCGCGATCGTCGAGCTGCGCGGTATGGAGCAGGTGTCGGATACCTCGGCGATCGAGGCGGTCGTCGACGCCGTTCTGGCGGCCAACCCTGCAGAGGTCGAGAGCTACCGGGGCGGCAAGACCGGGTTGCTCGGCTTCTTCGTCGGGCAGGTCATGCGGGAGATGCGCGGGCAAGCCAACCCGGGTGTCGTGAACGATCTGCTCAAGAGCAAGCTGGACTAGCCCGGGCGCGAGCGAACGGGGAGGAACCGTGGCCGAACAGGCATCGGGTGCCAGAGGCATGCGCGCCCTACTCGAGCGGATGATAGCCGCGCTCGAGGCAGGCGAGATGCCGGTTGTCGCCCCTGACGAGATCAGGTGCTTCTCGGCAGCGGAGCTCGCGGGTGACCCCAACGTCAGCCCGGACTCGCTTCGGGGCGTGCTTACCGCACTCACGGCCGACGACATTCCCACACTCGAGCGCGCAGTCCGGGCGATCGACGAAGGTGAGCAGGCTTGGCTCGGGTTCAAGATTGTCACCGATCCTGACGCCGCGGTGCGCAGCGAGGACACAGATGTGGTGGCGTTTCGGGGCGAGGGCAGCGCCGACGGCCTGCCGGGAGTCTTCGTCGTGATTGACACACCGACGGGAGACCGCAGGGACGCCACTCTCGTCTTCTCCCGGCATGCCTCCGAGCGCGACCGGCTGCAGATGTTCGACGTGACGCGTGGTCCCGCGATGCACGACGAGCAGTACGCTGGGGTCGCATGGAAGTCCGTCCCGCTATTCGCGACCGACCGCGTCTTCATCCTCGGCGCGGGAACGGTGAGCGCCGAGCTCGAGAAGGTCGCGCGCATGGTCGGGTTTGAGACGGTGGCGGTCGACTATGACCCCGAGTACCTGAACGCCGAGCGGTTCCCGCAATCCGAGCGGGTGCTCATCGACAGCTTCGAGGACATACCGGACCTGGGGATCGGTCCCGACAGCTACGTGTGCGTCCTGACGCGCGGTCACATGTACGACCCGGAGGCGCTTGTCTATGCGATCTCCACCGGAGCCGGATACGTGGGCATGATGGGCTGTGCCGAGAAGAACGAGCGCGTCTTCAGCCTGCTTGAGGCCGCCGGTCACGACCGGGCGGCGCTGGAGGCCACTCACACGCCCATCGGCCTGAAGTTCGGCGCGAAGTCAGCTCCGGAGCTCGCCATCTGCATCGTTGCCGAGCTCATCCAGGTGCGCCGGGCAAGGCGCGAGGCGGCAGCTAAGCCCTCCGAATGACGGTCCTCTCGGCGGATTTGCCGAAGAAGTGGTAACCGGAGCCGCCTTCGCTGATCACGTCGAGCAGCTCATCCGGCTTCGTGACGAGAATCCCGGCCAGATCGGTGACGCCGCGTGCGAAGAACGCCTCGGGCAGCATGCTTGCAGTCGGTCCAACCACGACGATGCGGGCACCCGGTTTGGCAAGATTGAGCAGTCCAGGCAGGGTGCCGTTCAGCACGGTGACGCCTGTGATGACAAGCAGGTCCGCGTCGGGGACGAACTCGGGTGCCCTTGTGGCCTCGGCGAAGTAGGGGAGCTCCGACTCCTTGAGCGTGGCGGGGTCCATCTCCAGGATCTTGAACTCTGCTCCGGCCGTCATCAGCTTCTTGATGATGGGGACTAGCGCGCCCACCACGACAGCCTTTGAGTGTGCATCAACCTCGATCTCGTCGAAGGCGTCCTTGCCGGTCTCGATCGTGTAGCCGGCGTGTCCGGCGCGCTCCCAGCAGAGAGCGCTGAGAGCGTTGAGGGCCGAGATTCCGAGTGTCTTCTTCAGGATGTTTCCGCCAAAGATGTCTTCGAGGTATGCGCGTACCGGGCGGTTCGAGAGCCGACCCGAACTCGGCATCGCGCGGGCGGAGCTCGGACAGCAGACCGCCTCGGGCATCTCCTTCACCGGCGTGAAGCAGGTCCCGCCATGCCCGCTGCTGAGTTTCACTCCCGAGAAGAACAACCCGAGCACGGCTCGCTCGACGGCGAGGTCATCGATCTCGTCTGCAAGAGTACGGGTGACCAGGTCGACTGTCTCTCTGAGGATGATGTCATCGGTGTGCATCTGCTCGCGCCCTCTCTGCCGGTGGGTGCCTCCGAGACATCCTCTGCGGGATCGTGCTCGGGGTCAACCACCGCACGCGCAAGAGGACAGACTTGCGCACGGTGGGAGGCAGGCGTTGACGCTCGTTCGGCGGACTATCCGCCGAGTACGCGTGCGAGCTCTGCGGCGCTCGCTTGGATGGCACCGACCAGCGTGGTGGGGAACACGCCCACGATCAGGATGAGCGCCGCGAGCGGGAAGACCGTTGCCGACTCGGTGGGCGTGATGTCGGGCATCTCGGCGCGCTCGGGGTTAAGCGGCCCGAAGACCACGCGCCGCAGCATCCACAGGAGGTACGCTGCAGTGAGCACCACCGCTGCCGCGGCGAGCGACGTGTAGACGGGGAAGACGTCGAAGGAGCCGGCCAGCACCATGAACTCGCCGATGAAGCCTGAGCCGGCCGGCAGGCCGAGCGAGGCGAACGCCATGAACACGAGTGCACCAGAAAGCACCGGTGCAACCTTGACCGTGCCGCCGAATGCGCTGATCTCGCGGGTGTGCGCACGCTCGTAGAAGCAGCCGACGAGCAGGAACGCTAGGCCCGCTATCAGGCCGTGCGAGAACATCTGTACGTTGGCGCCGGTCAGCCCGGTCGACGTGCCTGCGGCGATGCCGAGCATCACGTAGCCCATGTGGGAGACGGACGAGTAGGCGACGAGCCGCTTCAGGTCACTCTGCATCAGCGCGACAGCCCCACCGTAGACGATCGAGATGATCGCGAGCACCGCGATGATAGGGGCGAGGGCCGCGAAGCCGGCGGGCAGGAGCTGCGGGCCGAACCGGATGAAGCCGTAGGAGCCCATCTTGAGCAGGACACCCGCGAGGAGTACCGATACAGCGGTCGGCGCCTCGACGTGCGCGTCCGGCAGCCAGGTGTGGAACGGGAACATCGGCACCTTGATCGCCAGCGCGAACGCGATGGCCGCGAATATCGCGGTCTGGACTCCCGGATCCAGCGCGGCTGCCATGGGGGCCAGTGTGGTCATGTCGAAGGTGGTCGCTCCGCAGTTCAGGTAGATGGCGATGAAACCGGCGAGCATCGCGAGCGAGCCGGCCATCGTGTAGACGAAGAACTTCACGGAGGCGTACGCACGGTTCGGGCCGCCCCAGACGTTGATGAGGAAGAACATCGGGATGAGCACGACTTCCCAGAACACGTAGAACAGGATCAGGTCGAGCGATATGAATACGCCCATCAGGCCCGCTTCAAGCAGCATCAGCAGGGAGAAGTAGCGTCTCGGCAAATGAGTGATCTTCGACGAGGCGATGACCGCGAGCAACGTGAGAACGGCGGTCAAAAGCACCATCGGCATGGCGAACCCGTCGACCCCGAGATGAAAGTCGGTTCCGAGCGAGGGGACCCACGCGAGGTCGAGTTCGAACTGCAGCGCGGCGGTGCTGCGGTCGAACGAGAACCAGAGTGCACCCGCGATGGCCGTAACCACCGCCGAGAAGGCGATCGCGACGTTGCGTGCCGTCTTCGGCGCCGAGGGCGGCGTGAACGAGATCGCTATGCCGCCAGCGAGGGGGATCAGTATCGTCGAGGCGAGAAGCCAGCCCATCGTGTCCACTCTCATCTCACCCACCGAACAGCGCCGACGCAGCGTGCTGTGCAGCGCGCAGGAACGGTTCCGGGAACAGGCCAAGCACGAAGACGCCGACGGTGCAGAGCCCCATGGCGACAGCGCCTGCCGGGCCCGTGGAGACCCGACCTTCGCCGCTCTCGCCGACATAGATCTGCCAGACGACGCGCAGGTAGTAGTAGATGGCGATGACGCTGTTGATGACGCCGATGGCAACGAGCCAGATCAGCCCGGCCTCGGCCGCGAAAAGGAAGACATAGAACTTCGCCATGAAGCCCGCCATCAGCGGGAGCCCGGCGAGCGAGAGCAACGCGACGGTGAGGACGAACGCCGAGTACGGGGAGCGGCGCCAGAGGCCCGCGTAGTCGCTCGTCTCGAAGTTCCCGGTCGTCTCGGCAAATGCGATGACGACGCCGAACGCGAGGAGGTTCGCGAACCCGTAGGCGACGATGTAGAACAGCAGCGCGCCCACACCGTTCTCGGAGAGTGCGGCCAGGCCCACGAGCAGGTAGCCTGCCTGCGCGATACCCGAGTAGGCGAGCAGGCGCTTGATGTTGGCCTGCCTGAGCGCGCCAAGGTTGCCGAAGGTCATCGAGAGCGCGGCCATGACACCGAAGACCAGGTGCCAGTCGAGTGGAACGGGCAGCCCGGTGATGATGATGCGGAGCGCAAGCGCGAAGCCCGCGAACTTCGAGCCCACCGAGAGGAAGGCGGTCACGGGCGCGGGCGCGCCGGTGTAGACGTCCGGCACCCACCAGTGGAACGGGAAGGCGGTGATCTTGAACGCGAAGCCCGTGATGAGCAGGAACAGGCCGAGCGACAGGACCGCCGAGAACGGTGTGCCCGACGCGGTCATATCGGCCAAGATCGCGCCGATTTCGGTGATTGTCGAGGTGCCGAGGCTGCCGTACACGAGCGTCATGCCGTAGAGCAGCACTGCCGTTGAGACCAGCACGAGCAGCAGGTACTTCATCGCCGCCTCGCTGGAGCGCGGGTCACGCTTCGCGTATGCGATGAGCACGATGAGCGGCAGGCTCGTCAGCTGCAGGGCGAGGAAGATCGTGAACAGCTCGGCAGCGGAGGCGAGCAGCATGTGGCCGAGCGTACACCACACGACGAGCGCGTAGAACTCAGCCGGCCAGCGCGTGAACCGGGGAAGCGCCTCTATCGAGAGCAGCAGGACGATCGCCCCAATGGCGAGGAACACCAGCTTGAGGAAGGTGGCAAGCGGGTCTAGGACGATGATGCCGTCGAACAACGCCATGCGCTCGTCGCTCACGGCCAGAGTTGCGACAGCGGCTGCGACCAGCCCAGCGATGCCCAGGAGCGCGAGCTGGCCCTTAGAGGCAGGCTCATCGGACGAGCCGGCCCCTCCGAGCTTCGCGCTCTCCGGCAGGAACAGGTCGAATATGAGGATGAGTGCGCCGGTGACGGCGACGATCAGCTCGGGGGCGAGGAGCGCCAGAGATTCGGCAGGTGAGGCGATCACAGGATACCTCCCGCCAGCTTCTCAACGAGTGGCGCAACGCCGCTCGTGATGGTCTCGTACAGCGACGCCGGGAAGATACCGACGATCATGATCGTGAACGCGAGCAACGCCATCGGCGCCACCCGGATGGGCTTCGGATCGGATAGCGGCTCGATCGCCTCGGAGGGCGTCCCCAGAAGGATCCTTCCGAGGAGGCGCATGAGGTACGCCGCCGTCATGACGACGCCTACAAAGGCGATGACGGCGAACACGGGCGCCTCGCGGATCAACCCTATGTAGACAAGCAGCTCGGAAACGAAACCGCTCGTTGACGGGATGCCCATCGAGGCGGCGGAGGCGATGATGAAGCCGGCTGCCACGAGCGGAGTGCGCTCCATCAGCCCGCTTATCTCGGCGATCTTGCGGGTGTGGGATTTCTCGTAGACGTAGCCGATGAGCGCGAAGAAGAGCGCCGTCATGATGCCGTGCGCGAACATCTGGAAGACCGCGCCCTGCAGGCCGAACAGCGCTCCGGAGCCGGTCGACATCGCAAAGCCGAGCAGCACGTAACCCATGTGGCTGACGCTCGAGTAGCCGATGACGTACTTCAGGTCAGTCTGGCTCATGGCGCAGAAGGCGCCGTAGACCACGTTGATCGCGCCGATGATCGCCACGAGCAGCCACCAGTCGGCGATTCCCTGGGGGAACAGCGAGAGCCCCAAGCGGATGACGCCGTACGCGCCGATCTTGAGGAGCACGCCGGCGTGCATCATCGAGACGGCCGTGGGCGCGGCGACGTGGCCATCGGGCGACCAGGTGTGGAGCGGCCAGATAGGGATGAGTGTGCCGAAGCCGACGAGTGACAGCAGGAACGCCCAGCGCTGGAACTCGGCGGGGAAGGAATACTCGGCCCAGACCCGCATGTCGAAGGTCCCGGCGCCGACCTGCCAGTACACCAGCGCAAGCAGGACCGTCAGCAGCGCGCTTCCCGCGAACAGGAAAAGGGTCAGCTTCATCGCCGAGTAATCCTTGCGCGTCGATCCCCATATCGCGATGAGAAGGTACATCGGCACGACGGCCATCTCGTAGAAGAAGAAGAGCAGGAAGGCGTCTATGGCCACGAACACGCCGAATACCCCGGTCACGAGCATGAGAAGCAGCACGAAGAACTCACGCGGCCGCGCCTCAAGGTCCCAGGAAACGAGCACTCCGGTGAAGAGCACGATCGCCATGAGCGCGAGCATCGGCACCGAGATGCCGTCGACGCCGACGGTGTAGGAGATGCCGAGCGACTCGATCCACTGGTGGCTCTCGATGAACTGCAGCCCGCCTGCAGCGCGGTCATACCCCAACCACACCGCAGCCGTTGCGCCCAGGCAGATGACACCTGACACCAGAGCGATCAACCGTGGAACCCGTGCGTCACGCCCGAAGAGCATGATTGCAAGGGCCGCAACGATCGGAGTGAAGGTGATGATCGAAAGCAGCGGCATGTCCGTCATCCCAGAACCACCACCAGCAGTGCCCCAATCACGACGGCTGCCGAGAAGAGCAGCAGGTAGGTCTGAACGTTACCGGTGTGTACGCGCCTGACCTCGCCGGCGGAGACGACGCTGTCGCCTATCCCGTCAACGACCTTGGCGTCGATGCCGTCACGGTCGAAGACCGCGAGTAGTGCCGAGGACTTCATGCCGAGCCACCCGAATCCGCGGACGATGCCGTCTACGAACGCGAAGTCGGCCTTGCGGAAGAGACCTGAGATGAACATGAGCGGCTTTAGTACCAGCCCGCTGTAGATCTCGTCGATCCAGAACTTGTTCGCAAGCGGACCCTTGACCAACGGGAACCTGAAGTACCCGTCGGGTTTGATGACCTTCTTGATGTAGCTCAGGTACGCGATGCCGATACCGATGACCGCAACTGCCACTGCGACGCCCGCGAGCGCCCAGTTCGGCTCGGCCACCTCGTGACCGTCCAGGAACGTGGCGAAAGCGTGGTGCGAGAGCGGGGAGCCGATGAGTCCGGCGGTCACTGCCAGGACGGCGAGCGCGGCCAGCGGTCCGGTCATCACGCGAGGCGACTCGTGGGCGTGTGATGAGTGGCTGGCGGGACCGGGCTCCACGAAGAACGCGAGTAGGGTCGCTCGGCCCATGTAGAAGGCCGTCAGCAGCGCGGTGAGTAGACCGAATCCGAGGAACCACCAGTCCCCGGCGTTGAATGCGGACAGGAGGATCTCGTCTTTCGACCAGAAGCCCGCGAGCGGGGGGATGCCTGCGAGCGAGAGCGCGCCAGCAATCCAGGTAGCCGTGGTCCACGGCATCTTCTTGGCGAGCCCACCGAGTTCGTGGAGGTCTTGGGTCTCGGTCGCGTGGATAACCGAGCCGGCCGCCATGAACAGGAGGGCCTTGAAGAAGGCGTGCGTCATGAGATGGAAGATGGCTGCGACCCAGTTCCCCGTGCCGAGCGCGAGGAACATGTACCCGAGCTGCGAGATCGTCGAGTAGGCGAGCACCTTCTTGATGTCGTTCATCGCCAGCGCGATGAGAGCGCCCATGACCGCTGTAATCGTGCCGATGGTCCCCACGACCGTCAGCGTCCAGGGGACCGCTTCGAAGAGCGGGAAGGAGCGGGCGACGAGGTAGACGCCGGCGGCGACCATGGTGGCGGCGTGGATGAGCGCCGAGCCAGGGGTCGGGCCCGCCATGGCGTCAGGCAGCCAGACATGCAGCGGGAACTGTGCAGACTTGCCCATCGCTCCCGCGAACAGCAGCAGCGCGATGGCTGCGATCGTTGCCGGCGCCACGCTTCCTGAGGACACGGCCTCGAACACCTCGGAGAATCCGAAGGAGCCGATGTTCACCCACATGATGACGAGTGCCAGGCCGAATCCCACGTCGCCGGCGCGCGTCACAAGAAACGCCTTCATGGCTGCGGGCGGCGCCTCGGGCGTGGTGTACCAGAACCCGATGAGCAGGTAGCTCGCGAGGCCCATGACCTCCCAGCACATGTACATCATCAGCCAGTTGTTCGCGAGAACCACGCCGAGCATGGCAGCCGAGAAGAGCCCTATGGCCGCGTAGAACCACCGGATCCGCTCGTCGCCGTGCATGTAGCCCATGGAGTAGATCTGCACGAGCAGGCTGACGAACGAGACGACGATCAACATGACCGCTGTGAGCGAGTCAACCTGAATCCCCAGCTCGAACACGCGCTCGCCGATCCGCATCCACTCGAATGTCATCTCGAAGGATTGGTGCTGAGCCGTGCTCCAGAGCACCGCCAGTGAGCCCGCGAAGACAAGGGACATGGCCCCGATTCCGAGCCCGAATACTGTCGACTCCGAGAGCTTGCGCCCTGTCGCGAGCACGATCGCGAAGACCGCGAGCGGAATGAGCGGGAGAACCCAGCTGTATGAAAGCAGCTCCATCCGCCTACCCCTTTAGCCTGCGAATCGAATCGACGGCAGAGATGTCGTTCGTACGGTTGAGCAGAATTACGAGCGCAAGGGCCAGTCCTACCTCGGCAGCCGCCACGACCATGAGGAAGATGACGAAGTTGAGGCCGACCGCCTGCTCGGGTGCGACGAACACCGAGAAAGCGATGAGGTTCACGTTCACCGCGTTGAGGATTAGTTCGACGCAGATGATGATGCGCAGTGCGCTGCGGGCGGTGAGGACGCCGTACAGCCCGATGCAGAACAGTACCGCGGCGAGCACGAGGTAGTGGTTGAGCGTGATCATGCCAGCTCACCGTCCTCGTCGATATCGGCGTCAGCGTCTGAAGTCAGCGGCGCGTCGGCCACGTCATCCTCGCGAGCGAGAACGATGGCGCCAATGAGAGCTATCGTGAGGGCGAGCCCGGCGATCTCGAACGGCAGGGCGTAGCGCGAGAACAGGATGGTCGCGAGTGACTCGGTCGTGTGCGGCACCTCCGAGGCGAGGTTCCACTCGGAGCTCGCGAACGCCATCGCAAGTGCGCCGAACAGAGTCAGACACACGAAGAGCGCTATCCAGCGCACGGGTTTCTTGGAGTTGGCTGTGCGGTCCTCGGCGGCCTGCTCGTCTTCGCCCTGTCGAGTGAGCATGAGTACGAACATGGCGAGCACGGTAACCGCGCCGCCGTAGACGAACAGCTGCATCGCGGCGAGGAACTCGCTGCCAATCGCGAGGTAGAGCGCCGCGATCGAGCACAGCGTGAGCAGCATGAACGCAACCGCGTGCACGAGCTTGCGCGCGACTACGAGTCCGACAGCGCCGACGACTGCAGCCGCCGCGTACGCGTAGAAGAGGACGAGTTGCGTCACGACTGCTCGTCTCCTTCCGACGATGGGCCTTCAGGTGCGCGATCGGCCTCGTACAGCACAGCGATCGTCTCGGCGCGGCTCGGCACCGCAAGTTCGAAGTCGCCGGCGTGCGCGAGCCCGGTCGACGGGCAGTTCTCGACACAGAGTCCGCAGTACATGCAGACGCCGAGGTCGATTTCGAATCGCAGGAGCACGCGGCCGGGGCCGTCGGCGCGCTTCTCGGAGACGATGGTAATCGCGCCGTCAGGACAGCTCTTCTCGCACACGCCGCAGCTCTTGCATAACGGTAGGCCGTTCTCGTCTGTCGGCAGGACGAAGGACGTCCGGCTGCGCGGCGGCAGGACCTTCGGCTCCCACGGGTACGCGCCGGTGAACGACGGGCGAGTGAGATGGCGCATCGTCTTGACGAGGCCTTTCGCTATGCCTCTCATGTGGCCACCTCCTCGGCGTGGATCGGTGATTGGCCGTTGATGCACGCGGTGCGCCGCGCTTCGGCCTCTTTGCGGCCTGCGTCACCGGCATGTCGGCCGACGCGAGCGATGATTGCTATGAGCGCGACTACGAACACCGCTTGGAGTGCGATGAGTATGGCCGCGTGCGTGGTGACCCCGATAGACGTGATGAGCACGTTGATCAACGACGCAGGTAGCAGCAGCCGCCATCCGAGCCCCATGAGCTGGTCGACTCGGACACGGGGGAGCGTGGCTCGAACCCAGATCACGAGGAAGATGACCAAGTAGGTCTTGGCAAGAAGCCAGAAGATGTCAGGCAGCACCGGGCCGTTCCAGCCGCCCCCGAAGAGCAGGACGCAGATCAGCGACCAGGTGAAGATGTTCATGTATTCGGCGACGAAGAACAGGGCGAACCGCATCGACGAGTATTCGGTGTTGATGCCACCGACGAGTTCGGACTCGGACTCGGGCATGTCGAACGGGGTCCGGTTGATCTCGGCGAGCATCGCGATGAAGAAGATAAGTGCGGCGAAGGGCTGAAGGACGACGTTATACAGGCCCTGCTGAGCCGCGACGATGTCGGTGAGGCGCATCGAACCGGCGAGCATCACAACGCCCATCGCCGCGAGGATCATCGGTACCTCGTAGCTGATCTGCTGTGCTGCGGCGCGAAAACCTCCGATGAGCGAGTACTTGTTGTACGAAGCCCAACCCGCGAACAGCATGGATGCGGGGAAGACCGCCGCGATCGCGAAGATCATGAACACGCCGGCATCGAATGAGACACCGACGAACGACTCCATCCAGGGCATGGCCGCGTAAACGAGTAGTGACGGGATGAACGCGATGATCGGTGCGATGAGGAACAGCCGCCGGTCAGCGTTGCGCGGGATGATGTCCTCTTTGCCGAGAAGCTTGAGAGCGTCGGCGAACGGCTGCAGCACGCCGTGCCATCCCGTGCGGCGCGGCCCCTGGCGTGACTGCATGTGGCCGAGCCACTTGCGTTCGCACCACATCACGACGATCGTGTTGAGGAGCACCACGACGGTGATGACGATGACTCCGATCAGTGTCCTGAGCACAGTCATCGGTCAATCTCTCCCATGACGATATCCACCGATCCGACGACGGGAATGATGTCTCCCACCATGCAGTCGGCGATCATCGCTGGCATGGCGTGCAGGTTCGACAGTGCTGGCGACCGGACCTTGACGCGCCACGGGTTCGCGGTTCCGTCGCTCACGACAAGCACGCCGAGTTCGCCGCGCGGGGACTCGACTTTGCGGTAGGCAGTGCCTGCCGGTGGACGGAGGACGCGCGGGACGCCTTCGGCGAGAATGGGGCCCTCAGGCATGCCGTCCAGCGCAGCAAGTGCGATACGTGCGGAGTCGCGCATCTCGGCGATGCGCACCAGGTAGCGGTCGAAGGTGTCGCCGGCGGTGCCAAGCGCGACCTTGGGCGCAAGGCGGTCGTAGGCTGCGTAGGGGAAGTCGCGACGAAGGTCGATGTTGTAGCCGCTGCCACGAGCCATCGGCCCAGTCACAGAGTACGCCTCGATGTCCTCGCAGCTCAGGAATCCGATGCCGCGGGTGCGGGCGCGGAAGATCTCGTTGCCCGTGAGCATGTCTTCGTACCCGTCTACCTGCTGGTTGAACTTGACCAGCAGACGACGCAGCTTCTCGGCGGACTCGGGCGGGATGTCGTCCTTCACGCCGCCCGGACGGAAGTAGTTGAACATCATCCGGCCGCCTGTGACCTCCTCGAAGAAGTCGAGGATCAGTTCACGGTCCATGAATGCGTACAGGAAGGGCGTGAGCGCGCCGGTATCGAGGCCGGCGGCGGCAAGCCACGTGTGATGGCTGGTGATGCGCACGAGCTCTGACATGAGCACGCGTATGTAGTCCGCCTTAGGAGTCGACTCGATGCCGAGCAATTCCTCGAGGGCGAGCACGTAGGCGAGTTCGGTGTGGAAGCCGGAGACGTAGTCACACCGGTCCATGAGTGGCGTGCAGGCTTTGTAGGGTCGCGATTCGGCCAGCTTCTCGATGCAACGATGCAGGTAACCCTGCGTGGGCTGGGCGGCTACTACCTTCTCGCCGTCCAGCACTAGATACAGGTGGAGCACGCCGTGCGTGGACGGGTGCTGCGGCCCAACGTTGAGAACGATGCGTTCTGAGTGCAGCACCGCATCGCCTTCCCCGGCCGCCGCAGCGATGATCGCCGGGAAGCCCGGGACCGTCTCGTTGCCCTCGGGGCCTACGAGACCGTACTCGGCCGCAGCCTCTCTCGACACCTCGGCAGGCACTCCATGCGCGTTGGAGACGAAGGACTTGCGCAGCGGGTGGCCCACGAAATCATCGCGCAGCACGAGCCTCCGGAGGCACGGGTGCCCCTCGAAGACGACGCCGAACAGGTCAAAGACCTCTCGCTCGAGCGGATCCGCCGCGGGCCAAACCCCCGCAAGCGAGGGGAGCGTGAGCCCGTCTTCGGGAAGCGCGACCTTGATCGCCAGCTCCGCGCCGTCTTGACGGCGTACGAAGGTGTAGAGCACATCAAGGCCACCCTGCTCTGGCGGATTGTCCACCGCAGTGAGCAGGTCGAGGTAGGCGAAGCCGTATTCGTCGCGCAGGGTCCGCGCCACCGGCACCAGCTGCTCCGGCGTCGCATACGCGCACGGGAGCTCACCAGGGCCCAGCACGCCGGTATCCGTCACGAGCTTGCCGAGCCTGGCAAGTACGTCGGCGCCTGCGAGGCGCGCGGCCGCGAGTGACTTCGACGGGCTCACGGTTGAGGCACCCATCGGCGTCACTTGCGTCCCTCCGTCTCGAGCCGGTACCGATCGGCGGCAGACATCTCGCCGGCGGCGTTGCGCTTCATGATCGTGAGCAAGCCATCGATGAGCGCCTC
>CAZBLH010000014.1:0-811 GCA_964492775.1 uncultured Eubacteriales bacterium | reverse complement strand
GGCAACCCGGAAGGTACACGTCGACCGGGATAATCGCATCGACACCGTTCACCACGTTGTAGCCGTGGCTGAACGGACCCCCGCTGATGGCGCAGCTGCCCATCGCGATCACGTACTTGGGCTCGGCCATCTGCTCGTACAGCAGCTTCATGCGCGGAGCCATCTTGATGTTCACCGTGCCGGCCACGATCATGCAGTCGGCCTGTCTCGGCGAGTTGCGGAAGAAGATGCCAAAGCGGTCGGTGTCATAACGAGGTGAGCCGACCGACATCATCTCGATGGCGCAGCAGGCCGTGCCGAACGTCATCGGCCACATGGAGTGCCCGCGTGCCCAGTTCATCAGTGCCTGTAGCGGGGCGACGAGCACGCCGCTGCTGTCGTCGACGCGCACATCCGGCTCGTTGCCGGTCATGTCCGGTGTCTTGGCCGAATCCATCAGACCCACTTGAGCACCCCTTTTCGCCAGGCGTAAACAAGGCCGAGCAGCAGGATGCCGATGAAGATCGCCATCTGAACGAACCCGAAGAGGCCGAGCTTCTTGATCACGACCGCCCAGGGATAGAGGAAGACGGATTCGACATCGAAGATCACGAAAGCCAGCGCGAAGATGTAGTAGCCCGCGCGGAACCTAACCCACGGGCGGCCAATTGGTGGCTCGCCGCACTCATAGGTCCGGTACTTAAGCTCGCTCCCGTGCCGTGGCGCCAAGAATCTCGGGAGAGTCACAAGGAGCACTCCCAACGCCGTGGCTACGAGCAGAAAGCCCGTGAAGATAAGAATCGGAGCTTCCATTCTGATTGCGAGACTCCCT
>CAZBLH010000013.1:0-46584 GCA_964492775.1 uncultured Eubacteriales bacterium | reverse complement strand
CACGATCGCGACCGGGATCTTGTCGACGTTCCCGTACGGGTCCCAGAAGGCCCAGAGGTACAGGGCGCCATAGAGCAGGGGGACCACGAGAAGCACGATCAGCGCCGCCAGCATGATCGGGCGCTTCGTGAAGCGGGACATTTCGGGCAGGGCCAACTTGAGCGAGCGCATCTTTCGACCTTTCGGAGGACGGATTCGTCCGGATATGCCACCTTGGAACTGACTGACTAGTCAGTCAGTATGGCAGGAAGGAACCCGCAAGTCCAGTCCCGGCGAGGGAGGTCTCATTGCCACTTCACACTCACTCTTGTGCGGGTACAATAGCCCGGAGTGTTGCGATGCATCACCGAACTCAAAGCTGCGAGGGTGACCGATGGGCAAGCGCATCCTGCTGGTCGAAGACAATCCGCAGAACCTGTACCTCGCGACATTCCTCCTGGAGAGCGCCGGCCACGAGGTCATCCAGGCAACCGACGGTGAGGCGGCCGTAGAGCGCGCATCGGAAGGCTTTGATCTCGTCCTCCTCGACATGCGGCTTCCCAAGATCACTGGTGACGCAGCCGCCCCACTGATTCGTGAACTCCTGCCCCGACCCGTGCCCATCGTCGCTGTGACCGCGTACTCCATGTCGGGCGACCTGGAGTGGGTGATGGGCTTCTGTGACGGGTACATCACCAAGCCGATCAATCCCGACACGTTCGTCAGCCAGGTGGAGGAATACCTGACATGAGCGACACAGCTCGGTGTCGCGCACGCTTCAACTTCAGCGCAGTGGAAGCTCTAAAGTAAAGGTCGAACCGCGCCCCAGCTCGCTCTCGACGCTGAGCCGTCCGCCGACCAGGTTCGCGTACTCGCGCGAGATCGGCAGCCCGAGACCCGTACCTTCCACCTTCTCGCCATCAACGATGCTCGCCTGATTGAACGGCTCGAACACCGCCTTCAGCTCATCGGCAGGTATACCAGAACCGGAGTCGGACACCGCGATCAACACCTTGCCGCTGCGCGGGGGTTCCAATCGCAACGTGACCGTACCCTGATCGGTGAACTTGACCGCGTTGCCCAGCAGGTTGAAGACGATCTGGCGGATCTTGGTCTTGTCCGAGGAGATGCTCAGAGTGTCGAGAACGAGGTCGGTGGTCAGGTCGAGTCCCTTGGATTCTGCGAGCGGACGGACGGCATCGGCGATTCCGCGCAGCAACTCGATAAGGTCGAACTGGGTGACCTCGGCCTCGATCCTGCCCGACTCCACCTTGGCCAGGTCCAGGACGCCGTTGATGAGATCGAGTAGGTGCTGTCCCGCCTTGTGCACCAACTCGATCTGGAACTGCTGTTCGGGGGTAAGCTGTCCCGCCTTGCCGGACGCAAGGATGCCCGAGAACCCGATGATCGAGTTGAGCGGCGTTCGGAGCTCGTGACTCATGTTCGCCAGGAAGCGGCTCTTGGCCTTGGTTGCCTCCTCCAGCTCGGCGTTCGCGGCCTCAAGCGCTGCGGTCCGGTCGGAGACCAGTTCCTCGAGGTGGTCTCGGTACCGCTCGAGCTCGAGCTGGGCCAGACGCCGCTCGGTGATGTCGGTATTGATGCCGACGGCCCGAATCGTGTTTCCCTCGCTGTCGAACTCCACCGGTTTGCCGATACTGGAAATCCAGATGTACTCGCCCGACTTCGTCCGCACCGAGTACTCGACCTCGAAACGGGTCTTGCGCTCGACCAGAGCCTCATGCTGCGCATGTATCACGTGGTCCAGGTCATCTGGGTGGACGAGCTTCATGAAGTCCTCGAGGTTGAGATCGATCTCGTTCAGCTCGTAGCCGAACATCGCGTAGCACCGGTCGCTCCACACGACCTCTCCGCTTGGAATGTCCCAGTCCCAGATGCCCTCTTGTGCGGCGCTCAGGGCGAAGCTCAGAGTCTCCTCGGCTCGCGTGGCCGCATCGCGGGCCTCGGCTAGGTCCCGGGTGCGCACCGTTACCTGCCAGCGCAGCAGCGCCAGCATGGCTACGGCAAGCACGATGAGGGTGCCTCCGCCCCAGAGCACGTAGCGGAGCCACTGAGGGATCCGGGTCGTCGCGGACTCCGTGTAGCGCTCGATCGTCTGGTAATACACGGATCCCGGCTCGTCGAACCACTGGGCCAGGTTGTCGTCGATCGCCGCGAGCAGGTCGGCGTTGTGGCCTTTCTGCGTGGCGAAGTGCAGCGTGGTGGGGCTGAACGCAACAGCCGTCTGCTTCAAGCCGTGATCGCGCGCGTAGTACTGCCCGAAGAAGTGGTTTGCGGCTGCGGCGTCGACCTCACCGGCGGCAACTGCGTCGAACGCATTGGTGAGTGATCTGACGGGGACATACCGGACCGAGTAGCCAAAACCATCAGTGAGCCTACGGAGCTCAGCTTCTTGTATCGATCCCTGGAGCACCGCAACACGCTTGCCGTCTAGGTCAGAGAGGCCTTCGATACGGACGGCGCGCCGCGTGTAGATGTAGGACCAGCTTTCGGCCACCGGCGTCTGGTGGAAGTCGAAACGTAACTCGCGGTCCTCGGTCCACGCCATGTCGGGCATGAGGTCGATCTCGCCTCTGCCCAGGCGGCTCTGCCCCTCGTCCCAGGTACCGCGTACCCACACGAGGCGCCACCCTTCGGCTGCAGCGATCTCTTTCAGCAGGTCCGGGAAGATTCCGGCCGGCTCGCCGTGATCGTCGGTGTAGACCTTGGGTATATTCTCATACATGCCGACCCGCACGGTGCGGGTCGCGGCCTGCGCACCATCGGCGAACGCCAAAGGGCCGGCGATGGCAACGAGCAGCACCATGCCGATGGCAAGCACTCTGCGCGCGACTGAGCCCACGATTATTGAGTCCCCTCGCTCGAGCTCCGCTGAGCTCGCATACGCCTTGTAGTGAACATCGGCACGTTGGCGGTTCGCATTCAGCCCCTTCGCTGCCGAGAGGCCCAGTTTTTCCTCTTGCGATAATCGAACACTTGTTCGATACTTGTGCGCACCTCCCGATCCGCACAAGGAAGCATCGGACGTCATGCATGGGGCGTAACGCAGAGATCAAGCAGTACAAAATCACCGATGTCGGCCAGCCCATCGAGCTGTTCGAGAGCAAGCGGGGATGGTTGCCGGTACTCGAGCGTCTGCTTGCGAGCCCGTGGATCGTGCGCGCCTCGGAGTTGATGCAGAGCGAGAGGATCACCGAGTCCACCAAGCGGGTCTCGGAGGACGTGACCGTCATCTGGGACGCCGAGCGACAGCGCCCGGCATCCTTCTCGCGCGCGGGGCACGCCTACCGCATCGAGGCTGTCGTGCAGGAGTGGTCCGTCGAGAAGGCGTGGTGGAACAGGGCTCGGCAGGTCTCGCAGGTGTGCTGGCGGGTGCAGACCGCCGAGGGTGTCTTCGACCTGGCGTACGACCGCGCCGATAAGGCGTGGCGTCTCGTCGGCATCCAGGACTGACGGGAGCGCCTATGTCCTCGGGATTCGTCCACCTGCACGTACACTCCCAGTTCAGCTTCATGGACGGCGCCGCTGCACTCGACGCGCTCGTGGCGCGCGCTGTCGAGCTCGAGATGCCGGCTATCGCGCTTACCGACCACCAGGGCCTGAGCGGCTCGATCCGCTTCTACCGAGCGTGCAAAGCTGCCGGCATCATGCCAATCCTCGGCTGCGAGATAGTCGTCGAGAGCGCGGGAATCCTCGGCGAGGAGAACGGCCTTCCGCCCGAGAGCCGGCTCAGGCTGCCGGCAAGCGTCGGGTTCGGCAGGGCCTCGGCGGCGGGCTTCCACCTGACCCTGCTGTGCAAGGACTTCACCGGCTACCGCAACCTCTGCCAGCTGCTCTCGAAGACGCACCTGCGGGGGCCGGAGGTGCCCTCGGTCGTGAACCTGCACGATCTGCGCGCACATGCCGAGGGGCTGATCGGCCTGTCGGGTTGCCTGAACGGCGAGGCGGCCAAGGCGATCGCGGCTGGCCGAACGGGACGGGCTGCCGAGGCGCTCATGCGGCTCGCGTCGTGCTTCGCGCCCGGGGACTTCTACGTCGAGCTCGTGCACCCGCTCACCCTCGACGGCCCAAAAGTCGTGCGCGGGCTCGTCGGCCTCGCCGGCAGCCTCGGACTCCCGCTCGTCGCGACGAATGACGTCCACTATCTGCGGGCTCCCGACCACCGGCTGCACGACGTGCTCGCCTCGGCAGGTGCCCGGATGGCGCTTCCGGGCCCGTACGAGCGCCAGAACGCCGAGCTGTGGCTCAAGCCGTCCTCGGCGATGCGGCGGCTGTTCGAGGGCGTGCCCCGCGCCTGCGACGCCACGCTCGAGATTGCGAGTCGCTGCCGGCTTGAGCTGCCGATGGACGAGTTCCACTTCCCAGCCGCCGAGGTGCCCCGAGGGGAGACGCCGCGTTCGGCGCTCACGAAGATGGCGCGGCACGGGCTCGAGCGCCGGTACCCGGTGAAGGCAGCCGAGGCGGAGGCCCGGCTGCGTCGCGAGATCGAACTCGTTGACCGGATGGGGTTCTCGGAATACTTCCTTGTGGTCAAGGAGATCGTGGACTTCGCCAAGAGGAACGGCATCCGCTGTTCGGGCCGCGGCAGCGCTGGCGATTCGATCGTGAGCTACGTTCTCGGCATCACCGACGCCGACCCCATCGAGCACAACCTGCTCTTCGAGCGCTTCCTCAACCCGGAGCGTCGGCAGATGCCCGACATCGACGTTGACTTCGACTCGGCGCGGCGCGACGAGGTCATCGACTTCATATACCGGCGGTTCGGGCACGAGCACGTCGCCATGGTCGCGACCGTCAACACGATGACGGCGCGCAGCGCGGTGCGCACGGTGGCTCGCAGCTTCGGCCTGCCGATCGCCGAGGTCAACGAGCTCTCGCGCCACCTGCCGTGGGTGGCCGCGCGCAACATCCGCGAGGTCCTGGCCACCTACCCGGAGTGCGCCCGCCACCCGCTGCGCGACGAGAGCAGGTGGGGGCTTCTGCTCGACCTCGTCGAGCAGCTCGATCACTGCCCCATGCACCTCGGCACGCACCTCGGCGGCTTCATCATCACCCGCGAGCCCGTCTCGACGTGGACGCCACTGCAATGGGCGGCCAAGGGCGTGGTGGTCTCGCAGTACGACAAGGACGATGTCGAGGCGCTCGGCCTGGTGAAGATGGACATTCTGGGGCTTCGGATGCACTCGGCGATCAGTGACACGGTAGAGCTCGCGCGCGCGCGTGTGGGCGAGGAGGCGGTGCCCGAGCCCTTCGACCTGCCCAAAGACGACCCGCGCGTCTACGAGATGATCGCGAACGCCGACACCGTGGGGATGTTCCAGCTCGAGAGCTCGGGGCAGCGCAACCTCACGACGCGGCTCAAGTCCTCGACGTTCGAGGACATCATCGCGCAGATCTCGCTGTTTCGGCCCGGCCCGCTCGAGGCCGAGATGATCACCCCGTTCATCCGCCGACGGCATGGCCTCGAGGAGGTCGAGGTGCCGCATCCGGGCATGAAGGACGTGCTCGCCGACTCCTACGGCGTCATCGTCTACCAGGAGCAGGTGCTGCTTGTCGCGCGCGAGGTCGCCGGGTTCGATCTTGCCGAGGCGGACCTGCTGCGCCGCGCGATGACCAAGGGCAGGAGCCGCGAGGAGATGGAGCGCATCCGGGGGCGGTTTGTTGAGGCGGCGGTCGGCTGCGGCGTGGACGCCGAGGTTGCGAACGAGGTCTTTCGGCAGCTTGAAGGGTTCGCCGCCTACGGCTTCAACAAAGCGCATGCGGCCTGCTTCGCGGTCGTCTCGTATGCGAGCGCGTGGCTGCGGACATACTTCCCCGCAGAGTTCGCCGCGTCGATCATGAACAACGAGCCCATGGGCTTCTACACGCCGCGCCTCATCGTCAACGATGCCCGCAGGCACGGCACCGAGATTCTCGGCCCGCACGTGAACGAGTCGCGGGCGCGTTACACGGTTGAGCGGGACGGGCGCGCCATCCGCGTCGGGCTTGCCGACGTGCACCGCATGACGCGCAGGTTGCTCGACGCGATCGAGCGCGAGCGTGAGGTGCGCCCCTTCCGCGACCTGGCCGACTTCCTGCGCCGCACCAGGGCCGAGCTGCCTGCCGCCGAGTCGCTGATCCGCATCGGCGCGCTCGATGGCCTCGGCATCACCGAGTACGGGCGTCCGCCCACGCGCGACGAGCTGCTGGTGCTGCTACCCGAGCTCAAGGCCGTGATCGCGCGCGAGGGAGTGGCCGGCGACGACACGCTGTGCCTCGCCCCGGCGCCGGCGGCCGGACCGCGAGACCCGTCCCACGTGAGCGGGTGGAGCAGCGCTCAGCGCCTCTCGGCAGAGCTCGAGCTCATCGGCCTCGCGCTCACAGCTCATCCGCTAGAGCTCGCCCACGACGACCTTCTCAGGCGCAGCGTCACCTTCGCCCGCGAGCTGCCGGCTCTACCGGATCGCGCCCGGGTGCGCGTCGTCGGGGTCAGGGAGCGCGCCCAAAGCCCCCGCACGCGCTCGGGGAAGCGGACGTGCTTCCTGACGATGGAGGACGCGACAGGCCTGCTCGACGTCGTCGTCTTCGAGGACACGCTCAACCGCTTCGGCGAAGTGATCGTGAGACATCGCGCGTACCTCGTCGAGGGCACGCTGCAGAACAACCCCGAGCGGGGACTCGCCATCATCGCCGAGCGGATCGAGCCCTACGTTGTGCGCGCTGGCGCCGGCGACCCCGTGCGCTTGCGCCGAGGCGTGCCGAGCGGGCCGATCGGCCCTGCGCTCGGCGGTGCGGGCGCGCCCGAGGAGGAGAGCTGGGAGATAGCCGAGAACGCGCCGGGTCACAGGTGAGGCAGCATCAGTTCGACGACGCGGCGATGCTCACGATGAGCATCAGGAACACAATCAGTATGACGGCGACGTTCACGCTCATGTCGCGTGCGTAGCGCTGGATGTCACGGCGGATAGCGACTACGCGCTCGGCATCGAGTTGACCGAACCACTCGACGTGCTCCTGGGTCGACGCCGCGGTGAGGACTCGGGCGAGTTCACCCACGCGGGTGAGCGCCACCTCGGCCCGCCCGCGCCCCTCGGCTCGCAGTTCGGCCACCGAGGCGCGCTTGCGCTCGGAGGGCAGCTCTCGCAGTACGTGTGCGAAACGCTCCTCCCTCAGGCAACCCATTGTGGCATCCCCGAGTTCGCGCGAAATGTCGGCGCCGCCCACAGACCGTCGGCCCAGCTCGAGCGCGATGGCCGCGATATCGTCGTCGAGAAGTCGCGTGCGCGCGATCGCGCTGTCGAAGCTCTCTCGCACGGCCTCGAACTCCGGCGTCCCCACCATGGTCGTGAGCACATCGATGCGGTGCGCGCGGATGTCCTCGGCAATCGAACCGGCGACTTCGCGAACCGCAGGGAGCAGCGACTCGGCTGTTACCGCACCCTCACTCGGCTGTTCGTGCAGCCACAGGCGCGCATGATCGATCGCTGCGCGCACCGTTATGTGACGCTCCCGCCTGAGCGTGAGTGCTGCATCCCGTACGAACGCCTGGTCGCGCAGCTCGGGAGCGCCCCGTGCGAGTCCCGCGACGAGCCGTCGCCAGTTGCGCTCGGAATGCCGCCATGCCGAACGCGCATGTGCCCGGACGTAGCGACTCGCGCGGTCGATGGTGTGAACGAGTTGCTCGTAAGAGACCCGGATCGTCCGGACAGTCGAGTGGAAGGCGGCTCCGGACCATGCCGAGACCTTCGCGAGCAGGGTCTCGTATCCAACCTGAACGACACCGCAGAACCACACGACGCCTCGTGCCGCCGTCACGTACCAGAAGTTCACGCCGAACCACCTCGGCGCGTGCAGATGAAACAGGCCGAACCGCATGCCTACCACGAAGATGATGATGCCGATGCCGAACGCCCAGACGACCGAAAGCAGATCCGGCGCGCTCAAAAACATGTGCGCAAGGTACTCATCGAGAAGCTCGGAGTGCAGACCCCAGGTGTGGAGCCCGGGTGCGAACACGCCTTCAAGCAGCAGGGCCGGCCGCACCCCGAGGACGACTATTGCTGCCGCAAGAAGGCCCATCGCCGCAAGCATCTTCGGCGGAGCATCCTTCACTTCGGGTCCGTACTCCCGTTTCGGTTTGCCGAGAAAGACCAGGCCGATGAGCTTGATGAAAGAGCAGGCGGTGCCGCCACAGGTGACCACGTAGATCTTCTCGGCGAGGTCGAGCGAGAACAGGTGCTCGAACTCGTACGCCTCGACCAGCGCGTGATGGATCAGGCACTTGCTGACGAAGCCGTTGAACAGCGGTACGCCGGTGATGCCCGCTGCCGCCACTGCCGTGAGCACGAAGGTGAGCGGCATCTTTCGCCACAGGCCGCCGAGTCTGTACATGTCGAGTTCGCCGGTCCTGAAAGCGACCGCGCCCACACCGAGGAAGAGCGCTGCCTTGAACAGCGCGTGGTTGACGACGTGGTACAGTCCCCCCGCTGCGCCCATCGCGCCGTGGGTTCCGAGGTAGGCCGCCGCGCCGATGCCGGCCAGGATGAAGCCCATCTGGCTGACGCTATGGTAGGCGAGCATCCGCTTCGCGTTGCTCTGCCCGAGAGCCATCATCACGCCGATGGACATCGTCGCGATGCCGATCCAGAGGATCACCAGCCCGAAGCTGCCGGACGCGCGCCACAACGCCTCCTCGGCAGTCTGCGCCAGAGGTGGCCGGAACAGCGCGGTGGCAGTGCGGAAGATGCCGTATGCGCCAGCCTTGATCATCACCCCGGAAAGCAGCGCGCTGGCGGGGCTCGGTGCGACGGGATGGGCGTCGGGGAGCCACACGTGCACCGGAAGCATGCCCGCCTTCACCCCAAAGCCGAGCGCAAGCAGCGCGAACGCCGTCCAGCGCAAACCCTCGGTACCCGTGTCCGGCGGCAGAGGGGCGAGCGCGCCGTTGCCGCCGAGCAAGAACGTCAGGAATATGCCGCCAACGAGCGCGAACCCACCGGCCAACGTCATCCAGAAGTACTTCACGCCCGCACGTTTGGCCTCGGTCGTCTGGGTGTGCACGACGAGCAGGAAGGCGACGAGCCCGAGCGCTTCGAAGAACAAGTACAGGGTGATGAGGTCACCGGCGATCACCACACCCAGCATTGCCGAAAGCACGACGAGGCTCGTCGTGTAGAAGCGATTGCGCCTGTGCTCGTGCTTCATGTAGTCGACGGCGTACAGCGTTGCCGCGAACCACACAAACGCGGTGAACAACGCGAACAGCATTCCGAAGGAATCGACGACGAACGTGATCCGGCCGATCATCAGGGGTACTTCCACGCCGATCGTGTGTTCGGAGGCCACGAGCGGCACGAGCGCTGCCGCGCCAAGCAGCGTGACTCCGGTCGCGGCGACGACGAACAGATCGCGCGTGCCCTCGCGCCATCTGCCGAGCGGAGCCACCAGCGCCGCGCACGCCAACGGCCACGCCACGAGCAGCGCAGGCAGCACCTCGGTCGCTATGTGAGGGCTTTCGGGCGTCGCCTCCACACCTCCATCACGGGAAGAACGACATCGCGGCGATGCGCGCGAGCGAGAGCGGGAACCCCGGCACGGCGGCGCCTATGCCGAACACGATCGTCAGCGCCGAGGCGATCGCGGTGGGCACGAGCATCGAGCGAGGCGCTTCCGGCTGCTCGGCGCTTTCGTCGAGTTGGCTGTCGGATGCCGTCTCGTCCGGCTTGCCGAAGTACGCCACGTACACGATCGGCAGCAGGTACACCGCGGCGAGGAGCGCTCCGCCGAGCAGCACGGCGAGATACCAGGGCTTCTCGGCGCTCAGAATGCCGAGCCCCAGATACCACTTGGTGACGAAACCCGAGAGTGGAGGCGTGCCGATCATCCCGAGCGTAGCAAGCGTGAACGCGGCCATCGTCACGGGCATGCGCTTGGCGATGCCGCGCATCTCGCTCACGTTGTGGACACCCAACCGCTTGATCAACAGGCCCGCGCAGAAGAACAGCGTGCCCTTCATGAAAGCATGGTTCGCGATATGCACCAGAGCGCCAGTCGCGGCCCCTTCGGCAAGCATCGCAAGCCCGAGCGTGACGTAGCCCATCTGGCTGATCGTTGAGTACGCGAGCCGTCGCTTCAGGTTGTCCTGGTTCACCGCGAGTATGGCGGCGAAGACAACCGTGATGCCGGCGAGCACCGCGAGCGCGTCGGCCAAGCCGAGCTCGGCGAGCAGGTCGGCTCCGAACACGAAGTAGAGGGCGCGCGCGAGCCCGAACGTGCCGGCCGCGACCATCACACCCGAGAGGACCGCCGAGAAGGGCGCGGGCGCAGCGGGGTGCGCGTCGGGAACCCAACCATGCAGCGGGAACAGCGCCGCCTTCACCCCGAAACCGGCGACGAAGCACCAGAAGATCACGGTGAGCAGGCTGTGGTTCGCCTCGGCAGTGAGCAGTCCGCCGGCAACGAGCGTCTGGTCGCCGCTGGTGAAGTAGGTGGCGACTATGCCGAGCAGTACGAGACTGCCGCCGACGAGGATGTAGATGATGTACTTGAGGCCGGCGGCGATGGCGGCTCGCGTCTCCTCGTGGACGACCAGCGGGTAGGTCATGATCGAGAACAGCTCGTAGAAGACCAGGAACGTGATGAGGCTGCCCGCGTAGGCGACTCCCATCGTGCAACCCAGGCACACCATGAAGAACGCGTAGTAGCGGTCAAGCTTGTGCTCGTCGGCCATGTAGCCTGCCGAGTACACCATCGCCAGAAGCCAGAGAACGGCGACCGTCGCTCCGTAGAGGGCTCCGAGCGCGTCCACGCGCACGTGCAGCCACACCTCGGGGGCGAGCCTGATGAGGTATGCCTCGTAGCTCATCCCGCTCAGGGCTCCCGGTATGAGCGAGCAGGCAAGCGCGGCGGTGAGGGCGCAGAACAGCGTGAGGACGGTCGTGCGCACGCGTTCTCCGTAGCGAGACAAGAGCGGAGCAGCCACTGCGCCCACAAGCGGCACAAGCACCACCATCGGCGGCACGAGAGAGGTTGCCAGCGAGGTTTGCACAGCCGAGCCCCCTTACATCCCGAAGACGAAGCGCACTGCCGCTTGCGCGAGCGAGAATGGCATGCCGGGCACCTCGGCGGTCGTCCCGAGCACGATCACGTAGGCCGCGCAGATCACCATCGGAACCCTCATCATCAGGCCGACGGGATTCCGGGCCAGCTCGCCTCCCGAAGGCGTCTTGAAGTACGCGAGATAGACGATCGGGAGCCAGTACGCGGCGTTCAACAGCGAGCTGATGACCATCACGACTACGTACCACCAGCTTCCGGCCTGAAGAGCGCCGAGCGACAGGTACCACTTGGTGATGAAGCCCGCGAACAGCGGTATCCCGATGAAGCTCAGGCACGCGAAGGTGAACGCCGCCATCGTCCACGGCATCTCGTGGCCGATTCCCACGAGCTGGCTGATCTCGGTCTTGCCGGTCTTTCGCTGTATGGCTCCGGCCACGAAGAAGAGTGTGATCTTTGGGAACGCCTGATTCGCGATATGGACTATGGCGGCGGTGGCGGCGAACGGCGTGAGGAGCGACGCACCGAGCACGATGTAGGAGAGCTGGCTCACTGTGGAGTACGCGAGGCGTCTTTTGAGATTGTCTTGGGACAGTGCCAGAAGCGAGCCGACGATTATCGTGAAGGCCGCGAGCCATGCGAGAGGCACGGTGTAGCCGGTCTCACGGAGCAGTTCGACGCCGAAGACGTTGTAGATCACGCGCAGGATCCCGAACGCGCCGGCTTTCACGACCGCCACTGCATGAAGAAGCGCGCTCACGGGCGTGGGAGCAACCATGGCGGTGGGCAGCCAGCCGTGAAGGGGCATGACTGCGGCCTTCACGCTGAAGCCCGCGATGAACAGGACGAAGATCGGGAGCAACGTTGCTGCGGGTGTTCCGGGGCCGAAGATGCCGGTCTGCGAAAGCGTGAGTGTGCCCGTCGCCAGGTACGCCATGACGCTTGCGATCAGCACGCAGGCCCCACCCGTGAGGGTGTAGATCAGGTACTTGCGCCCCGCTCGGAAGGCGTCGGGGGTCTCCTCGTGGATCACCAGCGGGTACGTCGATATCGTCAGCATCTCGTAGAACAGGAAGAGCGTGAGCATGTTCTCGGCGAAACAGATGCCGACGGTGGAGGACACGCACAGCGCGAAGAAGCCGTAGAAGCGCGCGAGGTTCTTCTCGCCTTTCATGTAGCCGATCGCATAGACCGTCGTTAAGACCCAAAGCGTCGAGGAGACGAGCGCGAAGAACATTCCCAGCGCGTCGGCCCTGAATGAAAGCGTTATGCCGGGTGTGAACTGCACGAGGCGGTAGCTGTAGACGACGCCGGCAAGTGAGCCGGGGAGCATCGTGAGCACCACGATGAGCTTGAGTCCGGCCGCCCCCAGGCTCCAGAACGCGCGCCAGAACGGGCTGCGCCCGAAGGCGAACACAAGCGCGGCGCACGCCAGGGAGATCGCCGGAGCGAGCAGCACGCGGACGTCTACCACCTCCACGCTATCCACCCCCCAGAGGCGCGAGCAGTCGGAGCGTGGCGGGCTCGATGAAGCTCAAGGGAATCCTGCCGAGAATGCCCATCACCAGACAGAGCGCAGCCAGCACCAGTGTGGGGGCGAGCATGGACGCAGGCGGGTCGGTCGCGTTGATGACGGCGTCGTGGGTGGGCGCCTGGAAGTAGAGTACGTTCACCATTCGGATGAAGTAGATGAAGATGAACAGGGCTCCGAATACGAGTACGAAGCCGAACGCGGCCTGTTGCGCCTGGAAGGCGCCCAGCGCGATGTACCACTTGCACAGGAAGCCCGCGGTCGGAGGGATTCCCACGATCGAGATCGCGCCGATAGCGATGGCGGCGCTCGTGAGTGGCATCGACCTTCCGGCTCCGCGCAGGTCGCTCAGGTTGCGGTAGCCGGTTCCGTAGATCAGCGCACCGGCGGCCAAGAACAACGTGGCTTTGATGAGCGCGTGGTTGAACACGTGCACCGAGGCGCCCATGACGGCGTAGGGTGAAGCGAGCCCGAGACCCATCATGATGTAGCCGACGTTGGAGATGGTCGAGTACGCGAGCATCAGCTTGATGTCGTCCTGGAATATCGCGAAGAACGCGCCCACAAGGATCGAGATCGCGCCCAGCCAGACAAACAGCTGGTTGATCAGGGTCATGTCCAGCAGACCCGCCCCATAGAAGATCTGATACATCCGCAGTATCCCGATGATGCCGACTTTCACGATCAGCCCCGAAGAGATCGCGTTCACCGGGCTCGGGGCGATGGCGTGCGCGTCGGGAAGCCAGATGTGGAGCGGAAACACCGCCGCCTTGACGAGCATGGCGAGAGACATCGCAGCGAGGGCGAGTGTGGCTGCGGCAGTGTTGTCGACCGTTGCGAGCCGCTCGGTCACGTCAGCGATGTTCAGGCTGCCTGTGAGCGCGTAGAGGAAACCTATCGAGAGCAAGAAGAGCATCGATGAGATCGCGCCGACCAGCAGGTACTTGAAGGCGGCCATCGACGCCGCCGATTCTCCGCCGACCGCCACAAGGGCATAGCCGGACAGCGAGATGATCTCCAGCCACACGAACATGTTGAACAAGTCGCCTGTCGACGCGAAGCCGATCAACCCTGCGAGGTTGAGCAGCAGCAGCGCGTAGTAGTAGGGGATGCGCTCAGGCGCAAGAAGCTTAAGCGAGTCCGTGTGGCGGAAGGAGTACAGGATCGCGAGCCATCCGACGAGTGCGATGATCGCGGTCACTGCGCTGAACTCATCGAAGCGCAGCTCGATGCCGTACGGTCGGGCCCAGCCGCCCGGCAGGTAGGAGAAGGGGCCTTCGGCGGCTACCTTCAGTATGAGTTGTGAGACAGCCAAGGCCGCCACGCTCATCACGCCGAGCGCCCACCATTTGGCCACCCGGTGGGACCGAACCGAGACCACCGGCGTCAGAGCACCGCCGAGAAGCGGCGTGTAGATCGCCACGATGACCCAGTGCGGCCAGGCCGCCACCTACTCCATCTCCCTCAACTCGTCGGCCTCGATCGTGCCGCGCAGACGGTAGATGCGGACGATCAGGCTCAGCGCCAGAGCGGTTGTTGAGACCGCGACGACGATTCCGGTGAGAATCAGTCCCTGGGGCACGGGGCTGATGTACGGAGGCTGTGCGCCTGATCCCATCACCGGTGGCGTGCCTCCGTCGATCACTCCGGTCGCGACGATGAACGCGAAGACCGAGGTCTCCATGATGTTCAGGCCGAGGAACTTCTTGATCAGGTTGTCTTTGGCGATGACCACGTACAGTCCGATGAGGAACAGGATCATCGCGGCCGCGTAGTCGATGTTGACCCAGAGCGCTTCAAGCATCACTGGGCCTCCAGTTCGGCATACATCGTCGCGAAGATGACCGCGCCGCCGACACCGATCCCGACCTCGATGACGGTCACCATCGCCTCACGTACCGCATGCAGCTCTTCCTGCATCGGGTAGCCGAGGAAGTAGCCGGTGAGCGCAAGCCCCAGAACGCCCATGCTCACGAAGGAGAGCGGCGCCACGATGCGCAGCCAGGAGGCGATGGGCCGGTCCATCGGCGGGTTCATTGCCGAGCCGCCCATCACGATGGAGAGCGCGATGAACAGGCCGCCCAGGATCGCGCCGGCCTGGAAACCGCCGCCCGGGCTGGAATGTCCGTGGGCCATGACGTAGAGGGCGAACACGGCGCCGAACGGGGCAAGGATGCGCACGATGAACGCGACCACAGGGCTCAGAGGGACCGGCGCGATGAGCTCCTCGCGCGCTTCTCGGCGCGAGGCCGGCAGCAGGATGACGAAGACTGAGGCGAGCGCGGTGAAGATCACCGTCACCTCGCCGGAGGTGTCTATACCTCGGTAGTTGAGGATGACGGCGGTGACCACGTTGTCGGTGCCCGCTTCCTCGACACCGTTCTCGAGGTAGTACGCCGAGACGTGGGTGTGAATCGGCGCGTCTGGGTCACCGTGCGGCGGCAAATCAGCAACGCCGATCAGCAACGGCACGGCGGCGATGACGAGCAGCGCTATGACGAGCGCCTTCTTCATTTCTCGCGCCTCACCGTCTTGCTGATGGCCACGAAGAACAGCACCGTGGTGATCCCGGCACCGACCGCGGCTTCAGTCATGGCGACATCAGGGGCTCCTCTGTGTTGCCAAAGCAGACACAGAATCAGGCTGTACGCCGAGAAGATGATGGTCGCGGCCAGCAGGTCCTTGGTGCGGGCGACGGCGAGCGCTACGGCCACGAGCAGCAGCAACAGCGTGATATCGAACGCCGTGCTCACCCCGGGCCTCCTTGCTGCGGTGTCTGCCAGGGGCGTACGCCGCTCAAGTGGGCCGCGCGCGTGATCGCATGGCCGCCGGTGGGGCTTGAAAGCAAGATCAGCACTCCCAAAGCCAGGATTTTGAGCGAGGAGACATCGGCGCCGTTCAGGACCGCCATGGCCAGCAGCATCGCGCCTGCTCCCACCGTGTCGCACTTGGTGGCCGCATGCGTGCGCGAGTAGAAGTCCGGAAAGCGAAGCATGCCGAGCGTGCCGGCAAGGAAGAACACCGCGCCAATGAGCGCGAGCAGGATGACAAGCGCGTTGGTGGCTGCCTGCGCGGGGGTCACGATGCCTCCTCCTTGATGCGCCCGGTCTCAACGAAGCGGGCCGCCGCAACGGTTGCCACGAAGTTGAGCAGCCCGTAGACGAGTGCCACGTCGAGCAGCATCGCTCGGCCGAACACCAGAGCGAGCACGACGAGCACGATGAGCGTCTTGGTCACCACGATGTTGATCGCGAGGATCCGGTCGAACGCAGTCGGGCCGAGGTAGGCACGAAGGAGGCAGGCGAAAGCATTCACCAGCAGGAATATCGCTATGCCCCAGAAGAAGTCATCCATCGCCTACTCCTCGAAAACGTGTGCCACCCTTCGCTCAAGCTCGCCGCTCGCGATCTCGTCGGCGAACTCTTCTGACAGGCAGTGGATGACGAAGGCGTCGCCGACAACGTCGACGGTGATGGTGCCGGGAGTCAGCGTGATCGAGTTCGCGAACGTGACGCGCGAGATGTCTCGGGCGAACGAGGTGCGGTGGGTGATGACGATGGGGTCTATCGGCATACGCGGGTCCAGGACAACCTCGGCGACCTGGATGGCAGCAACGAACACGCTCCGGAGAAGGTGCCCGACGTAGGCGAGCAGCCGCCCGGCCTGGCGCCAGGTGAGCATTGGCGGGTCTTGGGGCCACAGGTACTTCGCCGCCAACGTACCGACGGCTGCCGAGACGGCCAGCCCAAGCGCGACCTCGGTCGGCGCAAGCGTTCCTGTCACGACGAGCCAGAAGGCGAAGAGAGGGGCTGTGGCCTGCAGGACTCTCATGGCGCCACCCTCGCTCCGAGCGCCTCGGACAATCGCTTCTCCGCGAGGCCTGCGATATCGGCCGGGTCGACGGTGTCGGTGGGGAAGGTGGCAGCGCCGGCGGCGAAGCCGCAGCGCACGACGGGCTCAAGCGCATCGCCCTCGAACTCGACAGTCTCGGCAAGCGCAACGACCCTTGCGGCCGTCGTCTCCGCAGCGTCCGCGTCGGCCGAGGCCAGGACAACGGCGAAAGTCTCGGGTCCCCATCGGCCTACGATGTCGCTGCTCCTGATCTCGAGGGTGAGCGCTTCGGCAAGGCGCTCGATCATGCGCTCCGTCCGAATACGGCCGAACTTGCGACGGAACTCCTCGGCATCAGCCATGCCCAACAGGACGAGTGAGGTCGGCGTCGAGTGGCGCTCGCTGCGGCTGAGTTCGCGCGCCAATGTCTCGTCGACGAACTGCCGGGTGTAGGCACCGCTCGGATCGCGGAACACATCGACTTTCAGCAGTTCCCTCTGGCGCTGGTGCCTGCTGGTCTGGACCCCGATGACAAGTGCCGAAGCGGTCAGGGCGATGGCTCCGACCAGCAGCTCTGCCACGGGCGGTGCGCCCACGTTCGCCGCGCGAGTCAGCAGGAGCACCAGGGCCACATGGACGGCGATGGCAACCACCGCTCCAGCGACCTGATACACCAGAGCTGCGATCGCGATAGGGACGACATAGAGTGGCCACAGGGTGGCGAGATCGCCGGTGCTGGCCACCAGGGCAGTGACGAACACACTCGCCGATGCGATCACCAGCACCCACGCGAGATGGAAACCCGTCGGCCGCGCATCAACCTTCGGCATCGACGATACCCACATCCCAAGTCCGCTCGCGACATTCGGGGCGCGTCAGTGGCACCTTCCCGGTGCGTTGCGAAGGCGTGCTCCCCCCGAGCCGTCACTGAAGAGTATTCCCATTACGATGTCGCTGCCGTTGCTGGATGACTGAGCCCGCGCACGGGTACACTCTCGGTCATGGAGGTCATTACCGGAATCGCGCTCGCGGCCCCTGCGGGACTCAACGCCTACATCCCGCTGCTTGCCGTCGCTGTTGCCGAGCGGTTCGGCTGGCTCGCGTTGCGCGAGCCCTTCGACGTGCTCGGCGAGTGGTGGATGATCGCCCTCATCGTCGTGCTCCTCGTTGTCGAGATCGTCGCCGACAAGATCCCTGCCGTCGATTCCATCAACGATGCCGCGCAGACGGTCGTGCGGCCGGCCGTCGGCGGCCTGCTCGCCGTGGCCGCTGCGGGCGCGGGTGAGGTCGAGCCGATCGTGCTCGTGGTCGCGGGCGTCCTCCTCGCGGGAAGCGTTCACGCGGCAAAGGCGACCGCTCGGCCGGCACTCAACGTCGCGAGCGGAGGAACCGCGGCCCCGGCCGCATCGGCGACCGAGGATGTGGCCTCTATCGCGTTGACCGGTCTCGCCTTCGTGGTGCCGGTGCTCGTGGTCGCTGGCGCGATGCTTCTGGTCTGGCTCGCCGTCTGGTTCGTTGCCCGTCGGCCAGGCCGACGCAGTACAACACCCTGAGCCCGGCGGACGACTGGGACGCTACCCTCGGCGTAGCGGTCCGGAGGGGCGCCCGCACTGACTAGGAGCGTGAGATGAGCGGGGAGGACAAGGCCCGGGACGCCGGGTACCAGCCGAAGGTCGTTCGTGGAAGCGCCGGAATCTGGCGCAACCAGGCCATGGTCAGCCTGCCTGCCGGCTCCAAGACCTGGTCGCGGGAGCTGTTTCGGCGCGTCGCACTCGCGCTTCTCGTGCTGACGATCAACACGGCGATCGTCTACGTCGATGGCGACAGCTACCGGGACCTTACGGGCGAGCCAGGCGTCTCGCTGGTCGATGCGTTCTACTACACCACCGTCACCGTGACGACCACCGGGTACGGTGACATCGTGCCCGTCGCAGGCCACGCCCGGCTCATCAGCGCGCTCGTCGTGACGCCCCTGCGCGTCGCGTTCCTCGTCTTACTCGTCGGGACCACCCTCGAGGTGCTGGCGAGCGAGGGCCGAGTCGCCCTTCGGGACAGCAAGTGGAGGAAGAGGATGCAGAACCACACGGTCGTGATCGGCTACGGGACCATGGGCCGCAGCGCCATCAACACACTCCTGCAGAACAACACGCCGATAGGCAACATCGTTGTCATCGATCCTGCGAAGCTGGCGGTCGACGCGGCCAACCGCAACGGACTTGCGGCGTTCCAAGGCGACGGCACCCGGCGAGACCTCCTGCGCCGAGCCAAGGTGCCTGCAGCGTGCGAAGCCATCATCACCGTGGGCCGTGACGACGTGGCCATCTTGACGACGCTCACCGTGAGGCAGCTCAACCCCACCGCGCACATCGTCGTAGCGATTCGCGAGGAAGCCAATGTGGAGCTCGCGAAGCAGTCCGGCGCGGACGGCGTCATCACCTCCTCGGCATCGGTCGGGCGCCTCGTCGGCCTGTCGTCGATGAACCCGTACCTGAGCATGATCGTCGAGGACCTGCTCGCGTTCGGCGAGGGCAGCATGGACGTCGCGCAGCGGCCCGTGACCGCCGAGGAGATCGGGCAGGGACCCGGTGACGTGCGAACCGAGCCTGTCTTGGCCGTAGTGCGCGACGCCGAGGTGCACTCCTTCTTCGACCCGGCGGTCGCAGTGCTCCAGGCGGGTGACGAGCTGATCGTGGTGGGCTCCGAGGAAAAGCGATTGTCGCCGAGAAGCGGCGCTCCGGCTCGTTCACGGGAGGCTGCAGATGCAAACGCCTGAAATAGACAAGTGGAACCGCAAGTACCGTGAGGGCGACGTCCTTATCGGCAAGGATCCCTCGGCGTTCCTGGTCGAGTGGATCGACTTCATCGAGCGCGAGACCGGCGGGCAGCGGGCGCTCGACATCGCGTGTGGTCAGGGCCGCAACTCGCTCTTCCTTGCCCGGCGCGGTTTCGAGGTGCTCGGCGTGGACGGGTCTGAGGTCGCCGTGGAGAAGGCGCGTGACATCGCCACGTCGGCTGGCCTTCAGATCGAGTACCGCAACCTCGACGTGCGCGAGGAGCTACCGGACGACGACTTCGATCTCGTGATCATGTTCAACTTCCTCGTGAAATCGCTGATACCGAGCATCTTCGACCTCGTCGCGCCTGCCGGCTTCCTGATGATTCAGACCGCGCTGCAGTCATGGGATGAGAGCGGCACCCCCCGCCATAACCCGGAGTTCGCTCTGGAGCCGGGCGAGCTTGAGAGGCTCGTGGCGCCGCTGGGCGGGGAGGTCATCTGCCTTGCCGAGGATGCTGAGAACTGGCGCTCGCAAGTCCTGGTGCGAAAGCCGCTACCTGCTGCCTGATCCGATGGCAGCGCAGGCGCGGCTTGGACAGGGACCGGGGTGGCGGTACCCAAGTCCCTGTCCGCCGCCATGACGTCGACCGATCACGAGTCGGGCGTCTTTCCTCCGACTGCGTTGATGGAGGACTGAAGTACGTCGATCGTGAACGTCGGGTTGTGAATCCCCCGGCTGCCGTCCTTCTGCACGAAGAAATAGTTGTACGCGGCTGCGTACGTCGCGTCGTCCGGTGTGCCTCCGCGCTCGAATACAACCTGGCCATGCGATGACTCGAACGGGCCGGCTTTGCTCTCGATTGCGGTTCGGAGAAGCTCGGAGAGCCCCTCCACCTCGACGGCGAACTTCTCGATCGAGCCGTCACCGTCGAAGTCCTCGTCCGAATCGCCACCGTCGGTCATGTCGCCCTCATGGCAGCCCTGGGTCGAGCAGCCCTCGAAGCCCTCGACGGCGAAGGTGTGATTCGCTTCGCGATCGGACCTGGCAACGTGGCAGCCGACGCACGTGTCGTCTACGGTGCGGTGGATCGATACCGAGCTTCCGGCGGTGGCTGTGGAGTCGTTCCCGGCTTCAAGGGTGTTGACGCCGAAGAACATGTCGGTCTGGACGGAGGTGTGCGGCGCGGTGAGTGCACCGTCGTCGCCTTTGCCTGCGAGGTGCCAGCCGTTGTGGCAGGCCATGCACAGCGAGCCCAGGCCGCCCTCGGCGACATCGACACTCGGGATCATCTCGACGCTGCCCTCATCGGCGATCTGCGCGCCAGCACCCAGATGGCAGGCTCGGCAGTCGACTCCGACGGGAAAGTCGCGCACGGACTCCTCGCCGCCTTCGTCGGTGCCTGGGTCGTTAGCATCCTCGGTGTCGCTCGGCAGTTCGACCTGCATCCGGCCCTGCATGCCACCGCCAGTGGCCGCGAAGATCAGGCCATCGTGGCAGTTCTTGCAGCCGTCGTTGCTTGCAGCGCTCGTGACGATGTTGGCATGCCGAGATACCGCCCACTCTTCGACGAGCGTAAGCGTCATCGACTCGAGACCGTTCTCGGCGTTGTCTTCGCCTGACTCCGGGCCTTCCGTTTCCGTGCCGTCGGTTGCGCAACCGACGGCAAGCGTCAGCACCAGTACCAAGGCGAAGGCCGCGCTGAGCGCTGTCCAAAGCGGTCTATTCATGGGAATCCCTCCTCATTGATGTCGTTCCCATGGTGTGGCGTCCCTTCGGCGCCGATGACGGTTCCTACCCACCTCATCGCGTTCTGACTACAAGAACCGAGGAACGGGTCACGTCTTTGATCCTTGCTGCACACACGCGCTCCGGGTCCTGACTGCAGGAGTTCGCGTGGGACCAGACATGTGACGCCGGTCACAGTGCAACGACCGCCGCTCGTTCCGTGTGGCGATCCTCGTCTCGATAATCGAGACAGGAACCCAGTACACGGAGGTGGCTTCTGCGCTAAGCAATGCACTATCGGCGCCCCTGCCTCTGGTCGGCTACCCCTCCCGGCTGGATATCAGGGACCGCATTTCGTGTCCTGGCTCACCTTTACGAACCGGCCAACGAACGCCCCGTTCTGACACGCCGCAGCCTGTAACTGCACCACCGCCTCGAGGTAACCCCCCGCACTTCGAGGTGACATACGCCGCGGCCGGTTCACCGGCACTTGACGGCGCGAGCGACGCCTAGCTCGCGCCGTCAGCGCGTTCTCGGCGGCTTCGTTCGCGCGGGGTAGTCCCGCGTTTCGGGATGTATTGACACTCCACGACTGGTAAAATGGACAGGTTGTCGCAATGCACCCATCGCAATCGGAAGCGGAGTATGGCATGACCTCGTCCAAGACACGGATCATCGGAATCCCGGTCGCCGTCCTAGGGCTGATCGCCGCGATCGCTCTCGCACTGTCGTTCCCGGCCGTCGAAGGCTTGGGTACCAAGGCGCGGCTCCCTGTCTTTCACGGCGCGATGACCTGGGTCAACCTCATGGCGTTCGTGGCGCTCGGCGTCGCAGCGCTCGTGTCGCTCGTCCGCCGCTCGCCGCGCGCCTACCACACCGAGGAGGCGCTGCGCTGGGTCTCGATTGCGATGTGGGTCGTCGGTACGCTGCTGGGCCTGCTTGCTGCGCTCAACACCTGGGACTTCACCGGGTCGAAGTCGTCGAGGCTCGAGGTCATCGCGGCCGACCCGAGGCTCATGGCGCAGTTCTGGATCCTGCTCGCCGGTCTCGCGCTGCTGGCGTTCGGCCTGCTCACCGATGAACGCAAGTGGCTCTCGGCCTTCGACCTCGGATTCGTGGTGATCGCAGGTGCCCTCATCGGCCAGGCCGTTCTGGGCCCAGGCCGCGCGCTGCACCCGGACAGCCCGGTGCTCAACTCCCCGGAGTTCGGCATCAAGCTGCTCTTCTTCGGGATGGTGGTCTCACTCGCTTTCGCGGCCACTGCGGCTACGTGGGTTGTCGCGCGCGCGCGCGAGGACGCTGCCGCCTGACGGCTCGCTCGGCGTTTGATCCCGGCTTCCCGCCTTTGTCGGCCGGGCACTCCGCGTCGCTACTCGCAGGCCTCCGTCTGCGCCGCCACGCGGACGGCCACGCTCCCCAGGCCGATGCGAGACAGCCGCACCTCGAGTGCCTCGGCTGCCAGCTCGTGCGTGTTGTTCGTGCGCGAGCGGTGCATCGCCACCACGGTCTCAAGCCCTTGATGCGATAGCCTCTCGAGCGCATCGGCTGCGGCGTCGTTCGACAGATGCCCAGACGCCGAGAGAATCCGCCGCTTCAGGAACGCCGGGTACGGCCCGTGCGTGAGCATCTGGACATCGTGGTTGCACTCGATCGCCAGCACCGCGCATCCACCGAGCGCCTCCTCGGCCTGCGGGGTGATCTCACCTGTGTCGGTGGCGATGCCGATGGCGCGCCCGCCAGCGCTAAGCCGGTACCCGACGGGCTCAGCGGCGTCATGGTTGGTGTGAAACGGCAGCACCTCGAGCGTCCCGATAGTCAGCGGCTCGCCGGCGCGTATCGGCGTGAGCCGCTCGCGCGCGCGGCCCAAGTCCCCGCACCCAGCCGTGCCTCTGGTCGCGAAGACAACCGCACTCGGCGCGTCCCTTCGGCAGAAGACGTCGATGCCGCGGATGTGGTCGCAGTGCTCGTGCGTGACCAGCACCGCCGAGACGCTCGAGGGCTCGACGCCGGCCCCGCGCAGCCTACGCGCAGTGTCGGCGGCCGAGAACCCGCAGTCGATGAGGACGGTCGTCGCCCCGTCAGTCACGACCGTGGCGTTACCCGCCGAGCCGGACCCGAGCACCACCATGTTCAACTCGTTTGATCGCTTCACGCGTGCAGTGTACAACGTGTCGCTGTCACGACATGCCGCGTCGCTGAATCGTTGAGCTGGCATTTGGGGAATACTCGAATAGAAGCTGAGTGATGAGATTTCGGTAAGGAGCGAGCATGAGCATCCTTCTCTACGCGCTGACGACGTGTCCGTACTGCCGCATGACCAAGCGCTTCCTGGACGACAACGGCGTCACGTACGACCTCATCGAGGTCGATCTCCTCGAGGGCGACGAGCGTCAGAAGGTCATCGACGAGGTCAAGCGCCTCACGGGAGGGACCTCGTTCCCCGTTCTCGTCGCCGACGACCAGGTGGTCGTCGGCTTCAACAAGTCGCGCATCGCCGAGCTCGTCGGCGTGTAGAGCGAATTCACGATGGCTGACAAGCGTGTGCGCCGTGTCTTCTCGGAAGGCACGACCATCGATGACCTCAAGGCCTACATGGGTCCATTCGCCGAGCGCCTCGGCTACAAGTTCAACACGGAGACGGAGTTCGTCGACGAGGTGTTGGCAAGCGAGATCGAGATCCTTGAGCGCGACGGTGACGTGTACTGCCCGTGCCGCATCCGCACGGGGGACCCGAAAGAGGACCTGAAGATCGTCTGCCCGTGCATCCCGTTCTATCGCGACCAGTTCGCCGCGATCCGCAAGTGCTGGTGCGGCCTGTTCATCGCCGAGGACGTCGAGGACGGCGCGGAGCTGCTCGGCGTCATCGAAGAGCCCGAGCCCGGCACCGTCATCGACGTGCCGGTCGCGCGGCTCGAGGACTTTCCCCTGCCGAGCGCTCGCCACGTCAAGATCGGCAAGGACGACATCGCCGTGGTGCGCGTGGGCGAGGGGGAGGGCGAGTTCTTCGCGCTATCGAACGTCTGCCGCCATGCGTTCGCCCCGCTTGCCGAGGGCTTCGTCGACGGCTATCACCTGGTCTGCCCGTGGCACGGGTGGCGCTACGACGTGCGAGACGGGACTACCGATCACCCCAACGCCGACGTGCGGACGTTTCCCGCAACGGTACGGGACGGAATCGTGTTCGTCTCGGTCGTTATCCGGCGCCCGAAGGTCTAGGCGATCGCAAAGGCTGGGCGTCTGCCGAGCTGGGCGTCTGCGAGTCTAAGCTCCCGCCTGATCCGCCGGCTTCTCGGAACCGCTGTTGAACGCCTCGGCAAGCGCGCCGACTGCGGACAGGACGTCGCTCGACTCCATCGGCATGAAGATCTTCGTTGCCTTGCCGTTGGCGATCTTGGGCAGCGTCTCAAGGTAGCGGACCGCAAGCAGATCGGGAGTCGGGTTGCCCGTGTGGATCGCGGCGTACACGTTCTCGATACCGCGCGCCTCACCCTCGGCAAGCGCGATGCGCTGGAACTTCTCGGCGTCGGCGACCTCGCGGATCGCGGAGGCGCGGCCCTCGGCCTCGAGGATCGCGGCCTGCTTGCTGCCCTCGGCGCGGTTGATCGCTGCCTGGCGGTCGCCCTCGGACTCGAGGATCAGCGCTCGGCGGTCACGCTCGGCCTTCATCTGGCGGTGCATCGCCTCGGTGATATCCATCGGCGGCTCGATGCGCTGCAGCTCCACGCGCACGACGCGCACGCCCCACTTGTCCGTGGCGTCGTCGAGTATCTGCCGAAGCGTGGCGTTGATGATCTCTCGGCTGGTGAGCGACTCGTCGAGCTGCATCTCGCCGATAACGTTGCGCAGGTTCGTCTGGGCGAGCTTGGTGGAGGCGAGGTAGAAGTTGGAGACGTTGTAGATGAGCTTCACGGGGTCGGTAGCTTCGTAGTACACGACGGCGTCGACGGTCACGACAACGTTGTCCTTGGTGATGACCTCCTGCGGCGGGACGTCGACCACGTTCTCTCGCATGTCGACTTTGGTGAGGCGGTCGATGAACGGCACGATGACGTGCAGTCCGGGCTCGTAGGTGCGCTGGTACTTACCTAGACGCTCGACGACGCCCTTCTCGTAGGGGCGGACGATCTTGATCGCGCTCGCCAGGTACACGAATGCGAACAGGAAGATGATGAGGCCGAATGCGACAACCCCGATCACGCCAGCAGTCATTGCTCCTCCTTAGAGCGGTGCGAACCCGGGCCGGTTGCGAACCCCGGCCGGTTGCGAACCCGCTTCAGCTCTCGGCAGCTCCGGGCGTCTTGGATGGCTTGACCACCAAGCGCGTGCCGACGACAGAGACGACCTCGATCTCGCTTCCCACTTCGAGCGTGCCATAGCCGGGCGCCTCAGCGCGCCATTCCTCGCGCTCGACTCTCACGGTGCCGGTGCCCGCGCCGGACTCCAAGCGCTCGATGACGATGCCCGTCTTGCCGAGCAGTCGGTCGCCCGCGACCTTCATCGGGGGTTCATGCGTGACGCGGTTGGCAAACCGCCGAACGCCCACGAGCAACAGCGAAGAGAGGCCGACGAACGCGACCCACTGCCAGGTGATCGAGCCCGGCCAGAAGAACTCGAGCGCGGCGGCGACTGCGGCACCGATCCCGAACGGCAACAGAAAGAATCCGGCGGTGAACATCTCCGCCACAGCGAGGATCACCGCGAGGGCGACCCATACCCAAAGCCAGATGTGAGGTTCCATGAATCTCCCAGGTCATTTTTCTCGGCGATTAGGCTCATTGTGCCAGCTCGGTAGCGTGCATGCCAGCGCGGCGATTACTGACCACGGTGACGATCTCTCCCAAACGTATCCGAGTTGTGAGATTCTGTTCCACGGTGCTACGCTCCGGCAAATCTCTCAGTCGGATTTCTTAGCAGAGACTAGTTGCCGCGGGGAGTGCCGGTTTCCGGCATAGGGATGGGACGCAAGGGAGGAAGAATGAGAATTCGCAGCAAGAGCCTTATGGCCGTGCTGGCCGCGCTCGTCGCGATCTCGATGCTCGCGACCGGATGCGGTGGCGGCTCGGGCGACGACAAGGCAGAGGCGCCGTCCGGCGAGGTCACCATCAAGATCGGTGTGGGCGCTCCGCTCACCCAGGGTGCCGTCGCACTCGGCCAGGGCATGAAGCGCGGTGCCGCGCTCGCTATCGCCCAGGCCAACGAGAGTGACCAGGCCAAGGAGCTTGGAATCAAGTTCGTCGCCGTCGACGGTGACGACCAGGGCGACCCGAAGACCGGTGTTACCGTCGCGAACACGTTCGCCTCGGACCGCCAGCTCATCGGCGTCATGGGCCACCTGAACTCCGGTGTCTCCATCCCTGCCTCGAAGGTCTACAACGAGAACAACATCGTCATGGTCTCTCCGGCCTCGACGAACCCGACCTTCACCCAGCAGGGCTTCAATAACGTATTCCGCGTGTGTGCGACCGACGCCGTTCAGGGCCCGGCCGCCGCTGAAGCTGCCTTCAGCGAGTTCGGCTTCAAGTCGGCCGTCGTCGTCGACGACTCCACTCCGTACGGCGAAGGTCTCGCGGCTGAGTTCGCCAAGAAGTTCGAGGATCTCGGTGGCAAGGTCGTCTTCAAGGAGAAGACCGCCGACAAGGACTCCGACTTCAACGCTCTGGTCACCCGCATCGTGGCCGAGAAGCCGGACATGATCTACTACGGCGGTATGTACAACGCCGGCGCCCTGCTCTCCAAGCAGGCCTCTGACGCCGGGTTCGCCGGCCCCCTGATGGGCGGCGACGGCCTCTACGACGGCGAGTTCATCAAGCTCGCTGGTGCTGAGGCAGCCGAGGGCGACCTGTGCACCTCGGTCGGTTTCCCGGTTGAGGAGCTGCCTAAGGGCCAGGAGTTCACCACCGCGTACAAGGAGATGTTCCCGAACGATCCGATCGCTGCGTACGACGGCTACTCCTTCGACGCCACGAACGTGATCATCGAAGCCGTCTTCAAGGTCGCCGCTGACATGGGCGCCGACAAGGTCACCAGCCCGGCCGGCCGCGAGGCCGTCATCGAGGCTGTTGCTGCCACGCAGCTCGACGGCGTGACCGGTGCGGTGGCGTTCGACGAGATCGGCGACACCACCAACAAGGCCATCACGACCTACCAGGTCGTTGACGGTGCCTGGAAGCCGAAGGTTCTGCCCAAGTAAGCGATAGGGATTCGTCGCGAGATACCCGGGCAGGTGCCGACGGTGCCTGCCCGGTAGATCCCGCGGCGGCGGCGAGCCGACCGGCCGTCGTTGTCAAGCTCGAGAGAATCGGGAATCGAACGTGTCATTCGCAGTGATCACCCAACAGTTGATCAACGGGGTGACCCTGGGCGGCATGTATGCGCTTATCGCGCTGGGCTACACGCTCGTCTACGGCATCCTGCTCATGATCAACTTCGCGCACTCAGAGATGTTCATGGGGGGCGCTTACGTAGGACTCGGCATGCTTCTGCTGCTGACGGATGCGGATCTCATCGCTTCTGTCAGTGACAAGCTGCCGTTCCTTTCGTTCCTCGAGAACACGAGGGAGTTCTTCACCTCAAGTACTATCGGACTTATCGTCTTGTTCGCGCTCGTCTTCCTGGTGTCGATGATCGTCATCGGCTTGCTGGGAATGCTTATCGAGCGCGTCGCATACCGACCGCTGCGCCACGCGCCGCGTCTCGCTCCGCTCATCTCGGCAATCGGCGTCTCGATCTTCCTGCAGAACGCCGTCCTGCTGTGGGTCGACTCGAAGGCCATCCCGTACCCAGCGGTCTTCCCGGTGCGCAAGCTCGCCTCGGTCGGTGGCGCCAGCATCAACTCGCTGCAGGTTCTGATCATCGTCACCTCGATCATCCTGCTGCTGGTGCTCGACACCTTCGTGTCGCGCACCAGGGTGGGCAAGGCCATGCGCGCCACCTCGCAAGACCGCGAGGCGGCCGGACTGATGGGTATTGACATCAACTCCGTCATCGCGCTGGCGTTCTTCATCGGCCCTGCGTTCGGCGCGGTGGCCGGCATCTTCAGCGGCATGTACTACGGAACGGTCATCTTCAGCATGGGCTTCATCCCCGGCATGAAGGCGTTCACGGCAGCGGTCCTTGGAGGAATCGGTAACCTCCGCGGCGCGATGCTCGGCGGTTTCTTGCTCGGTATCGTCGAGTCGCTCGGCGCAGGCTTCCTGTCGACGGGATACAAGGACGTCATTGCGTTCGGCATCCTGATTCTCGTGCTGATCTTCAGGCCGGGCGGCTTGCTCGGCGAGTCCGTCGTGGAAAAGGTGTAGGCCATGGGCGGAAGCAAAATGGACATCGCAACCAACGTTTCCGACGCCAAGTCATCGCCTGCTCGTATCGCGTGGCTGGCCGTGATCGGACTCGTTGTCCTGCTCGCGCCCATCGTGTTCCAGGGCTTCGGGCAGCTCTTCATGGTGCGTATCCTGGCCGTCGTCGGGATCTACGTCATGCTCGCTCTCGGCCTCAACATCGTGGTCGGGTACGCGGGACTGTTGGACCTGGGTTACATCGCCTTCTACGCGATCGGCGCGTACGTTGGTGTACTGGGTGGCGCGCCGCTTTCAGCTTGGTTCGCATCTCAGTTCCCCAACATCGAGTGGCTCGGGGGCCTGTCGTACTTCCTGATGGTCCCGCTGGCAGCTCTTGCGGGCGCGCTTTGCGGCATCATGCTCGGTACGCCGGTACTGCGACTCCGTGGTGACTATCTGGCGATCGTCACGCTCGGTTTCGGTGAGATCGTGCGTATCGCGCTTAACAACAACATCTTCGGGATCACCAACGGTGCCGCCGGTCTTCCCAAGGCGGGTCAGGTCATGCCCAAGCCTCTGGGCTTCCAGTGGCTGCAGCAGAACTTCTACTTCGAGATCCCGAACCTGGGGTCAAAGGGCTTCTACTTCCAGTTCAACACGAACGTGTACTGGTACTACGCCATCGTGTTGCTCTGCCTCTTCACGATCTTCGTCGTCCGCCGTCTTGACGACTCCCGCATCGGTCGCAGTTGGACTGCGATGCGCGAAGACGAGGTCGCGGCCTCGTCCATGGGCGTCAACATCATGGGCGCAAAGCTCTGGGCGTTCTCGCTCGGCGCTCTGTGGGGCGGCATCGCAGGCATCACCTTCGCGAACTTCCAGGGCTTCGTGTCTCCCGAGTCCTTTACCTTCATGGAGTCGGTATTCGTCGTCTCCATCGTCGTCATCGGCGGCATGGGCTCGATTCCGGGTGCCATCCTGGGTGCGCTCTTCATTCAGGGCATTCCGGAGTTCATCCGAGGAGCCGCTCAGGCAGGCTGGCTCGAGACCTTCGGGATCACGCTCTCGGGTGAGGCGCAGTCCGCAATCTCCAACTACCGGTACCTCGTTTTCGGCTTCCTCATGGTGCTGATGATGGCGCTCAAGCCGCAAGGCATCCTGCCGTCCAAGCGCCGCGCGCGTGAGCTGCATCCGGAGGATGAGAAAGAAGCCGACGAGGCGAACCAGACCCTGTACGACGCCCAACACGACACGGCTGTCCCCGGCGAGGATCTATAGGGCGCGGGCCGGAAAGGCATAGACGATGGCAAGACTAGTGGAAGCGAACAACGTCACGATGGCGTTCGGCGGCCTCAAGGCCGTGTGCGACGTGACGTTGCATATCGACGAGGGAGAGATCGTCGCGCTGATCGGCCCTAACGGCGCCGGTAAGACGACCTTCTTCAACCTCCTGACCGGCATCTACACACCGACCGAGGGCACGCTCACCTTCGAGGGTGAGGGTGTAGGCGGAGTCAAGCCGCATGCGATTTGCGCTCGTGGAATCGCCCGTACGTTCCAGAACATCCGCCTGTTCCAGAACATGACGGCTCTTGAGAACGTCATGGTGGGACGGCATTCGCGGACCTCGCAGGGGCCGTTCGGCGCCGTGTTCCGCACGCCGAGCTTCAAGCGCGAGGAGGAGGCGACTGAGGCCGAGGCCAAGAAGTGGCTGTCCTTCGTCGGTCTCAGCTGGGCCTGCAATGAGCTCGCGAAGAACCTGCCCTACGGCGACCAGCGCCGCCTCGAGATCGCCCGCGCGCTTGCGACCGAGCCCAAACTGCTGCTCCTCGACGAGCCTGCGGCCGGCATGAACCCGAAAGAGAGCCGGGCGCTCAACGGCCTGATCCGCAAGGTCCGGGACCTCGGGATCACTGTTCTGCTCATCGAGCATGACATGAAGGTCGTCATGGATATCGCCGACCGCATCTACGTACTCGACTTCGGCCAGAAGATCGCCGAGGGCCTGCCGGCTGAGATCCAGAACAATCCGCAGGTCATCCAGGCGTATCTCGGTAAGGGCGCTGAGGAGATCATGGCGATGCACGAGGCCGCGCAAGCCGAGAAGGAAGCTGCGGCAACCGCCGCCACCGGCGGGGAGGAGTAGCGCGTGCTCAAGGTAACCGACCTCAAGACTAGTTACGGCAAGATCGAGGCGCTCAAAGGCATCTCCATCGAGGTGCACCAGGGCGAGATCGTCACCCTCATCGGTGCCAACGGTGCAGGCAAGTCCACGACGCTGAAGACGCTCTCCGGTCAGCTGTCTCCGACGGCAGGAACGATAGTGTTCGAGGGCGAGTCTATCGGTGGAGTGCCCGCTCACAAGGTGGCCGCCAAGGGCATCGTCCAGGTTCCCGAAGGCCGTCGCATCTTCGCCCGTATGACCGTCCTCGAGAACCTCGAGATGGGCGCGTACCTTCGAAACGACAAGGATGGTATCGCCGCTGACCTCGATCACGTCTTCGAGCTGTTCCCCAGGCTCAAGGAGCGCATAAGCCAGAAGGGCGGCACGCTATCCGGCGGCGAGCAGCAGATGCTCGCTATGGGTCGTGGCCTGATGGCCAGCCCTAAGCTCATGATGCTAGACGAGCCTTCGATGGGTCTGGCTCCGGTCGTCGTCGAGACGATCTTCGAGATCATCGAGAAGCTCAACGAGAGCGGCATCACGATCCTGCTGGTCGAACAGAACGCCAACCTGGCGCTTTCGATTGCCGACCGCGGCTACGTACTCGAGACGGGCGAGATCAAACTCACTGGTACCGGTCGAGAGCTGCTCGCCAACGACGACGTGCGCAAGGCGTACCTCGGCGAGTCATAAGAAGAGCTCTTGGCGTCCAACAGAGTGTGACTGCCACCGGTCCGGAGTCATCCGGGCCGGTGGTTCTCTGTCTGGAGGCCCCGGGTCCGGCTCAAGAGACCGTCTGGTGCGGTATCCTGCAGGAGCGATACAGCAGGGCAGTACCTGCAGACACAGGATGTTGGCGAAAGGAGAGTGCCCGTGGAGAAGAAGCCGGTAGAGGTGGGTGTGCTCGTCGTATCCGACAAGGCATCGCATCTCGACGATTCGCTCGGTCAAGGCATTATCGAGCTGTGCGAGAAGGAGGACTGGAAGGTCCTCGCTTACCACGTGGTCCCGCATGACTTCCAGAAGATCGTTACCGCGATCGTCGGAATCATCGAGTATCCCGGCGTCGACATGATTCTGACTGCCGGAGGCACGGCTACCGAGGCGCCGGACGACCTCATCCGCGCCACAGAGTCGCTCTGCGACGAGGTCCGGTTCGATGTCGTCTCTCAGGCCATACCGAAGTTCAGGACCGGTGCGCTGGCGGACATCGGCTACTCGGGAATCGCCGTGGAGCACAAGGGCACGATTATCGTGAACCTGCCTGACACGATCGAAGCGGTGCGCTCAGGTTTCCCTCGGCTCGTCTCGGGCTACGAGTGGGCGAAGGCCAGGGAAGAGGAGCTGGAGAAGTAGCGAGGGCGTCAGTCGGAGAGCCGGGTCGGCGCAACCGGCACGTATTGCCCGCGGTGCCTGCAGTGTTTCGTGCTGGTTGCGGGTTCTGAATCATTGGGCCTTCTAGTTGTTAGAAAGGTGCATTGAGTGCTACGCTCCGACAGTCTTTAGGTGGGATGGCCTGAAGTCGACGACAGTGTGTTGCTGAATCAGCGGTAGGGGAAGCAAGGGAGGAAGAATGAGAATTCGCAACAAGAGCCTTATGGCCGTGCTGGCCGCGCTCGTCGCGATCTCGATGCTCGCGACCGGATGCGGTGGCGGCTCGGGCGACGACAAGGCAGAGGCGCCGTCCGGCGAGGTCACCATCAAGATCGGTGTGGGCGCTCCGCTCACCCAGGGTGCCGTCGCACTCGGCCAGGGCATGAAGCGCGGTGCCGCGCTCGCTATCGCCCAGGCCAACGAGAGTGACCAGGCCAAGGAGCTTGGAATCAAGTTCGTCGCCGTCGACGGTGACGACCAGGGCGACCCGAAGACCGGTGTTACCGTCGCGAACACGTTCGCCTCGGACCGCCAGCTCATCGGCGTCATGGGCCACCTGAACTCCGGTGTCTCCATCCCAGCCTCGAAGGTCTACAACGAGAACAAGATCGTCATGGTCTCTCCGGCCTCGACGAACCCGAGCTTCACCCAGCAGGGCTTCAATAACGTATTCCGCGTCTGCACGACCGACGCCGTTCAGGGCCCGGCCGCAGCTGAGGTTGCTTACGGTGAGTTCGGCTTCAAGTCGGCCGTCGTCGTCGACGACTCCACGCCGTACGGCGAGGGTCTCGCGGCTGAGTTCGCCAAGAAGTTCGAGGAGCTCGGCGGCAAGGTCATCTTCAAGGAGAAGACCGCCGACAAGGACACCGACTTCAACGCTCTGGTCACCCGCATCGTGTCCGAGAAGCCGGACATGATCTACTACGGCGGTATCTACAACGCCGGCGCCCTGCTCTCCAAGCAGGCCTCTGACGCCGGGTTCGCCGGCCCCCTGATGGGCGGCGACGGCCTCTACGACGGCGAGTTCATCAAGCTCGCTGGTGCTGAGGCAGCCGAGGGCGACCTGTGCACCTCGGTCGGTTTCCCGGTTGAGGAGCTGCCTAAGGGCCAGGAGTTCACCACCGCGTACAAGGAGATGTTCCCGAACGATCCGATCGCTGCGTACGACGGCTACTCCTTCGACGCCACGAACGTGATCATCGAAGCCGTCTTCAAGGTCGCCGCTGACATGGGCGCCGACAAGGTCACCAGCCCGGCCGGCCGCGATGCCGTCATCGAGGCTGTTGCAGCCACCGATATGGACGGCGTGACTGGATCGTTCTCGTTCGACGAGATCGGCGACACCACCAACAAGGCCATCACGACCTACGGTGTCGTGGGCGGCGAGTGGATCCCGAAGGTGCTCCCCAAGTAGGCAGTAGCACCAGCATTTCACAGGAACGAGCCCTGGGCGGGTACCGCAATGCGGTACCCGCCCTGTTGCGTTAAACGATCTAGCAGTGGTTTCTCGCCTGCAACCGATAGCGTTTGACCGTGCGAGAATGCGGTCTTGCACATCCCTTCTAGAGCGAGTATCTTCTGGGATGCACGGGTCCGGCAGACCAAAGAAACACGTGCAAACGGGGTAAGGACTCTCAAGTCCGCTGAAGCTCTATGTTCGCGGGCACAAGTGTCGCAAATCTCGGGTCTCGCCGGCTTTGACAGAGGCCCTGATGCATTGGCGACCGACTCACCTCGTTTCCAGTGGCATCCATGGGTCAAAGACCGATCTCCGAGCTTCGTTTCCTGTGGCGCCCGGCGGAGAGGGCGCTATGGAGTCGGAGCCGACAGGGTGCCGCGGGAAACCGCTGCGCCTCCCCCATCGGAAAGGAGATCCCAGGAACGGCAGACCCTGCGGGGAGATTAGCCATCCTGTGGTTGACTGCTAGGAAAGGGGGTTCGACCGCGAGCGTGAAAAAGTCGTCGATTGGGCCTGAAAGCCTCTGAGACGGCGCAGGACGCGTTCGCCACTCCTCCGACTCGGCCCGGGGCCACAAGAACGGACCGATGCCGAGTAATCATCCACGGACAGGGATACCTCAAGGTACTGTCCGCGTGAGCTGCGCAGATTAGCGTTATGCGCACGAAAGGAGTGACGCATGGGAATCACTCGTAGAGGGTTCCTACAGGTCACGGGGACTGCGTTCATGGCGAGCCTCGCGTATGAGTTCGCCAACCAGTCACCGGCCATGGGTGTCACGTCGACGAAGACATGGAAGCTCGTCGACACGCAGGAGCAGCCGAACATCTGCTGCTACTGCTCCGGTGGGTGCGGAACGATTTGCTCGTCGCGTGACGGTGTTCTCATCAACATCGAAGGCGACCCCGATCACCCCATCAACCGCGGTGGCCTCTGCTCCAAGGGTTCATCGCAGTTCGCGGTCAACACGGTCATCAGCGACCAGGACGACTCCACGTTGACCAACCCCAACCGCCTCACCAAGCCGCTCGTTCGTCGTGCTGGTGAGACCGAGTTCACCGAGATCTCGTGGGACCAGGCGATCCAGGAGATCGCCGAGCGGTTCAAGAAGACCCGCGACGAGTCCTTCGTCGAGCAGGAGGAAGTTGAGTTCACGGACGCCGTGACCGGCGCGAAGACCAAAGAGATGGTCACCGTGAACCGTGCCGAGGGCGTTGCGTCCATCGGTGCCTCGATGCTGGACAACGAGGAATGCTACCTCGTTCAGAAACTCATGCGCGGCATGGGCGTGGTCGCCATCGACCACCAGGCCCGTATATGACACAGCTCCACGGTGGCCGGTCTTGGCCCCACATTTGGCCGCGGTGCAATGACGCAGCACTACGCCGACATCCAGAACTCGGATGTCATCATGGCATGCGGTTCGAACAACGCGGAGAACCATCCTGTGACTATGCGCTGGGTACAGGATGCACTCGAGCGGCAGGGCGGCAAGTACATCGTAGTTGACCCTCGCTTCACCCGTAGCGCATCGCTGGCAGACATCTACGCTCCCATTCGCTCGGGTACAGACATCGCCTTCTATGGCGGCATGTTCAACTACATCTTCGAGAACGAGCGCTGGCAGAAGGAATACGTTCTCAACTACACGAACGCCTCCTATCTCGTGAACCCTGAGTTCGGCTTCGATCCTGAGACCGGTCTGTTCACCGGCTGGGATGAGGAGAAGAAGGCGTACGACACCTCGACTTGGACATACCAGGTCGCGGAGGAGATCCCCTGGGACACCGAGACCACCTACGCGTGGACCCAGGCTCCTGGCGTTCCCAAGTTCGACCTCCCGGTCGAGAAGGTCGCCAAGAAGGACCCGACGCTTCAGGACCCGAACTGCGTGTTCCAGCTCATGAAGAAGCACTACGAGCGCTACACGCCGGAGGTCGTCTCCCGGATCACGGGTATGCCTCTTGAGAAGCTGCTCGAGGTCTATGACGTCTTCACGGCAACGGGTGAACCCGGCAAGGCAGGCAGCATCTTCTACGCACTGGGACAGACGCAGCATCACTACGGCACGCAGAACGTGCGCGCAATGGCTCTGGTCCAGCTCCTTCTCGGCAACGTTGGTATCCCGGGTGGCGGCGTTAACGCCCTCCGCGGCGAGGCGAACGTGCAGGGCTCGACGGACCAGTGCGTTCTGGCCCCCAACTTCCCCGGCTACATGGCTTGGCCGACGGCTGCCAAGCACCCGAGCCTTGCGAAGTGGCTCTCCGCTGAAACGATCATGGCGGGATACTGGGCCAACAAGCCGAAGTTCTTCATCAGCTCCCTCAAGGAGTGGTACGGAGACTTCGCGACGATTGAGAATGACTATGCGTACGACTTCCTGCCCAAGCTGGGCTCGAAGAACGTCACGCACACCATGATCTTCGAGCACATCGCAGCTGGCACGATCAAGGGCCTGTTCCTCTTTGGCCAGAACCCGTGCAACTCGGCGGCGAACACCAAGTTCGTGCGCGAGACGCTCACGAAGCTGGACTGGCTCGTCTCGGTCGACCTGTTCGAGACGGAGTCGGCTGCGTTCTTCAAGGCTCCCGACCTCAACGCCGCAGACATCAAGACTGAGGTCTACCAGTTGCCGGCGGCTTCTCACTACGAGAAGCCGGGCTCCATCTCCAACTCCGGTCGCTGGATTCAGTGGCGCTTCGAGGCCGTCAAGCCCGTCGGCGACTCGCTGCCGGACATGAAGATCCTCACCAAGCTCGCTCTGAAGCTCAAGGAGCTTTACGAGGCCGACGGTGGTCCGGTGGCCGATCAGATCCTCAAGCTCAACTGGCCGTACATCACGGACGGCGAGGGCGACATCTTCAAGGCTGCTTGGGCGATGAACGGCTACAGCGTGCCGGACAGCGACATCGAGGGCGGCAAGGTCAAGCTGCTCAAGAACTTCACGCAGCTCAAGGCCGATGGTTCGACCGCGTGCGCCAACTGGATCTACAGCGGTTACTACAACAACAACGACGCGCCGCTCGACCCGACGCAGCAGCCTACCGCTAGCCGCGTTCAGGATGACCCGACCGGCCTGAAGCTTCACCCGAAGTGGTCGTTCTCGTGGCCGGTCAACCGCCGAGTGCTCTACAACCGCGCGTCCGCAGACATGCAGGGCAAGCCGTGGGATCCCAAGCGCGCCCTCGTCGAGTGGGACGGGTCCAAGTGGATCAACAACGACGTTCCGGACTTCGCCTGGAACAAGACGGATCCCGTCACCGGTGAGATCGTCGAGTACATCCCGCCGAACAACAAGGCGTTCTTCATGCAGCCGGAGTACAATGCGCGGCTCTTCGGCCACCTGGGCCTCAAGGACGGTCCGTTCCCCGAGCACTACGAGCCATTCGAGAGCCCGGCGACGAACCTCCTGAACGGCAGCCAGAACAGCCCGTGCATTCAGTTCGCCGACAACGAGTCGGTCAAGCGCGGCGACGCAGCGGACTTCCCGTACGTGGCCACGAGCTATAGCTTCACCGAGCTCTGGCAGGCTGGTGCGCAGACACGAAACCTGCCGTGGCTGGCCGAGGTTCGCCCCTGGATGTTCGTAGAGATCTCCAAGGAGCTTGCCGAGGAGAAGGGCATCGAGAACGGTGACACGGTTCGCGTGTTCAACAACCGTGGCTCGATCGAGTGCCCCGCGATGGTGACCGTCCGTCTCAAGCCGATGGAGGTCGACGGGAAGACGACTCACCTGATCGGCGTTCCGCGCCACTGGGGCTGGGCTTCCGGACACTCGCGTGGCCCGGTCGGCAACGACCTGACGCCCAACGTCGGTGACCCGAACTCGTTCATCCCAGAGTACAAGGCGTTCCTCGTCAACATCGAGAAGGCTTAAGGAGGGGAGTGACTAATGGCTGAAAACGCGATCCTATTCGACTCGTCGATGTGTGGCGCCTGCAAGGGCTGCCAGGTCATGTGCAAGCAGTGGAATATGCTCCCCGCAAGCCTTGACCTGCACGATCCGGTCAACGGGAAGATTCTCTACCCGTTCACCGGTACGTATCAGGACCCCGCGGATCTCAACGGTGACACGCGTCTCATCATCGAGTTCAACGAGACCGAGGGTGGTCCGAACGGCGTCGAGTGGGCATTCACCCGGCGTTCCTGCTACCACTGCTCTAACCCTGCATGTAAGGACGTCTGTCCTGTCGAGGCCATCAGCCAGTCGGCTGAGGGCATCGTCGAGATCGACCCCGACAAGTGCATCGGCTGCAAGTACTGCAATGAGGCTTGCCCGTTCCTGGTCCCCAAGTACCGCCAGCAGATTGGCGTGTCCAACAAGTGCACGCTCTGCTCCGACCGCGTGGCGCAGGGGCGCGCTCCGGCGTGCGTTCAGACCTGCCCTGGTGGGGCTCTGCACTTCGGCGATCGCGCAGAGATGATCGCCAAGGGCAAGGAGCGCGTCGAGTACCTCAAGGGCAGGGGCTTCGACAAGGCCGAGCTTTGGGGCGAGGACCAGATGGGCGGACTGCACGTGCTCGAGGTCGCCAAGTACGGCATCGACGCGCACGGGCTCATCCGGGACCCGAAGAAGCCGGATGCTGTCACCGCCATGGGTTGGCTCAAGCCGCTCACCGGCATCGGCGTCGCAGCAGTTCTCGGTGGACTCGGTGTCTCGTTCCTGACCGGTCTTGGCTATAAGGCGCCGGTCGAGGCCGATGCCGCCGCGAAGGGAGATGAGCAGTAGTGACTCGCTACATCCAGCGCCATAGCCTGCTTAAGCGGGTCATCCATGGCTTCCATACCGTCGCATGTCTCATGCTCATCTTCTCGGGCCTGGTCATCTTCATCCCGGCACTTGGTGCTGCGGTTGGCAAGGACGTGGTCCAGGCTGTACGCATCGGTCACAAGGTCTTCGCCGTCGTGTTCATCGGCGGTCCGCTGATCGGCATGATCGTGGCGCCCAAGGGCTTTGCGCACATCATGAAGAACCTCTTCGCCCCGTGGGACGAGGACGACAAGAAGTTCATGGCGCTGTTCCCGAAGTACCTCTTCGCCCCGAAGTCGACCCACATGCCGCCGCAGCATGAGACCAAGTCCGGCCAGAGGCTGGCGGATGGGATGCTTATCCTTTCCGGTGTCACCATCGCCATCTCGGGTGCGATTCTCTGGGCAGGCGTCTGGTTCTCGCCGGAGGTCTTCCGCATCGCGCTGCTGGTGCATGACGTCTCGTTCGTGCTCCTCACGATTCTGCTCATGGCGCACATCTACCTCGGGGCCGGCATCTTCCAGCCCTATCGGGGTCTGCACCGGCTGATGTTCGGCAACGGTCGTGTGACCGAGGCCGAGGCTCGCTATCACTGGGGCCACTGGGCCGAGGAGGAGCTCGCCAAGGGCGACAACGTGATTGAGTCCTAATTGGGCTGCAGCGTAGATTGCCGTACGGTATAAATCGTACGAGAAGACGCAGCGACCCGGAGGGGGGTTCGGAGCAAGACAGGCCGAGCCCCCCTCCGCACGGTCAGTCGTCCGTGCGGAGGGCAGTGTGGTCAGGTAGCATGCCTTCCGAAGCGAGAAGAAGGAGTGGATCACTTGGATATCGATCTGGTCAACCGGGCGACGAGCGCGTATCTCGATGAGCTCGAAGGCGCGGATGCTGCAAGGCTCAAGTTCTTCCAGGGACTCTGGGCGCTACAGGAAGAGATTGCGAACGAGCTCGCCGGGAAGCACGAGTACGAGGCACCCACCGATGCGGAGGTTGCCGAGATCTTCGAGTCTGGCGGAACGGTCTTCGAGTCCCGTCCGCCTGTGATCGAGATCGACGATCTCCGCGATGCAGCCTCGCGCGTCGTCGCCTACGTTGCTGAGTCGGGCGTTCTCCCTGAGGATCAGGCGAAGGCGCTGACGGGACTGGATCTCGCCAGCGTTATGACCGAGGACAGCGTTGCGGCGGCTGCGGCAGCTCCAGCCGACTTCGTCGCATCGGCAGTCAGGGCAATCACCGCCGAAGAGAGCGCCGTCACCCCCGCCACCGCCGCACTTGTGGTCTCCGCAGCTGTCACCCCGTTCCTTGAGGGCCCTGCACGCGAGACGATGGATGGCCTTGAGAAGACGACAAGAGACGCCGGCAGAAGGCGCACCTGTCCAGTCTGCGGTTCGGTTCCGACCCTCGCGCAGATCGGCGAGTCTCAGAAGTCCATGGGTGCCGGTCGCACGCTCTGGTGTGGCCTGTGCCGCTGTGAGTGGGACGTCGAGCGCCTCCAGTGCGTCAGGTGTGGCACTCGCAGCCAGAACTCGCTGCGCTATTCGCACGTGGATGGCGATGAGGCTCACCGGCTCCACTTGTGTAACAACTGCCACGCGTACATGCGAACTGTGTTCCGCGGCAACATGACGGTACCTCTCTCCATGCAAGTCGAAGACATCGTCACCGCGAAGCTCGAAGTCGTCGGCATCAAAGAGGGCTACTCCAGCCTCGGCGATACCGCCGATGAGGGAGCAACCGAGGTCTGACGGGAGCTTTCGGCTCACCGTAGCGGCGAAGAATCGCGCTGCGCAGAGAGCGCCCTACCGAGCCACCGGTATCGAGATGATGCCGGTGGCTTCGTGTTGGCGTCACGGCTCCGCGGCAGCGCGATTCGCACGATTCTCGGCGTTTGGGGAATGAGCTTTCCAAGACCGCGCACGGGATGGCGTGAGCATGCCCAGTCCCGGCGGACTACCGGAGGCTCGGAGGTGTCCCATGTCCAGCAGCAGACGCGTCCTCACGGCGCTGGTCGCGGCTGTTCTAGCACTCTCACTCACAGCGTGTGCGACGCCGCAGGATGGCGGCGAGAACGGTCAAGAGCAGACGAAAGGGCCGATCACAGTCGGCTCGAAGATCGATACTGAGGGTGAGCTACTGGCCACCGTGATTCAGCAGGCGCTTGAGGCCGAAGGGTTCTCGGTGAATGACCGCAGCCAGACTGGATCCACCGATGTCGTTCGCAAGGCGCTGCTCGCGGGCGATATCGACATCTACCCTGAGTACACAGGCAGTGGCTTGCTGTTCTTCCAGGGGCAGGAGGGCGTGGAGGCCGCCGTGTTCCGCGATCCCGAGACCGGCTACGAGACCTCGAAACGGCTCGACGAGGCTAACGGCATCGTCTGGCTCGAGCCTGCACGCGCCAACAATACCTGGGCGATCGTGACTCGCCGAGACTTCGCCGAACAGAACGGGCTCAAGACGATGTCGGACTTCGCGAAGTTCGTGGCCGCAGGCAAGGACGTGCGCCTCGCGGCATCCGACGAGTTCTTCAACAATGTGGATGCATGGCCCGCGTTCGTCGAGGTCTACGGTATCGAGCTCGCTACCGACCAGCGCGTAGTCTTCTCCGGCGGCAATACCGCCCAAACCGAGAAGGCCGTTGCCGACGGTACAGACGGCGTGAACTTCGGCATGGCATACGGCACTGACGGCGCACTAGCCGATCTCGGCTTGGTGGTGCTTGCCGACGACCAGGAAGCGCAGCTCGTGTACTGGCCGACGCCGGTCATCCGCGCCGAGGTTCTGGAGCAGTATCCTGAGATCGCCGAAATCCTCGCGCCCATCTTCCAGCGCCTTGATCTCGAGACACTCCAGGAGCTCAACGCGCGCATCCAGGTCAACGGTGAGCGGCCCGAGGATGTCGTGGCCGACTTCCTCGAGCAGAATGGACTCGTCTGACAGGACCAGTCGGCGTGAGGAGGAGCGGGGCTGCGGATCGCACCACACAGAGTCGGACTTGTGGCGTCGGCAGCCGGGTTGCTGGCCCTGTTCGCGCTTGACTTCGGCAGCCTTGCCCCGTTCCGCATAGCGTCCGGGACACCCGTGAGTGCGGTCGCCGCGCTCGGCTCGCAGCTCGTTGTGCCGCTTGCGGCGCTGTGGGTCGTTCTTGTGGTCGCGTCGGTGCTGTCGAAACCGCCTGGAGCGCTTGCGCTTCTCCGAGGTCTGCTGGCGAGCATCACCATTGTGGCGCTCTTCTGGTGCTCCGGCATCGCTGCCGACCGCCTGCTCGCCGAGGAGGGTCCGCTCGCCCGCTACTCGCTTGGCGGTTCGGTTTGGCTCGGTGCGTTCTGCGCATTCGCGATCGTGATCGCCTCTCGTCATGAGACCAAGGGCATGCGCGGGGTATCGCTCATCCTCGGGCTGCTTGCACCCGCAGGGCTCGTTGCACTCGTCGCTACGGGCCGGCTGGCGAGGCTTGGAATGGCGCTCGAGTACCGGAACGTCTCGTCGGACTTCTGGCTCTGGACCGGACAGCATCTCCTGTACGCGGCCGTGGCCATGACCGTTGCGACTCTGGCGGGTGTGGCGCTCGGTATCCTCGCGCACGGTCGGCCAGAACTCGCGCGGTCCGTGTTCACCTCGACGAGCGTGTTCCAGACGATCCCGGGTCTCGCTATGATCGGCATCCTCGCGGTGCCACTAGGGTTCCTTGCCGAGAAGGTCCCGGCGGTTCGTGCGCTCGGCATCGGGGTGCTCGGCTGGGCGCCGGTCGTGATCGCGCTGACGCTGTACGCGCTGCTTGCGATCGTGCGCAACACGTTTGCCGGGCTGCAGGCAGTGCCGGATGCGGTCGTCGAGGCGGCACGTGGCATGGGCCTGGACGACCGGCAGATCCTGCGCAAGGTGCAGATCCCGCTCTCTGCGCCCATCGTCTTCTCGGGTATCCGCACGGCCGCGCAGCAGACGATTGGTAGCGCCACCCTTGGCGTGTTCGTGGCCGCCGGCACGCTCGGGCGGCCGATCTTCGGCGGCGTGTCGCAGACCGCGGATGACCTGGTGCTTCTCGGCTCGGTCGCACTAGTCACGTTGGCGCTCGGCGTCGACATCGCGATGCGAGCGGTCCAGGGCCTCATGGCGCGCAGGGCGAGGAGGAGTCGATGATCCGGCTGGACGGCGTGACCAAACGCTACGAGGGTGCCGCAAGGCCGGCGGTAGAGAACCTGTCTTTGGAGGTGCCCGAGGGCGAAGTGGTCGTCCTGCTCGGCCCGTCGGGGTGCGGAAAGTCGACGACGCTGAGGATGATCAACAGGCTGATCGAGCCGGACGACGGCAAGATTCTGCTTGATGGCGTTGACATCACGACGCTCGACCCGCAGGAGCTGAGGCGTGGCATCGGGTACGCGATCCAAGGCGTGGGACTCTTTCCGCACTGGACGGTCCACGAGAACATCGGGACGGTGCCCTGGCTGCGCGGGTGGGAGCAGGACCGGATCGACGCGCGGGTGACCGAGCTGCTGGAACTCGTCGGGTTGGATCCGGAGCGCTATGACGGAGCCTACCCCGACGAACTCTCCGGTGGCGAGGCCCAGCGCGTAGGAGTGGCTCGCGCACTGGCGGCAGACCCACCGGTGCTGCTCATGGACGAGCCGTTCGGGGCGGTAGACCCGCTCACGCGCGACAGGTTGCAGCAGGAGTTCTGCCGCATCCTCTCGAGGCTCGGCAAGACTGTCGTGTTCGTGACGCACGACATCGATGAGGCGATCCGGCTCGGCGACCGCATCGCGCTTATGCGGGAGGGCCGGCTCGTGCAGTACGACGTGCCCGAGCGTGTGCTCGCGTATCCGAGTGATGAGTTCGTGGCCGAGTTCGTCGGTGCGGAGCGTGCGCTGAAGCGGCTGTCGCTCGCACACATCGAACTCGTGCTCGGACCGCCTGCCGAGGCCCCTACGGACGCGGCGCTCACCGTCCCGGCAGGCGTGACCCTGCGCGAGGCCCTGGCTCGCCTGCTTGAGGCGGGCCAGGACGTCCTGCCCGTGGCCGGAGACGGCGGCAAGATCGTGGGTTCGATCTCGATAGAGCGCCTCATGTCGCACTTCCGAGAGCCCGTGCGATGAGGGCTGGCCGCCTCCTCAGAGCCTTCGCGGTGCCGAGCGCTGCGCTCGCGGCTTATCTCGCCCTCGCGTCCGCTCCGGGACTTTGGCGCGCGGCCCTTGGGCCGATGTTCCCGAATGAGACGCGACTCATCTACGAGCGCCCGATGCTCGATCTCATCGGGGAGCACCTGGCCTTGGTGGCGCTGGCGGCGACGCTCTCGACTGTCGCGGGCATCGCCCTCGGTATATTCGTGACACGCCCGGCAGGGGCCGACTTCCTCGATGTCGTATCAGACATCGCGAACTTCGGGCAGTCGTTCCCGCCGGTGGCCGTGCTGGCACTTTCGATACCCGTCTTGGGCCTGGGATTCCGACCGACCGTCTTCGCGCTGGCCATATACGGAACGCTGCCCGTGCTCCAAAACACTATCTCGGGGATCCAGTCCGCTCCAGCTACGATGCTCGAGTCGGCGCGTGCGATGGGGATGCGTCCCCTTCAGGTCCTCTGGTTCGCCGAGTTGCCGGTTGCTGCTCCTGTCATCTTCGCCGGAGTGCGAGTGAGCGTGATTGTCGCGGTCGCCACCGCCACGATCGGCGCCACCATCGATGCCGGTGGGCTCGGGGGGCCAATCATCTCAGGCCTGGCCAATCTCGACCCCGCCGTGACGCTGCAAGGTGGCCTGCTCGCCGCGGCGCTAGCACTGATTCTGGATGCGTTCCTGGCCGCCGCCGAGAAGGTCTTTGGGCGCACGGTGACAACGCGCGCGGCCAAGGCGATTCGGGTACGCTGAGGCCATGGTCGGAATTGAAGACATCGCATCCAGGACTGCGGCGCGCCACCAGATGTTCGCGCCCAGTGCGCCTGTGGTGGCGATGGTCTCGGGTGGCGCCGACTCGGTTGCGATGCTCCTGATGATCGCCGAGGGAGTCTTCGGGCCGCTCCGCCCGCTCGTCGTGCACGTGAACCACGGGCTTCGCGGCGCCGAGTCCGACGGAGACGAGGCGTTCGTGCGCGAGATCGCGGCTTCGCTTGGCATCGAGGTCCGCGTCGCCTCATACGATGTCGCTGCGTTCGCCGAGGCCAACAAGCTGAACCTCGAGGACGCCGGGCGGCGCGTACGGTACCGCTTCGCCGAGAGTGAACTCGATGCCCACTGCGCGCGCCTGGGCGAACCTGTGGAGCGCGGGCGGATCGCAGTCGCGCACACGCTCGATGACCGAATCGAGACGTTCTTCGTGCGCGCGCTGTTCGGCGCAGGCGCCGGCGGACTCGCCTCGATCGCACCGGTGCGTGACCGCATCGTGCGCCCGCTGCTCTCGGTCGAGCGCGCCCCGCTCCGCGAGTGGCTGATCGGCCGTGGCCAGGCCTGGCGTGAGGACGCCAGCAATGCCGACACGTCACGCTTGCGAGCGCATGTCCGCGCCACCATGCTTCCGGCTGCTGAAAAAGTGAACCCGGCCTTCCGCGCCGCTCTCGAGCGCACGATGGACCTCTTGGTAGCGGATGATGCGCTGCTGAGTTCGATGGCTGAGGCATTCGCCCGCGACTTCGCCGAGTCCGAGCCCGGCCGCGAGGTGCGGTTTGAGCGTGCGCTCATTGCAACCCTCGACCCGACGATGGCGCGCAGGACGATTCGCTCGGCAATCATCGGCACCTTCCCTGAGGCGTCGAGGATCGAGGCCTCACACATCGAGGCGGTTCTCGGCGGCTTCGACCAGGACGCGTTCGCCTGCGACCTGCCCGGTGGCCTGAGGGCATTCACCGAGTACGGTAAGATGGTCATCTCGCGCGAGAGCACCGGCGACGCCTCGATGGCTCCAGTCTTGCTTCCGGTTGGGGGCAAGGCGGACATGGGCGAGGCCGGGGTCATGGCCGCCGAGCGCGTGAGTGTGGATTCGGTGTCGTTCCCGATTGACTCGGCAGAGTCGATCGTCATCGACGCCGACCGGCTGAGTGGCGAGCTGATCGTGGATTCCGCAAAGGCCGGGGACCGGATGCGGCCGCTCGGCATGAGCGGGTCGCGCAAGCTCTCCGATCTGCTGGTAGACGCGAAGGTCCCACGTCGGGTGCGCGGGCGTGTGCCTGTTGTGCGTGACGGCGAGTGCATCGTCTGGCTCGCGGGGATACGCATGAGCGAGGAGTACCGGGTGACCGGGTCGACCGTTGACGTGATCCGGTTGACCTGGACGAAGCCGACCGATGCGCCGGCGCATGAGGACAGGAGTAGCTGACTGATGGCAACCCATCCCGATGTATCTCGTGTGATTCTCTCCGAGGAGCAGATTCAGGAGCGGATCGCAGAGCTTGGAGCTCAGATCTCGGCGGATTACGGCGGGGAGACGGTACTGCTGGTCGCGGTCCTGCGCGGCGCGGCGCTGTTCGTCGCCGACCTTGCGCGCGCAATCGAATCACCGGTCGAGATCGACTTCATGGCCGTCTCAAGCTACGGGTCCACGACCAAGTCCTCGGGTGTCGTGCGCATCCTGAAGGACCTCGATGACACCATCGAGAACCGTCACGTGCTCGTTGTCGAGGACATCCTCGACACGGGGCTGACGCTTAAGTACTTGCTCAAGAACCTCGCGAGCCGCAAGCCGCGTTCGCTCGAGGTCGCGACCCTGTTGCGGAAAAAGGTCGAGCAGCGGGTACCAATCCAGTGCAAGTACATCGGCTTCGAGATTCCAGACGAGTTCGTCGTCGGATATGGCTTGGATTATGCAGAGAGGTATCGCAACCTTCCGTACGTCGGCGTGCTTGATCCCGCCGTCTACTCGTGATCGAAGCGCCTGCCACGGCGCTACTCAAGGAGACTCAATAGCGTGAACAAGAATCTGCGCACAGTCCTGATATACCTCGCGCTTCTCGGCGTGCTCGTTTGGGTCGTCATGACGCAGATGGCCACCGGCACGAACACGCCCGCCGAGATAACGACGAGCCAGTTCGTCACCGCTGCCGAGGACGGCAGGGTCGAGAAGGTCGCTCTCGTTCTGAGAGACATGAGTCTGACAGGCACGTACTGGGTAGACGATGCCGACAAGCGCGCCGGCAAGGACCCTGCGGCGTTCACCTCGACCTGGGTCGGTGAAGACCGCTTCCAGGAGTTTGCCGAGGCGAACGACCTCGACTACACCGTGGACAACTCCGGCCCTAGCCCGTGGATCGCGATTCTCGGCAACGTGCTCCCCATTTTGGCGCTGGTCTTCATCATGCTGTTCTTCCTGAACCAGATGCAGGGTGGCAACTCAAAGATCATGAACTTCGGCAAGGCGCGCGCGAAGCGCATGACGCGCGACCAGCCGCGTATCACCTTCAAAGACGTTGCCGGTGCCGATGAGGCCATCGAGGAGCTCCACGAGATCAAGGAGTTCCTAGCCAACCCTGGCAAGTTCCAGGCGCTTGGCGCGAAGATTCCCAAGGGTGTTCTGCTCGTAGGCCCTCCGGGCACCGGCAAGACGCTTCTGGCGCGGGCCGTCGCGGGTGAGGCCGCAGTGCCGTTCTTCTCCATCTCCGGCTCGGACTTCGTCGAGATGTTCGTCGGTGTCGGCGCCTCGCGCGTGCGCGACCTCTTCGAGCAGGCGAAGGCCGCCTCGCC
>CAZBLH010000012.1:1740-49264 GCA_964492775.1 uncultured Eubacteriales bacterium | reverse complement strand
GAACTGGATTACACCCGGGTCACCATGGCGACCCGAACGGCCGCGAAGCTGGTTGTCGAAGCGCCGCGATTCGTGGCGCGCAGTGCCGAGAACCGCGAGACCGCCCGCGGCGACTACCTTCTCGTGCTCGACCTTGCACAGCTTGCGCGCTTCCTCGAGCGCCGCAAAGCGGGTGTCTTCGTCTGCATCCTCCGGCTGAATCCCACGCTCCCGGACGATGTCCTCCCACAAGAGATCAGGGTTTCCGCCGAGGATAATGTCGGTGCCGCGGCCCGCCATGTTCGTCGCGATCGTCACAGCTCCGAGGCGACCGGCCTGCGCGATGATCATCGCTTCTTGCTCGTGGAACTTGGCGTTGAGCACGTTGTGCGGGATGCCACGCTTCTGCAGGATGCGGCTCAGGCGCTCGGAATTCTCGATCGAAATGGTTCCGACCAGGCACGGCTGACCGTTCTGGTGGCGCTCTTGGATGTCATCTGCCACGGCGGCGAATTTCGCCTCGACGCTGCGGTAGACCAGGTCATCGCGGTCGTCGCGGACCATCGGCCGGTTCGTCGGAATGACCATCACCGGCAGGTTGTAGATCTCGCGGAACTCCTTGTCCTCCGTGACCGCGGTACCCGTCATACCGGCGAGCTTCTCATACATGCGGAAGTAGTTCTGCAGCGTGATCGTCGCGAGCGTCTGGTTCTCCTCGCGGACATGCACCCGCTCCTTCGCCTCGATGGCCTGGTGCAGTCCCTCGGAGTAACGCCGACCGTACATCAGGCGCCCGGTGAACTCATCTACGATCATGACTTCACCGTCTTTGACGACGTAGTCGACATCACGCTTGAACAGGAACTGCGCCTTCAGGGCTTGCTGCAAGTGATTCACCAGCTGCCCAGAAGGATCGGTGTAGATGTCCTCGATGCCGAGCGCGCGCTCGACCTTGGCAATACCCTCTTCGGTCGGCGCGATCGTGTTCTTGGCCTCATCGAGCTCGAAGTCGACTTCGGGCTTCAGGCGTGGAACGATGCGCGCGAAGTCCTTGTACGTCTCGGCGGACTTCGTTCCTGCGCCGCTGATGATCAGCGGGGTTCTGGCCTCGTCGATGAGAATCGAGTCGACCTCGTCGACGATGGCGAAAGCGTGGCCTCGCTGAACCCTGTCCCGAGCACGGACGACCATGTTGTCGCGCAGGTAGTCGAAACCAAACTCCGAGTTCGTGCCGTAGGTGATGTCAGCACGATAGGCGGGCACCCTGCGCGACGGGTCCATCTGTGACTGAAGCAGTCCGACTTCCATGCCCAGGAACCGGTAGATCTGGCCCATCCAGTCGCTGTCGCGCTTGGCCAGGTAGTCATTCACCGTGACGACATGAACGCCCTTGCCAGTCAACGCGTTCAAGTATGCCGCGAGTGTGGCGACGAGCGTCTTGCCTTCACCGGTCTTCATCTCGGCGATCATGCCGTCGTTAAGCACCATTCCACCGATGAGCTGCACGTCGAAGTGGCGCATTCCCAGCACGCGACGCGATGCTTCGCGAGTGACCGCGAATGCCTCCGGCAACAAAGACGCGAGATCCTCCCCGCGATCCAGGCGCTCGCGAAACGCCACTGTCTTGGCGGCAAGCATCTCGTCAGTGAGACTCTGGAGCTCGGGCTCGATTGCGTTGATCTGAGTTACCAGCGACTCGTACGCGCGAAGCTGTCTGCCCTCACCAAGCGTGAGAAGCTTCTGCAGGATGTTCATAGAGTCAGGGACACCTCTCTGAGGCGAAATCAGGCGGGGTCAAACAGCGCAGATTCTAGCACAGGGCGAGCCATCTCAGCGTGTCGCCAAGCGGACCAACACAGCCTCCACACAACAGCTGTCGGCACCTCAAACCGCTCACGCGGGACTCATCGGGCCCGAGCGAAGTCGGTGCCGACCCGTTGGTGCCCCTCAGGACTCCCGCCCTCACCAATCTTGGGTCGCGCTCCGCCCGCTAAGTCTCTCAACTGAGAAGCCCGACAAGCCCCGCGTGTCGCCGACTGATTCACTTCGCTCACTCACAGCCGACGTAGGGCAAGCCTAGACGACACCTCTTACCAGAACCTTACCAGTCCGTAGAGTCTCGCGAAGATTTCCTGGAAAGGCCGTAGGACTCATACCGAGGCTTCTCCTCCATGGCCAGAACCTCATCGTAGATGCGCATGGTCTCATCGGATGGATCAAGTCCGTACATCTCGGCGAGCTCGGTCTTGCACTTAATGTAGGTCTCGATCGCTGCACCGCGCTGACCTGCGGCGACATGACATCTGAGGGCCATCTGGTAGAGGTCCTCCCTGTACCGGTCGACCTGGATGGCTCGGCGTACGAAGACGAGGGCCTCCAGCGGATCGTCGGCCTCGAGCAGGAGGTTCGCGCCGAGCATCATTGCGCTGAGGAATCTACGGCGATACTCCTCTCGCGCTTCGGCAAACCAGTCGTCATAGATGTCGCCGGGCAGCAGGTCCCCGCGATAGACAGTCATCAGCTCCTGCAGCGCGTTGATTGCATCGTCGAGGTTGCCCTCCGACTCGGCTTTGTGAGCTCTGGCATCCAGCTCCTCGAACTGATCGATGTCCGATCGGACGGCATCACGCACGATGCGGCATCGCCCTCGGAGGCTCTCGACATATGGGCACGCGGCATCGCGCTCGCCTGGTGCCGTAAGGGCTGCCTTCATCGTTGACCACACGACGTAGAAGTTGTTGCGCGCATTTGTCTCCGGCAAGTCCGGCCACAGAGCGTCCAGAATCACGTCGCGCGAGAGATCCACGCCTCTCTGAACGACGAGCTTCGCGAAGAGGAGGCGCGCCTTGCGCTTCTTCCAGTCACGCTCTTGGACGGGGCGTTCGCCCGCAAGCACCTCAAGGCCACCGAACAGGTGCACGCGACAGATCGGACGCCCCTTGCGTAGCAGGTACGCTTCGAACTGCTCGTCGCCGAGGCCCCGCCGACCGAGCGTTTCCCATTCCTGTCTCGGCAACAAGCCCTTGGCGAGCCGAAGGGTACGCTCGATGTTCTCGGGCAGGACCATTCTCAGCATGTGTATCGGCAGTTGCGCAGCCCCGACAGCCAGCACGAGCACGCCGAGAAGCTCGGGGTAGGTTCGCGAGTACATCGCCATGCGCCAGTTGGCGCTGTCGGACTTGATGTACGGCACAAAGGGCTTGATCCGCTCGACAGCGACGTCGATGGCGCCATCCCGGCAATCTGCGACCGCGAGCACCATTGCGCCGCTGAGGGCGTGGTACTGGTTGACGCCTGTCCATGCGGTTGGGTCCGATGTCGCGCCTGCCCACTTGCGTGCGGCGGTGTGGTCGCCAAGCGCAAGTAACCCGGCGCCGATTTCGATAGCGGCAAGATCTGAATACCCAAAGAAGTCGGAGTGGCTGAGGCCCTCGAACGAACGCTCGGCCGTTTCCAATGCGCGATCTGCCCAGCCACATGCGTTTTCGATGATCGACTGATACAGCAGGCTTACCTGAATGTCCGCATCATCCTCGCACTCAACCGCCGCAGCTCTTGCCGCGGTAAAGCTGCTGAGTGCATTCTCATAGTCCCCTCTCGCTGACTGAAGTAGTGCGAGCGTTGGCAAGTAGGCAGCATCCAGGAGCGCGTGACCCTGCTTACAAACCATATCCAGCAGAGACTCGCACCGCGCCAGTCGACCCGTCTCAACCAAACCGAGAGCAAGATTGCCCCTGAGGATTTGTCTGTCCATGTACGAGTCTGGACAGTCATTGAGCAGTGGCCCGAGCTTACGTACCAACACCGCCCAGTCACCTGTCCACAGCGAATCGAGGAGTATGCGAAAACGTCTCAGGCGCTTAATCGATGCTCCCAGCCGGTCATCACCCGCAGTAGCAATCGCTTCCGCAAGGCCAAGAGCAGCATCTGAGTCCGTACGCCGCCTGATCATCGCGAGCGCTCCAGCATACGCCAGAAGAAGCTCACAATGAGTCGAGGGTGAGACATGGTTCGCGACTTCCCCGAGGTACTTCTCAGCGCAGGCGACCGCCTCCTCCGCCTTACTTTGGTCTGTAAGTATGAACACCTTCTGCGCGGCGGCGAGGCCAACCGTCTCGTATTCGGCGTCGTGTGCTGCGAGGGTGAGAGTTGCGTTGAGCTTCGCAACGGCCTCTTCCATATTGCCCGTGTCGTACAGGCTCCTCGCCCAGTACAACAGGATGCGCGCGTCCCCCATGATGTCCTGAAGATCCGCGAGCGAAATCAGAGCAAGCAGCTCTTCGCTGCGAAGATCCTCAAGCATCTGCCTGCCAAAGCGGCTCACAAAGCCGGCAGCCTCGCGACCGGCCCCGAACAGCCCACACACGGTTCGCGCCTTCACCCAGCGCTTGTTCTCCCCCAAGTACCCAAGAACGTTCTCGAGTTGCGACTGTGCTAACGAGACCCCGCGCATTCTCATCCTATGAGCGAGGCACTCCGAAACAAGGTCGTGCACTCGCACTATGATTTCGCCCTGCTGCTCCATGCTCGTGAACTGAACCAGTGGTAGTTCACGCACAATCCGGGTGAGCACAGGACGAGCGTCCCTGCCTGCCAGTGATTCGATGGCCCAAATGGGAGATTCTCCCAAGAGTGCAGCCATCTCCAGCACCGGCAACACGCTAGACGGCAATGTCTGAAGGAGACGCTCAAGAAGTGTCAGGGCCACAATACTCGGTTCGCCAGGCTCCGGCGAGAGTTTGGCGTCCGCCGCAGCAAGCATCACGGCCAGCAGTGCAGGGTGACCGCGTGATGCGTCAACCAGGCTATTGACATCATCGGGTTCAAGCTGGGTGCTCGCGGATGACGCCAACTGCGCGGCTTCATCCTTGCTCATTCGAAGGACATGCCGGTCAAGTATCAACACACCTCGGCTTGTGGGACCACACGGGCCGTCAAGCTGCCGTGTTGTGACCACCACTCGCTCCACGAATGGCTTCAGGTCATCCAAGACAACTGCCAACACGTCAAGGAGCGAACCACGACGCGGTAGCGCACAGTCGTCAAGAACGAGTAGTGCCCCCGACGCCAATCTGGAGGCCAAGTGGCGCCGTACGCACTCCTTGAGATCTGTCGAACCCTGCCAAGCCGATAATGAATGATCGTGTTCTGAGCACGCTTGCCTGAGCGAATCCAGCACAGACATCGCGTCTAGCGGTTCGCCCTCGATGCTAAGCCACATCGCGTTCGCTGAGTAGCGCTCAGCATACTGTGCTGCCGTCGTTGTCTTACCGTACCCTGACGGTGCCGTCAGGATGACGATTTCTGCGGAGTTCGCCTCAAGCAACTCCGTGACTCGATGGCGGGCGACTGAGTCTCCAAACCTGGGTACTCCTCCTCGGGCCGCAACAATCATTATGGACCTCCACGGTATGCGGCGAGGGGAGCCTGTTTGTGTCGCAAAAAGCTACACCAAGCTTACTTCGTAGGCAATGCTAGTCAGGCGTCTTGGGCTCGCACATATGCGAAGTGATGATGAGCATCACGCCCAAGACCAACAGCAGATCGCCAAGACTGGCCATCCCGTTCCCCGTCGGCAGCACGTCACCCAGGGCCGGCACGAAAGTCCTAGCATCTGCAGCCAGATAGAATCCTTGCGCCCGGTCAATTGAGGCATGAAGGTCCGCATCGGACAGACCAGGCGGAGGAACGACGGGCATGCCTCGGTTGAGCTGCACTACCAGCAGATTGGCAGCGATGCCAGCGCCAATTATCGATGTGCCCACAACGCGTCCGTTAGCAACCATCAGGACCAAGAGAACCAGAGAGCAAGCTCCCCAGAGCACAATCGCGAATTCTCCAAACTGCTCGAACAGTGGCCCGCGGACTAGTGCCTGAGCAACGAACAGCAGCAGGATCACTGCATCGCCCCTCATCCGAATACCCCGAATGGCACGGATTGATCCGCCAGCTGCCACGCCGAGTACGATGCCAAGCCCAACGGCCGCAAGTGCAAGCATCAGTCTATTGCCGGGAGCGAGTAGCCGAGCTCGAGGGCAGCGGAGACAACTCGGGCCTTGACCCGCGGAGGAGCCAGCGGAACCACTCGGCTCACGTGTGGCGCGATATGCGCAAGATGAACCTGCGGCCGGGCCGCAGAGTCGACATCTGAGGCGAGCGCAACAATGAGTCCGCACAGAATGTCACGCTCAGAATAGTTTGCGCTGGGTAGACCATCAATCACCTGAAGGACCGGAACCACATCCGCCAGAAAGCGAACCTCCGACACAATAGAACTCGCGCGCCCATTCGAACTCAGGGCGGCGTTTGTTCCGGCGATTCCATCAACGTCATGCAGTAGTGCGGCATAACTGAGACGCTCTAGCTCCTCAGCTCGGAGTCCGCACTTACCTCCAATTTCGCGCGCAATCTCTGCAACTCTTTCGGAGTGTCCGGCGCGCCCCGGTTCGGGGGATTCAGCGGCATCTATAAGCACTGCAATCGTAGTGTGGTACGTCTCCCTGATTTCGAGGAGCATCGCATACGATTGCCTGATTAGTATCAGGAGTGCCATTACCGGAACGAGAGCCCAAGCTCCCATCGTCTCATGCAGAATCGTTGTAAGCGCCGCAATCGACACTTGGGCCGCAAAAAGTGATGCTCTCCGAATCAGATTGCCCTCGATCAGACGCCACAGTGACCGTCCTGATGTCATGGCCAAAGCAGCTTGCCGCGCACATACTTCAGTGAGCAGGAAGACAATCGGGACGACCACAGTCGCCATCAATGGAGGAACTGCGTTCGTCTGCTCCAAGACCAGCGACACGCCCACCGCAATCGCGCTCGCAACAAGGCGAACCCAGACCTCACCGATCGAGTGTTCGTGATCCGGGCTGGCGGCACGAGAGCCCTGCACGATTATCGCGCTCACTACCCCAGTCGCGAGGGCCCACCAAGGCCCAACTGCCAGCATCATGGCCGCAACAAGTGAACCAGCGACGCCGACGCTATCCCCGCGCGGCAAAGAAATGTCAAGGGCGTCTAGAAGTAGTATTGCGATCCCGAAAGACAGGACGCCGACAGATGACTCGCTGATCATCAGCGCTGACATCGGCTAGACCCTGCTCTCAACTTGGGCCACTGCATGCGAGTCCACACCCATCTCGCCCGACTGCTTGAGCAGCGCCTCCACGAAGGCCTCCACGTAGCTAGGGTCAAGCTCATGGCCCGCGCAGCGCCGCAATTCGCCAACGGCCTCCTGTCGGCTCAGTCCGGCTCGATATGGCCGATTGGAGGTCATCGCATCATACGAGTCCGCGATAGCCAGTATCCTCACAAAAGCACTTAGCTCCGGCCCGCTGATCCCGTTAGGATACCCAGACCCATCCAGCCGTTCATGGTGGAACAGCACAGGCTCCGCCAATCTACGGAGGGGCGGAATCTTCATAATCATCTCTGCGCCATTGGTCGGGTGCCTGCGTATGTCATCCCACTCATGCGGGTCGAGACGTCCCGCCTTTCTCAAGAGCTCGCCGGGAAGCGCTAGCTTCCCGAGGTCGTGCAACAAGGCCGCCTTCTCGAGGTCATCCAGTTCTCGGGGTGCGAGTGCCATGGCACTTCCTAGCAGGACTGCATATTCGGCGACCCTCTCCGAATGGCCTCGCGTGTATGGATCCTTAGCTTCCAGCGCGCCAACTAGTGAGCGGATTGTATCCGTGAAGACTGACTGAAGTGATAGGAAGCGTTGGTGAAACTGCCGCGCCACAAAGAGTGGGAACAGGAAGAAGACAAACGCGGCGATATTGAGAGCCATCACCTGAGCGATGGTGAAACCGAATACTCCGAGAACCAGCTGCCCGGCCGGTAACCTGCCCACGGACTCAAGCACGCGCCCAATCCGCTCACCAGACTTGACCGCAACGCCCAATGATGCAAGTGCGATGTTGCCAACTGAGCCTGCAACCGCTGTCGCCATCAGCGGCACAAAGGCCGCCGGGAAGTCTTGGGCTCCGAATGGGCCCATGCCCGACACCAACAGGATTCTGCCGCCGAGTATGACGTACACTCCCGCGGCAAGCGCGCTCGCAGACAGCAGTTGCCCGACGTTAAAGACGGTGACAGACCAGTGAAGGCTACGAACGTCAATGACGTTCACCGAGGTGGCAATCGCCAGTACCAGCGCTGGGGTGGGGCCACACAGTATCAGGGTGGCGAGCACCAACGGATACGCAATCGAGAAGCTGTACTCCCCCATTTCAATCGCATAATTCTCAGATACCAGACCTGCCATCAGCAGAAAGAAGAACTCCGCGGTGAAGTCTGGAGGGAACGTCAGCCACGAGTACCAGAAGGCTGCGATACCGAGAGTCAGGACCGAGACTGCGAGCACAATGAAGGGGCGGCGGACGCCATCATTCTGAATCATGGCATCCGCCGCCCCCGCTTACGTGGACCGGCACATGGAATTAGCGAACCCGCATCCAAGCCCCGCTCGAGAGAACGAGCGCGGAAAGCGACGCCAAGACAAGAATCATACGCTTCATGGTGAGAAGACCTCCTCTTGAAGGACAAAATGGTCTCCTCCCATCCCGCTGGCGATGGAAGAACGCTGTTCGCTCCGCTCGGTAGTGAAACAGTGTTCAGCCGTTGGTACATGTGCGCCGGTCCAGACTAAACGTGATTATTCAGTTATCAGTAGCCCCATACGCCTGTTGATAGCGTCCAGGGTAGCTCGCACGATCGAGTCACTATCGCTTTGCCGCACGAGAGCGGACCCCGTGAACGACTCCTCCCCGTACCTGCTGACCAACGAAACGCAGGCGACCGCAACCCTCTCTCGGCCGAGCTGACAGATCATGACGTCTTCAAGCGCAAAGGCGTTCTTGTCGCCGATCCGCTGAGTCAATGCGTCAAGAGCGGCCATCGAAACCTGGCGCATGCGGCCGGTCTCGCTGGCTGGCCCCGTTGCGCGGCCGGTGTACTCGGTGCCGCCGATTTCGAGGGTGACAACTGCCGATGCGACAATACCGGACACAGAGAAGTTGACGCTCACGATGCGCGCGCGGCTGTCAACAACGGCGGCTGGCTGCTCTTCTGCCTCGACCATCTCGCGGCCGAGTTGCGCGATGGAGATCTTGCGATGATCGATCGGCAAGCCGAACCGCGCCATCAGAGTGCTTTCGATGTCGCGCACCAGCTGCTTGGGTGGCTTGGACGGCAGCGCCAAGACATGGATCTCTTGGATGGCTCCGTCAAGATCAGCGACAACACGTGCGGCCTTGATCTCGCCGACTTGGGCGATGGCCGCCTCTATGTCCTCGACGCGCACCCGAGAGACACTCTGATCCATTGCGAAGCCCCCTGCTACATGCTGTCTACGTCTAGAGCTGCGACTTGGAAGCCCTCCCATGGACAGGTTTCCCTATCACGATAGGGTCGCCACCCGGCGGAGTCAATGCTTTCCGTTTGGATAGCAACAATCACGAGCACGGTGAATCCCACCGTGCTCGTGAATAGACGCAGGACTCCTAACCGGAGTCACTATATACCTGACGCCGTCCTAGCTAACAGCCTCTATCCGACCGTAGTCTCCGTTGTGCCGCCGATACAGGACGTTCACCGCATCAGTCTCAGCGTTCGCATAGACGAAGAAATCATGCCCGAGGAGCTCCATCTGCAGGATCGCTTCCTCCTCAGTCATGGGCTCTGGCTTGATCGACTTGACGCGAACGACTTCGCCGAAGAACTCCTCCTCGGGAAGAGTTGGGGCGATTTCACTGTCACCAGGGGCAGTCCGCACGACCGGCTTGCCGTTGCCATTACGACGCGAAATGAGCTTCGTCTTGTACTTGCGCATCTGGCGCTCGAGCTTCTCGGAGACGAGGTCGATGGCCGCATACATGTCCGGTGCTGCTTCCTCGGCACGGACAGTGACGCCCTTCATGCGAGCCGTCACCTCGGCGACATCGCGGTTCTTCTGCGCCGGGTTCTTCTCGACGTGAAGAACGACGTCGACCTGCATTTCCTCGCGATTGTGTACCTTTGCTGCCTTGCCGACCTTCTCCTCCGCATACGCGCGAATCGCGTCCGTGACTTCCATATGGCGTCCGACAACACTGATCTGCATGTTCAAGCCTCCTTCGTGTCGCCTCACAGCTAGAAGATACCCGAGCTGGGTGAAGATAATGCGACGAAGCCGCCGAGAAGAACTCGACGGCTGGTAGGGCCGTTGGTAAGCTAGGCGATGTGCCCGAGGAAGTCTTGGGTGCGCGGGTTCTGCGGACGGTCGAAGACCTCATCCGGGGACCCCTGCTCGACGATCACGCCGCCGTCCATGAAGATCACACGGTCGGCAACTTCGCGCGCAAATCCCATCTCGTGGGTGACGACCAGCATCGTCATGCCTGCGTTCGCCAGCTGCTTCATGACGTCGAGCACGCCTCGAACTAGTTCGGGATCGAGCGCGGAGGTAACCTCATCGAAGAGCATCACGTGAGGGTCCATGGCCAACGCGCGCGCGATAGCCACGCGCTGCTGCTGTCCACCCGAGAGCTGTGACGGGAAATAGTCGATCTTGTCGGCGAGGCCTACCCGCGTAAGCTGCTCAACCGCGACCCTGGCGGCCTCCTCCTTGCCGCGCCTGAGCACCTTCTGCTGCGCGAGCATGACGTTGCCCTTCGCGGTCAGATGAGGGAAGAGGTTGAAGGACTGGAACACCATCCCGATCCGCTCGCGAACGGCATTGATGTTCGTCTTGGGGTCGTTGACGAGTGTGTCCTCGAACCACACCTCTCCCCCTGTCGGCTCCTCGAGCCGATTGACACACCGCAGCATGGTGGACTTCCCGGAACCAGACGGGCCGAGAATTACCACTACCTCGCCCTTGGTGACATCCAGGTCCACTCCGCGCAGCACCTCAAGGTCGCCGAACCGCTTCTGTAGCCCCTTGATGCGCACGATGGGCTCATCGGGAGCAGCATTCTTGTTGTCGTGTGCATCAGCCATCATCACGTGACCACCTCGGCGCTAATCTCTGGGCAACAGGGTCGAGTGCGGAACGACATGCTCGGTGTCGATCGGCACGACCACGAGCGGATCACGCTTCGAGCCCGCTCGGCCACCGCCTTCCGACTCAGCAAGCTTGTCCTCAAGCCGCGCGACAACCCGGCCGAGCGGAATCGTGACAACCAGATAGAACATTGCGGCGACGATGTACGACGACTGGTTGAAGGAGGCCGCCGCGAACTCTCGTGCGCGCAAGGTCAGTTCGGCGAATCCCATTCCTGACAGCAGCGCCGTATCCTTGAACAGGAGGATGAACTCGCTCATCGCCGTCGGCAAGATCCTGCGGATTGTCTGCGGGATGATCACGAATGCCATGGCAGTACGTACGTTCATGCCGAGCGAGCGCGCAGCCTCCATCTGCCCCTTGTGGATGGACTGGATTCCCGCACGGAAGATCTCCGCCATATATGCAGACGAGTTCAGTGCGAGCACGAACAGGCCGCGCATGTAGTAGGTGAAGTCGATGCCGAAGAGGAACGGCTCCTTCATCCAGGGGAAAGCACCGATCATCGAACGGTAGAACGGCAGCAACGTCAGCCCGAAGAAGACGATCAGGATCTGGAGAAACAGTGGCGTTCCGCGGACAACGTCGATGTAGAAGGTCGCGATCCACCGCGGCATGCGGCTACGCGACATCTTCATGAACGCGAGGAGCAGTCCGCCAGGCACAGCGAGTACGAACGCCGCGATGCCGAGGAAGAGCGAGACGGGAAACGCCTTCGCGATGATGGGAAATGAAGCCTTGATCATCTCTATCGAGAAGAACAGGCGTGTCAGCGGGAATGTCTCCCACCACTGCAGGAATGACTCCACGCGCTCAGTCTCCTTATCGGTGCGCCATCCTCATACACTCACGGGAGGCCGACGACCTCGGCCGCCGGCCTCCCCTGTGTAACACATCACGCGTCGACCCGCACCGATGGCGCCGGGTCACGCAGCTACGTGCTGGACCTAGGGAATCGAGGTCGGCTCGGCGCCGAACCAGGTCTTGTAGATCTCAGCGTAGGTGCCGTTGGCCTTGACCTCGGCGAGGGCGTCGTTCACGGCATCGCGAAGGGCGGTGTTCTCCTTGTTGAACGCGAAGCCGTACTGCTCGCCGGTCTCGATCTCATCGACAACCTTGGCCTGGCGGGCCGGGTCGGCAACGATGAACTGCGAGATGGGGATGTCGTTGATGATGCCGACGACGTCGCCAGCGGCCATGGCGCCGAACGCTGCGAGCGTGTCATCGTACGGAGTGACGACGATGCCCTTGGGCTCAAGGTTCTCCTTGGCCCAGATCTCGCCGGTCGTGCCGGACTGCACGCCGACCTTGTCGCCGCTCTTGAGGTCGTCGATCGACTTGATCGACGAGTCCGTTGAAACGGCCAGCGACTGGTTCGAGTTGATGTACGGAGCCGAGAAATTGACCTTCTCGGCGCGCTCATCAGTGATGGTCATCGCCGAGGCCGCCATGTCGAACTCGGTGTTGGCCTGGAGTCCCGTTATGAGGGAGTCGAACTTGTAGGTCTTGAACTCGACCTTGTGACCGATGATCTCACCGATTGCATTCATCAGGTCGATGTCGAAGCCGACAATCTTGCCATTGTCGACCGACTCGAACGGCGGGTAGGCCGTGTCGGAACCGACGATGATGACGCCCGGCGTCAGCGTGCCGAGGTCAGCCGGCTCTTCGGTCCCCGCCGGCTCCTCCGGCTCCTCAGCCTCACTGCCGCAACCCGCGAGACCGAACAGCGCGACGGTGAGCGCCAGCGCGAGCACAAGCGAAAGCAACTTGCGCGTCTTGTTCATATCATCCTCCCTGAACTTCATCCGTAGCCCCATGGCGCCGCCCCTTGCGCCGCTCTGAGCCCTACACACAATGCATAATCATACACTGACTTTGCGCATTTTCGCGCAAGTTAATGCATATTCACTCAGGGATGGATTGTATGCAGACCGCGTATCGGCAGAGTCTAGATGTCGCCACTGCAAGGCCGACTCTGATACAGAAGGCCTGCGCGACTACTGCGAATCGTCTTCGTCGGCGAGGTCTCGAACGGTGAGCGCGGGCAGGTTCTCAACCCACTTCCTGCGCACAGAGTCGAGTACGCCGTCGGCCGCAAGCTCGTCAAGCGCCAGGCGCACTGCATCAGCAAGCTCTGTATTCTCGGCAGCAACCGCAACGGTCAGCGGTGTGGCGGGCGCGAGCTGACCGGCGAAGCATATGCGCTCGAAGTCGCGCGCGATGTACGCGCCGATGACGGCACTGCCCACCGCAACACGCGATTCTCCGCTCTCGACAGACGTAAACGCAGCGCGCAGCGATTCGAACGGGTTCATAGCCTCGGCACCGTACTCGGAGTTCACGAGCCAGAAGGCCTCACTCTCGGTCTGGGCAGCGATCTGGCTCGTGGGCAACGAGCCAATCGTCATCGTCGGCTCAACGGAGCCGGTACCCTCGACTGAGATGAATGCGGCAGGTCCGTCGGCCAGGTAGGTGCCCGCGGGGATGATGCGAGTCAGATCCGCGCTGGTGAGCGGAACCGAGAGCATGATGTCGACGGTGCCATCAGCCAGCGCAGTCGCTGCCTGGGATGGGGACACGTCTACGAAGGTCACCTTCAGGCCGAGCTTGTCCGCAAGAGCTGCCGCGACATCGATGTCGATCCCTGCTTGCCTGTCGCCATCAACTCCGGCGAACGGCGGGTACGCCAGATCGACCCCTGCACGCAGCGTACCCTCCTCAGCGATGACGGGAGGTGCCACTTTGGGATCAAGGGTGGGCTCAGGCGCCTTCTTGCACCCTGCCACGCCAAATAAGAGCGCACAGCACACGACGACGGCGGCAAGTCTGCAACTACGAAGACGACCCATCTGCCCCTCCTGACGATACAGCGGTGCTTCCGTCCGGCTGACCTGGTCTTTGACCCCACACTCGCATACTGGAGCGGTCGCTTGATGTCATCTCACTACTGGCCCTCTCGCCCTTTCGGGCGGTACGACTTACCCCTAAGACGCGCCATGCTCACGCGCCGCATCAAGGCGCACGCGTTTACGTGGATCCTTTCGGCCGCATCTACCTTGGACTAGGGCGCTTGCGCACCCGCAACCACAGACCCGAACGGAAGCGAGCTGATTCTAGCAGAGGGCGTGCCGAGAGCCCCTGCTAGCGAGGGCTATGGCTCACGTGCACCAGCGTGTTCCTCGATGCCGCAACTGCCGATGCTCACCACGCGCGCGCGACAACCGCAGCCCGAATGGCCTGTGCGCCGCCGTCCAGGAGTGCGGACGCGGCCGCGTCCAACGTCGCGCCAGTGGTGAGCACGTCATCGACGATGATCACGCGAGGCGGCACCTCGCCGATCACCTCGAACGTCTCGGCGGCATTCGCCGCACGCTCCGCACGACCGAGCGCGCGCTGGTCCTTCGCCTCCCGGCGCTGGAAGAGCGGTGCAACGTCCACCCCGATAGCGGCCGCGCAGGGTTCAGCCAGCGAACGCCCGTGGTCGAAGCCTCGGCGCGCAAGGGCCTCGGGCGTGGGCGGTATCCAGGTGACGACCGAGGGCCACGGCCCCCACGCAGCGCGCACCTGCTCCCCCAGCAGTGTCCCCAGCGCGGCTCCCAATCGGCGCTCCCCCGAGTCTTTGTGCAGCACGATGGCCCTCGAGAGCGGTGGCGCAAGCTCGCCGGTCACAAGAGTTGCCTCGAATGCGAACTCCCGCTCCCAGCATTCGGTGCACACGATCGCTCCGAAGGGCGTACCGCACTTGGGACATGATTCCTCATCCGCGAACCGCCGCGCCGACTCCGTACAACGCGAGCACAGCAACACCCCGGGCAGTTCGCACCCGGCACAACGAGTCGGCGAGAGAATCTCTGCGATCGTGTCGAGCAGTCCCACCGGCGATACGAACCCCCCTGAGCGGCGGGGTCTTCAGCCGACAATCGCCTGAACAAGCGGGATGGTGACAGCCGATGTCACCGTCGTCACGAAGACCGCCGAAGCTATGAAGTCGTCGTCGAGCCCAAGCCGCTCCCCCACCGCGAGCGTGAGCATCATAGTCGGCATACCTGCCTGCAGAAGCGCCGTGTCGTAGGCAGCCGGAGGCAGGCTCCACACCCGGTCGGCGAGCACAATGAGTCCAGGGCCCGCGAGCAACCGCGCCACGCACAGTACCCCCAGCTCGCGGGCGTACCTGGCGATCGCGCGCGGCCTGAGCGAGATTCCGACCGACAACATGATGAGCGGCGCGACCATGCTAGCGACAGTGTCTAGCCATTCGCTTACCGAAACCGGAACGGCGACGTCTCTCAGGAGAAGGGCAAGAATCGCGGCGCCGAGTGCCGGAAACGCCGCGAGCTCCCGCAGCGTAGCCAGCATCCCACTCCGCTGCGAGCCAGCGAAGCGGCGAGCCGACGGAATCCCCACGCACACGAGCTGCAGAACGGTCCCGAAGACGTCGTAGAACACTGCAAACGGAACAGCAGCACCGCCGAGCAGGCTCGACGCCATCGGGTAGCCGATGAATCCGGTGTTGCCGAGCGACGATGCGAGCACAAACCCGCCGGCGCGAGGCCCTGGCAAGCGCATCAGCCTCGCGGCGATAAGGGCGAGTCCGAACAAGACCGCGAACACGGTCCACGCCAGCGCGATCACGCTGAGCGCGCTGGCTGTCAGCGAAGCCCCATGCACCGCGCCGAACACGAATGCGGGAAGCCCCACGTAGACGATTGCCGCGTTGAGAGCCCGGGCGTCTTCTCGGCGTACGAGACGAAGAGCACGCAGAGCGGCGCCTGCGCAAACGATGGCTACAAAGCCGAGGATCGTCTGCATAGGGCAGCTCGCGATCGAGTCTTAGACGGAGCCGTCGACCGGCGCCGTGGCGTCAGACGATGATGAGGCGATGTCCCCGCCTATCTCATCGATCGCACCACAGCCTGCGCAGGCTTCGGCCAATGCCGTCGTGTAGTCAGGCTCCGGGCGAACCACGCCACGCTCAGTGATGATCGCCGTGATGTACTCGGCGGGGGTGACGTCGAATGCCGGGTTGTACACGGTGACCCCCGGCGGGGTCATCCTGAACCAACCGTCGAAGGTGTACGCGCCTCCCTTGCGGTCGATCACCATCGCGCCGCCCTTGGTGAGCGGCAACTCGTACGGACCATTCTTCGTGATCGCGTCGAAGGCGCGGGCAGCCTCGGGGCTGTCGGGCTCGAACGTACCGGTCGCCGTGAAGCCCTCGACCTCACGCGGGTCGCGCTCCTCGATCTCGATGTCGCGACCGGAGACCAACGTGCGGTCGACCGTCGAGGACGGAGCTGCGACGTAGAACGGGACACCGTGCTCGCGAGCGAGCACGGCCAGCCCGTAAGTTCCGATCTTATTGGCGGTATCGCCGTTCGCGGCGATACGGTCCGCGCCGACGATCACGGCGTCAACCCAGCCATTACGCATGACCGAGGCGGCCATGCTGTCGGTGATGAGCGCGAACGGCACACCTGCCATCCGCAGCTCCCACGCCGTGAGACGCCCGCCCTGGTTCACCGGGCGAGTCTCGTCAACCCACACATGCTCGATCTTGCCCCGCTCATGCGCGGCGAACACAACGCCGAGCGCCGTGCCGAAGAACGCGGTCGCGAGCGAGCCTGCGTTGCAGTGCGTGAGAACCTTGCTGCCCTCGCCGAGCAGCTCCGCCCCGTGCGCGCCAAGGGCGCGGTTGCGCGCCTCGTCCTCCTCAAGCATGTCGAGCGCCTCTTTGAGCACAAGCGCGCGAAGCTCCTCCAGAGCAAGCCCGGAGTTGCTCTCGGCAAGTGCCATGACGCGCCGAGCGCCCCAGAAGAGGTTCACCGCCGTCGGCCGAGTCGCCGTGACCTCGGCAGCCACCTCAGCCATCCTCGCCAAGTACGTGTCGGTGTCCTCGATCTCAGCGCCTTCAGTCTCCGACCAGAGCGCGAGCGCCAGGGCCGCCGCAACGCCGAGGGCCGGCGCGCCTCGCACCGCGAGCGTCCTGATCGCGAGGCAAACGCCCTCGTACGTGTTGCAGGCGAGGATGTCACCCTGCAGCGGCAACCTCGTCTGGTCGATCAGATAGACCTTGCCCTCAGCCCACCAAATTGTGCGCGGAATGTTCTCTACCGGCATGTGTTGTCCTTCAGCCTAGACGGTGCCCGACTGCCAACTCGAAAGGTAGATCTGCTGCTCCTCGGTGAGCTCATCGATCTCGACACCCATCGATGTGAGCTTCAGCGCAGCGATGGACGCGTCAATCTCCTCGGGAACGTCGTAGACGCCCGGCTCAAGCTCGCTCGCCTGGTTCACCATGAACTCGGCGCACAGCGCCTGGTTCGCGAAGCTCATGTCCATGACGTTGGCGGGGTGACCCTCGGCACATGCGAGGTTGACCAGCCGCCCATTCGCCAGCAGGTAGATGACCCGACCGTCAGCGAGCGTGAACTCCTCGACGAGGGGCCGCACCTCTCGAACGGAAGTGGCCGCTTCGTGCAGCGCGGGAATGTTGATCTCGGCGTTGAAGTGACCCGAGTTGCAGATGATCGCGCCGTCCTTCATGGCCGCATAGGCACCGGAGTCGATGACGTTGATGTCGCCGGTGACGGTGACCCACACGTCACAGATGGCAGCAGCCTCCACAGCAGGCATGACTCGGTAGCCGTCCATGACGGCCTCGAGCGCCTTGAGCGGGTCGACCTCGCACACCACGACGCTGGCTCCCATCCCGCTCGCCCGCATGGCGATGCCGCGCCCGCACCAGCCGTACCCCGAGACCACGAGAGTGCGGCCAGCGAGCAGCCGGTTGGTGGCGCGGATGATGCCGTCGAGGGTGGACTGGCCGGTGCCGTAGCGGTTGTCGAACAGGTGCTTGGTCTTCGCCTCGTTGACCGCGACGATCGGGTACTCGAGCGCGCCGTCCTCGGCCATCGCGGCCAGGCGGATCACGCCGGTCGTAGTCTCTTCGGTCCCGCCGATGATGCCGTCGAGCACGTCGCGGCGCTCGGAATGGATGCGGCCCACAACGTCGGCTCCGTCGTCCATGGTGATGTGCGGCCGGTGGTCGATGGCGGCGTCGATGTGCGCGTAGTAGGTATCGGTGTCCTCGCCCTTGAGCGCGTAGGTGCGAATCCCGTAGTGGGAGACGAGCGCGGCGGCGACGTCGTCCTGGGTCGAAAGCGGGTTCGAGGCGCACAGCACCACGTCCGCTCCGCCGGCTGCCAGCGTGCGCATCAGGTTCGCGGTCTCGGTAGTGACGTGCAGGCATGCCGAGATACGCACGCCCTCAAGCGGCTTCTCGGCCTCAAAGCGCTTGCGGATCGAGGCCAGAACCGGCATGTCCCTGTCGGCCCACTCGATCCGAGCCTTGCCCTCGTCGGCGAGCGCGGCATCTTTGACGTGGTATTCCATGAAATCGCTCCTTAGATCGATAGGCCGTGTCGACACACCGGGTCCCGATGAGGTCACGGCAGCCGAGAGAGTATAGCAAGCATGAGGCGCTGCAGGTCGTCCGCAGCGTTGCGCCCCGCCTCGAGCACTTCCTCGTGGGAGAGATGCGCTCCAGCCGCGACGTTGGTCACCAGCGAGAACCCCAGCACACGGAGTTCGAGTGCGCGCGCTGCAATCACCTCAGGCACCGTCGACATGCCCACGAGATCGGCACCCAGTCGCCGGAGCATCTCGACCTCGGCAGGCGTTTCGTACGCCGGGCCGAGAAGCCCGAAGTACACACCCTGATCACGCACCGCGACCCCTGCGTCCTGCGCCGCGAGCTGCGCCACCGTGCGCAGCTCGGGATCGAATGCGTCACGCATGGGCACGAATGGCGTGCCGCCCTCAGGCCCGGGCCAGCCCACCAGCGGGCTGTCGCCCGTGAGATTGACCTGGTCCGACAGCAGCACGATGTCGCCCGGCGAGTAGTCCGTCGAGATGCCGCCTGCGGCATTGGTGACGATCAGCACCTCCGCTCCTATCGCCGCCGACAGACGCGCCGTCCACGCCGAGTCACGGGCGCTCACGCCCTGGTAGCGATGCAGGCGCCCGTCGAAGCAGGCCACCCGCTTGCCCGCAAGCTCTCCGATGACCAGCCGTCCGGCGTGACCAACGACGGTCGAGGCTGAACTCGGATACGAGTCGATCGTGTCGTACGGCAGAATCACAGGGGACTCGATCCGCTCGGCAAGTCCTGCAAGCCCGGAGCCGAGCACGATCGCCACCTCGACAGGCGGCGCCGAGGAAAGCTGGGAGGGTACGCTTAGCACGAAGTCATCGGACACGACGCGCCTCCATTCCGATCAGGCCGCGGCGCCCCTGCGAAGGAACGACTCACGCGCCGCGGCGACCAAGAGCCCGAGAAACAGTCCAGCGACCGCACCACCGACGAGATTGCGCACACGAGCTCCGCCCCCGAGTTTCAGCAATACCGTGGCTTCTCCCGAGTAGCTCCAGGCGTCGTAGGCCCTGATCTGGTTGCCTAGAGTCAGGATGTCGCGCTTGAGTTGGTAGATTCGGAGGTCGATGTCCGTCTGCTCCCAAGCACTCATACCCGCTTTCTGGGCCTCCAGGCGAGCCAGAAGCTCCTCGGAGAGCTTGACTTGCTGGCGCAGCGATCCGACAAGCGGTTCAGCGCGGGAGGCCGCGTACTCGTAGAGCTCGGTCGCCGCTGCATCCGCCGCCTTCTTAGCGATATCCGCATCCGCATGCTCGAAGGTGACATCGACACTGCTCTGCGGGTTGCCCATGCCGGTCGCGCGCAGCTTTCCGGCGACCTGCTCGGGGTCGAGGCCGGTCGCCGAAGCGACTGCCAGGACAACCTCTTCGTTTGAGGCGCGCCGAACCAGGTCGTCAACGGTAGCCATCTTCGGGTACCGTACGATGTTGAGATCGAGCGTGACGGTCGCCTTGCCGACGTACACGTCGGGCTGATCGCCCGTGGTGAAGTAGGCCACAGCGCACGCCACGACCACCGCCAGGGCAACAATCCACCATTGCCGGCGCAGTGCCTTCAAAGCGGCGCTCAGTGTCCCGGCATTGTCAGTCATCAGAAACCTCCTCGGAAGCACGCGCGAGCCGCGTAGCCACGACGCCAAGCGCGAGCATCAACCACAAGTACTCGAAATACAGATAGTACTGGAACATGATCTGCGGAAGCAGGGTGATTGTTCCTGCAAGCGCAGCCGCTTCCCACGGCGTCCACCCCTGTGGCCGACGCCGCCAGTACGTCAGAACTAGCATCAGCACCAGTGTCACCTCGGCGGCTAACCCGGCGATGCCCATCTCCGCCCACATCGCGAGCGGCAACTGATGCGGTTTCGTCACGCTGGTGAGCGTGCCGGGAAGGCGGTAGTTCACATATGCATACTCGAACGCAGTAAGCCCTGTTCCCCAGACCCAGTAGTCCTGGATGATGTCCACCGCCGAGAAGAGCATGTAGTAGCGCGTGGCAATGGATGTGTCGCTATTCACGTCTCCGATGGACCGCACTCGCGAAACCACCTGCGACGGGGCGGCGGCACTCACGGCGATGACGAGCACGAGCCCCGCCACGACCATGTGCTTGCGCCATCTCTGGGGCGCCATGACGACCGCAGCGACCAGCCCCGCGGCGGCACCCACCCATGCGCTCCGTGAGAACGTGACGATCAGGCCGAGCCCGCTGGCGACCGCCACGGCACTCCAGCCGAGCGCCCACCTCTTGCTGCGCGCGTGCATCAGCAGCGCGAGCGCGGTCACCGAACAGATCGACAGGAACCCGCCAAGATAGTTCGGGTCGTCGAAGAACACGCTCGGCCTGCGCAGCGCGATTCCGCCCCCGACCGCCATCACGTCGGTGACGAGGCCGAACTGCAACCCGGGAACCGCCGCCTGGAGTACGGCGAGTGCACCAATAACCAAGCCGGTCAAACCGAATACGGTCCAGACGCGACGCAACTGTCCTGCGTCTCGGATGCCGTTGGTGTACACGAGACAGAACGCCCACAGGCCGATCAGCCGAACAATCGAGAAGACCGTCGCACCCTGATTGAGCGAGTTCGGGAGCGACCAGAAAGCCGCAAGGATGATCACGCCCATGCTGATGTCGAGCGTGGACGGCCTCAGCCACTCTCGGCCCTCGGTGAGCAGACGCAGGTACCATGCAGCGAGCACGACGAGCAGGACGAGGTGGAATGCCGTCACCGTTACCGGCGAGGTGATCACGCGCCCATAGACGTCGAGCGGCAGGGTCAGCAGCAGCGCGAGAAGCCCAATCTCGATGCGCCAGAGCGCACCGGCGATGAGCACCACGCCCACCGCGAGCGCCACAGCCGTGAGCGGGCGCTCGGCAAGCAGCCCGGCGAGCCCACCGGCGAACAGGGCCGCGACGACCCAGGCGAAGCGAGAGTCAGCGCGAGTGATCCTCGCCGTGAGCTCAGCTAGCACGGGTCACCTCGTCGAGCAGGCGGCCGACCTCAAGGGACTGGCTCCGGCGGTCGTAGCGCGCGATGACCTCGGCGACCGGATCTATCGGCGACATACCAGCTGCCTTCGCCTTGGCAAGCTTACCCAACGCATTCGCGGCGCCCTCGGCGTCCGAATACGCGACTGCGTCTCCTACACCAGCATCGCGGATGAGACGCGCCGCCACGCCCTCGGTGGGACCCATGAGCAGGATCGGAATGCCCACGCCGAGGTAGTCAAAGAGCTTGGTTGAGTAGATGGCCTCAGATCCGGGTGCATCCCAGAAGCAGATGAGCCCCGCATCGGCCCGGGCGACCTCGGCAAGCGCGTCAACGTAGGGTAGAAAGCCCCGGAACTCCACGTGTGCATCAAGCCCCATGCGAGCGACGAGTTCGCGCACGAAGGGCACATCGGGGCCGAGCACCTCCAGCTTGGCGCCTGCGAACTCGGGATACCGTTCTAGCGCCAGCCGGAATCCCTCAAGAAACGCACGAGGATCGGCAAACTTGGCGCTCATTCTGCCGAGAAACACGATCTTCAGCGGCGCCGTCGGATCCGGCTTCCAGCGTGGCGAGGCAGTCGAGTCGAACCCGTTCGGGACGACGAGTGTGCGCAGCGCGCCCATCTCGGCGGCCTCGGCAGCGATGGGGTCCGACACCGCGACTGCTGCGCTCGCCTGCGCCATGACGCGGCGCTCGAGCGCTTCCGAGCGTCTGCGGTGTGCGGCGGTAGGCCACTCGATGTTGCGGTTGTCGCGCCACGCATCCCGCAGATCGGCGACGAACGGAATGCCCAGGCGCTCCGAGATCTCGGCCGAGGCCACGAGCGCCGAGTACGGGGGTCCGGAGGCCAGCACGGCAGCGAACGGCCGCTCGGCGTGCAGGCGCACCGCGACGTCCACGACCTCGCGGGACCAGCGGACCGCGTCGTCCGGGACCGCAATCCACCGCGAGATCCGCGTCGACAGCGGTCGCTTGGCGCTTGTCTCATCCGCCGCCGCAACCGGCATCACAGCCGCATCCGATGCTACTGAGGGCGAGCGCCGCGCCGTCTGCATAAGCTGCTTCACCGGCGAGATGGCGCGGGCGATCGCGACCGCCGTATTGCGGCCGGGTAGGCGTGTGACCTCGATGTCGGCGACCTCGTCGACAAGCGTCTCGTCGGTGGGCCAGCCGGGAATCGGCTCGGCGCAAATCACGCGCACGCGCCAGCCTGCCTCGGGAAGGAAGCGGGCGTACTTCGCGATGCGCTGAACAGCGGCACCAGCCGAAGGAGGAAACTCGTAAGCGACGAGCAGAAGGTCGCGCGGAAGTTCTGCGGGCATGTGGCGAGTATATCGCAGCTTCGTCGAGCGTCGTTATCGACCTGCGTACGCTCGTATCGGCGCGCGGTTGCTACAATGTGTCACGCACAAGTCTGTGATCTCCCAGTACGCACCGGCCGGACTCTGGGCTGGCCCTTGCCTTGGGAGCGACCGTCAGCCGCCCGCCGAGCGGCTACTGAAGCCTCGCCGAAACGGAGATGCCCCGTGCGTATCGGGATGATTCTCGCGAACCAGAAGTACCCGCCCGACATCAGGGTGGACAAAGAGGCCCTTGCGCTCACGCGCGCGGGCCATGAAATCCTGTTGCTCTGCCGCCGTGAGCCCGGACAGCCCGCCGTCGAAACGGTGGACAACATCACCGTCGTCCGCCACGAGGTGCACCCCGGTCGGCCAATGGCCCGTCGCCTCGACTCAGCGCAGTACTTGCTGACGCTCGACTCTCCTTCGTGGCGCCAGGCGATGGTGGACTTGGTCCGCACCCACGGAGCCGAGTCGCTCCATATGCACGACCTCCCCTTTGCGCGCTGCGGGCTGCGCGCTGCCCGCGAGGCGGGCGTGCCGTTCGTGCTCGATCTGCACGAGAACCACCCCGCCGCCTTCGAGTTCTGGAAGCGGCGCCCAATCGAGAAGCTCCTCTTCTCCGCCGAGCGTGCACAGCGTCTCGAAGACGCTTCTGTCGCTGCGGCCGACGCAGTAGTCGTAGTCGTGGACGAGGCCAAAGCCCGGCTCGTCGCACGAACAGGCGACCCGGAGCGCATCGCCGTGTTCGGCAACACCGAACCCTTGGAGCTTGCGGGCGCCGACGCGCCGCCTCTCCCGAGTGGCCCCCTGAAGATGGTCTACGTCGGCGGCCTCAACTTCCACCGTGGCCTCGACGTGGCGGTGCGCGCGATGCCGGAGATTCTCAAGGCCGTGCCCGGCGCCAAGCTCACGATCGTCGGCAACGGCGACGTACTCGAGGACCTCAAGGCGCAGGCATCCAAGCTCGGGCTCGGGGATTCGGTGACATTCACGGGATGGATTCCCAAAGACGAGGCGATGAACTACGTCCTCGAAGCCAACCTGGCGCTCGTGCCGCACTACCGCTCCGGCCACACCGATGCGACCGTGCCGCACAAACTGTTCCAATACATGTCACTCGCTCGGCCGGTCCTCGTGAGTGACTGCGCGCCGCTGGAGCGCATCGTGCGCGAGTCCGACGCAGGGGCCGTGTTCTCCTCGGGCGACTCTCACGACTTCGCGCTCAAAGCTATCGAGCTCTCAGATTCGCAGATCGCTGAAGCGAAGGGCGCCGCGGGCCGATCTGCGGTACTCAAGCGCTGGAACCTCGAGGCCGACTCCCCCAACCTTCTCGCGCTCTATGACCGTTTGGCGACGAAGCTCGCATCTTCTTCGCAGTCAGGCTGTCAATTGCGCGACCATGGTTAGATGCTGAAACGGATACTCAAAGGGGCGGGAGGCGACGCCCTCAAGTACTTTCCTGTCCGCCTCGTGCCCGCACTTACCTCGCTGATCACCGTCCCGGTCTTCACGCGCATGGTGGAGCCTGCGGACTACGGAAACTTCTACCTGGTCAACTCGCTCACGGCGCTCGCGGCCACGATTGCAACGGGTTGGCTGACAAGTACCGTTGTGCGGTTCTACTGGGCCTACGAGCGCGAAGGGAAGCTCGACGCCTACATCTCGACGGTGCTGTGGTCCACGGTGGCTTCGCTCGTCGGAGTGGCACTCGTGATGGCAGCGGTGCTCTACGGCGTTCCCGGCTTGGTAGGCGAAGGCGTGCGCCGTCTGCTGCCGATTGGATTCGCGGCGCTCGGCGTCAACTATCTCGTCCAGGTGCTGCAGCAGATCATGCGAGCAGCCAACCGCTCGACCGCCTATGCGCTGCTTGCGGTCGCCTCGAACCTGTTCGCGACGGCATTCGGCGTGTACTTCGTCGCTCAGGCTGACATGGGCTCGTTCGGCATCCTGTTCGGAGTGGTTCTCGGCAACCTGATCTTAGTGCCATTCGGGCTCAAGACCGCAAAGAAGGAAGGCTCGCTCTCGCCCACTGAATTCTCGCGCGACGCCCTGAGCGAGTTCGCACGGTACGGACTGCCGATGATCCCTGCCGCCCTGTCGTCCTGGGCGCTCGTGCTGTCGGACCGCTACATCATCAAGCTCAGCGAGAGCGCGACCGAGGTGGGTATCTACTCAGTCGCATACGGGCTCGGCGACAAGATCATGAACCTCATCGTCATGCCCTTGCTCATGACGATGGGTCCGGTGATGGTCATGACCTTCGAGAAGCAGGGCGACAAGCTTGCCCAGCAGGTGCAGACGCAGTTCACTCGGTACTTCCTCCTCGCGACCCTCCCACTGCTTGCAGGCATCGCCGCGGTCTCCAGCAACTTCATGCAGGTCTTCACGAGCGACTCGTACGCCGTCGCCTACGGCATCCTGCCGATCGTGTCCGCGAGCGTGCTCTGCAACGGGCTTACGCAGATCGCCGGCAACGGGCTTGCGCTGTACAAGAAGACGACCATCACGATGGCGAACACCCTGATCGCCGCTGCGTTCCAGGTGATTACGAACTTCCTCCTGGTTCCGCGATTCGGATTCCAAGCCGCCGCCTGGACCACACTGGCCTCGTACGGTCTACTTCTCACGCTCACATGGGTGCGCAGCCGACCCTACCTCGAGTGGAAGATCCCTTGGGCTGACCTAGCGCGCATCGCGGCCGCCGCGGCAGGGATGGCCCTGATCGTGGGCTTCGGGTTCAGGTCTACGCAAGCGTCGCTGCCGATGCTGGCCGTCCAAGCCGTCACAGGACTCGCCGCATACGCCATACTGCTGTTGACGGTCGGAGCTGTCCGGCCGGACGAGCGCGAGTTCGTCGTCGAACTGGTCGGCAAGGCATGGTCGAAGGTCAGAGGCGGGAAACGAGCATGAGAGTCGCCTTTCTCGGCCCCCTGCCCAGCACGGGAGCCATCGGCGGTGTGGCGACCCACACCGACGCCGTAGTCCCTCTGCTGCGGGCCCGCGGACTTGATGTCCGCGTCTTCGACGACGCCCACATAGCGGGCAGCGCGCCACCGGACGCGATCGGAGTCCGCGGCGCACCTGCGCCCGTTCTGGCCCGCCGAGCGCTCTCCAACCCGGGCGCGGCGCTCGGGCGCCCCGGCGATGGTGCGCTGGCGTCGATCACCGCGCTGGGCATCCCCTGGCGTCAAGCCTTCTCGCGCACACTGCTCCTCGCGGAGGCGACGCGCGCGTACCAGCCCGAACTCGTTCACGTGCAGCAGGCCGACTTCCGCCCGCTCTATGCCGACGCAGCCGGCATAACCGCCCCACGAATAATCACGGTACACGGCCTCGGCTCGCTCGCCACGCTCGAGTACCCCGGCTTGGCCGAGGTGATTCCCGGAAACCTCAAGGCAGCGCGGGCCGTCACCGTGCCGTCCTGCGCTCTTGCGCGAGAGGTCGAGGAGCTCGGAGTCGAGAGCTCTCGCATTACCGTGATCCCGAACGGTGTCGACCACAGTGTCTTCTCGCCAGCCGACCGAAACGAGGCGCGCGAAGCCCTCGGACTCTCGCCCGACCGGCCGCTCGTGGTCTACGCCGGGCGCGTGACGCAGGCGAAGGGGGCCGGGGATCTGTCGCGGGCGTGGCCGCTCGTCCTTGAGTCGGTAGCCGATGCGCAGCTCGCCTTCGTCGGTCCGCTCGGCGACGCAGACCTCGATCCGACCCCCGAAGCGCTCACGCCCGGCCCCGCCGGACCGGAGGCTATCGCGCGCTGGTTCGCCGCCGCCGATGTCGTCGCCGTCCCGAGCCGCTACGAGGGCTTCGGCCTGTCCGCACTCGAAGCGATGGCGTGCGCCCGCCGTGTGGTCGCCGCCGAGGTTGGCGGACTTGCCGAGATCGTCCCGCCTGCGGCCGGAAAGCTCGTCCCCGCCGGTGATGGCGAGGCGCTCGTGAGCGCCCTGGTCGAGATGCTCGAGTCGGGTCCGGAGGACCGTGCGTCTGCTGAGTCCGCGGCACTGGCTGCATCAGCCCCTTACACGTGGGAAGCGGCAGCCGAAGGATTCGCCGCGCTGTACGAGACAGTTCTCGAGCGCGAACCTGATCGGCGGTGAACCGCCGCGGCACGATACGCAGGCTATGCGACCTTGCGATCGTGACCGCGCTCGTGCTGCCAGTCGGCGTGCCGGCTAGTGTCTCGGCGAGCGCAGTGCCGAAGCCGTACTTCGTGGATCACGCGACGAAGTCCAGCCTGTTTGAGCAGTGGGCGCTGCACCCCCAGGCCGTGAGGTCTGGTAACACGACGTACATCGCGTACCAGGGCCCGGGTCTTGACCCCTACGTCGTGGCCTTCAACCACGCCATTGGCGTATGAAGCTCTCCGGTCCGGGTCGGAGACAACCCACTCGCTACGGATACACACGGAGCGCCGGCGCTGTTCATAGACGGCGGTGGCTACATCCACGTCATCTACGGCGGGCACACGAGCACCCAGCGGCATGTACGGTCGCGCGCACCGAACAGCATAGCGAGCTGGATGTCCTTCTCGGCAATACCCGACGGCACGTACCCGCAGGTCGTCCAGCACTCACCGAGCGATATCGAACTCTTCTTCCGCAACTCCGCGATGGACTGGGTCTCCATCCGCTCCCGCGATGGTGGGCAGACGTGGTCGAGCCCGGTTGTCGCCTGGGACGAGACGGGACGGCGCGGGTTCTATGCGTCCTTCTCGGCGGGTCCGAATGGCGAGGTAGTGAGCGCGGCCACGGCAATCGAGTGGGACCTGTACTTGTCGGGAAGCGCGTGGGGCCGACGGAACCTCTACGTCATGCGACGCGACGTTGGTGGCGTCTGGCGCGATGCGGACGGCGTACCCGCCCCCGCTCCGATCACCAATGCCGAGGCGGACCAACAGCTTCTCGTCTACAGCTCAGGGAGCGCCAACGTCAACAACCCGCAGCCCGCCATCGCGCCCAACGGCGATGTCTGCGTTGCGTTCATCACCGGCTCCGGAGGGGGTCCAAACTCCTACACCTATCGGTTCATGCGGTGGGATGGCGAAGGGTGGCGGAGCTCGGTCATCGGTCAGACCGACCACTTCTTCGACATCGTCCAGTTCGAGTTCACCGCGGATGGGTCGGTGCGTGCCTACACCATCGAGGGAGGATCACCAGGCACCGGAATCACCGACCGACAGTACGGCGACGACGGCGGCCTGCTCTACGGGCGTATCTCGTCGGATGGCCGTTCCTGGCCTTCGGCAGGCACTCTCATCTCTCCGGATGAGCCCGGCACGATCTACCACTGCCCCACACCGGTCCTGGGCTCCGGCGGAGACGGCGCAGTCGTGTTCACCGACTGGATGAACGGCCCCCACCACTTCTCGCTGCGACTCTACATGCGCACCGACGAAGGCTTAGCACAGCGAGAGTACGAGCCCCATGCGACGCGGCTCGCCGGCGATAACCGCATCAAGACCGCGGTCGCAGTGTCGCAGCAGGCGTTCCCGATCGGTGCCGAGGCGGTCGTGCTCGCCAACTCGGAGCAGTTCGCCGACGCACTCACCGGGGGGCCGCTCGCCGCAACGCTCGGCGGTCCGGTGCTGCTAACCTCGCCGAGGGCGCTCCACTCCTCCACCGCAAGCGAGATCCGGAGGCTCAAGCCCAAGCGGATCGTCCTTCTCGGCGGAAATGCGGCGCTGTCAGACGCTGTGCGCTCGGCGGCGGACAGACTCCAGACTGGCGATACCGTCGAGAGGCTGGCCGGCTCGAACCGGTACGAGACGGCCGAGCGGATCGCGCGCCGCATGCGTGCGGCAGGCACTCAGTTCGACACAGCCTTCGTCGCTTCGGGCGCGGAGTTCGCCGATAGCGCTGCCGCAAGCGGCTGGGCCGGCTTCCGCGGACGGCCGATCCTGCTAACGGGCCCGGGATCAACTGCACCGGCCGCGCGGGCAATCACGTCCCTGGGAGTTACGCGCACAATCGTGCTCGGCGGCCAATCAGCCGTGCCGCCTTGGATTGCCGCCCAGCTGCCGAGCCCGACACGTCTTTCCGGCGCTGACCGCTACACCACCGCAGCCCGCATCGCCAAAGCCTCGCTCGCCGACGGGATGCTCACCGACCGGATCATGCTCGCCAGCGGAGCCGGGTTCGCCGACTCCCTGACCGGCGGCGTGCTTGCAGCACGATTCCGAGCGCCGACCGTGCTCGCGACCGCGCGCAGCCTCCCTGCGGAGAGCGAACGCTTCATAAGCGGCCTCCGCGGCGAAGCGGTGCGGTGCTACGTCATCGGCGGGCATTCAGCCATCTCGTCCGCGGTCCAGCAGCGCGCCATGGGTGCGCTCGAGCCCTGAGCGCCGATCAGTAGGCGTAGCTCGCAAGCAGTGACGCCGTGAGATCGGTCACCGCGACCGGCCCGCCGATGATCACCACGTTCGCGATTGCAGCGCGGTTCTTGTCGAGGTAGGCGCTGGTCGCGGTCGACGCGCTGGCCCTGTTCGTGAGAAGCAGCGGGAAGTGGTTCATGCCCGCAAGCACGCCGCCGGTCACCGAGTCGATGAAGGTCTCGCCTGAGGCTATGTAGACCGTAGACAGCGAGTAGCCGAACGCCGAGGTGCACCAGTCAGCCGCGCCGGCCGCCGTGTCGTACCGCGTTCCGGTCGCGCCGAAGCGCTTCTCCGGGGCGGCCTCTCCCGTGCGCGCCAAGACGCCCTTGAGCGTCTCGTCAGAGATCACGGCCGGCCCGCCAAAGACCGCGGTCCGAGTCGCGCCGAGGTCCGCGAGCGCGCGGACAGTCCCCGCAGGCAGCGAGTTCTTTCGCACCAGGAGCAGCGGCCGCTTGGCGCCGGCTCCCACCGATGCCGCGACCGCCGCGTCCGGCCAGTTCTCGCCGCTCGCGATCAGCACGTGCGACGCATCGCCGCCAAGCGCCTTGATCTCCATAGCGACACTCGCCGCAGTGCCGTACCGATCGGTGCCGTATGCTCCGCCACCCGCAAGCCTGCGGGTATCGGCCACTATCCCCTTGATTGTCGCGAAGACCTCGGGCGAGACAGCTGCCTCACCGCCGATCACGTAGGCCTTGGTCACCCCGAGGCGCCGGAGCTCGCCAGCCACTTCCTGAGGCACAGAATCCTGCCGGACGAGCAACACCGGACCCTGCGCGACGCCTCCCAGCGCCGAGCCCGTCAGGGAATCGGGGTACCGGTCATCAGCGCCGTTCACAATGATTGCCGCCCTCGCGGCACCGGCGGTGGGATACGCCTTCTGTGAGACCTCGACCGCGGTCTGGTAACGCGTCGCCGCTGCGACGCGTGTGTAGATGCCGTTGACGAAGAACTTGGTCGAACGCAGGCCGAGCGCGCTGCGCATAGCATCGCCGCTGACCCCAGCCGTCTTCGAGCCGTCCGACCACGAGATGTCGAGCTTGCGGACGAACCCCGACGGCCATGCGCGGTCCAGCGCGAGCGACTTCACCCAGACGCTCGTACCTGCACCTGTGGGCACGATGATGCCCTTGCCGGTCAGGGCTTTGGCAAGCGTCATCCCGTCGTAACTCTTGATGCTGTCCCCTGTCCAGGGGTCATACGGGCCGGCACAGTACGGATCCGGGACGCCCTTGCGGTGAGGATTTGTCGTTGACGGCTGGCCGGTGCCCGGCCAGACGTCCTCGATGTTTGCTGTGTGCCCGCCGGAGCTCGAGTGGAAGAACGTCTGCACGATGTTGCCGCCGTAGACCACGTACAGGTCGTTGGTCTCGTCCACAGCCTTGTTCGAGTTCGTTCCCTCGTGCACATCAGCAGAGGCCTGCTGCCAGAGTGAGTTCGTCTTGGAGTGCCCGTTATAGACCTGGTCTGAGGTCGTGCAGGCGAGTTCACCGGTCTTCTGTGCCGAGTAGCTGCGCGCAACGATAGCCTGAGCCTTGAGCGCCTCGACGTGCCACGAGGCCGGACTCTCTCTCGGTACAACGCCGTAGAGATACTCTTGCATGGAGACCCGGTTAATACACTTGACGTTCGCTCCGGCTACCGAGAAGAGCAACCGGCCGCGGTAGCGGACATAGGCGTGATCGAAGGGACCAGAGGCACCTACCACCTGCGTAAGAGCCGGGGTGCCTCCGGATGGCCTGATCTCAACGGTCCCGGCCCAGTCTCCCAGGACAGTGCCGTTCTTGTTCGTGATCCTCACGCTGGTCCCGGATGCCGAGACGGTGTATGGGGCGTCAGTGACACCGAGAGTCGCTCGCTGCACCCCGCCAACCCAGATCAGAAGCGACGCGCCGGACGAGTACCCCGGCCTGATCTGCCACTGCGCCCGCGCTGCCTTGTTCTTGTCAATGTGTACATCACGAGTGGCCACAGCGCCTGCGCGCTTCTCAATCTTCGAACCCGGGTAGTAGTAGGAAGCTATCCACTCGCCCGTACGGCCTTTCTCGGCGAAGCCCTTCGCACCGTACTGCGAGAGTCCAATGCCGTGTCCGTAGCCTGCACCGGTGAAGGTGAAGCTCGGGTATGCAGCGGCCGCCGGCGTGGGGCTGAGCGTCAAGCCGGTGACGAAGACGACCGTCGCCAGCAATGCCGTAAGCGTCCGAGCGGGTGTGGCCATGTTGCGAGTCAAGTTCATGCGGTACGCTCTCCTTGATCCAGCGCCTGCCGGTGGCTCTCATACTTGCGGATTGCCGATCGTCCCTCGAGCTAATGCGTGTTCATGCGCCATTTCTCATGTGACGGACCCACATATGCGCTAACTGCTGCTGGTCCTCCAGCAATACCGAAGCCGAGTGGCGCGCTCTTGTTGCCGAGCAACCACGGACGCAGCTCCGGCGTCACCGTGCTTCTCCCGACGAGCAGGAGCGGTCGCCCTGCCGCGGCCAGATGAGGGCCCAAGACGAGCGCGTCGGCGTAGTTCTCCCCGGAGGCCATGGTCGCAACGGGCAGAAGAGCTTCTCCGTAGCGCCGCTGGATTACCTGCCAGTTCGTATCGTACCTGTTCGCGCCCGCGATCCGCGTGAACTCACGCCCACGCATCGCCTCGTCAGGTACGACGCTCGTCCCACCCACCACCGTGACCTGCGCGCCGCCGCCTGCAGCAATGAAGTCGTACGCCTCATCGGTCAGCCCGGTCTCAGACGACAGAATGATCGGCTCACCGCGCGCGGCCGCATTCGCGCTGATCGACAGCGCATCCGCCCAAGAGGTGCCGCTCGCCACGACGACGGAGGGCACGGATCCGCCTGAGCCGACTCGGCGGGCGACCTCGACCGCGGTCGCATAGCGGTTCTGACCCGCGACGCGCTGAACTTCCGAGCCAGCAATGCCGGCGGCCTTCGCCAGCTCTGCTGCGACGGCGTCGGAGACCACAGACGTCCCACCGACGACCAGAATCTGCTTGGGCTTCAACCTCGCTATCTCGGTGCGAATCGCAGCCGGGAGCACCTCGGCCTCAGTGAGCAGAACGGGTGCGCGCAGCTTGTGCGCGAGAGGGCCGGCCACCAGCGAGTCCGGGTAGTCCTGGCCCGAAGCGACGACCAGCACGTTCGAGCCGCTCGGATGGCTCTTGCGCGACACAGCAGCGGCGGTCTCCCAGCGATTCGAGCCGGCGATGCGCTCATAGGGCTCATCGACCGGCCGTGACGCGGTCTTCATGATGCCGTCGGCGATTCCCTGCGCCAGCTTCTCCTGGTACGCCGCCGATCGCAAGCGTCCGAGTTCGGCGGGGTTCGACATGAAGCCGGACTCGACCAGGATCGCTGGCATGTTGGTCCAGCGGACCACGTAGAAGGCTTCGGTCTTGGCGCCCCTGTTGACGGCTCCGGTTGCTGCAACGACCGCAGCCTGAACGTCGCGGGCATACTGCTCGCCGAGAGGGTCATTGCCCGCGCGGTAGACCTCGATGCCCGTCGCGGAGCTTCCTGCGGCGTTGCAGTGGATCGAGACGAAGAGGTCAGCACCGACCCGGTTCGCAACATCACAACGGGCCTGCAGGTCCTGTCGAAGTCGGTCGTCCGCCGTAGTCCCTGGCCAGAGTTCGTAGAGGTACGTTCCCTCGAGCTCACTCCACCGCCAGGACCGGATACCACCGCCGCCGTACACGAGACTGTCGGAGTCGCGAGTCATGAAGACCTCAACGCCACGCCGTTGAAGCTCGGCTCTCAGTCTGCGTGCGATCTGGAGGTTGATACTCTTCTCGGCGACGCCACCATAGACGGCCCCCGAGTACCCCTTGCCGTGCCCGGGGTCGATGCACACGCGAAGCCGGGATGGCGTGACGGGTGCCGCGTACGCGCTCGGCACACCCGACTGGCACCACAGGGCAAGAGCGATCAACGCTGGGAGGAAAGGCCGCCACCGGCGAGTATGTCTACGACGACGCAGGAGGGCACCTCGCTTCGATGGAGTGGTTCATGGCGCCCGGCCATTGACTAGGGGGCATTCTAGCATGATTGCCACGCCAACCATGCTACGTCCAGGCCCGCCCGTTCAGTTTCGCGTAATCACCATGGTGCCGAGCGGCACCTGCGGGAAGAGCTCCAGCACGTCCGCGTTGTACATGCGGATGCATCCCGCGCTCGCTTTGGTGCCGATGACCCACGGCTGGTTCGTTCCGTGAATATTGTACGCCGTGAACTTGTAGGTCGAGCCGACCTTGCGGTACATCCGCATCTTGCGAGGCCCGTAGACGCCCTTCGGATCGGTGTGGTACTTGGCCAGGATCTTCCATGTCCCGAGTGGTGTCTCGGCGTTCGTCCGTCCGACGGCGATGGGATAGGCCTTCACAAGCCGGTTGTCCTTGATCCAGTAGAGCTTGAAGTCCGACTTGTCGATGATGATGCAGGTCGCATAGGGGTAGACCAGCCGCTCGATCTGCATGCTCGCGGATGCTGTCAGGCTATCCGGGTTCGTTGCCCTGACCTCGAGCGTGCCGGACTTAGTCGGAGTGGCGACACCCGTGAAGCTGAATGAGCCGTAGCTGGAAACGTTCTGTGCGCCGACGAGCACGCCGGATACGTACAGGGAGACCGACGTCGTGTTCCCGCCTACAGTGCCGGCGACGGTCATCGTCTGGCCCACCGCGCGGCTCGAAGGTGACGTGATCCTCGGTCGGCCGGGATGTCCTTGGATCTCCTTCAGCTGCGCGTCGTCGATGGCCTTGGGCCCGCCGAACACTACGCAGCGCTCAACGGGAGCCGGAGGATTGGCGAGAAAGCCGAAGAGCTCCTTGGGAAGCCTCGCGCTCTCGGTCGGCAGGACGACACCGCCCGCGCGGCCGACGTGCGTTGCGCCAGCAAGCGCGTCCGGTAGAGCGGATGCAAGGCCCACAACACCGCCACTGCTCCAACCGCGGGTGACCGCGTTCTTCGCGACGGTGATGCCGGTCTGGTACCGGTCGGCACCCGCCCAGCGTGCGTCGGCGCCGAGCTTCGAGTACGCCGAATCGCTGACCGCGACGGTTCCGCCGATGACGATGACCTCCGGATCACCGGCCGCCGCGAGCGCGGCTCTGGTGGCCGCAGGGGGCGCACTGGTGCTCGTCAGCAGGAGCGGGACGCCGGTCGCACGCGAGACCGCCGCGGCAACGAGCGCGTCCATGAAGCGCCCGGAGTCCGCACCGTTGGCCACGAAGGCAGCGTCTGGAATCGTCAGGCTCTTTTCGGCAGCCACGGCTCGTACGCGTGTCGCGATCCCGGCCGCCGTCGTGTACCTGTCACCCGAAGGCCACGGCTGCTCGACGTTGTCGGTGCCGATAGCCGCCATGATCTCGCGCACACGCGCGCCCGGCACGACCTTCGTGCCGCCGACGATATGTACGGTGACTGCCGGGTTCGCAGAGGCGATAGCCTGCAACGCAGACCTGGTGGAGGCGGGCATCGAGCTCCGCGACACGAACAGCAGGGGGGCATCATACGCCCAGCACAGCGAGGCAGCCGACAGCGGGTCAACGAGGGAGGCATCGTCACCAGCGGCGACGACCACATCGGTCACCCCCGCCCAACCAGGGTAGCTCCTCGCGGCCATCGCGGTCGCCGTGTGAAACCTGTCAGCTCCACCGATCCGCTCGGCAGGAATCTGCAGCTTCGTCGAGCTGTCTGGCCAGGTGTCGGCCCAAGCGACAACGGGCGCACACAGCACGACTGCAAGTACGGCCGAGACGGCCCGTGAGATGAATCTCCGCCAACGGATCGACACTTCCCGCCCTCCACTTCGCATTCCTATGACCCTTCGTGCCGCGCACAACGGATATTAGTGCATACCCCCAGCACGCACCGCCCTACATATCGAATCGGCCTTTCGGTCGCCTGGTGACAGGGGCAAGGTGACCCTTTGCCCACGAACTTGGGGCCATGAGGGGTCGAGGATGGCGGCTATGCTAACCTGCCGAAAGGCTGCAGCTGTCGTGTTGCGGTCGGCGAAGGCTGCAATCTGGCGCGTGAGGAGGCACGATGAGCAAGGTGACCGTGATCGGGACAGGGTATGTGGGCCTGATCCAGGGCGTCTGCCTTGCCGACATCGGGCACGAGGTGACCTGCGTCGACATCGACGAATCCAAGGTCGCCAAGTTGCGCCGCGGCGAGCCTACCATCCACGAGCGTGGGCTCGAAGGGCTGCTGCGTTCGGCGATCGACTCTGGACGTATCAAGTTCGAGACGCCGAGCAACGGCTGGGCGGGGCTGCTCGGCGATGTCGTATTCGTGGCCGTCGGCACACCTTCGACCTCGACCGGCTCCGCCGACCTGTCCTACGTGCATGCCGTGGCCGACTCGCTCGCCACCGAGGCCAAGCGCCCCTTCACGCTCGTCATGAAGTCCACCGTCCCCCCGGGGACCGGGCGCACGCTCGTGGAACGTACGCTGGCCCGCTCCTCAGTGGCGATCGACTACGTCTCCAATCCTGAGTTCCTCCGCGAGGGCCACGCGATCCAGGACTGGTATAAGACAGACCGCGTTGTGATCGGCGCTGACTCGGACGAGGCTGGACAGAGAGTCGCGGCGTTGTATGAGTCACTCGGCGCGCCTGTGGTCATCACCGACATTGCGAGCGCCGAGACGATCAAGTACGCCTCGAACGCGTTCCTCTCTACCAAGATCAGCTTCATCAACGAGATCGCGAACGTCTGCGACTACATCGGCGCGGATGTGGCGGCGGTCGCCGAGGGAATCGGGCTCGACCAGCGGATCGGCCCACACTTCCTGCAGGCCGGCATCGGCTACGGCGGCTCGTGCTTCCCGAAAGACACGCGCGCTCTCGACTTCATCTCCACTCTAAACGGTTACCAGTTCGACCTGCTCAAGGCCGTGATCGAGGTCAACAACCGCCAGCGGTTCCTGCCGGTGACTCGCCTGACGAAAGCGCTGCCCGACATCCACCAGCGCAAGATCGCCGTGCTCGGGCTCACCTTCAAGCCCTTCACCGACGACACCCGCGAGTCGCCGGCGCTCGACATCGCTCCCCTGCTCGTGCAGGCCGGGGCGACGGTCGCCGCCTATGACCCGATCGCGCCCAAGATCGACCTCGATGGCGCCCAGAGAGTCTCCACTGTCTGGGAGGCGCTTGAGGGCGCCTCCGCTGCCGTGCTGGTGACCGAATGGCCGGAGTTCGTGGACCTCGACTGGGAGAAGGCTCGCGAGGTCATGGCCGAGCCGGGGATCGTGTTCGATGGCCGCAATGCGCTCGACAGCGCAAAGGTGACCGCTGCGGGGCTGCGGTACATGGCGGTAGGCCGCCCCGGCGCGCACCGGGGATAGGGCTCACGTGCGTATTCTGTACATCCATCAATTCTTCGCGACCAGGCAGTCGTCCCTTGGGCTAATCCGCTCCTACGAGTTCTCGAGGCGCTGGGTGGAGCAGGGGCACGAGGTCACCATCATCACGTCGGATTCAAGGCTGCCAGAGGAGTACTCCCAGAGCCTGTTCACCGACGGCTCGATCGATGGCATCCACATCCGGTCAGTCCGCGTTGGCTACGACAACCGGATGGGCAAAGCGCAGAGGATCGCCTCGTTCCTGAAGTTCATGTTCGGGGCGACCTGGCTTGCAATGAGCGCAGGGCGACACGACGTCGTGTACGCGACATCCACCCCGCTCACCGTGGGTATTCCCGGCTGGATCGCCTCGGCGATCAGCGGCGCACCCTTCGTCTTCGAGGTCCGTGACCTGTGGCCGGAGGCGGCCATCCAGATGGAGGTCATTAGCCGAGACGGAATCCTTGGCCGGGCGGGCAAGGCACTCGAGCGGTTCCTGTACCGGCGCTCGTCAGAGATCGTCGCGCTATCCCCGGGCATGGTGGAGGGCGTACTCGCCGAGGGAATCAACCCGCTGCACGTGCACATGGTCCCCAACTCGAGCGATCTCGACCTGTTCTACCCTGGCGACAAAGACGCGGAGCTGGTCGAGAAGTACGGGCTCGTGGGTCGCTTTGTCGTTGGCTACGCAGGGGCAATCGGGCCCTCGAACGCTGTGCAAGACAACGTTCCGGAAGCCGCTCGCATCCTCGCCGAGCGAGGCCGGGATGACATCGTGTTCGCGCTCGTCGGGGCAGGCAAGTCCGTGCCCGAACTCGAGGAGCGCGTGTCCGGCCTGGACAACGTGCGCCTGATCGGCTCGATGCCCAAGGCGGACGTGCCACGCTTCACTCGCACGGCGGATGCGCTGATGGTGCTCTTCGCCGACAAGCCGATCCTCGCCACGAACTCCCCCAACAAGTTCTTCGACGGGCTGGCGACTGGGCGTCCGATGATCGTGAACTCCGACGGCTGGACGCGCGAGCTCGTTGAGGAGCACGACTGTGGGGCGTACTTCCCCGCCGGTGACGGTGCCGCTCTCGCTGCGATCGTCGAGCGCCTCGCAGATGAGGACGGGCTGGTCGAGCGTCAGGGCGCGAACGCTCGGCGGCTTGCCGAGGAGTGCTTCTCGCGCGACCGGCTCGCTGCAAAGGTGATGGAGGCGCTCGAAGCCGCCGCCGGCCCGGAGCGGTTGCCGCGAACGGTTGCGTCCGAATAGAACGCCTGCTGCTGCGGCCCAGCGAACCCGCAACTGTGGGGCGCGCTAGTTCGTGTTGATGGGCGCGACCGGCACCTTCGACAGATCCCAGTCCTTGCCGATCACGACGAGCACGTCACCCGTGAAGCTATACATCCCGCGGCTTGCCACGGTACGGGCGCCCGACGGAAGCACCGAGGCGACCAGTTCGGCAGCGGCCTTGTCATCGCGGTAGACGACGAGCGTCTCTTCGTAGATGAACTGGGCAGCGTTGCCGACCTCGCCCACATCGAAGTTGCGGGCCCGAAGGATTGATGCAGCCTGCTTAGCTGAGCCGGACACGCCGCCGCCGTTGCGAATCGCCACATTGATCTCGGACGGCTTCTTGGCGGACGCCGGCTGAGAGACCGTGCCCGTGCCTCCCGAATCGGGCGACGCCGTCTCAGTCGGCAGGGCGGACTCGAACGGAACGCCGTTCTTGAACTTATCCAGGAGCGCGGCCATCCCCTCCTCATCCGGATGGATGTAGGGAGATCTCCACTCGCCCGGGATGGTCGCAGTGTAGAGGTTCTTACTGCCTGCGCCCCGGAGAGCCTGAGCGGTCTTCAGAAGCTCCATCAGCGACATGTCCGTCGAGACGTACGGCGCGACGGACGACACGAGCTTCGGCATGGCCACGACGCTCGTCTTGGTCGCCTGATCCATGACCGCTCTCAAGAACAGCTGCTGGTTCTTCATCCGCGTGAAGTCGGCGTCAGGATAGTCACGGCTGCGCACGAAGGTGAGTGCGTGGTCGCCATCGAGAAGCTGATAGCCGGCGTCGATGTGCTTCGCTCGGTGGCCAGGGCTGGCATCGGCCTTCCAGTCATCGATCTCAGCCGGGACGTCCACCCACACGCCTCCCATGGCATCAACGGCATGCTTGAAGCCGGAGAAGTTCACAGCCATGAAGTGGTGGATCGGCACGCCCGTGAGCTTCTGGACGGTCTCAATCGTCAGGTTCTCTCCACCGAGGGCGTAGGCCTGATTCAGCTTGTGGGTCCCCTCGCCCGGGATGCTCACTTTGAGGTCCCGAGGCAGTGACAGCATCCAGACCTGCTTAGTCTTCGGGTCAATGTGCACCAGCATCATCGTGTCCGAGCGGTAGACCGTCTCTTCAGGCCGGCGATCGAATCCCACCAGCAGCATGTTGAACGGCTCCTGCGGTTTGGACTTCTGCAGACTCACGTCGAGCTTCTCGGAGCGGTCCACCGACCTGTTGAGCTTGTTCTGGATGTCTCGGGCATAGAGCGCCAGAACGCCGGCCACCACAAGCGCAACCGCGATGACGGACACGCCAGCGATTGCAGCGATGCGCTTCCTGCGCTGCTTCCGACGGTCAGCCTCGGCCTTAAGACGCGCAGGCGCAGACTCGAGCGGTCCGCGCCTGCGGGAGCTCGGGTCCGAGATCGCGCCGGACACGCTGCCCTTCGATGCCACGCCCGGCTCGATCGTCCGAACGCGCGCACCGCGCTTCCCGCGGGGATTCTTCTTTGGAGAGTGTTGGCCCATCTATCCTCAACATCCGGATTCGCTTCGACTACCTCGACAACTGAGCACGTACCATGCCTCAAAGTCTCACAACGGCACGAGTACGCCGCACCCGATTCACATCCGTTACGAACCGGATGTGGTCAGATCAGCTCTCGAGCACGCCCTTGACGATCGCAGCCACCGTCTCCACCTGCTCTCGGGTGATGCCGGGGAACGCCGGGAGCGCAAAGGTACGCGCGTCGCAGGACTCGGCCACCGGGAGCGAAGGCGCCGAGAAACCCTCACGCAACGTCAGGGCTTCCTGCTCGTGGAGTGCGAGCGGGTAGTAGAGCGCAGTGCCGACGCCCTCGGCCTTCAGGGCCTCCATGACCTCGTCCGCCCTCGACGACTTCACGATGTAGAGGTGATAAACAGCATCGCCATAGTCACGCACGACCGGCAGTTCGATGTCGCGCACACCGGCCAGGAGTTCGTCATAGAGCGCGGCAGCATCGCGGCGCTGCTGGTTCCACTCATCCAGATGCGGCAGCTTGACCAGCAGGATCGCTGCCTGCAGCGCGTCAAGCCGAGAGTTCACGCCGAACGTATCGTGGTAGTACTTCACGCTGGACCCGTGGGCCGCGATCTTGCGCATCGCGGCAGCAAGCTCGGCGTCATCCGTGGTCACGCACCCACCGTCACCCGCGCATCCGAGGTTCTTGGACGGGAAGAACGAAAACGCTGCAGCCCGCGCGAGCGAACCAGCCTTCTTGCCCTTGTAGGTGGCACCGATCGCCTGACACGCGTCCTCAACGACAATGAGGTCGTGGCGCTCGGCAACCTCGTTGAGGGGGTCCATGTCGACGCACTGGCCGAAGATGTGGACCGGCATGATTGCCTTGGTGCGCTCGGTGATCGCGTCCTCGAGCTTTGTCACGTCCATGTTGTACGTGCCGGGCTCGATGTCGACGAAGACCGGAGTCGCGCCAACGTGAGCGATGGCCTCGACCGTGGCGAAGAAGGTAAACGGCGTTGTGATGACCTCATCGCCCTTGCCGATGCCGAGCGCCGCCATGATCAGGAAGAGCGCATCGGTACCGTTGGCACACGCGACGCAGTGCTTCACACCGCAGTACTCGGCGATCGCGGACTCGAGAGCCGCGACTTTCGGCCCGCCGATGAAGCCGGCGTTCCCCATCGTCTCGAACCAAGCGGCGTCCAGCTCCGGCTTCAGTTCCTGGTACTGGGCTTTGAGGTCAAGCAGCGGGATGCTCATTGCGGTGTGAGTGTCCTTTCCAACAGACCGTCGGTACCTGCTGAGAGTATGCCCTCACCATCCAGCGAGAGCCTCATGCGTGAAGTGACCGTTGTCCGTACGTTACTGGTTCTCCAGAAGTTCTTCCTGAGCGACGGGCCGCACCACTTTCGCAGGCACGCCCATCGCGACCGAACGCGGTGGGATATCCCGAGTCACGACCGCACCTGTGGCGATGAATGCCTCCTCGCCGATCTCGACCCCCGGCAGGATGTGCGCTCCGCCACCCACACGAGCGCCTCGCCGCACGGTGCAGCCTTTGAGTTCGGCGAACCGCTTCTCGGTGCGACCCATGTAGTTGTCATTCGTGGTCACGACCATCGGAGCGATGAAGACATCCTCCTCGAGTGTGACGTACGCGGTAACGTACGCGCCCGACTGGATGCGTGTGCGCGCACCGATCGTCGTATCGTTCTCCACGGTGACGGCTCGGCCGACCACCACGTCGTCACCGATGGAGCAGCGCTCGCGGATACCTGCGCCGTCACCGACGATCACATGCACTCCGAGCGTGGTTCCCGCCATGACTACCGTGTGGCTCCCTATCGAGCACGCGTCGCCGACCACGACGCCAGGCAACGGGCCCGACTTCGCTGTCGAGCGCGGCGAGAGCCTCGGTCGCTTGCCGACGATCGAGAAGTCGGCGAGTACGGTCCCAGCGCCGATGCTTGCGCCGGCGCAGACCGTGACGTGATTGCCGAGTACGCAGTCCTCTCCAATACTGGCGCCCTGTTCGATCACGACGAAGTCGCCGAAGGTGCAGCCTTTCGCGACGCGGGCATCGTCACGAACCACGATCCCGTGTCCGTGAACGAGGTCCTCGGCAACCTCGGCGGTCTGGGCCACATGAAGCCCGTGCACGTGTGTCATCTCGCCACTCCTCCGTCGGTGGGCGCGCAGTCGCTGGCTTCCCCGCCGCGTGAGCCAACCGCGGTCGTCGTTGTCGCCACAGGCGCTCCACCCGCCGCCATGGACTCGTCGACCGCCTCGAGCACCCGCACGACTGCATGCCCGTCAGCGCCACTGGAACGCGGCGTCTCCCCGCTGCGGCAGCAGTCCAGGAAATGCTGGACTTCAATGCCGAGCGGCTCGGTCATCGGCACCCAGGGAACCGTGATATCGCCGAAGCGCAGGGTCAGATCCTCGCCCCAGCCGAGCGCCTTCTCTGGCTCACCGAGCCCCTTGTCGTAGATCCAGATCTTCTCGGTGGCCTGCATGTCATCAAAGACCAGCATGCGCTTGGTCCCGACGACGGTAAGCTTCCGCGTCTTGTGGGGGTCAAGCCAGGAGACGTGGATGTTGGCCATCTTGCCGCTCGGGAAGTGCAGGTTCGCAAACACCGTGTCCTCGACACCGGGGGTGACGTACGCGGCGCCCGTCGCCGAAACGCTGTCCGGCGTCTCGCCCAGGATGTACAGCGCGATCGAGACATCATGCGGGGCGAGCGACCAGAACGCGTTCTCCTCGGTGCGCACCTTGCCCAAGTTGAGGCGCTGCAGGTACAGGTAGAGCACGTCGCCGAGCTCGCCGGCGGCGATGTAATCGCGGATCCAATTGATCGCGGCGTGGTAGACCATGAGGTGGCCAACCATCAGCACGACGCCCTTCTCGGCAGCAAGGCTCACGAGTTCGGCGGAGTCCCGCGAGGTCAGGGTCAGCGGCTTCTCGACGAAGCAGTGCTTCCCGGCTTCAATCACCCGCCTGGCGATCGCGTGATGGCTCGGCGCCGAAGTCGCCACCACCACCGCGTCGAGATCGTACTCGCTGAGCAGGACCTCAAGGTCGTTCGTGATCTCGACATACGGGTAGAGCCCCGCCAACTTCGACAGGTTCGTCTCCGAGAGGTCACAGGCTGCCACGAGTTCTGCGTCGGGCAGCCTGTCGAGGTTGCGCACAAGGTTCGGACCCCAGTAGCCGAACCCGACGACGCCAACGCGCACCTTGTCGCTCACAGGCGCACCACCCTGTCGCTCTCGATGTCTTTCATCGCGTTGCGGGTGTCGAGCACGACCTTGGCGTTGTCTGCAACAAGCTGGTAGTCCACGGAGCTGTGCCCGGTAATCACGAGTACGGCGTCAGCCAAGGCGACGCACTCGGCCGTAAGCGCGCAGCTCTCGAGCGTCTCGCCACCGGCCTTGAACTTGGACACGTAGGGGTCGTGGTATATGACCTCCGAACACTTCTCGCGAAGGAGCTCGGCGATGCGGATGGCAGGGCTTTCGCGCACGTCGTCGATGTCGCCCTTGTACGCGACGCCGAGCATCAGGACCCGGCTGGTGGAGAGCGCTTTGCCCTGGTCGTTCAGCACGTCCATGAGGCGCTGGACTACGTAGTAGGGCATGTTCTCGTTGACATTGCCCGCCAGCTCGATGAACTGGGTCTGGAAGTCATACTCGCGGGCCTTCCAGGACAGATAGAAGGGGTCGATCGGAATGCAGTGCCCGCCGAGGCCCGGTCCGGGATAGAACGGCATGAACCCGAAGGGCTTGGTCTTGGCGGCGTCAACGACCTCCCACATGTCGATGTCCATGCGCTCCGAGAGCATGAGCAGCTCATTGACGAGCGCGATGTTGACGCACCGAAAGATGTTCTCGAGCAGCTTCGCCATCTCGGCGGCACGCGCCGAGGACATCGGCACGATCTCATCAAGGAAGCTCGAGTAGAACTCCACCGCGATCTCGGTGCAGCGCGACGTCACGCCACCGACGAGCTTCGGCGTGTTCTTCGTCTGGTACGTCGGATTGCCGGGATCGACGCGCTCGGGAGAGAACGCGAGGTAGACATCCTCGCCCACTCTGAGCCCGCCGCTCTCAACGATCGGCCGGAGTATCTCGTCTGTCGTGCCCGGGTAGGTTGTCGACTCGAGGGTGACGAGCATGTCTGCGTGCAGATACGGCGCGATGGCCTCGGTAGCCGAGACCATGAACGAGACGTCGGGCTCCTTCATCTTGTTGAGCGGAGTCGGCACGCAGATGGCGATGACGTCGCACTCAGCCGCGCGCGCGAAATCAGCTGTGGCAGTGATCAGCCCTTTGTCCACCAGGCTAGCCAGATCGTTAGACGGCACATCAGGGATGTAGCTCTTCCTCGAGTTGACGAGCTCGACTTTCTCGGTTGAGACATCGAAGCCGATGACGTTGTTGCCCGCCTTGGCCATCTCCACCACGAGCGGCAGACCCACGTATCCCAACCCCACGACGCCGTAGACGGCACTGCGGTCGGCAAGTCGTTCTTCGAGTCCCATCGTTCTCCTGTCAGCCTGCGGCGCGGTTCCCGAACCGCATCAACCGTATCCGAACTATTCTAGCGCGAAACACCGGTGTCACTGCGCTCGCCGAGCATCTCGCGGTACGCTCCGACGAGCCGTGCGGCGGCCGCATCCCAATTGAGCTCACGCTCGACGATCCTGCGTCCCCGCCGACCCATCTCGCGGGCAGCATCCCGGTCGCTGGCGAGCGCAACGAGCGCTCGCTCCACATCCGCGACGTCATCGTGATCTACGGCGAGCCCCAGCCCCTCGCGTTCAACGTACTCGGCGATCCAACTGCCACGCGTGACGACCACAGGCAAACCGCACGCCATTCCTTCCATGACCTTCACAGGAAATGCGGTTCGCCAGTTGCCGAGCGAGATGTCATAGCAGGCGTAGACCGCGTCGCACTCCGTGTACAAGGCAGCCACCTTGCTGTTGTCCACGGCCCCACGCACATCCACGCGTTCGAGTCCCCGCGCGATTTCGCGTATTTTGTGGGCCGAGGGGCCGCCGCCGACCAGTAGCACCCCGAGTTCTGGGTGTGGCTGAATCGCGCGCATCAGCGTCTCGAGCGCCGGAACGTAGCGCATTCTGCCGATGAAGCTCACGACGAACTCGGGCTCCCGGCGGTCGGTGGGCGTGTAGCTGCCGAGCACCGGCGCGTTTTCTACGAGCACGACGCGTTTCGCGCCGAGGGAGCGGTAGTACTCGACCTGACCCTCCGTGACGGTGATGACGAACTCGGCACGCGGGATCGAGCGCCGCTCGATGACGCGAGCTGCGGCGCGAGCCACCGTCCCGGCGAGCCCCTTCTGCGGCAGCATACGGCTCTCGCGGTACAGCTCCCAGAAGTCGAGCACCAGCCTCGGCGCCGGCCCCGGCGCAGCGAGCTTCATCGCGCGCAATGCCGCTGGTGCGGTGTCGAGATCATGGCAGTGGAGTACATCGGCGCCGAGGTCGGCGGCGCGTGCGCCCGCCTGGCGCCAGAACGCCCGGAACCCGCTGATGTTGCGCACGCCGCCGCCGTGGGCCGCGCGCGGCCCCAGGTGCTCGACACGCCAGCCGCTCCCGGCCGGTGGCTCGCCGCCGGCGCCGGTGCGGTCCCAGGCGAGCACGATGACCTCGTACCCGGCATCAGTGAGCGCGTCGGCCTCCTTGGCCAGCCGCGGATCGAGGAACGCATTCGCGGTCTTGAACATCACGACGCGGCTCATGATGCACCCGCCTCCTCCACGTCGCGCTCGGCAAGGGTCCCGGTGATCGGTGCGCCAGCCACCACCTCGCGATACAACGCCACCAGACGCTCCCCGATCGCCTCCGGAGAGTACCGCCGCGCGGTCTGCTCGGCGATGCTTGAGGTATCGAAGTCGGCGAGCCGCTCAGCAACCTCGGCTATTCCCGCCGAGAGCGCCGAGGGGTTGCCCGGCTCGACCAAGACGCCGTTACTCTCATCAACGATGTCCTCGGGTCCACCCGAGCGCGTCGCGACCACCGGCAGGCCCATCGCCATGGCCTCGATGAGGACCACGCCAAAGCCCTCCGAATGCGAAGGCAGCACAAAGACATCCGCCGCACGCATCGCATCCGCGAGGTCGGCGTCGAGAAGTACTCCGGTGAACCGCACGCGCTCGGCGATTCCGAGCTCAGCGGCGAGCACCTCGAGCCGCGCGCGTTCGCTGCCGTCGCCGACGATCGTGAGTGACGCGTCCAATCCGCCAGCGCGCGCCTCGGCAAAGGCGTGCAAAAGCACCTCGTGGCCCTTCTCCGGCGAGAGTCGCCCGACAGAAAGCAGGCTCAGCCCCTCGTGCTTGGTCTCGCGCTCCCCCGACGCGCCTCGCCCCTTCGCACCTGAGAAGCACTGGGTGTCATAGGTGTTGGGGATCACCAGCACCCGCTCCGGGTCGGCACCGAGTATCTCGACGCAGTCTCGGCCGAGACGGCTCCCAACGCACACAAGGGCGGCGGCGTCTCGAGCGGCCGAGAGCACTCCAGCCTTCCAGCGTGGATTGTCGAGGTTGAGGTAGAGATCTGAACCGTGAGCGGTGAGGATGTAGGGCAGGCCCTGCCTCTCGGCCAGCCGGCGGGCAGCCTCTCCTGACGGGTACAACTCGTGCGCGTGGACGAACCGGGCACCGACCGCCTCGACCGCGTTCCTGAACGCCGAGCTCGAGGTCGCGGTCATCGCAGCAGGAACCGTCGCGTACAGCAGGCGCCTCGGCAGGACCGGGTAGCGCGTGTAGTGGACAAGCACTCCAGCGTCGTCGCGCGTTCCGGCGGCGTAGGGCTTGCCTGCGATGTCGGCGACCCACCGGGAAACGAGCGGGAATGGGGCGATGACCTCCCAGTCGATCTCACGGGAGGTCGCATGCACCTGGTCGGCGACGAAGCGACCGCGGAACGGCTCCGCTGGATTCGGGTAGAGCTTCGCGAAGACGACGCCCCCGAGCCTTCCGTCTGCTGATGCCTCTGCGCGTGGCTGCGCCATCAACGCGCTCTCAGACGGCCTTGATCGCGAACATCAGCTCGCCGGAGCAGGCCAGCTCGCCGTCGACGGTCGCCTCCGCGCGGCCGAAGCCCACGCGTCCCCGCAGCTTGGTGATCGTGCACTCCAGCCGAAGCAAGTCGCCGGGACGCACCTGGCGCTTGAACCGCACCTTGTCAATGCCGGCGAACAGCGCAGTCGCGCCTCGGTTCGCTTCAAGCGAGAGGAGCGCGACCGCGCCTGCCTGCGCGAGCGCCTCAACGATAAGCACTCCCGGCATCACGGGGTACTCGGGGAAGTGACCGGGAACCCAGAATGCGTCCTCGACCACCTGAAGGAATGCCGTGGCTGACTCACCGGGAACGAAGCTCTCCACCCGGTCGAGCAACAGGAACGGGTCGCGGTGCGGGATTATCGCCTCGATTGCTTCGCGATCGAGTTCCATCAGGCCTCCGATTCGATTGGGGTTGCAGCGGGCGCGGGAGAATCCTGCTCGGCTTCTGCTGCCGCATGCGGGGGTGCGCCCGTATACGCCACGTCTGCCCCGAGCGCTGCGAGCTTCTCGACGAACCGCTCGTACCCGCGAGAGATGTGGTAGACATCGCCCACCACGGTCTGGCCTTCGGCAACCAGTCCTGCGAGAACGAGCGCGGCGCCTCCGCGGAGATCCGTCGATCTCACCGGCGCGCCGGACAGACGCTCGACACCCTTGACGAGCGCGTGATGCCCTTCGATACGGATGTCCGCACCCATGCGCGCGAGCTCATCGGCGAACATGAAACGGTTCTCGAACACGTTCTCGGTGATGATGGAGCCACCCTCGGCGAGTGCCATCAGCGTCATGAACTGCGCCTGCATGTCGGTAGGAAAGCCGGGGTATGGCAGTGTCTGGACATCCACCGCGCTCGGCCTCCGGGAAAGAGTCACACGCGCCCAGTCAGCCCCGGCCTCGATCTCGCATCCGGCCTCGCGCATCTTGGCTATCACAAGGTCTAGATGGGCCGGGTCGAAGCCGGTCACGGTGACCTCGCCCCCACAGAGCGCCCCTGCCACAAGGTACGTCCCCGCCTCGATACGGTCGCCGACTACCTGGTGCTCAGCAGGGTGCAGTTGCTCGACCCCGTTCACTGTGATGAGCGACGTACCGTCGCCATCGATGTCGGCTCCCATGGCGCGCAAGAACCTCGCGAGATCGACGATCTCCGGCTCGCGC
>CAZBLH010000012.1:0-1730 GCA_964492775.1 uncultured Eubacteriales bacterium | reverse complement strand
GTTGTCGATGGTCGTAGTCCCCTTGGCGAGGACCGCCGCCATCATCAGGTTCTCGGTCGCACCAACACTCGGGAACTCGAGAATGACGTCGGTCCCGACCAAGCCGCCCTCTGGCGCTACTGCGTCCAGCGAACCGTGCTCGAAGGAGATCTCAGCGCCCAGGTGCTCGAGCCCAGCGATGTGCATGTCGATCTTGCGCGACCCGATCGCGCACCCTCCCGGCATCGCAACACGCGCTCGGCCGAAACGGGCGACGAGCGGTCCCAGTACCGCGATTGAGGCACGCATCTTGACGACGAGCTCGTACGGCGTCTCCCACCCGGAGACGCCACTGGCGTCAATCTCCAGTCGGTGGTCCTCGCGCGTCACGCGCGCGCCGAGATGCTCCAGCACCTCGATCATGATGTCGACATCGGCGATGTCGGGAACCGCGCTGAGCCGGGAAGTCCCAGGCGCCAGCAGCGAGGCGGCCATGAGCTTGAGCGCCGAGTTCTTGGCGCCCTCGACCCGCACCTCACCCGACAGCCGCCGGCCGCCATTCACGATGATTGAGTCCATGTCAGAAAGCATACCGTAGCCCTGCCGATCCAAGTACGTACGTCACCAAGGCGTGTTCTTCCCGAATCAGTACTTCGCGAACATACGAGAGAGAGCCCGTCACCGGGCTCTCTGGTTCATTCACTGTCGCCACTGGCCGCTACTTGGCAGCCGCGTCGGTGGCCCGGACCTGCAACTCGCACCATGCGAGGTCACGTTCGCACTCGCTGCGCTCGTCGTCCGCGTCGTGGGGCAGTGCCGCAAGACGCGCTCTGATCCGCTCGGCCGACTCGCGGACGTGCTCGGCATCGATCAGCGAAGCGGCAACCGCTGCGTCGGCCAGGATGAGGACCTTGTCCTCGTGGACCTGCAGGTAGCCCCCGGAGATCGCGAAGTACTCCCAGTCCGATGCGGTCTCGCCGGTCTTGAGGCGCACCTCACCGGGCGCAAGCTCCGAGACGAGCGGAGCGTGGAGCGGCAAGATGCCAACCTCGCCCGTCGTCGTCATCGCCACGACCATCTGTACCTCGCTCGAGTAAACGATGTGCTCGGGTGTGACTATCTCAGCAAGAAGGGTTCTCGCCATGAGCCCTCCTACGCCGTCGCCTTCATTGACTCGGCCTTGGCCAACGCATCCTCGATGGTGCCGACGTAGCGGAACGCCTGCTCCGGCACGTCGTCGTGCTTACCGTCGATGATCTCGGCGAAGCCGTGGATCGTGTCCTCGAGCTTCACGTAGATGCCGGGCATGCCCGTGAACTGCTCACCCACGAAGAACGGCTGCGAGAGGAACTGCTCGATCTTGCGCGCACGCGAGACGGTGAGCTTGTCCTCCTCGGAGAGCTCATCCATACCGAGGATGGCGATGATGTCCTGCAGGTCCTTGTAGCGCTGCAGCACGTTCTGAACACCACGCGCCACGCGGTAGTGCTCCTCGCCGACGACCTCGGGATCGAGGGCGCGCGAAGTCGACGCCAGCGGGTCTACCGCCGGATACAGGCCCTTCTCGGCGATGCCTCGCGACAGGACCGTCGTGGCATCCAGGTGCGTGAAGGCGGTCGCAGGCGCCGGGTCGGTGAGGTCGTCCGCGGGCACGTAGATGGCCTGGACCGAGGTGACCGAACCGGTCTTGGTTGAGGTGATGCGCTCCTGGAGCGCGCCCATCTCGGTAGCGAGCGTTGGCTGGTAGCCGA
>CAZBLH010000011.1:35574-51445 GCA_964492775.1 uncultured Eubacteriales bacterium | reverse complement strand
AACGAATGGTGGGCGATACTGGATTTGAACCAGTGACTTCCACCGTGTGAAGGTGGCACTCTCCCGCTGAGTTAATCGCCCATATCCGCCGCTCTGCGGCGAGCACCGATTCTATCTGTACCCGCGCTCGCGGGCAAGATGCCATCCCCACGCATCCTCAATAATGGTCTCGATATCCCCGCGCTCAGGCGTCCAGCCGAGCTTCTCGTGAGCCTTCTCCGAAGACGCCACAAGAACCGCGGGATCCCCCTCCCGCCTCGGCCCGACATCGACTCGCACGTCCCTTCCTGTGACCCGTCCGCACGCCTCGACCACCTCACGGTTGGTGAAGCCGCGCTCGCTGCCGAGGTTGAATACGTCGGCACGACCGCCGGCTATGAGATACTCCAGTGCGTCGAGGTGCGCACGCGCCAGGTCCACAACGTGCACGTAGTCGCGCACGCAGGTCCCATCGCTCGTCGGGTAGTCGCCTCCGAACACCTCGAATGTGCTGTGACCCTGCGCAATGGATTGCAGAATGCGCGGGATGAGGTGCGTCTCCGGCTCATGCGCCTCGCCGAGCGAGCCGTCCGGCCAGGCTCCCGCAACGTTGAAGTACCTGAGGACCACCGGGCGCAGGACGCTTCGCTCGGCGAACTCGGCAAGTCTGTGCTCGAAAGCCAGCTTCGAGGCGCCGTAGACGTTCACAGGCAAGCACGGATCGCTTTCGCGAATGGGAATGCGCTCGGGCTCGCCATACACGGCCGCGGTCGAGGAGAAGACGATCGGCTGGATGCCGGTGGACTCCATCGCTCGCAGCAGAGCTACAGGCCGCTCGGAGTTGACTGCAAGGTAGCGGACGGGCTCGCGCTGGGACTCAGCGACGTCGATCAGCCCGGCGAAATGCAGGACCCCATCGCAGCCATCGAGCGCCTGTACGAGCAGCGGTTCGTCGCCGATGTCGCCCTGCACGAACTCGGCACGAGGGTCCACCGACTCACGGTGGCCGCGCTCGAGGCTGTCGTATACGAGGCACTGGTGGCCCGCATCCAGCAGCATTCGTGTGGTGATGGCGCCGATGTACCCTGCGCCGCCGGTGACCAGGACTCGCACGGGCGCCTCCGAAAGGACGCGGTGGAGGTTGTGATGGTGGGCCCGGCAGGATTCGAACCTGCAACCAAGGGATTATGAGTCCCCTGCTCCACCATTGAGCTACGGGCCCATCCCATAGCCTCCGACCTGCGATGATGGAGAGACTAGCGGCTTAGTCTATCACAGCCACGCCCGCCGTGTGCCCATGCTCAGTGAGGCTGCGTACGTCCCGGTGTTGCAAAGCGCGGGAGTCGTTAGTAGAATCTCGATTCGCGCCTCTTGGGGTGCATTCACACTCCTCGGTAGCTCAATCGGCAGAGCATCCGGCTGTTAACCGGAGGGTTGTAGGTTCGAGTCCTACCCGGGGAGCCAGTAGATTCGAAAGGCCTCGCTAAAGCGGGGCCTTTCTGCTTCTCTCGGAATGTGAACGCCGACTAGCGCGACTGGTAGAACGCGAGAATCCCCTGCGCGATGCCCTCGGCAAGCTTGTCCTGGTAGTGCGGGCTGCACAGCAGCCTGTCTTCGACCTCGTTGGACATGAAGCCGCACTCTACGAGCACGCTCGGCATCTTCGCGAAGTTGAAGCCCGTCTGGTCCGCGCGCTCGGAGAGCCCGCGGTCTACCGCCCCAGTCGTCGACACCACGTTCTGCTGGATCAGGCCAGCGGCCGCCTTCGACTCAGCCGAAATCGGCTTGACCCAGTTGTTGCCTCCCGGGTACAGCGTGGAGATGCCCGTCATGGACGGGTCGGGGTTGCCGTCACAGTGGATGCGCACGAACAGGTTGGCCCCCGCGTCATTCGCGATTTCCGCGCGCGCCGAGTTGCTGATGTTCACATCGTTGGTCGTTCGCGTCATCACGACCTTGACCCCTGCGGCCTCGAGGCGTGCCTTGAGGTTCATGGAGATCTGCAGGGCTATCTCGTACTCGGGCAGCCGGGTTACGCGCCCTGTGGTTCCTCCGCTGACGCTGACCTTGGTCTCTTTCGAGCCCGGACCGACTGGCTCGAGCTTCGAGTTGCCACGGCCCTGATGTCCAGGATCGATGACCACAACGAACTGCCCACCCACGCCGCCGGGACTGGCCGACTTAGCCTGCGTAGCCGTGAGCACCTGGGCGGACGCGCCCAGGTGCAGGCTTACGCGCGCCCCAGCCTCTACAAGCTGACCGGCTGCGGGCTCCTGAGACGTCACAGCAGCGGTGTCGGCATGCTGTTCGCCGGTGGCCGATGTCGGCACGAGCCCGGCGGCCTCCAGGACCACGACGGCTTCCTTGTATGATGCGCCTACGACGTCGGGGACCTCGACTGAGTGCGCCGTGGAGGTGGTCAGGCTGGAGGCAAGCGATGTCGCCTCAACGGAGGCGTCATCTCGTGCCTCGGCACGGTCCGACCACATGCCTCGCAGGGCGAACCCGCAAACCGCAACGAGGGCAATCACCGCGATGGCGGCAACAATCGCTCGCTGCTGAGTCGCGCCCTTGGTGGCGGCGCGCCTTGTCCTGCGCGGTCGAGGCAGAATCGGGCCTTTCTCGGTGTGCAAGGGGTCTCGACTATTCTAGCGCACTGCTATGAAGGCGAACGGAGAGCAGGCGCCGGCGAACCCGCCGGCGGGCCTCCGAGATGTTCCTACGGGCTACTCGAGGTAATCGCGCAGGCGCTGCGAGCGCGACGGGTGGCGCAGCTTGCACAGCGTCTTCGACTCGATCTGACGGATGCGCTCGCGAGTGACTCCGAACTCCCGTCCGACCTCTTCGAGCGTTCTCGGATGGCCATCCACGAGCCCGAACCGCAGTTCGATGACCTTGCGCTCGCGCTCGGCAAGGCCGACGAGCACTTTCGAGAGTTGCTCCTGCAGAAGCGAGAAGCTCGCCGCATCCGGCGGGACCACGGCCTCGGAGTCCTCGATGAAGTCGCCAAGGTGGGAGTCCTCTTCCTCGCCGATTGGCGTCTCGAGGCTGACCGGCTCCTGGCTGATCTTCAGGATTTCGCGCACGCGATCGGCGGTCATGTCCATCTTCTCGCCGATCTCCTCGGGCAGCGGCTCGCGCCCAAGCTCCTGCAGCAGCTGGCGCTGGATGCGGATGAGCTTGTTGATGGTCTCCACCATGTGGACCGGAATGCGGATGGTGCGCGCCTGGTCCGCGATGGCACGCGTGATCGCCTGGCGAATCCACCAGGTCGCGTACGTAGAGAACTTGAAGCCCTTCGTGTAGTCGAACTTCTCGACCGCGCGTATCAGGCCGAGGTTGCCTTCCTGGATCAGGTCGAGGAAGAGCATGCCGCGTCCGACGTACCGCTTGGCAATGGAGACGACGAGTCGCAGGTTGGCCTCAACGAGCTGTTGCTTGGCATCAAGGCCGAGCTGCTCGATCCGGTAGAGGCGGCGCTTCTCGGCGCGGTCGAGCTCTATACCCTGCTCCTCGGCCTCCTCGGCACGAGCAGCCGCTTCGAGGCCGGCCTCTATCTTCATCGCGAGGTCGATCTCCTGGGCGGCCGTGAGCAGCGGAACCTTGCCGATCTCCTTCAGGTACATGCGGACCGGGTCGCCGGTGAGCGGCGCCACCGACGCATCGGTTGCGCGCTTCTTGGACTTCTTCTTGCCTGCCTTGGGCGCGACCTTCGGCAGCTCGATGTCGACGATAGCGACCTCAGAGGTGCTGGGGTCGTCCTGATCCTCCTCCACGCTGCGCTCGAGGACCTCGGGACCCTCTGCCTCAGCGACGGTATCGGCGACCGCATCGGCGTCGAGGATGTGCGAGGGATCCTCGATGACCTCGATGCCCGACTCCTTGAAGTGCGTGTAAACGCGCTCGAACTGCGCGTCGGTGAGATCAACGTCCGAAAGGGCGCCCTGGATCTCCTCGTCGGTGAGGTTCCCGCGCGTGGCGCCGATGTTCATCAGGACCTGGATGGCGGGCAGCTCAAGCTCGGGTGCGCTCGACTTGGCGCGCTTGGCGGTCGGCTTCTTGGCGGCAGCGGCCTTCTCGGCCGCAGGCTTCTTCGCCGGCTCCTTGGTCGTCTTGGCGGCAGACTTCTTCTCGGCGGGCTTCTCAGCCGGGGCCGACTTCTTGGCAGCCTTCGGCTTCTCGACGACCTTCTTCTGGGCAGCCGCCTTGCTCGCCTTCTTGGCAGGAACCGCGGTCTCCGCCTTCTCGGCGGTCTTCTTCGCGGTCGTGTTAGCTTTCTGCTTCGACTTCTCTACCACGCTAGTACTGCGCCTCCAGCCGATCGTCTTCGTTATGCTCACCACGCCGCACGGCATCGAGCTCGCGCTGCAGTAGGGAGACTTCCCTAAATACCTCGTCATATTCGGCCGCGGACGTGAACTCTCCCGAATTGCGCAGCCGCGCCCTTCCAGCTGCTATTCGGCGTTGAAGCTCGAACTCCTTGAGTCGCACGATCATGCTCTCGGCCAACGCGTCCGGATCAGCGGCGTCCTCCATGAGCCTGACGCCCGCCAACATCCTGACCGCGCCGGGGACTCGGGCCTCCAGAAGGCCATTGAGCGCGTTGCCTTGCACGGCCGGACCTGCCTGCGCGAACACCTCCGCGATTCCACGGTGGCGCTCGTCAGACAGCAGGTTCGAGTCAAGCAACTCCCGTGCCTTGCCACGCAGCTGCGCATAGGAATTCAGCACGCCGAGCAGTTCGCGCTCGATGCGGACGCGCACTGGAAGCAGTTCCTCCTCGCCCACCGCTGGGTGCTCGCGCTCATCGGCGGGCGCGGCTTCTTCGGTCCGGCCGGGCGTGGGCCGCGCGGCATCGATAGCGCGCTGCACGGTCACGGTATCGGCGAGCAGCTTGTCGGCGATGTAGTTCGCGTAGTCCGCGGCGAGCAGCGATCCCTTCACGGGCGCAAGTACTTCGGCAGCATCGCGCAGAGCACGTGCGCGCTCCTCAGGCCGGTCCAGATCCCAGCGCGCGAGGCGCCGGTCTATCGAGAACTGCAGCAATGGGACGGCTCCGGCCACCAGGGCGCGCAGCGCGTCGGCGCCCTCGGCCTCGACGAGGTCGGCCGGATCCATGCCGCCCGGAATCACCGCTGCGGAGAGATCCACCCGGAACCGGTCGTGCATCTCGGTGGAGTACGAGTCGATGAACTCGGCGGCGCGGTCAGCGGCGCGCATTCCCGCCTCATCACCATCGAACAGGTACACGATCCGCCGAGCGAAACGCCCCAAGAGCTTCACATGCTGCTGCGTGAGCGCGGTACCCAAGGTCGCGACCGCATTGGTGATCCCCGCCTTATGCAGCGCGATCACGTCGGTGTAGCCCTCGACCACAAGCGCCGTTCCGTCGGCAGTGATCGCCCCCCGCGCGCGATCGATCGCGTACATGTTGGTCGACTTGCGAAAGATCGGCGTGTCTGACGTGTTCAGGTACTTCGGCTCGCCCGACCCGATGACCCGGCCCCCAAAGGCGATCACTCGCCCCTGCAGGTCCGATATGGGGAACATAACCCGCTCGTAGAAGCGGTCGCGCACGGCGCCGCCATCGGTGCGCAGCGCAAGATTGGCGTCTACCATCTCGTCTGCCGAGAAACCCTGCTCGCGCAGGTGGCGCGTGAGCGCGCCGCGCCCTGGCGCGAACCCGAGACGCCACTCCTTGGCGACCTGGCTGCCGAACCCGCGGCCTCCGAGGTACTCGCGTGCCTTGGCTGCGCCCGCATCATGTGAGCCCGTCAGGTGGCGGGCGTAGAACTCGGCAGCCGCTTCGCAGGCAGCCATCAGTCGCTCTTTGCGGCCTCGCGAAGCGCCAGCTGGCCCGGTGTCCTCGGAGATCTCGATGCGCGCACGGTCGGCGAGCAAGCGCACCGCATCCGGGAAGTCGACATTGTCAGTCTCCATCACGAAACCGAACACGTCGCCGCCCTTGCCGCAGCCGAAGCAGTGCCAGAGCTGTGTGGCAGGGTCGACCTTGAACGACGGGGACTTCTCGCCGTGAAGAGGGCACAAGCCCCAGAACAGCCGGCCCTTCTGCCGCAGGACCACACGGTCGGAGATCAGGGCCACAAGGTCGTTCGCTTCGCGAACGCGCTGGATGTCCTCGTCGCTAATACGACCCATACTCTGCCTCCTTCCGGAATGAAGGTACCCGTGAAGCGATAGAAACACATACTCCCGCGCCCAGACGGCGCGGGAGTATGCTCAGTCATTCATCCGTGGCGCCTCGAGACAAGGCGCACCGGTGATTCCTGCGGGACTCACTCCCCGTCTAGCCGTGGATCCTCAGGAACAGCGGAACGAACACAAGAGAAACCACGGTCATGAGCTTGATGAGGATGTTCATCGCCGGGCCGGACGTGTCCTTGAACGGATCGCCAACGGTGTCGCCGACGACAGCGGCCTTGTGGGCCTCAGAGCCCTTACCGCCGAGCACGCCACCCTCGATATACTTCTTGGCGTTGTCCCACGCGCCACCGGCGTTGGCCATCATGATCGCGAGCAGGAAGCCCGAGACGACGGCACCGGCAAGGAATCCACCCAGCATCTCAAGGTTGAGCACGCCGAGGAGGATCGGGATGACGACGGCGAGAATACCCGGCACCACCATCTCCTTGAGCGCGCCCTTGGTGGCGATATCAACGCACGCGGCGTAGTCGGCTCGTGCGTTCTCGTCACCGGCCAGCAGGCCAGGGATCTCCTTGAACTGGCGGCGGACCTCCCCGATCATCGCGAACGCAGCGCGGCCGACTGCGTTCATCGTGAGAGCGCCGAACAGGAACGGCAGCATCGCACCGACGAACAGGCCGACGACCACGAGCGGATTCTCAAGCGAGAGATCGAGCTTGACGCCACCGGCCGCCACCGAGGTGCGGAAGGCAGTGAACAGCGCGAGGGCGGTCAGACCTGCCGAGCCGATTGCGAAGCCCTTGGCGATAGCAGCGGTCGTGTTGCCGACGGAATCGAGACCGTCAGTGATCTCACGGATGTGCGGATCCATGTGCGCCATCTCGGCGATACCGCCAGCGTTGTCGGCAACAGGACCGTACGCGTCGACGCCGACCGTGATGGCCGTGATCGAAAGCATGCCGAGCGCGGCGAGCGCGATACCGTAGATGCCCGAGGTCGGATCATTCGGCACGGCCATGTTGCCCATGGTGTACGCGCCAAAAATGCCGAGCGCGACGACGATGATCGGGCCGACGGTCGAGATCATGCCGACGCCCAGACCCGCGATGATGTTGGTTGCAGGGCCCGTCTCGGACGCCTCGGCGATGCCCTTGACCGGCTTGTAGTGATCGGAGCAGTAGTACTCGGTGATCTGGCCGATCGCGATACCTGCAGCGAGGCCGAGCACGACCGAGCCGAAAAACCAGAAGCGCGAGGTGTCGCCGACCGCCGAGGCCCACCAGTAGAAGAGCCCAGCCATAACGCCGACCTCGAGCACGGCAGCCACGTAGGTTCCCGTGTTCAGCGCCATGTGGAGGTTTCCGCCCTCTTTGGCGCGCACCGCGAACAGGCCGATGATCGACATCAAGATGCCGAAGCCGGCGATGAGCAGCGGGACGGTCACGCCGAACATGAAGTCATCGGTGCCGGTCGCCCAGAGCGCGAGCGCGAGGACGATCGGGGCAAGGATCGAACCGACGTAGCTCTCGAAGAGGTCGGCGCCCATACCCGCAACGTCGCCGACGTTGTCGCCGACGTTGTCAGCGATGACGGCCGGGTTGCGAGGGTCGTCCTCGGGGATTCCAGCCTCGACCTTACCGACGAGGTCAGCGCCCACGTCAGCGGCCTTGGTGTAGATACCGCCACCAACTCGCGCGAAGAGAGCGATCGAGGACGCGCCGAGCGCGAACCCGTTGACGATGGCCTGGTCTGCGAGCGGGTTGTCACCGGTGACGATGAATATGATCGCCCAGACCGAAAGGCCCAGCACGCCGAAGGAGGCGACCGTGAGGCCCATAGTCAGTCCGGAGCGGAACGCAACGTTGAGCGCCTTTGCGACGCCGACGGTGGCGGCCTGTGCCGTGCGAGCGTTCGCACGCGTGGCGACGTACATGCCCACGAAGCCTGCAAACGCCGAGAGCGTGCCCCCCGTCAGGAAGGCGACTGCGGTGAGAACGCCGTCCCTAAGAGTACCGCCCGTAAGCGAGAGTGCCGCAAAGACCACGATCGCGAAGATGATGAGGACCCGCCACTCGGCACGAAGGAACGCCATCGCGCCCTCCTGCGTGGCCTTCGAGATCTCCTGCATCTTCTTGTTGCCCGGGTCCTGCTTGAGAACCCAACTGCCGAGAAACAGTGCGACCCCGAGGCCGACTATCGCCGACAGAGGCGCAAGCCAAGCTATTGCCCCGCTCATCCACCCTCTCCTTCCGTGCTTCCCCATCCACACCGGCCACTCGGGCGGAGTGATGCCACCGATTGCTATTAAGCCCGTGCCACAGACATCCTAAGGCACGAGCATCCAAGCGCACCATGCGCTCGGCGCAAAGTATCTCATAAGCGCGGCCTTACACCAGCCACTTCTTCGGGATGAATATGCGTTCGAACTCCCGGATCGCGAAACGGTCCGTCATACCCGACACATAATCGACCGCACGCTGCACCAACTCGGCGCCCTCAGCAGCCTGGAACTCAGACGGCAGATCCTCCGGCGTACTCAGGTAGTGCTGCATCAGCATACGCACAACCCGGCTCGCCTTGGGCTCCTCGGCCTTAGCCTTTGCCGAGAAGTACACGTTCTCGAACAGGAACGAGCGCAGCTCCATCATGGCGTTCCATACCGGCGGCGACATACGGATTGAGTCGGCGTCCGCCGAAGCCGAGATCATGTCGGTGACCATGGTGGTCAAGCGCTCCGCATGGTGGCGGCCGAGCACCTCCATAGCGCGCTTCGGCAACTCTTCAAAGGCCAGAACGCCGGCGCGCAGCCCGTCATCGATGTCGTGGTTCACATAGGCGATGCGGTCGGCGGTGCGGACAATTTGGCCCTCAAGCGTGGACGGCACATGCTCGCCCGTGTGGCCGAGGATTCCGTCGCGGACCTCCCAGGTGAGGTTCAGGCCTTTGCCGTCGTACTCCAGCTGCTCGACGATGCGCAGCGACTGCAGGTTGTGACTATACGACGTCGGGGCGCCGGGGAACTGCTCCGCGACCTCGGCGAGCACGCTTGAGAGCGCCTCCTCGCCGGTGTGGCCGAACGGTGTATGGCCGAGGTCGTGGCCGAGCGCAATAGCCTCGGTGAGGTCCTCGTTGAGGCGCAGCGCCCGTGCGATGGAACGCGCGATCTGCGAGACCTCGAGCGTGTGCGTGAGCCGGGTCCGGTAGTGGTCGCCCTCGGGCGCCAGGAAGACCTGCGTCTTGTGCGAGAGGCGCCTAAACGCCTTGCAGTGCAGGATCCGGTCGCGGTCACGCTGGTACTCGGTGCGGAACGGATCCAGCTCCGAGAACCTATCACGGCCGCGCGACTCGGCGGCCTTAGCCGCGCGAGGAGACAGGCGCTCGAACTCGGCTGCCTCTGTCTCCTCGCGCGTCATCAGCTGTTCAGGTGCCATGCGGCCTACTTGCCCTGACTCGTGCGGTGGTTCGGCGACTAGCGGTTATCCGACCCCGTGCCCTCCGAGGCCGCAAGCTTGGCCTGCGCTGCCGCAAGCCTTGCGAGCGGAACGCGGTACGGCGAGCAGGACACGTAGTCCAGTCCGATCTCGAAGAACGTGTGGACCGAGTCAGGATCGCCGCCGTGCTCGCCGCAGACACCGACGTGCAGGTTGGGGTTGCCCGCTTTGCCCTTCTCCACGCCTATACGCACTAGCTCGGCAACACCCTCGTCCACCGTCTCGAACGGGTTCCTGCGCAGGATCTTGCGCTCGAGGTAGCGTGGCAGAAACTTCGCCTCGATGTCATCGCGCGAGAAGCCGAAGGTGGTCTGGGTAAGGTCGTTCGTGCCGAAGCTGAAGAAGTCAGCTTGGGTTGCGATCTCATCGGCGGTGATGGCGGCGCGCGGCAGCTCGATCATCGTGCCAATCGGGATGCTGAGCGTCGCGTCGCTGCACTCGGCGGCCACCTCAGCTACGACCTTCTCGGCCTCGGCACGCAGCGTCTCAAGTTCGGCCTTTACGCTGACGAGCGGAATCATAATCTCGGGGCGCGGGTCGCGGCCGAGCGCCCGGAGCTGGCACGCGGCCTTTGCGATGGCGCGGACCTGCATCGAGTACAGCTCAGGGAACATGAGGCCCAGACGGCAGCCGCGCAGACCCAGCATCGGGTTGGCCTCGATCATCGAGTCAATCTGCGAAAGAAGCTTGCGCTTCGGGGCCAGCTCGGCGGCGGTTGCACCCGCAGCCTCGGCCCTGACGATAGATACCTCGAGCTCACGCGGGCTGTCGAGGAACTCGTGAAGCGGCGGATCGAGCAGACGGACCGTCACCGGCAGCCCGTCCATGGCCTCGAAGATGCCGAGGAAGTCGCCGACCTGAGCGCCGAGAAGCTCGGAGAGAGCCTCCTCGCGAGCGCCGTCGCCGTCCTCAGCAAGGATGAAGCGCTGAATGATGCCCTTGCGCTCACCGAGGAACATGTGCTCCGTGCGGCAGAGTCCGATGCCTGCGGCGCCAAACTTACGCCCAAGCGCGGCATCGTCCGGGGTGTCAGCGTTGGCGCGCACGCCCATCGTGCGAATCTCGTCAGCCCAGGTAAGGACCGTGTCGAAGTCTCCGGTGACCTCGGGCTCGATCAGTGCGACAGCGCCTAGAACGACGATGCCGGTCGTGCCGTCGATGGAGATGATATCGCCTTCGCGCAGCTCGACGTCGGTGCCGTCGACGCGTGCGACCTTGTTCTCGGCGTCGATCCGAAGCTTCTCCACGCCGCAGACGGCTGGCTTGCCCATGCCGCGGGCGACAACAGCCGCATGCGATGTCTTGCCGCCGTGAGACGTGAGGATTCCCTCGGCCGCGTCCATGCCCGGCAGGTCGTCGGGGTTAGTCTCCCAGCGCACGAGGATCGCCTTACGGCCGCCTTCCTTCGCCGCAACAGCGTCTGCCGAGGAGAAGACGACCTCGCCCACCGCGGCGCCCGGCGAGGCGTTGAGCCCTTTGGCCAGGACGTCGTACTGCGCCGAGGAATCGAACTGAGGGTGCAGGAGCTGATCGAGCTGGTGTGGGTTGATGCGCGAGACAGCCTCCTGCTTGCTGATCAGACCCTCCTCGACCATGTCGATCGCGATCTTGAGCGCGGCGCGCGCGGTGCGCTTGCCCACACGGGTCTGCAGCATGTAGAGCTTGCCCTGCTCGATGGTGAACTCGATGTCGCACATGTCGTGGTACGACGCCTCGAGCTTGGCAAACACCTCGTCGAGTTCCCTGCCAGCCTCCTCGAGACCGGGCACGGTCTTGAGCTTTGCGATGGGCTCAGTGAGCCGGATACCGGCTACGACATCCTCGCCCTGCGCGTTGGTGAGGAAGTCTCCGTAGTACTCCTTCGTGCCGTCGGCCGGGTTGCGCGTGAAGCCGACGCCCGTCGCTGAGGTCTCGCCCTTGTTTCCGAATACCATCGTCTGAACGTTGACGGCGGTGCCGAGATCATCGGCGATCTTCTCCATCTTGCGGTAGTACACCGCGCGCTCGTTCATCCAGCTCTTGAAGACGGCCTCGATCGCGAGGCGCAGCTGCGCGGAAACCTTCTGCGGGAACGCGACCTTGCCGTCTGCTCCGACGAGCTGCGGGTACTCCTCGGCGCTGACCTCGTCCGCGACGATCCCCTTGAAGACGCTGACGAGCTCGCGCAGGTCAGCGGCGTTGAGATCGGTGTCGCTCGCGGCGCCACGGTCGCGCTTCATGCGCGTAATGGCGTTCTCGAACAGGTCACCTTCGACGTCGAGGACGACCTTCGAGAACATCTGAATGAAGCGACGGTAGCTGTCCCACGCGAACCGCTCGTTGCCGGTCTGGGCGATCAGGCCCTCGACCGAAACGTCATTCAGGCCGAGGTTGAGGACGGTGTCCATCATGCCCGGCATGGAGAACGGCGAGCCGCTGCGCACCGAGACGAGAAGCGGGTCGGCCGGGTCGCCGAGGCGCTTGCCCATCTTCTCCTCAAGCTCCTTGAGGTGCTCGGCGATCTCTTCTTCGAGTCCCGCGGGGAATCCGGGCGGATTGGAGTTGTAGTACTCCATGCACGCCTGGCAGGTGATGGTGAAACCGGGTGGAACGGGCAAGCCCATGTTCGCCATCTCGGCAAGGTTGGCGCCCTTGCCTCCAAGGACGAACTTCATGTCCCGGTTACCCTCGGTTCGGCCGGCGCCGAAAGCATAGACACGCTTTACGTCCGACAATTCCATCTCCCTCTCTTGTCCAGGCGGGTTTGGTCCCGATGATACCTGAGTGCTTCATGTACGGGCGAGAACGTCAGTCATTCTCAGCGAAGCCATTGTTCAACTGGCGGATGATCTCCTGAGCGGACTCCTCGATGGCCCGGTTCCCAGTGTGCAACACGATCGCGCCAAGCCGGCGCATGAGCGCACGTGCCTCCTCGAGCTCCCGCTCGATCGATTCGCGGTCCGCGTACCCGGAGACAAAGGTCCCGAGCTCGTGCATGCGGGCATTGCGGATCTCGACGAGCGTGTCGACATCGCCGGTGAGCCCGATGATGCGCTCCGGGTCGACCTCGAACAGCTCCTCCGGCGGTGCAACCCCCATGGCGAGCGGGACGTTCGCAACCCGGTAGCCCTTCATCGCGAGGTACATCGAGAGCGGCGTCTTGGAAGTGCGGGACACGCCGACGAGCACGATGTCGGCGTCCTTGAGCCCCTCGGGATTGCGTCCGTCGTCGTGCTTGACGGCGAACTCCATCGCGTCGATGCGCTGGAAGTACTCCTGGTCGGTGCGCCGGATCGTCCCAGCCTCGCCGATAGGCTCATGCTCCGTCATGCTCGCGAGGATATCGACTACCGGGCTCAACAGGTCGACGGAGTGCACGCCCTTGGAGGAGAGCCGCTTCATCTCCTGCACGAACTCGCCGCTCACGAACGTGTAGAGGAACACGCAGTGCGTCCCGCAGTGCGACTCCACCGTCCTGCGCAGGTGCTCGACCGAGACGATCTTGGGCAACCGCTCGATGCGATACGTGCCGGGCTCGAACTGCGCGGCGGCGGCTCGGGCCACCATCTCCCCCGTCTCGCCGAGGGAGTCCGACAACACGTGAATCGCTATTACGGCCTGCTCCATGCGAGCACTACCTCGCGAGTCGGCCGAGGTCGGCAAAGAGGCCGAACAGCCTGACGAACCGCGCCAGAAGTCCGAGTCGCGTCGCGCGCACTGCGGGGTCCTCGTCCATGACGAGCACATTGTCGAAGAAGGCGTCGATCGGCTCCCTCATCGCCGAGAAGACCGTGAGCACGTCCTCGTACGCGCCCTCGGCGACCAGCGCTTCCACCCTGCCTTGCGCCTCGTCAAGCGCCGAATCGAGCGCCCGCTCGTGCACGCCCATGAGCCCACGGTCCGTCTCAGGCTCGGCCTCGCGCGCCAGGTTGGCGGCGCGCTTGTAGGCGACCGAGAGGTTCTCGAACACCTCGGGCGCCTGCTGGCTGGCCTCTCTCAGCGCCTCGGCGCGGGCAAGTACGTCCGCGGGGTCATTGGATGCTGATGCGAGAACCGCATCAATGATGTCGTAGTCGTACCCACGGTCCTGCAGGATGCCCTGGAGTCGGGCGATGAAGAACGCCTTGATGGCCGCCCCGGTCTCCTCGACCGAGCCCACAGTGTCTCCGTATCCCGCGAGCGCATCGCCGATCAGCTCGTCCAGGCACACGCGCGTCCCGTCGAGCGCCATCGCGATGATGCCGATCGCCGAGCGCCTCAGCGCGAAGGGATCGGAAGAGCCCTTGGGCGCGAGACCGGCGGCGAAGATGCCGCAGATGGTGTCTGCCTTGTCGGCGATAGCAACGATGCGCCCAGCAAGCGTCGAAGGCAGCGTGTCATCCGAGAAGCGCGGTCGGTAATGCTCCTCGATCGCGAGGGCTACCTCAGAACTCTCCCCCGCCGCCTCGGCGTAGTAGCGCCCCATCACGCCTTGGAGATCGGTGAACTCGATGACCGCGCTCGTCACGAGGTCCGCCTTGGCGAGGTGCGCCGCCCGGGCTGCCTGAGCCGCGGCGTCTGCAGGCGCGTCGACCATGGATGCGACCTTGGCAGCCAGGTGGCCGATGCGCTCGGTCTTGTCGGCAAGAGTGCCGAGCTTCTCTTGGAAGACGACGTGCTCGAGCTTGGGAAGCCAGCCCTCGAGGGGGGTCGCGAGGTCTTCCCGGAAGAAGAAGGCCGCATCGGCAAGGCGCGCGCGGATGACCCGCTCGTGCCCTGCGATGATCTGGGCAGTGCGCTCGGGGCTCCCGTTGTGAGCGACTATGAACGCAGCGGTGAGATTTCCGGAGGCGTCCTCCAGCGGGAAGTAGCGCTGATGGCTCTGCATCGCGTGCTGGAGGATCTCGCGGGGCACCTCCAAGAACTCCTCGTCGAACCTCCCCACCGCGACCGTGGGCCACTCGACGAGGTTCACCACCTCGGCAAAGGTCTTCTCGGGGACGACGGCACGGCCTCCGCGCTCGGCGGCTGCGGCATCGATGCTATCTCGCAGGACCCGCGCCCGGGCGTTCTGATCGACGAGCACGAACGCTTTGGCGAGCGCGTCAACGTACTCGGTCGGCGATGCGATGGTGATCTCGCCCGGCTCGAGGAACCGGTGTCCGCGCGTCGTCGGCCCGGCGACGATCCCAGCGAACTGCACGGGAACGACCTCGGTGCCGAACAGGGCAAGCAGCCAACGAACCGGGCGGGAGAATCGTGCGTCCCCGCTACCCCAGCGCATCGACTTCGCCCAGTCCAGGCCGCTGATCAGCGACTCGAGCAGTCCGGGAAGGACCTCGATGGCCGGAGCGCCAGCAGACTCCACGGTCGCCCAGACGTACGCCCCGCCCTCGTCCTCGATCACCTCGAGCGACTCGACGGGCACGCCCTTGCCTCGGGCAAAGCCAGCCGCCGCCGGCGTCGGGGCGCCCTCGGCGTCGAATGCGACCTTGGCCGCGGGTCCTTTGTGGCGCTCAACCGAGTCCGGCTGCCGCCCGGCGACCTCGGTCACGAGGATCGCAATCCGCCGAGGAGTCCCCAGCACGGACACGGTGTTGTACTCAAGCCGAGCGCGCTTGAGCGCCTCGGGCACAGCAGCCTGTAGCTGCTCGAGCGCTCGGTACAGGGCAGAGGACGGCAGCTCCTCGCAGCCAACCTCGAAGAGCAGGTCGCGTGCGGTCACAGCGCATCACCGCCCTTCGGTGCCGATACGCTCTCGGTAGCATCGACGCCTTCAGCGGCCGCGTCCTCCGGCACCGCATCCTTCCTGGTGACGAACTCCATGTAGGCCGCGCAACAGGCCTTCGCAAGCGCCCGCACACGCAGGATGTAGCCTTGGCGCTCGGTGACGCTCACGGCGCCGCGTGCGTCGAGCAGGTTGAACGCATGGGAGCACTTGAGCACGTAGTCGTAGGCCGGGAGTACGTATCCTGCCTCGAGAGTGCGGCGGCACTCACCTTCGTAGGTGGTGAAGAGCCCGAGGAGCATGTCCACGTCGGCGACCTCGAAGTTGTACGCCGAGTACTGCTGCTCATTGGCGAGGAATACGTCGCCATAGGTGAAGACGTGACCGTCCGGGCCGACGCTCCACGTCAGGTCGTAGACGCTGTCCACGCCTTGGATGTACATCGCGAGGCGCTCGAGCCCGTAGGTGATCTCGGCCGGCACGGGGCGGCATTCGAAGCCACCGACCTGCTGGAAGTAGGTGAACTGCGTGACCTCCATGCCGTTCAGCC
>CAZBLH010000011.1:13300-35564 GCA_964492775.1 uncultured Eubacteriales bacterium | reverse complement strand
CGTGCTCGGCAGGCTCGAGACCGATCGCCCTGAGCGAGTCAAAGTACAGGTCGAGCACGTTGTCCGGGCTCGGCTTCAGGATCACCTGGTACTGGTAGTAATGCTGCAGCCGGTTCGGGTTCTCGCCGTAGCGCCCGTCGGTGGGGCGGCGCGAGGGCTGAACGTAGGCCGTGCGCCAAACGTCAGGGCCGAGCGCGCGAAGTGTGGTGGCAGGGTGAAAGGTGCCTGCACCGACCTCGGTGTCGTAGGGCTGCAACACGACGCAACCCTGGTCTGCCCAGTAGCGCGACAGCGCAAGGATGATGTCTTGGAAGGTCATCGCCATGTGTGGAATCTCCCCCGGAACGGAAGCGGGCGGACGAGAGCCCGAGTGCTGGATATCTTACACGACCACAGGTGGCTATTCTTGCACCAGACAACCCGCGAAGAAGTCCAGCGCTTTGAGGCGCGTGGGGACGTGATAGTTCACGAACGCGCGAACGAGCGCGAAGCAGTCGCAGACGGCTGCAGGAGGCATCTGAAGCGCGGCTACCTCGGCCATCGTGGATGAGAGCAGGGCCTGGAGCCAGGCGCGAGCCTCGGCGGGGCATGAGAGGGCTGCCGCGTCGAGATGCCCGCACTCGGGGCACAGAACGCCTCCCTGCGAGAGCGAGAGGGCCGCACGCCCCTCCTGCGGTGCCTCCTGTGCGCATGCCACGCAGTAATCGAGCTCAGGACGGTATCCGTGAACGGCCAGAGCCTTGACGAGGAACGCGACCACCAACGCGCCGAGCCGCTCAACCGGCGCCGCCTCGAACACGGCGAGCGTCGTCACGGCCGCATCGTAGATCTTCGGGTCGGACTGGCCCTCGACGGCCAGCTTGTCGATCAGATCCACCACGACCGCCGCTGCCGCCGTGCGGTCCAGATCGGAGCGCAGCCCCGCGTGAGCCTCTACGGTGCGCGCCTCGGAAATCACCTCGAGCGACTTGCCAGTATGCATCAGCAGGTCGACCAGCGCGTACGGCTCGAGCCGGCCCCCGAACCGCGAGCCAGGCCGGCGCAGCCCCTTGGCCACCGCCCTCACAGGGGTGCCGTCGGCTGCAAGCAGTGTCACGATGGTGTCGGTCTCGCCGAGCCTCGTCTGCCGAAGAACAAGAGCACGGAGCGGGTAGGCAGGCATACCGGCCTACAACCCGCGCTCCCTGGCCGCCTCAAGGATCGCTCCACCGGCTGACGTGCCGAGTCGGGTCGCGCCAGCTTCGAGCATCGCAAGCGCTGCGTCGAGGTCACGGATGCCACCAGCGGCTTTGACACCGATCTCCGGGCCGACGGTCGCTCGCATGATCTCGACGTCGCGAATGCTCGCACCGCGCGGACCGAAGCCCGTCGAAGTCTTCACAAACGCCGCACCAGCCTCGACAGCGAGGTCGCAGCCACGGGCGATGTCTCGCTCTTCCAGGTACCCGGTCTCGAGGATCACCTTGACGATGGCTGAGCCGCCCGATGCCGTGTACACGGCCGCGACCACGCCCGCGATGTCGTCGCGCACCGCGTCGTACTCGCCTGCCAGCAGTGCGCCGATGTTGACCACCATGTCCACCTCGGCACAGCCCGCAGCCACGAGGTCGGCAGCCTCAGCGGCCTTGGACTGCGGCAGCATGTAGCCGAGCGGGAAACCTGCTACCGAGCAGACCCGGGTTGAGGTCCCGTGAAGCGCCTCCTCGGCACTCGGCACAAGCACCGGTGACACGCAGAGCGAGGCGAAGCCCTGGCCCGCGTTGTCCGCAATCCACGCGGCCCCCTCGTCACGCCCCACTGTGGGTTTGAGCAGGGTCTGGTCGATGGCGGCAGCCAGTGCATTCACATCGATATCGGTCATGGGTGCTACAACCCCTCCCCGTAGCCGAACCGCCTGATCTGCGCCGCATCGCGACGCCAGTTCTTCTTCACTTTCACCCTCAGGTCAAGAAAGACACGCGTGCCGATCAGCCGCTCGAGGTCCTCGCGCGCCTCGCTTCCGACCTGCTTGATCATCGTTCCGCCCTTGCCGATGATGATGCCCTTCTGCGATTCGCGCTCGACGTAGATCACGGCATAGATGCGGGTCAGAGCTGACTCGCCGCGACCCTGCTGCTCGATGTCCTCGATTGCGACGCCAACGGCGTGGGGAACCTCCTCGAAGGTCGAACGCAGTACCTTCTCACGGATGAACTCGGCGATCATGACCTCGAACGACTGGTCCGTGGGCATGTCGCGCGGGAACCAGCGCGGCGCCGTGGGCAGGTACTTGGTAACAGCGGCTTCGAAGGCCTCCAGGTTGAACCCCTCGACCGCCGAGAGGACAACGACGTCGTCGAAGTCAGCGAGCGCGCGAGCGGCGGTGACCTGCGCCTCGACCTGCTCGGCCTCGGCAAGGTCCGCCTTGCTGATCACCAGAACCTTGGTCGCGCGCGTCCGGGCGACGTGCTCGGCGACCCAGGCGTCTCCTGTCCCTGCAGGCTTCGAGGCATCCACCAGCATGGCGACGACGTCGACGTCCTCGAGCGCCTTGAGCGCGCTGCGGTTGAGTTCTTCGCCGAGTGCGTCATGGGGCTTGTGCAGACCAGGGGTGTCTACGAGCACGATCTGAGCCTCGTCGCGGTCGATGATCGCGCGCAGGCGATGCCGCGTCGTCTGTGGAGTATCGCTGGTGATTGCGACTTTGGTCCCAACGAGCGCATTCACTAGCGTGGACTTGCCGGCGTTCGGCCGACCGACGAGCGCGACAAAACCGCTCGCGACCTCCTCGGTGCTCATGTGTCCTGAGGCGCCCAATCTACGGCGTCTCGTCTTGATCGAGGTAGCCGCGCACGAACGCCTCGGGCAGGAGCTCGTCGAGCGTGGCAACTGCGACGTCGTCGCTCTGCGCGCCCATGATTACGCGCATCTCGGGATTGAACTCCGCCAGCGCCTGGCGACATATGCCGCAGGGAACCGTCGGAGCCTCGGAATCGCCCACGACGGCTACGGCCGCGATGTCGCGGTACCCCGCAGAGACGGCTGCAGCCATCGCGGCGCGCTCGGCGCAGATGCCCGCGGGGTACGACGCGTTCTCGATGTTGACGCCCTGGAATATCTCGCCGTCGCTCGTGTAGACGGCCGCACCGACCCGGAACTCGGAGTACGGTGCGTAGGCCTTCTCCTGCGCCTCGCGAGCGAACGCGAGCAGAGCCAGATCTGGTTGTGTAGGATTACGCATCGCTCTCCGCTTCCTCCGTGTCCCCGCTCAGAGCGGGCTCGACAGACAACTGTCTTACGCGAGTGCCCTGGCGTTCGAGCACGGTGATACGCAGACCCTCGATCTCAGTGGACTCGCCGAGTTCAGGAATACGCCCCACTACCTCGGTGAACAAACCGCCTACTGAGTCTGCCTCGGTGTCGAGATCCGTGCCGAATAGCTCGTTGAGGTCATCGACGGGCAGCATCGCATCCACGCGGTAGCGTCCCTCGCCGAGCTCGACGATGAGTGGCTCCTCACGGTCGTACTCGTCCGAGATGTCGCCGACGATCTCTTCGAGCAGGTCCTCGAGGGTTACGATGCCCGAGGTTCCGCCGTACTCGTCGGCGACGATGGCGATGTGCGTCGTCGCGCGCATCTCCACGAGCAGCTCTTGGACGGGCTTGGTCTCAGGTACGAAGAAGGGTGCGCGGGCAATGGACGCCAGGTTGACTTCGGTGTCGCTATCGAGCGCGACCAGCAGGTCTTTGGCGAACAGCACGCCCCTGATGTCGTCAATCGAGTCGTGGTATACGGGAAGCCGCGAGTAACCGGTCTTGTGGATGAGTGCGACCGCTTCGCTCACGGCTGCCGTATCCGGCAGCGCCGCGACGTCGGTGCGCGGGACCATCACCTCACGGGCGACCTTCTCGGCGAAGTCGGAGACGGCCTCGAGCAGCGCCTCCTCGGCCTCCTCGCGATCCCGGTCACCCTCCTCGCCCACACCCGTGGCTCCACGGGACTCGGAGATGACCGCCCACGGAGTCAGCAGCTGCTCCTTGGCGACCGTCTCGGCGAGCCACCGCCACGGAGCGCCGAGGACCCGCCCGAGCGGATGGATCGCGAAGACGATCGGCAGCGCGATCGGCGCAGCGGAAAGCGCAATGCGCGCCGGGTTGGCCACGGCCACGGTCCGCGGAAGTGCCTGCGAGAGCGAGTAGCACAGGCCAATCATCACAACGATCGAGAGCGCGGCAAGCGCGATCGCGAACGCCGGAGCAAGAGCGTACCGCTCCGTGATAGCCACCACTGCAAGGTAGCCGACGGCCCCCGCCAGGAAGGCCGCTATCGCGTACACCAGCGAGGACGCCGAGCGCAGACGGTGCCGCTTCTCAACGAGCACCTCGAGCCGCTCGGCGCCTTTCTCCTTCGCCTCGGCGAGCCGGTGCACGCGACCGAGCGGGAGGAGCAACACCGCAGTCTCGACGGCGGCCAAGAGGCCGGCGAGAACAGTGAAGATGATGCTTAGGGCGATGAACAGGAGCAGCAATATCATCTCTCCGAGATATCGGGCAGACTGCGGGCAGGACCACGCACCTGCATCTTACGTCACCGGTAAAACACCTGAAAGACGGCGGTCACGAGCAGGACGCCAAGCAGGGCACCCACCACCGTCTGCGCCGGCGTGTGTATCCCCGCCTCCAGACGGCTCTGTGCGACCAGGAAGCCCATGAAGTAGCCGAGGGCGAGCGCACCCGCGTTCCAGGTGACGAAGCCGACGATCGTCGCGGCAGCGAACGCAAGCGCGACGTGTCCGCTCGGCCAGCCGCCCTCTAGCCAGGTCCCCTCGCGGGACACACCCTTCATCACCAGCACGGCAAGCAACACGAGACCGACCGCGATGACAGTCAGGTCGGAAGCGCCGAACCGGACGATATGGAGACCCTGTTCAAGGAGGCGCTTGAACGGCTCGAACAGCACAAGATATGCGACGATCACCGAGCTGATCGCGGCGACAAGCACCGCTCCGGCAGCAACGTCCTTTGCAATCTTGGCGAGCGGATCGTGGCGGTCGGTCGCCACATCGACCGCGGCCTCAATGGCGGTGTTGAGCAGTTCGGTGATGAACACGAGCGTGATCGCAAAGACGATCGCGACCAGCTCTCCGGAGCGCACGCCGAGAAGCAAGCTCCCCACGACGACGAGAATCGCCAGGCCGAGGTGGATCCGCATGTTGCGCTGCGTACGCAGGCCCCACACGAGTCCCTCAATCGCGTAGTTAAGGCTCCACAGGAACGAGCGGGTCCTGGTCATCGGGGGCCTTCGGGGTCAGGTCGCATCAGCGACGGCGGTACTACAGAGAGAGTTCCCAAGCCGACAGCACCGCCCGCTCCCGGGCCTGCATCGCTTCCGCGTCCTCATCGGACTCGTGATCGTAGCCGAGCAGGTGCAAGACCCCGTGCACCAGCAGCAGATTCAGCTCCGCCTCCACCGTGTGGCCGAGTTCGGCGGCCTGCTGCTCGGCAACCTCGGGCGATATCACGACATCGCCGAGCATCACCGGTTCGCCGGGAGCGACAACGGGGCACGGGTCGTCGCAGGGGAATGAGAGCACGTCGGTCGGACCCTCTTTGCCACGGTAGCGACCATTGAGCTCGGTCATCTCATCCATGCCGATTATGGCGATGGAGAGCTCGACCTCATCAGGAAGCTCCTCGCGGTCGAGAATGAACGCCGCCAAGCGCTCGAAGGCGGATAGATCGAGCGGCTCTGGGTCGCGATGGCTAAGCACACTGATCTGCAACGCAGCCCTCCTTGTCACGACGCAGGTCGGGATAGGGGCACCGGCCGTGCCGCTGGGTGACGAGCCCGCGGACGAACACCGTCACGAGGCTTTCCACGTCAGCGTCGCTCACCATGTCCGGCAGCTGCCCGTCCTCTCGCCGATCCGCGATCACGTGGCGGACGGCAGCTTCGATCTGCTCTGGCCCTGGGTCGGCCAGCGCGCGCACAGCCGCCTCGCTCGCGTCGGCGAGCATTACGATTACCGCCTCTACGCTGCGCGGGCTCTCGCCAGTGTATCGGAAGTCGGCCTCGTAGGCGGACGCATCCTCGCCGAGCGCCTTGTGATAGAAGTACCGCACAAGCGAGGTCCCGTGGTGCTCATGGATGATCTCCAGAACCTCTGCCGGCAGCCCCGCCTCGCGGCCGAGTTCCACGCCATGATTGACGTGCGCTCGGATGATACGCGCCGAGTCTGCAGGGTGCGAGCTGTCATGGGGGTTCACGCCGTCGGCCTGATTCTCAAAGAAGAAGCAGGGCTGCTGCAGCTTGCCGATGTCGTGGTAGTAGGCTCCCACCCGCGCCAGCAGGGTGTTGGCGCCGAGCGCCTCGGCGCCTGCCTCGGCGAGGTTCGCCACGGCGAGCGAGTGCACGTAGGTTCCCGGAGCCTCTGACATGAGCCGCCGCATCAGCGGGAACGTGGGACCGGCGACCTGCAGAAGTTCATCGATCTTCCCGTCGCGCGTGCGGCGTAGCAGGTGGATACCGGTAATCACGACGGCGACCGATGCGAGCGCGCTCACGGTGCCGAACACCATGGGGTGCGCCTCCGGCGAGATCAATGTACCAGTCGCCCACGTGCAGACGATTCCTGCCGCCATCGCGAGCAGACCGATCATGATGGCGCGCTGCGCCGTAAGACCCGGTACCGTCGCCCAAGGTTGCGCGTGCCGAATGATCGGCGCGCTCGTCATGCTCGTACCCTGATTAGCCATTGCCCTGCGCGCTGGCCTCCTCGTACGCCTGATAGGCCGCGACGATACGCTGGACCAGCCTGTGGCGAACGACATCCTTGCTGGTCAGATCGATGAAGGTGAGCCCCGACACGCCCTCAAGTATCGCGCGGACTTGGGCGAGGCCCGACTTGCCACCAGGCAGGTCGATCTGCGTGATGTCGCCGGTCACGACGATCTTAGAGCCGAACCCCAGGCGCGTGAGGAACATCTTCATCTGCTCGGAGGTGGTGTTCTGGGCCTCGTCAAGGATCACGAACGAGTCGTTCAGCGTGCGTCCTCGCATGTACGCGAGCGGCGCTATCTCGATGGTCCCGCGCTCCAACAGCGCCTGGCTCTTCTCGGCATCCATCATGTCGAAGAGTGCGTCGTAGAGCGGCCGGAGGTACGGGTCCACCTTCTCCGTGAGCGTCCCGGGTAGGAAGCCCAGCGACTCGCCGGCCTCCACGGCAGGGCGCGTGAGGATGATGCGGCCGACCTCTTTGCGCTTCAGCGCGTCGACGGCCATCGCCATCGCCAGGTAGGTCTTGCCCGTGCCCGCCGGACCGATTCCGAAGCTGATGGTGTTGCAGCGAATCGCATCGACGTACCGCTTCTGACCTGCGGTCTTGGGGCGGATCGCCTTGCCCTTGTGTGTGAGTATCACGTCGCCGTGCAGCGCCGTCGGGGTGCAGGTCCCCTGCCGCAGGAGCTCGATGGAGCGTTCGATCGCCTCTGGACTCAGATGCTCTCCGCGCTCGATGAGTTGGATCATCTCGGAGAACAGGGTGGACACGGTCTGCGCGTCACCGCTCTCGCCCGAGATCGTGATCTGGTTGCCGCGCACGGAGATGTCGGACTCGAACTCATCCTCGATCAGACGCAGCAGCGAGTCTCCTTGGCCAAGGAGGCGGGTCATGTCGAGATCGGGCGGGATGACAAGCCGGATCTGATTGGGGTTCACGGTGAGGGAAGACACCTCGGTTCGTCTGTCAGGAATCTCGGTCCCGGCTCCAGAGCGCTGCTCCGGAATCGCAATTGCCAATGTCTTCGTAGTCTACCACCGAGCGTCTTTGCCGGTCGCCTCATAGCCTGCCGAGAAGAACCCCGTCCTCGGCGACGCACGCAACCCGCGCATGCAGCACCTCACCCACCTGCGGACCGTGCATCGCTGACTCGGAGCCAAGCGGGATGCGTACGCGCGCGTACTCGCGCGTCACCCCCTCGGCGAACGGGCCATCGGGGCCGCTCGCGCGCGAGTCCTTGCGAGCGCCCTGCGCTTCTGTGCGCTCGACGAGCACCTCGACGTCGCCGCCGACCAAGCCGGCAAGCCACTCGCGGCGCAGACGGTCGCTGAGTTCCCGGAGCCGCTCGGCACGCTCGGCCCGAACCGGCGCGGGTACCTGCGGCATCGAAGCGGCCGGAGTGCCCTCGCGCGCCGAATACCGGAACACATGTAGCTTCGAGAAGCCGATGCGCTCGCACGCTTGCGCCGTGCGCTCAGCGTCCTCGTCAGTCTCGCCGGGGAAGCCCGCGATCACGTCGGTTGTGAGCGCAAGGCCCGGAATGGCTTCGCGCGCCCGCTCGACCCAGCGCTCGAACTCTGCGATGCCGTACGCGCGGCCCATGGTGCTCAAGACCGCATCGGAGCCGCTCTGCAAAGGCACGTGCAGGTGTGCGCAGGTTGAGGTGGCTTCGCCGAGTGCTCCCACCAGGCGCTCGCTCAGGTCCGGCGGCTCGATGGACGACAGCCGCAGCCGCGCTACGCCGAGCGCGTCCAGCGCCCTCACCAGGTCAGCGAGGTCGCGACCGTCACTCTCATAGCGCCCTAGGTTGATGCCGCTCAGGACGATCTCGGCGACACCGGCGGCCACCAGCGCCTCTGCCTCCCGCAGGACGGTCTCGAACGCAACCGAGCGCGGCACTCCCCGGGCGTAGGGCACGATGCAGTATGTGCAGAAGCAGTCGCAACCGTCCTGGATCTTCACGGTCGCGCGGGTCCGAAACGCCTCGCCCACGCGCGTCGGTGTGTGCGACGAGCCCCCGCGTCCCGGCGCGTCTCCGGATACGCCGAGCGCGGCTACGACCCGTTCGGCCACCCGGGTCTTATCAGCCTCGACGACGACCCTCTCGCCAAGCTGGGCCAGGCCCTGCGAATCCAGCGCGGCGAGGCATCCAGTCACGACCACCAACGGCTGCCGAGGTCGACCGAGCGCTCGGCGCACAGCCTTGCGCGCCTTCGCGTCGGCCTCACCGGTGACGGTGCAGGTGTCCACGATGATGATCTCGGCGGCATCCGGATCGCTTACGGCCACGCCACGGCCGAGAAGCTGAGCGGCGATCCGCTCGCTCTCCGCTCGGTTGACCTTGCACCCGAGCGTCGTGAAGGCGACCGAGAGCGTCTCGCTCGGCCCGCTCACTTCGCGCCCATCCCGCCGAGCGCATACGATGCGAGCGCGAGCGCCGCGGCCGCGGCCGTCTCGGTGCGCAGGATCCCGGGGCCAAGCGTGACCGCCACCGCAGCGGCACCGCTCTCAAGCGCGGCGACCTCGTCGGCGGCCAACCCGCCCTCGGGGCCCACAACGAGGGCGACGCGCGCCTCCGCCGGAAGCTGGCGTTCTGCGATGGCCGAGACGATGCCCTGCGCCGTCTCGCCTGCCTCCTCCCAGAGCACCAGGACAAGATCGTAGTAGCCAAGCAGGGCCACTGCCTGCTCGAAGTCGACGGGATCGCCGACCTCGGGCAGCCGGTCGCGGTGGGACTGCTCGGCGGCTGCCTTGGCCACGCGACGCCAGCGGGCGCCCTTATCGGCGCGCTTGCCCTCCGGCAGCCGTACGATGCAGCGCGTGGTGATGATCGGCAGGACCGCCGCGGCGCCGAGTTCAGTGGCCTGACGCACGATGAGATCCATCTTTTCGCCCTTGGCGATGCCTTGCACAAGTGTGATCGCGGACGCGACGCCGCCCCGGCGTTCGAGCGCGGCAAGCAGCGTGACCACGAGGCCGCCGCCTCCGTCACCCAGGGACTCTACACGCGCTCGCCAGCCCGCGCCGCTCGGCGATACGAGTTCGATCTCCTCCCCAGGCTGGATGCGCAGAACATCGCAGGCGTGATGCAGGTCCGCTGCTGACAGCGGTGCGTCAACCGCGGAATCGCCGGCCGCGAGCTCTGAGGTCAGAAAGAATCGGTGCAGGGACATGTCTACCCGGTGAGCCAGTCCCGAAGCTTCTCGAGCGGCCGTTTGTCGGCAGATGTCTCGTCGCCGAGCTCGTCGGCGAGCTGCTGCATGAGCTCCTTCTGCTTCTTGGTGAGCTTCTTGGGCACCTTGACACCGAGGTGGACGATGAGGTCGCCGCGTGCCGAGGAGTTGAGACGCGGCATACCGCGGCCCTTGAGGCGCACGGTGTCACCATGCTGCGTGCCAGCAGGCACCCTGATCTCGTTGTCCTCGAGCACGCCGCATACGGAGATCTCGGCGCCGAGTGCCGCCTGCGTGACCGATATCGTGGCTCTGCAATGCAGGTCGTCGCCTTCGCGGTGCAGGTACTCGTCGGGCTTGATGCGCACCGTGACCAGCAGGTCACCGGCGGCCGCGCCGCGGATCCCCGCCTCGCCCATCCCGCGCAGCCGGATCTGCTGGCCATCGCGGATACCCGCAGGAACCGACACGGTGACGTGCTGCCGGTCGGGCACACGTCCGGTACCTGCGCACTCTTCGCAGGGCGTCTCAACGATCTCGCCGACGGCGCCGCACCGATCGCAGGGCATGGCGGTCTGCATCGCGCCCAGGATGGTGCGCCGCATGACCACCTTTTGGCCCGAGCCGCCACAGTCTGGGCACACGGTCACGCCCGAGCCCTCGGCGGCACCGCTCCCGTCGCACACGTCGCAGGTCGCCAGTCGGTCGAGAACGATCTCCTTCTCGACGCCCTCGGCGGCCTCTTGGAGCGTCACGGTAAGCGTCATGGCCATGTCGCGGCCCTCGACACGCGCGCTGCGGGAGACCCCGCCAGCAGCGCCCCCGAAGAACGCGCTGAACAGGTCGCCCATGTCGAACCCGCCGGGTCCCCCGCCGCCGAACAGGTCATTGAAGTCCACGTACTGGTACCCGCCCGGCCCGCCGCCGGGGCCTCCCGCGCGACCCACCGTGCCGAAGCGGTCGTACTGCTCGCGCTTCTCAGGATCGGAGAGGATGTCGTAGGCATGGTTCGCCTCCTTGAAGCGCTCCTCGGCATCGGGCGCCTTATTGACGTCCGGATGCAGCTCGCGCGCCTTTCGGCGAAACGCCTTCTTGATCTCTTCAGCGGTTGCGGTCTTCTCGACGCCCAAAATGGCGTAGAGGTCTTGGGTTCCGGCAGGCACTTGGGTCCTCTCTTATGTTCAGCTCAGGGCGACAGAAAGCCCGTCGGCGACCGCGCTTACCGCGTCGATCGCTCGGCGATAGTCCATTCGGGTCGGGCCGATGACGCCCAAGACACCATCCGAGTCGCCGGTGCCGTAGTGGATGGCCACCACGCTCATTCCGCCGAGCTCAGCGCGGGTGTTCTCGTGGCCAATCCGCACCGTGACGCCCGGGTTCTCGAATGCCGAGGACAGAGCGTCGAGCAGCGCGAGCCCGTCCTCAACGCACTCGATGAGGGGGCGGGCGCGGTCGGCGTCGTGGAACTCGGGCTGCGCAAGCAGCGCCGGCACGCCTACGTGGAACAGGCGGTCGCGGTCGGCCTCCTCAAGCACCTCGACGATGTCTGCGAGGATCGAGTCGACGATGCCGCTGTCGCCGACGGCGCCCGACAGGGGCGCCAGCAGCGGGTCAACTGTGGCTTCGCTCCCGGCGGGCTCGGTGGAGCGGGCCCTGAGCGGGATGATCTCGGCCGCACGCTTGCCCACGAACGCCTCATTGAGAGCCGCCTCGATCCGCGGAAGGTGCTCGGCGTCGACCTCGGCGGGAAGGTCGAAGTAGCGGTTCAGGATCTGCCCGGACTCAGTGATGAGCACGAACAGCGCTCGATCGGCCGTCAACGCGACGAGGTTGATGCGCTTGACGCGCGAGAGCGACACGGACGGCGCCAGGATGACGGCGAGCGAGTCGGTAAGGCGCGTGAGCAGGGCGCTCGTCTCGCGCATAAGCTCGTCCAGCTCAGTGGCGCGCGGAATGGCGGCCGGCTCCGGTGTCCTCTCGGCGGAGGTCGAGGTCTCAAGAAGCCGATCGACGAAGTCGCGGTAGCCGATGTCGGTGGGAAGCCTTCCTGCCGAGACATGCGGCTGTACGACGAACCCGGTCTCCTCGAGGATCGCGAGTTCGTTGCGCACCGTGGCAGGGCTGCAGCCCAGCTCATAGCGGTCGACGAGCGTCTTCGACCCCACCGGTTGAGCGCTGGCTATGTACTCCTCCACAAGCGCCACCAGTACGCGGCGCCGGCGTTCATTCAACACGAGCAATCTCTCCAGTCGCACCGACACAACGGGCCTGCGAACGTGGTCTCTTAGCACTCTAGTATAGCGAGTGCTATGCCTTGGGTGAATGCGTGACCTGCGATGTGCGCGAAGTATCGGCTTCCCATACGCGTGCGAAGACCTCATTGCCGAGCAACCAGCCGCGCTCCGTCGTGCGCCAGCCCTCCTCAGTGCGCTCAACGAGCCCGTCGGCGACCAGAGACGCGACGACCTCGTCGAGCCCCGCCGCTGCGACAAGCGCGCTCGGGACACCGCGCGCCAGGCGGAATCCCAGCATCACGTCCTCGCGCAGCGCTTCATCGCGGCTCAAGACCTCGATCTCGCGGTCACCGCGAATCCACTTCTCGATCCCTGCCGCGTTGCCGTAGCGGACTCGGGCGCCCACTCGCGCGACGTCCGCCGCAACCACACCTGCCGCGACCGCTGTCGCCGCGTCGAGCATCCCGTGAGCAGCGGGTCCCACGCCGATGTAGGGGGCGCCGGTCCAGTACGCGATGTTGTGTCGGCTCTGAGTCTCCGGCGCTGCCGCATAGCTCGCGACCTCGTAGCGATCGATCCCGCAGGCAGCAAGCGCCCGCGCCGTCGCGAGCATCGCCTCGGCCTGAGCGTCCGCGTCCGGCTCGGTGACCTCGCCACGGCTCACCGCCGCGCAGAGCGGAGTCCCCTCCTCGATCGCCAGAGGATACGCCGAAATGTGCCGTGCACCGGACTCGCACGCGAGCGCGAACGTCCGCTCGAGCGCGCCCGCTGGCTCGCCGGGCACACCCACGATGAGGTCGATCGAGAGCTCAAGCCCGGCGCCGACCACCCTGCGTGCGGCTTCAAGCGCCTCCTGTGCATCATGCCTGCGCCCGAGCAGAGCAAGCACCGTGTCGTCGAAGGACTGCACGCCGAGGCTTACGCGCGTCACGCCGGCTTCGGCAAGCATCTCGAGCGCTTGCGGCGCGAGCGAATCGGGGTTCGCCTCGGCGGTGATCTCGGCCTCCTCGCTCAACTCGAAACGCTGTCTCACCAGCGCAAGTGAGCGCGTTACCCACTCCGGCACGAGCGACGGCGTCCCGCCCCCGAAGTACACTGTCGCCAACGATCCAGCCAGACCAAGCTCCGCCCAGGCCGCGATCTCACGATCGATCGCCGAGAAGACTGCGGCGACCTGATCGGCAGCAGGGTCAGGAATCGAGAAGAAGTCACAGTACGCGCATTTCGACGCGCAGAACGGCACGTGGACGTAGAGGTGGCGGGGCAGCTGCCCGGCGGACCGTTCCTGTGGCGACCTCACGACGCCCCGCCATCCGTGAATTCAAGCCTGTGGAGGCTCGCCAGGTACTCGGCGTATTCGTCGAGCAGAGCACTCAGCTCCGCATACGTCGTGACCGAGTTCACGCGTTCGCGAGCGTAGGAAGCCCCGGGCATCTCGGCGAGGTACCAAGCGACGTGCTTGCGCATGCGCACTACCGCGCGCTCACCCGCGAAGTCCACGAGCGCAGCCGCATGCTCACGCGCGGTGGCGATGCGTTCGCCCATGCTGGGCCTAGGCAGTGCGGTGCCCGTGTCGAGCAGCGCGCGGGCTTCTCGGAAGATCCAGGGGTTGCCTTGCGCCCCACGTGCGACCATCACCGCATCAACGCCGGTTTCGGCGAACATGCGCACCACGTCATCGGCCGAGAACACGTCGCCGCTCCCGAGCACCGGGACTCCCACTGCAGCCTTGACCCGCGCGATCACGCTCCAGTCGGCCCGCCCATGGTAGTGCTGGTCCCGAGTCCGGCCGTGCACGCCAACTGCGGCGGCACCCGCCTCCTCGAGCGCTAGCGCCACCTCGACAGCGTTCTCCTCGCCTGCGGTCCAGCCGCTGCGAGTCTTCGCGGTCACGGGCACATCGACGGCATCGGCGACTGCTCGCACGATCGCTGCCGCGGCGGCTGGCTCGCGCATGAGCGCGCTCCCCTCGCCCTTCGCAACCACCTTGGTCACGGGGCAACCCATGTTGATGTCGAAGAGCGCGATCTGACCGCAATACTGCTCCACGAGACGGCGTGCTTGGGCCGCCATCATCTCCGGCTCACAGCCAAACAGCTGCACCGCGCACGGGATCTCCTCTGCCGAGAAGCTCAGGAGCGCTCTGGCCGCATGCGAATCCGGGTTGTAGTGAAGGCCCTTCGCGCTCACCATCTCGGTGTAGGTGAGGCTGGCGCCGAGGCGCTTGCAGATGGCTCGGAACGGCGCCTCGGTGACTCCCGCCATCGGAGCGAGCACGACGGCATGCGCGCCGAGAAGTTCGGCGACGGTAGACGGCATGTCCTTCTCGGCAGTCACGAACGTACGGCGGCAGGGCCGCTACTCATCCACCTTGAGGATCGCCATGAAGGCTTCCTGCGGCACCTCGACCATCCCGATGTTCTTCATGCGCTTCTTGCCCTTCTTCTGCTTCTCGAGCAGCTTGCGCTTTCGGGTGATGTCACCGCCGTAACACTTGGCCAGGACGTCCTTGCGCTTCGCGCGCACGGTCTCGCGCGCCAAGACCTTGCCTCCGATCGCGGCCTGGATGGGCACCTCGAACATCTGGCGCGGGATGATGCCACGCAGCTTCTCGGTGAGTGCCTTGCCGCGCTCGTAGGCCTTGTCGCGATGCACGATGAAGCTCAACGCATCCACCGGCTTACCCGCGAGCAGGATGTCGAGTTTGACGAGCTTGCTCGGCCGGTAGCCGATGTACTCGTAGTCGAGCGAGGCGTAGCCCTTGGTGCGGCTCTTGAGCTGGTCGAAGAAGTCCATGATGAGCTCGGAGAGCGGGATCTCGTAGTGCATCTCGACGGTGGTCGCCGAGAGGTACTGCATGTCGACGAAGGTCGCGCGCCGACCCTGCGAGAGCTCCATCACGGCGCCGACGAAGTCCGGTGGCACGAGGACCGTGGCCTTCAGGTACGGCTCCTCGATGGACTCAAGCTTGCCCGGCTCGGGCATGTCCTGCGGTGAGTGGACGACGACCATCTCGCCACTCGTCGTGTGCGCGTGGTACTCGACCGACGGCGCCGTCGCCAGCAGGTCGAGATCGAACTCGCGCTCGAGCCGCTCCTTGACGACCTCCATGTGCAGCAGGCCGAGGAAGCCGACGCGGAAACCGAAGCCGAGCGCATGGCTCGACTCGGGCTCGTAGATGAGAGCCGGATCGTTGAGTTTGAGTTTATCCAGCGCCTCGCGCAGGTCGGTGTACTGGTCGCCATCGATCGGGAACAGGCCGGTGTAGACCATCGGCTTGACCTCACGATAGCCCGGGAGTGGCTCCGTCGCGCCGTGCCTCGCGAGCGTGACGGTGTCACCGACCTTGACGAGCGCAGGGTTCTTCAGCCCGGTGACGAGGTACCCGACCTCTCCCACGCCGAGCGTGTCCACCGGCGTGTTGGCGGGTCGGCGAACGCCGACTTCCTCCACGTCGGTGACGGTGTCGGTGGCCATCATGCGAACCTTCTGGCCCTTCGCGATCTCGCCGTCGACGACCCGGATGAGCGCGACCACTCCGCGGTACTCGTCGAAGTACGAGTCGAAGATGAGCGCCTTAAGGGGTGCGCTGGCATCGCCTATCGGCGCAGGGATCCGGCGGATGACCGCCTCGAGCGCCTCGCGCACACCCACACCGGACTTACCCGAGGTGAGCACGGCCTCGTCGGCGGGTATCGCCAGCCCTTCCTCGATCTCGTGGCGCACACGCTCGGGATCGGAGGCCGGCAGATCGATCTTGTTGATGAGCGGGATGATCTCAAGCCCCGCATTCATCGCCATCAACGCATTGGCCACGGTCTGAGCCTCGACGCCTTGGGTGGCGTCAACGACAAGCAACACACCTTCACAAGCTTCGAGCGACCTTGAAACCTCGTAGGTGAAGTCGACGTGCCCGGGGGTGTCGATCAGGTTGAGCTGGTAGGTCTCGCCGTTGTCGGCCTCATACATGACGCGCACAGCCTGCGCCTTGATGGTGATGCCCCGCTCCCGCTCGATGTCCATCGAGTCAAGAACCTGCTCGACCATCTCGCGCGCCTGGACGGTGTGCGTGAGTTCAAGAATACGATCCGCGAGCGTCGACTTCCCATGGTCGATGTGCGCGATGATCGAAAAGTTGCGTATGTGATCGGGTGCGATAGTCATAGCGGTCTAGTCTAGCAAACTCGAAGCCGCGACAACGTAGCGCCACCCGGTAGCGTGTGCTAGACTAACTCGGTTCGTCGACACCCCACTGTCACGGGCACCATCGTTTGATCTCGAAAGGACATAGTTCGCAGTGGCAAACATCAAGAGCCAGAAGAAGCGTGTCATCACCAACGAGAAGGCGCACCAGCGCAATCGTGCGGTGAAGTCATCGGTCAAAACTGCCATCAAGAAGGTTCACGTGGCGATCGACCAGGGCGATGCCGAGGCCGCCAAGGCCGCCGCTTTGGTGGCGTCCCGCGAGCTTGACAAGGCTGCTGCCAAGGGCGTCATCCACAAGCGCCAGGCAGCCAACCGCAAGTCCGGCATCATGAAGGCAGCCAACAACGTAGGCTAGCCGCAGGCCTTCACGATCCAGCGTTCCAGAGCGAGCCGGGAATCCCGGCTCGTTTTCATTTGTGCCTCGACATCGGCCGCGGCGACCAGAAGCTCCGCAAGCTCCTCGCGCTTGAAGCCTTTCGCCTGGCGCACAAGCCGTCGTACCTGCCACTCCTGCCGGCCCATCTGTTGCGCTATTACCGCAGCTCCACCAACGTCGCGATCGAGCAGGGCTCTGGCTGCAATCAGATCGCGAATGGTCCTGACAGCGACGGCGTGCATGCCGTAGATGGACTCGCCTTCCTTCTCAAGTGCAGCTACGCGCTGCAGCGCGCGCCGGCAATCCCGATCACCGAGGGCCTCGGCGAACTCCCAGACGCGTGTCGTGGCCGCGCCTACGGTCACAGCACGGATGTCTGCGGGCGTTACCGTGTCGCGCTCACCCGCATACGTGGCCGCTTTGTCCACCTCGGCAGACAGCCTGTGGAGGTCATATCCTACGGATGCGATCAGCTCCGTGACCGCGTCCGGCTCAACGGCCTTCGACTTCTGCCGGAACAGCCAGACGACGAACTCGGGCACGTCGCGCTTGTCGAGCTGCCGAGCGAGCACCTCTCCGGTGCGCTCAACCGCCTTGTAGAGTTTGGTGTTCTTGGCGAGTTTTTCGCCCGCCAGCGCGAGTATGGTCATCGGCGACGGGTCTGCGGCATACGAGCTGAGCGCTGTGAGCGCGTCCTTGCCCAGCTTCTCGATGTCACGAACGATCACGAGGCGGCGCTCTGAGGCGAACGGCAGCGTGTTGCAGGCGATCAGGATGTCGTCGGCTGCCGCGTTCTCGCCCGAGAAGGTCTGCATGTCGATATCGATGTCGCCCATCTCGGCGAAGCGCTTCCGAAGCCGCTCGAGGGCCTGGTCCACAAGGAGCTTCTGCTCGCTCACGATCAGATAGACAGGCTCGAGCGGGGCAGCTTTGTCGGTATTGCTCATCGGTTCCTTCCACGCCGTCGGTCGGCAGCCTCATCAGTGTCGCATAGCGGTCGTCAGCACTGCCACGTTTCTGCGTCTTGACGACGTAGCTCCCATCCCCGACCTCCACGATGAGGTCACCACTCAGATCCGTACGGAGAACACGGGTTCCGACGGCTTCGAGTCGCTGAAGCGCTTCCGGTGTCGGGTGACCATACCGGTTACCCGTGCCGCAGCTGATGAGAGCAAGTTCCGGCTTGAGGACCGCTAGGAGCTCAGGGCTGACTGCTTTTGCGCTGCCGTGGTGTCCAACCTTGAGCACATCGATATCACCCACCAGCCCCGAGCGCACCACCTCATCAAGAACGAGGGTCTCGGCATCACCAGTGAGCAGCGCCGAGAACTCGCCGCAAGTCGCGAGCATCACGACACTCGACTCGTTCTCGCTGCCGTCCTCTATCGGCTCACGCGGCCACACGACGGTGAACTCGAAACCACCCACCTTGAACCTGGTGCCAGCAGTCACCTCCCTGATCTGCGCTCCCATTCGCTCGAGAACCTCGAGGGCGTCCGCATCATCATCGGCCGCCCCCGCCGAGACAATCGCCGTCTCGACTGACACCACGCCCTCCAGCCCCTCTATCCCGTCGACGTGGTCCGCGTGCAGGTGTGTCCCCACGAATACGTCAACCCGGCGCAGCCCGTGCCGAGCAGCTGCGGCCCGCATTCCTGATGTGCTCGGCCCTGCATCGACAAGCGCCGTCCGGCCGTCCGCAGACACCAAGACCGCGTCACCCTGCCCGACGTCGAGCACAGTGATTCTTGGGTCGCCGGACTGTAGCCTGAAACCGCCGCTGGCAATGACGATCAGCCCGCACATCGCAACAGCGGCGACGCGCTTGGCTACTCGCCTGCTCGGCTGCGGCCATGCGATCCAGACGGCCGCACCAGCAAGCGTGAACGCGCATCCGGCGGGCAGTGCAGACCACCCGAGCGGAATGGCCGCATACGGAAGCGACGCGAGCCATCCTGCGAGTGCGGTCGCCATGCTGCCGGCGGTGCCAGCCAACATGAGCAAGAAGTGTCCAGCGGCGGACCACACCGGAGCCACGAGGATCCCAGCGAGCCCTACCACAAGCAGGAGCGACACCAGAGGCGAGACCGCAAGGTTCGCGATTGGGGAGACCAGCGATACGCTGGCGAACGTTGCGACGGTGAGTGGCAGAGTCGCCGCCTGCGCGACAAGCGTCAGCGCGATCGGCCCGCCGAGCTTGCGCAGCCGAGGTCCCACTGCCATGACGGCCCACGCCTCACCAAGCCTGGCGTAGAGCAGCAACCCCGCTACCGACAGCACGGAAAGTTGAAAGCCGAGGTCGAACGCGGTCGGCGGGTACGCCGCCAGAGCGACCACCATCGCTGTGCACAACGCCCCAAGACCGTCACCGCGACGGCCAGTCAACCCGACCCCGGAGAGCACAGCTGACATCAGCCATGCCCGCACCGCCGACGCCTGTACCCCGGATAACACGACGTAGATCCCGATGGATGTCGTTACCGCAACCGCCACTGCGAGACGACGAACGCGCAGCTGCCTGAGCATCCACGTGACTAGAGCCGCCACGACCACGAGGTGCCCACCGCTAACCGCCACGAGATGCGACAGGCCCGTGGTCCTGAAGGACACGTCCGCCTCGGTACCGGTAAGCCGGCGTCGATCTCCCAGCAACACGCCGAGCAGTAGATCGCCACCCGCCCCTTCCACGCTCTCGATCCGGAAAGCGGACGCCTGCCTGAACCCCGTGATCGCACCGCGCAACGTGCGTGCCGTGCCGGTGACCTGCAGCCCTCTGGGCTTCAGTGTCCCAACGACTCCAGATTGGTGAGCGCGACGTGCGGACTCTGACGACGATGGGGCTCTGGTCGCGCCCGTGAACTCACATATCTCTCCCGGCTCCGGCACTCGGCCGTCTGCCGGCCAGTTGCAGGTCAGCCGGTACGTTCTGGCACCGGCCCGCGCCAGGACCTCGCTACGTGACCCGAATTCATTGACTCTTGGGTCGTTGATCGCCTCGGCCACCCATTGCCGAGAGCCCCCGGTAGTCAGCTCCGCATGATCTGCACGCCAGCGCTGCCAGAAGAGCCCACCGCCCGTCGTACCGGCGAGCATGCCCACCAACAACAGAAGGATCCATGCCCGCCGCTTCGACAGAGCCACAACCGCCAGTGCTGCCGCTGCCACCCAGCTGACCGGCCCGCCGAGCAGGTTTGCACGGGCATCACCTCCGAAGGCCGCCCAGGAGTTCGCCTCCGCCACAACGATTCCTGCCCATAGCCCGATTGCAGCCCAAGCCATCGGCGGGATGGACGGCCGGAGAATCGACTGCTCATCGCGCAACGATCAGATCCCGTAGAGCATCGAGCTTCTTCTCGCCGATCCCAGACACGCGGCCCAGGTCATCAACCGAGGTGAACTTCCCGTTGGCCTCCCGGTCAGCAACGATCTTCTCGGCGGTAGAGGGGCCTATTCCGGGCAGGGTATCCAGGAGTGCGACGTCGGCGCTGTTGATGTCGATGAGCCCACTCGTCTTGGGCGCGCTACTGCTACTACCGCTACTGCCGCTGCTGTTGGGTACCGACGAACTCCCACCCGGAACACCCGGCGCCTGAGGAGCGGACGAGGCAAGGGCAGGCGTCTTGCCTGTGGTCATAGCGTCCTCGTCGGGCAGGTAGATCTGTTCGCCATCCTCCACTACCCGCGCCATGTTGATCGCCGAGGGCACCGCATCCCCAAGCGGACCTCCCGCTGCCGCGATGGCGTCGCTCGCGCGCGCCCCGCCCGGAAGCTTGTATACACCGGGATGTCTGACCGCACCTACCACATGCACCGTTACGGACGGCTCGACGCTTGGCGCTGGATCGGCAGTGGCGCTTGCCTCAAGCCTCGCGCTTGCGGCAGCTCTGTCCGCGTCGGCGAACTCCACCTCCCCGCCCGCGGAACCTCCCGGCCACCATCGCCATGCAGCCCAGCCGACGGCAACAAGCGCAACGGCGACAATGCCGATAAGCACCGGACGAGGAACCTCCTTCATTCCTGCGCGTCGGGCGAGTTCGTCAATTGCTTCTTTGAATGAAAGCCCCATGTTCACCACCGTGATCGAGAGCTGTTTACAGACGACCGGCGGGCCGCCTTCACTCGACCCGCACAACGCAGCGTGGCATGTGGTGCTTACCGGATTCCGACCGAAGACTGACCGCGGAGGATAGTGTGACGGCGGCCGCGATAGGGCCTGCTCGCCCGCCACAAACAAGGCGGGCGGCCCCGTGGGACCGCCCGTCGGCGCTCTATGACAGGTTCACTGGCTCATCCCGCAACCACTATGTTGACGAGCCTACCGGGAACGACGATGACCTTCTTGGGCTGTGTCCCGCCCAGTGCGTCGGCGACCTCCGCTAGCGCGGCGTCTTTGACCGCCTGCTCCGGAGCCGTCGCGTCCACGCTGATCCGTCCACGGACCTTGCCGTTGACCTGGATCGCAAGCTCGACGACGTCGGCGGCGGCAAGCTTCGCATCGGCGACTGGCCAAGCCTGCAGGTGCACCGACTCCTCATGGCCGAACACGTCGCGCCAAAGCTCCTCGCACATGTGCGGCGCGAACGGTGCCAGCAGGAGCGTGATCGTCTCGGACACCTCGCGCAGCAGCGCAGCATCGCGCTCGGCCTCAGGCACGGCGTTCCGGTAGTCATACGCGGCGTTGGTGAGCTCCATCATCGCTGCGATGGCGGTGTTGAACTGAAAGCGACCGATGTCATCGGTGACCTTCCCGATCACTCGGTGCATCTCCCGCACGAGCGTCCTGCCCTGAGCGCTGGCGCTCTCGCTCGCGCCTCCGTCGCCCGGTGTCACATTCAGCTCGCCTGCGCCGGCACCCTCGACCACAAGACGCCACACGCGGCCGATCCACCGGTACATCCCCTCCAGCCCCTCGTAGGACCAGTCGAGGTCCTTGTCAGGCGGGGCCATGAACAGGATGTACGCGCGCAGAGCGTCGCATCCGTACTTGGCGATCATGTCCTCAGGAGCCACGACATTGCCTCGTGACTTGGACATCGTTGCGCCGTCAAGCTTAACCATACCCTGCGTGAGCAGGTTCGTGAAGGGTTCCGAGCAGTTCACGAGGCCCAGATCGCGGAAGACCTTCGTGAAGAACCGCGAGTACAGCAGGTGCAGGATCGCGTGTTCGATACCGCCGATGTACTGGTCCACGGGCATCCAGTACTCGGCCTTCTCAGGCTCCCAGATCGCATCCTCGTTGCGCGCGTCGCAATAGCGCAGGTAGTACCAGGACGAGCAGGTGAACGTGTCCATCGTGTCGGTCTCTCGCCGAGCGGGACCACCGCACTTCGGACACGTCGTCTCGTAGAACTCGGGGTGGTCGGCAAGCGTCTCGCCCTTGGTGATGTCCACGTCGGCAGGCAGCACGACGGGCAGATCGGCCTCGGGGACCGGAACAAGCCCGCACGCCGGGCAGTGGATTGCCGGAATCGGGTTGCCCCAGTAGCGTTGGCGGCTGATGAGCCAGTCGCGCAGGCG
>CAZBLH010000011.1:0-13290 GCA_964492775.1 uncultured Eubacteriales bacterium | reverse complement strand
AGTTCACCGCCGAGCGGCCGCGGCCGCGGTCGGCAAGCCATGCCGTCACCGCAGCAACGCCCTCGCTCCCCTTGCCGCCGCGCATCCCCGTGAACGCGCCTGACTGCACCATCACGCCGTCGCCGGCGTAGGCCTCGGGCCACTCGACGTCGATGCGCACTCGGTCGGCGACACCGGAGAGCTCGGCGAAGAGCGGGTCGTCCTCGGCCACCACTACGGGTGGGATCGGCAGGCCGTACTTGCGCGCGAACTCGAAGTCGCGCTGGTCGCCCGAGGGCACGGCCATGACCGCGCCGGTACCGTAGTCCATCAGCACGTAGTCACTGACCCAGATCGGGACCTTCTCGCCGTTGACCGGGTTGATGACGTAGCGGCCGGTAAACGCGCCGCGCTTCTCGCGTTCGCCGAGCTGGCGCTCGACGGCCGTCTCGCGCGCGGCGGCCTCGACGACTGCCATGACTGCCGACTCGTACTCGGTGCCAGCGACGAACTCACGCACCATGGGATGCTCCGGCGCCAGCAGGAAGAACGTGCAGCCGAACAGCGTGTCGGGGCGAGTGGTGAACACAGTGATGAGTTCGCCGCTCGGCTCTCCGACGGCATCACACAGTTCGAACTCGACCTCGGCGCCCTCGCTGCGGCCGATCCAGTTCGCCTGCATCGTCTTCACGCGCTCGGGCCAGCCGGGCAGCTCGTCGAGATCGTCGAGCAGCTCTTGCGCGTACTCGGTGATCTTGAAGTACCACTGCTCAAGCTCGCGCTTCTCGACCACGCTCCCGCAGCGCCAGCACTCGCCGTCCGAGAGCACCTGCTCGTTCGCGAGCACCGTCTTGCAGCTCGGGCACCAGTTCACCGGGGAGCTCTTGCGCTCAACGAGCCCTTTCTCCCAGAACTTGACGAAGATCCACTGGCCCCAGCGGTAGTAGTCCTCGCTGCAGGTGATCACGTCGCGGTCCCAGTCGTACGAGAACCCCATGCGCTTGAAGCTGGCGCGCTGACGCTCGATGTTGGCGTAGGTCCAGGTCGCCGGATGCGTGGCGCTCTTGATCGCGGCGTTCTCGGCTGGTAGGCCGAACGCGTCCCACCCGATCGGGTGCAACACCTGGAACCCGGCCATCCTCGACTGGCGCGCGATCACGTCGCCGATAGTGTAGTTGCGCACGTGACCCATGTGTATGTCACCCGATGGGTACGGGAACATCTCCAGCACGTACTTCTTGGGCCGCTCCGCGTCCTCGCCCACCTTGTACAGGCCTGCACGCTCCCACTCAGCCTGCCACTTCAACTCGATGTCCTGCGGACGGTACTTGAGGTCGCTCAAGGCAACACTCGCTTTCCGGTCGTGGCTTCCACATTGATACGAGTTCCGATTCTAGCCGAGAAGGACCGCTCGCGTCCTTATCGGCGGCGTGATGAGACTGACGACCGGGTCAGCCGATCGCGAGTATGGGTGCAGCGAAAATAGCGCTTCGCTGCGGTGCGAGCGCGGTGAGCGAGGTGATCCCGGAGTCAGTCCGTGAGGCGCAACAAGGCAGGCCGCGCGTTCGCGGCGCTGCCATCACCTGCTGCCTGGCGCGGCGTCAGCTCAGCTCAGGATGGTACTTGAACGAGACCTTCATCTTGACGCGGTACTCGACGATCTTGTTCTCGTCGAGACGTACGTCACTCTTGACGACCTCGGCGATGCGGAGATCCTGCAGGTGCTCGGCTGCCACCTCAAGCGCATTGCGGGCCGCCTGCTCCCAGGACTCCGGGCTCGTCCCGACAAGTTCGATGACCTTGTAGACGCTGCCTGGCATGGCAAACCTCCGATGCATCGGGAACACCCTTACAGAGGTCATACCCATGCGCGCGTCGCGGGACTACCGATCGGCCGGCGCCATCCCCTCGACCTGAGCTGAAACTGCCTCAAGCGCCTCTGCCAGTCCGACGGTCGCAGGTGTCGAAACCGTTCCGACGATCTCCGACTTCGCCAATCTCTGCGCCACGTTCGAGTTCGCGCAGCACAGCGCGACCGCCACTCCACGCCTCTCGAGCGCGTCCACGGCATCTTTGAGCGCAACGAGCCCGGTCAGGTCGATGAATGGCACATTGACGAGCTTGATGACGATGGCCCTTGGATCTGTATCCGTATGCGAAAGAGCGCTCTCGAACTCCTCGATCGCGCCGAAGAAGAACGGCCCCTCGATCGTGAAGACGACGACGCCTTCAGGGATCTGTTCGGACTGACTCGTCGGCAAACGCTCTGCAAGCTCGGCTTCGCCCAAGGAGCGCACCTCAACCGTCGAGGTCATCCTCCTGAAGAAGTTGAGCATCGCCAGGATTACGCCGACCTCAACCGCGATCGAGATGTCGGCGAACACCGCCAGAATCAGCGTGACGAACATGACTCCGACGTCCGAGCGCGGAGCCCGGCGTGCAACCCGGATGACCCGGCTGATCTGGCTCATATTGAACGCCACCACGAACAGCACCGCCGCCAGCGTGGTGAGCGGGACGTGAGCGGCAAGAGGCGCGAGCACTAGCAGCACGAGCAAGATGGTCGCCGCGTGCGCCACTCCGGCGATGGGATTGTCACCGCCGTGGCGGACGTTGGTGGCCGTCCGCGCCACAGCCCCCGTCGCAGCGAACCCGCCGAACAGCCCGACGCCCAGGTTCGCAAGGCCCTGCCCTATCAGCTCCTGGTTGGGGTCATGCTTCGTGCCGAGCATGCCATCAGCGACGGTCGCCGAGAGAAGTGACTCAATCGCGCCGAGCAATGCAACTGACACCGCCGGCTGAAACAGGTCGGGCAGGGACGCAAGCGTGACGCTCGGCAACGTCAGCGGCGGCAGCCCCCGCGGGAGACCGCCAAATGCGGAACCGATCGTGGCGATGTCCGCCGGACGGAACACTGCGACGACAATGGTCCCGGCAGCGAGCGCGACCATCGGACTCGGGATCTTGCCCAGATACGGGACCTTTGGCCACAGCGCCACGATGGCGAGGCTTGCGAGACCCAGCGCCGTCGTTGCCGGCTGTAGATGCGGAAGCGCGGCAAGCAGGTCGGGTAGCTTCTCGAAGAGCGTCGCTCCTGAGACCTTCGGCAGTCCGAAGAAGTTCTCCCACTGCCCGACAAAGATCACGATGGCGATACCGGCCGTGAATCCCAGTATCACCGACTCGGGGATGAAGCGGATCACTCCGCCCAGCTTGAACAGCCCAAGCAGCACCAGCAGAGCTCCGGCCAGAAGCGTGACTACCTGCAGTCCAGCGAGCCCATGCTTGGCGGTCACGCCGAAGAGCAGCACTGCGAATGCCCCCGTGGGACCCGCGATCTGCACCCGCGTACCGCCGAACAGCGTGACGAGCAAGCCTGCGATCAGCGCGGTGTAGAGGCCCTGCTCCGGCTTGGCTCCCGAAGCGATGGCGAACGCCATCGCGAGTGGTAGCGCCACTACCCCGACCACGATGCCTGCCGAGATGTTGCGCGTGATGGAGTCGCGCCGAAGAACTCCGGCGCGCCAAGCTTCGATGATCGCAGGCATTATTCCCCTCAGGAACGGTCTTCTTCGGCGTCGCCAGACCCAGACTGAGCCGTGGACACACGATACGCCCACCGCCCGGCACGGCGAACGCCGTGTCTTCGAACCAGGCGGAGTGCGGAGTCTGGTGGCGTACTCAGAATACAGCAGACTCCGTGGGCGGTTCTGGCGCGTAAGGATCGTCGCCGGGAATCTAGCGGCTGATTCATGCATGCACCGTGGGACAAAGAGAAGTGAGGCCGGGTGCAAGACCCGACCTCACCTGCGATTCTGTTGGTGGAGCCAAGGGGGATCGAACCCCTGACCTCATGGCTGCCAGCCATGCGCTCTCCCAGCTGAGCTATGGCCCCACATCTGGGCGCCGAAAAAAGCGGCAAGCGGTAGTATACCAGCGGCGATACCGCGGTCAAGAACAATTCGTCGGGCCTAGCTGGTCTCCGCCTCAACAAGCGGAACCGGCGGCCCTTCGATCCCAGCCTCCAGCACGACATGCTGCTCGGGCGTCGCGCGTGCACCGACCACCTCGGCAGCTATCATCCCTCCCAGGATAAGCAGTGCGCCGATGACACCCCGCACGCCGAGCGCTTCTCCCGCAATCCAGCCGAACAACCCGCCGAACGCCGGCTCTGAGATTAGAATCAGTGCCGTACGGGCGGGCGGGATGTGTTGCTGCGCGTAGGTCTGGACCGCGAATGCCACCGCCGAACACAACACACCCGTGACGAGCAGGGCGATCCAGAGCGAGGTTCCCACAGGAGGCGTGAGGGGCTCCAATACGAGCGCGAACGCACCACACACCAGCGCGATCGTGGCAAGCTGCACGAGCGTGAGGGTCAGCACGTCATAGCGCTTGCCGATGCTGCCCAACACGATCATGTGTACCGAGTACGCCGCCGCACAAAGCAGAGTCCTCGTATCCCCGACTGTCCAGCTGCCGGCCGACCCCCCGGAGAGCAACCATAGGCCAACCACGGCCAATACCGCGCCGAACCAGCTCGCCGCGCTCGGCAGGTACCGCAGAAGCAGCGCCTGAAGCAGCGGCGTGATCACGACGAACATCCCGGTGATGAACGCCGCCTTCGAGGCCGTTGTGTCCTGGAGACCCCACGTCTGGAAGATGTAGCCGGCGCACAGCCACGACCCCGCGAAGACTCCGGCGCCCACAGCCCTCCAGCTCAGCCGAGTGAGCACTCGGGGGAAGATCGCGACAAACGCGACGACAGCGATTCCAAAGCGCAGGGCGAGAAATGAATACAGCGGATACTCGGCGACCGCGCCTTTGACCACGATGAACGTCGAGCCCCACAGCGCGGCAACCGCGATGAGAGCAAGCTGGATCCAGTAGCGGCGTATCGCCCCTCTCACGACTACGAGTCCGCCGAGCCTTCTGCAGGCGCGCCGCCCGTCACGTCCTCCGGCAGCTTGAGTCTCGGCGCATCGCCCCAGAGCTTCTCGAGCCGGTAGAACTCACGCTCTTCGGGCTGGAACACGTGGACCACCAAGTCGCCGAAGTCGAGCAGGACCCAGCGAGCCTCGGGAAGTCCTTCTCGGCCGATGGGCTTGACCCCTGCCTCCTCGCGCAGACGGTCCTCGATCTCCTCGGCGATAGCCTTGACCTGGATGTCGGTCCCGCCAGTCACGATCAGGAAGTAGTCGGTCACGATCAGCAGGTCGCTGACCTCGATGGCGATCGGGTCGGCAGCCTTCTTGTCACTTGCCGCTCGCGCGGCGATGATAGCCAGCTCACTGGATGCAGGCACTCAGTTGCCCTCCTCTTCGGAGTCTGATGGTGGTACGTAGTCCTTACCGATGATGATGACGACGTCGGTCACGTCTTGGGTGGACGGCTCGTTGCGTATCTCCCCCACGCCGAGCACGCGCCGAACCTCCTCGCCGCGGGCAACGTCACCCCTGCGCACGGTGATCTGCGTCGTAGCGTAGTCGAAGCTGTCGGCGTTCTGCGTGTCAACGACGCGCACGCCGGCTCGGATGAGCGCTTGGGCGGCAGCGCCCGCGACACCGGGCGTGCCTGCTCCGTTGTACACGACCACACGGGTCGCCTGCTCGGCATCCGCAGGGTCAACACCCCACCAGGTCTTGAGCAGGTCGGCGACCTCCTCCTTCTGGGGCTCGAGGTAGGTGCGGTCGCCCAGTGTGATCGGCTTGGTGGGCAGCGGCACGAGCGCGATGTTGTCCGACTCGATCTGCTCGAAGCGCGCAGACAGAGCGCGCAGCTCACGCGCGGTCAGGCTCGAGCCCGTGGCGGCTTCAGGAAGCCCTGTCACGCTCTGGTTTGTAAGCGCCTGACGGTAGACCTCGGTCGGCACCACAATGTAGTCGTTGAACGGCACCGTGAGGTAGTTCGAGATCGCCGAGACGACGGAGTCGGCTCCGGAGCTGTAAGCATCGCCGATGCGCTCGAAGCCTCGTCCGGGGACGTCGAGGAACGCGCCCTCGGGAATCGCGATGCCGTAGACCTGCTCGCTCTCCGCGTTCAGGCGCAGCGCCAGAAACCCGACGGCCACGCCCTCGTCGGCGCCTACGATAATCACGTTCTCGCGCTCCGCGAGCTTCGCGGCGTCCTCCTCGGTCGAACCCTTCGCGGCAACACGCTGCGCGTTCCAGCGCACCGTCGTGTTGATGAGGTTTGCGGCGACGAGCAGCCCCAGTGCTACGACGCCGAGCACCGCAAGCGCCTTGAGCAAGGCGCCGAACACGCGCTTGGCCGAACTCGCGCCGCGCACCAGCCTCGTCCTCGAGCTTCCCAAGTCCTGTGCCGCTGCCGAGTCTTTGTGTGAGTTACTCATTGCCAGCCCTTGCAACGTACCGGTTCCAGACAGCCACCGTATCAGGATGGATGAAACGGCGCGTACGAACGAGATGGCCTACCGACTGCGCGTAACACAGCGCGAACAGCTCGCACAGTCCGACGTTGCCCGCTGCCTCGCGCAGATCGTCTACCCCATCGAAACGCCGGCCAGGTGCGATCGTATCCGCAACGTAGAGCACCATATCGAGCGGGCTCATGTCCACTCCGCCCACCGTGTGGCGCTCGATGGCCTGCAAGACATCCGCCGAGAGACCCGGCAGAACCTCTCGCAGCGCTGCCACCGCCGTCCTCGCGTGTAGAAGCAGCGGCTCGCGCTCACAGGCCGTATCGACTGCGAGGCCCAGCTCCTGAGCGCGCTCGACCAACTCGTCAGCATCAAGCTCGCGGTCCCAATCATGAAGCAGCCCGGCGAGGCGCGCGTCACCCTCGTCCACGGCATAGATGCCGGCCAGAAGCACGGCGGTCTCGGCCACGGCCCGGCAGTGCTCGAGCGCGCGATCGCCGAGTCGCTCGGCAATCAACTTCTCGGCGGTCTCGTAGAGCGAGCCCGTCACGACGCCGCCCGGTACAGGCCGTGCTTGGCGATGTAAGTCGCCACAGACTCCGGCGTCAGGTAGCGGATCGAGCGGCGCTCGGCCACGCGCTTGCGCAGGTCGGTCGAGGAGATCGCCAGCGCGGGAACCTCGAGGTACTCGATGCGGAAGCGCGTCTCGGCTTCCAGATGCGCCTCACGCGCGGCTTGGAGGTCGTAGCCTGGCCGAGTGGCGGCGATGAAAGTGGCTAGATCCGCAACCTCATCCGCGTCCTTCCAGGAGACGATCTCCCACACGGCGTCCGCTCCGGTGATGAAGTAGAGTTCCGCCGCCGGACCGTACGCGTCCCGCAGAGCGCGCAGGGTGTCGACTGTGTAGGTGATGCCCGGGCGGTCGACCTCGAGCCTGCTGACGTCGAAGTCCGGGTTGGCCGCAGTCGCAAGCACCGTCATCAGGTAGCGGTGCTCGGCCGAGGTGACCCGCCGGTTGGTCTTGGCCGCGGGTGCACCCGTCGGCATGAACACGACCTTGTCGAGGTTGAACTGCACCAAGGCCTCTTCGGCCGTCACGAGGTGGCCGAAGTGGATCGGGTCGAACGTCCCGCCCATGATGCCAATCTGCCTACCGCTTCTCACGTGCGGATCTGCCCGTCGCCCATGAGCTGGAACTTCGAAGAGGTGAGCGCGGTCAGGCCCATCGGGCCGCGCGCGTGCAGCTTCTGCGTCGAGATACCGATCTCTGCACCCAGCCCGAACACCCCGCCGTCAGTGAAGCGCGTCGAGGCGTTCACATACACCGCAGCGGCGTCGACCTCGTTCAGGAAGCGGCGAGCCGCCTCGTAGTCACCTGTGACGATCGCCTCGGAGTGCTTGGTTCCGTAGCAGTTGATGTGATCGATGGCCTCGTCGAGCCCACTCACAACCTTCACGCTCATTCTGAGGTCGTGGTACTCGGTGCCCCAGTCCTCCTCGGTCGCAGGCTGGATGTGAGTAGCGGCACCAAGAGCGCACGTCTTCTCATCGGCGAACAGCCCCACCCCGGCGGCCTCGAGCGCCGCCAGGATCGGCGGCAGCGCATCTCGGTAGATGGCCTCATCAACGAGCAGCGACTCCGCTGCGTTGCACACGCTCGGCCGCTGCGTCTTGGCGTTGACGACGATCGACTTGGCCATCTCAAGGTCGGCTGCCTCGTGCACATAGACGTGGCAGTTGCCTGTGCCCGTCTCGATGACCGGGACCTTCGCGTTGCGCACGACACTCGAGATCAGCCCGGCGCCGCCGCGTGGGATCAGGACGTCGATGAGCCCGTGAAGGCTCATCAGCTCCTCAACGTCGGCGTGATCGATTGTCTCGATCGCCTGAATCGCGCCCTCCGGCATCCCGACGGCCGTCGCCGCCTCAGCCAGCACGCGCGTTAGAGTGAGGTTGCTGACATGCGCAAGGGAGCCGCCGCGCAGGATAATCGCGTTGCCGGTCTTGATGCAGAGCCCGGCGGCATCAGCGGTCACGTTCGGGCGAGCCTCGTAGATCATCCCGACAACGCCCAGCGGCACGCGGACCTGCCGGAGCTCGATGCCGTTGGGCATGGTGTGGCCTCCGACGACCTCGCCTACCGGGTCCGAGAGCTTGGAGACGTCCACAAGCGCCTCGGCCATGCCACGCAGCCGCTCGGGCGTGAGCAGCAGCCGGTCGAGCAGCCCTGCGCCGGTGCCCTTGGCGCGCGCCGACTCCATGTCGGCAGCGTTCGCCGAGAGGATCTCGTCCTCGCGGGTCAGGAGCGCCTCAGACATTGCCATGAGCGCGGCGTCCTTCTCGGCGGATGAGCGCATCGCCAGCTGACTCGCGGCCGCTCGGGCACGCTTCGCGAGGTCCTCAACGTATGACATCGCTCGGCTCCTTCGTTCTCGGCGCCCTGTGCGGGGCGCACGCCGCTCCTACAGAGTCGCCATCCGGTCGCGGTGTACAACCACCTTGCCGGCAAGATGCGGAAACGCCGAAGCAATCTCGGCGCTCTTCATCCTCTTGACGCGTCCGATGTCTGCGCTCGACAGGTCGGCGAGACCACGCGCCACGACCATCCCTGTCGCGTCCACCAATACTACCGCATCACCCGCAGCGAACTCGCCGTCGACGGCTGCCACACCCGCCGGCAGAAGCGACGTCTTCCGCTCGATGATGGCCGTCTTTGCCCCATCGTCAATCGTGATCCGCCCCGCCGCCTTTCGGCCGAGCGCGATCCACGACTTCAGCGCGCCGCGGCTTGCCCCGCTCGCCGAGAAGAACGTGCCCACGTCCTGCCCCTCGGCGGCGCTCAGCACCACGCACGGCTTGTGACCCTCGCAGAGCACCATCGGGATGCCGGCCTTCCTGAGCACTCGCGCGGCCTCGATCTTGGTGGCCATCCCCCCACTGCCGGCGGCGCTACCTGCGCCTCCGGCCGCCGAGATCATCTCCTCGGTCACCTCGTCTACCTGCTCGAGGAGCGTCGCGTCCTCGGCGATACGAGGATCCGCGTCATAGAGTCCCTCGATGTCGGAGAGCACCACCATCAGGTCGGCACGCACCATCGTGGCCACAAGCGCGGCAAGGGTATCGTTGTCGCCGAAACGGATCTCGTCGACCGCTACGGTGTCGTTCTCGTTGACGATGGGCACCGCGCCGAGCTCCAGTAGCCGCTCGAAGGTGTCACGCGCGTGCAGGAACGCCTGTCGGTTCCCCGTGTCGTGCCGAGTGAGCAGCACCTGCCCCACAGTGAGGCCGTGGCTCGCGAAGAGCGCGGCGTACATCTCGATCAACGCCACCTGGCCTACTGACGCCGCGGCCTGTAGCGTCGGCATGTCGGATGGTCGCTCAGCCATACCGAGCCGAGAAACCCCTGCTGAGATCGAGCCACTCGACACGAGCACCGGCAGGTCGCCCTGTGCGTGCAGGGACGCCAGCTGATCCACGAGCGACTCGACGAAGGCGAGGTCTACGGAACCGTCGGGCGCCGACAGGGTTGACGACCCGACCTTCACGACGATGCGGCGTCCGCTCACGCGTCCTCCTCCTGCCAGTCCGAGGCCGTGTCACAGCCTCCCTCGGGCTCGCCCTCTGCCTCAAGGGCCGCATCAGGCTCATCCTCGATGTAGGCGACCTCGGGGTCGCTCTGTAGGCCGACGTCGAACTCGAAGGCGCGTCCTGCGATCCGGATCTCGTCGCCATCACGCGCACCCGCGTCGATGAGCGCCGACTCCACACCGGCCTTCACGAGCCGCTTCTGCAGGAATGCGAGCGCTTCTTCGTTCTCCCACTCCGTCATGATGACCATGCGCTCGACGGCGCGTCCCTCAACGGCGAACACGCCACCGCCGAGGTTACGCACGGTGAAGTCGCGGTTGGCGGCCCGGCCTTCGTGCACCCATACCTTCTCGCAGACGGGCATGGCCTTCTCGGCGGCCGCACGCAGTTCGTGTACGCGCTCGGCGGTATGCCGGACGAATGCGTCGATCCCCTCGCCGGTCACTGCGGAGACCGCAAAGTACGCGAGTCCTTCGGCCGAGGCGCGCGCGGCAAGGCGGGCGTCCGCGTCCTCGACGCCGACGACGTCGGCCTTGTTGCCCACGACGATGCGTGGGCGCTCGGCAAGCTCGGTGGCGTGCAGAGCAAGCTCGCGCTCGATGATCTCGTAGTCGGAGATGACATCACGCGATTCATAACTTCCTGTCAGGTCCACGACGTGCACGATAAGCGCACTGCGCTCGATGTGGCGCAGGAACGCGTGGCCGAGGCCCTTGCCCTCGCTCGCGCCCTCGATGAGTCCTGGAACATCGGCGACGACGAAGCTGCGCTCCCCGGCGCGCGCGACGCCGAGATTGGGCACAAGCGTCGTGAACGGGTAGTCGGCGATCTTGGGTCGAGCCGCCGAGATCCGCGCGATGAGCGAGGACTTGCCGACGCTCGGCATGCCGACCAGCGCCACATCGGCCAGCAGCTTCAGCTCCAGGTCGATCCAGCGCTCCTCGGCGGGTTCGCCGAGCTCAGCGAAGGAGGGCGCGCGGCGCGTCGGCGTGACGAAGTGGATGTTGCCGCGACCGCCGCGACCGCCCTCGGCGACGAGCAGACGCTGACCACTGGCGGCCAGATCGCCGAGCAGCTCCCCAGACTCCGAGTCGCGGACGATGGTGCCGACTGGCACCTTGAGCACGAGGTCGGCGCCGGAGGCACCGTGGCGCTGCGCGCCCTTGCCGTGCACGCCTCGTCCCGCCTTGAAGTGGCGCTTAAAGCGGTAGTCGATGAGCGAGGAGAGCGAGGCGTCCGCCTCGAGAATCACGCTACCGCCACGCCCGCCGTCGCCGCCGTCCGGCCCGCCTTTGGGCACGTGGGCCTCTCGGCGAAACGACATGCAACCGGCACCGCCATTGCCCGCCTTGACGTTGATCTTGACCTCATCGATGAACACGATCTGCCACCTCCTTCGCCCTGACTCCTTGCCTTGTCGGGCTCACCGCCGGATAAACGACAAGCCCCCCGCCGGGCTACCAGCAGGGGGCTCGTTCAAGTCACTCGCGCTCGAAAGGCCCTTAGGCCTCAAGCGGTCGGACGTGCACTTTGCGCTTGAGCCCGCGCGTGAACTCGACTGTGCCGGGGCACAGCGCGAACAGCGTGTCGTCCCCACCGCGACCGACGTTGTCGCCAGGGTGGAAGTGGGTACCGCGCTGGCGCACGATGATCGTGCCCGAGTCGACGGTCTCGCCTGCAAATCGCTTGACGCCGAGGCGCTTCGCCTTGGAGTCACGCCCGTTCTTTGTGGAGCCGAGGCCCTTCTTATGTGCCATTTCTAAACCTCTGCTTTACTCGGCGGCTTCAGCCGTCTCAACGGACGCTGCAGCCGGCTCTTCGACAGGCGCTTCGGCCTTCTTCTTGCTAGCCGCCTTCTTCTTGGGAGCGGCGGCCACATCGGTGATGCGTACCCGCGTAAGATCCTGGCGGTGGCCCTTGAGCCGCTTGTATCCCTTGCGCTTCTTGAACTTGAAGATCACGGCCTTCTCACCCTTGAAGTGCTCGAGCACCTCGCCGGTGACGACCGCGCTGTCAAGCGCCTTGGGGTCGACAGTGATCTCACCTTTGTCATCAGCGAGGAAGATTACGTCAAAGGAGACGGTCTCTCCGACATCGGCCGCGAGCTTCTCCACCGCGACGACATCGCCAGAGGCGACCTTGACCTGCTTCCCGCCGGTTGCAACGACTGCGTACATCCACAGACCTTTCGAATCGCTAGATTGCGCGAAGAGATACTCTAACAGCCCCAATGCCGAGCGTCAACGCGCGACCGACTTTGCCACGGCACCGGGTGTGTCTATGCCGCCTCAGCGCGTAAGCGCAGCTATCTGCCGACCGTGCGCCTGCCGAAGAAGCCGCTGCGGCCCTCGATGAGCACTCGAACCTCCGTGGGCGCAGCGCCCTCCTCGGCAACCACCGTGACCTGACGACCGGTCTCCGCTCGCAGTGACGCGACGACGTTGCGGCCTGGCTCCATCACCAGCTTGTAGGTCTCGGGGTTGATCCCAAACAGGTACGCGTCGCCCTTACCAGTGCGGAGAATCTCCCGCATCCGACGCTCGACCGCGATTCTGCGCGTCTGCTGGGAGATCACCCTGCCCTCGCCCCCGCAGCAGGCACACGGCTCAGTGAGGATCCCGTACAGCCCCTCGGTGACGTTCTTGCGGGTGATCTCCACGAGCCCGAGGCGTGAGATCTCGCTCATGCGCGTCTTGGTGCGGTCGCGCGCCAGAGCACTCGCCAGCCGAACCTGCAGCGCCTTCTTGCTCACCGCTTCTTCCATGTCGATGAAGTCGACGATGATGATCCCGCCGATATCGCGCAGCCGGATCTGCCGAGCGATCTCATCGGCCGCTTCGAGGTTGGTCCGTAGGATCGTGTCCTCGAGATTGCGCCTTCCGACGAACTTGCCGGTGTTGACGTCAATCGCGGTCAGCGCCTCGGTCTTGTCGATCGTCAGATGCCCACCACTGGGAAGCTTGACGGTGCGGGCCAACGCCGAGTCGATCGTTCCGTGCAGGTCGCGCACCTCGAAGAGCGGCATCTTGTCCTTGTACAGATGCAGCCGCTTGACCATCTCGGGCGAGGTCTTCTTGAGGAAGGACGTGACCTTCTCGTACGTCGGCTTGTCGTCGATGACAAGCCGCTTGAAGTCCTCCGAGAACACGTCCCTGACGAACCTCAGAGGAAGGTCCATCTCGGTGTAGATGATCTCCGGGGCGAGCGCCTCGGTGGTCATGTGCTCGACACGGCGCCACAACCTCAGCAGGAACTCGAGATCGCTGACGAGATCGCGCTCGGAAGCCCCCTGGGCGACCGTCCGGACGATCACCCCGATGTCTTTGGGGGATGCTGCATCGATG
>CAZBLH010000010.1:0-57210 GCA_964492775.1 uncultured Eubacteriales bacterium | reverse complement strand
TCGCGCATCCCGCCCTCGGCATGACGCGCGATGAGGGTGAAGGCGCTGCGGTCGACACGCAGCCCTTCGGCCTCGGCGATGTAGCGCAGCCGGTCGGCGATGTCCTCGACGGACAGGCGGTGGAAGTCGAAGCGCTGGCAGCGCGACTGGATCGTCTCAGGGACCTTGTTCGGGTGCGTAGTGCACATTACGAACACCACGTGCGCCGGCGGCTCCTCAAGCGTCTTCAGCAGCGCGTTGAACGCGGCCGCCGAGAGCATGTGGACCTCGTCGATGATGTAGACCTTATAGCGCCCGCGCGCGGCAGCGATGTTGACCCGGCCGATGATTTCCTCGCGGACGTTGTCGACGCCCGTGCGAGAGGCCGCGTCGAGCTCGTAGACGTCCGGGTGGCGCCCCTCGGCGATCTCGATGCACTGCTCGCAAGTGGCATCCGGCTCACCCGTGGGCCCGCGCTCGCACAGCAGCGCCTTGGCGAGCAGGCGCGCGGTCGTCGTCTTGCCGGTACCGCGCGGCCCGGAGAACAGGTAGGCGTGCGCGACACTCCCCTCGGCGACGGCGTTGCGCAGCGTGCGCTCGATGTGCTGCTGCCCGACCACGTCGTCGAAGGTGGCAGGCCGGTACTTGCGGTAGAACGACGTGTGCGCCATGCGTGTCCAGCGACCCTTCCGTCACCTGTGAGAAAAGCCTGCCGAGAGTATACCGCCGCCACGACACAGCTGCGGTCGCAGGCGCCCGGAGCGCAACGAGCGCCCCCGGCGGACCCGAGCGCTCGTCAGAGGCCGCTTATGGCTGCTTCCTTCCGGATCTGACCAGGTTCACGACATGACGCCGCTCGAGCCCGCCCGAGGCGCTCGCGGGCGAAGGGAAAGTATAGCGCGGTTGTGGGGAACAAGTCTTGTGTGTCCATTCCGCGCCCGGCCCGCAAGACACGCCGTGGCAGCGGCTGAACAAGAGGAGAGTGACATGGACGTACTCGCCACCGACGTCGTCACACGGCTCGCCGATCACCGTGGCTGGCCCTCGATCTCGATCTTCTTGCCGACCAGCCCCTTGCCTCGCGAGACTGCCGAAGGCCGCATCCGCCTCAAGAACCTGGTCCGTTCGGCATGTGAAGACCTCGAAGCGCAAGGGATGCGACGCGCTGAAGCCGAAGAGATCTGCGCGCCAGTGAGGGCGCTCGTCGACGACGACACCTTCTGGCGTGAGACGTCCGCCGGCCTCGCCATCTACGTCGGGATGGAATCGGGCGTTCAGGCGCTTCGCCTCGGCACGGATGTTCCCGAGCACGTCGTCGTGGGGGACCGCTTCTACATCCGCCCGCTGCTCCCCGCGCTAAAGACCCCGCAGGACTACTACGCGCTCGCGCTCGACAAGGCCTCGACACGGCTCTTCGAGGGTGGTCCCGGCTCGATCCGCGAGCTGGATCTGGGCGAGACCCCGACCAGCATCGATGAGGCGTTGAAGTACGACGAGTCCTCTCGGGCGCTGACGACCCACTCGTTCATGCCAGGGCGCCCGTCAAGCCGAGGCACGCAGCACGCGGGCTCCAACTACGCCGGTTTCGGCGGGGAAAAGGACGTCGAGACCGAGCAGACCGAGCGCTTCGCTCGAATCATCGAACGCGCGGTCTCAGGCCTGCTCGCCGAGAAGAACGCTCCCCTGCTCTTGTTTGGGACCGAACGGCTGCTTGCGGCGTACCGCGAGGTCAACTCCTACCAGCACCTAGCCCCCGAGCAGGTCAGCGGGGCGAGCGAGCATCTCTCCGCCGCGCAGATCGCCGAGGTCGCGCGCGAAGCACTCGCGCCTGTCTTCGGAGCTGCGCTCGAAGCCGACCTCGCCGAGCTTGCCGAGCGGGACGGTACCGGTCTCGCGAGCCGGGACATCGCTGAGGTCGTTGCGGCCGCGGCCGCCGGACGGGTCAAGACGCTCTTCGTCAGCAACCGCGTCGGCCCGTGGGGCATGCTCGATCGGGCATCACTAACGGTCAGCGGCGTCCGCTCGGATCCCCCTGAGGTGCAGCGCGAGTCGGTCGAGGACTGCGAAGAGTTCGAGGATTGCGGCTGGGACCTCGTCGACCTCGCGGCCGCCGAGACCCTGCTGCACGACGGCAACATCCACGCGCTCGGCGGTGGGGACGACTCACCGGTGCAGGTCGTGGCCGCGGTGTTCCGGTACTAGGCCGAGCGACTGGCTAGGACTGGCTCTCTGACTGCCTAGACTTGAGGCGCGTCCGGATGGCGTGGAAGGCGCTCGGCAGGACGCTGACCAACACGATGCCGATGATGAGGAACTCGAGGTTCCTCGCGACGACGGGGATGTTGCCGAAGAAGTAGCCCGCGCCCACGAAGAGCAGGACCCAGGCGGTACCGCCCACGACATTGAAGAGCGTGAACCGCCAGCGCTCCATGTGGCAGATACCGGCGATGAACGGTGCAAAGGTACGGATGAACGGGAAGAAGCGGGCGATTGAGATCGTCTTGCCTCCGTGGCGCGCGAAGAACGCTTCGGTCTGCTCGATGTGCTCGGGCTTGATGATCCGCGAGAACTTGCCCGAGTCCAGTATCGCGCGCCCCCACCTTCGGCCGATGGTGTAATTGGCCATGTCGCCGAGGACCGCGGCGGACAGCAGCACCGCCAGAAGAACCCAGATGTCGAGCCCGCCGGAGCTCACGGCCGCCAGCGCGCCGGCGGTGAACAGTAGCGAGTCGCCCGGCAGGAACGGCGTGATCACGATGCCTGTCTCCATGAAGATGATCAGGAACAGCATCGCGTAGATCCACGGGCCGTAGATCGCGACCCAGTCGCGGAGCACGACGTCGAGGTTCAGGAAGAGATCGATGAAGAACTGCAAGAAGTCCATGGCTCTGGTTTATAGCAGCTTGGACGCCAGGCGCGATACAGCGTTACGGAACCGGCGCAATGGACTGAAGCTGCGGTAGGTCGCTCTCACGATCTCTCGGGAGGACTCGAGATCGGCCTCGAATATCTCGTTCTGTTGCTCGGCGACCTTGCGCGAGTAGAAGAAGATCGACAGCTCGTCGTGCAGGAGCAGGCTCCGGTTGTCGAAGTTCGCGGTTCCGATGATCGCCAGCTCGCCGTCAACGGTTATGGCTTTGGGGTGGAAGAACCCCGCCTCGTAGTGGAACATCCGCCCGCCTGCGTCCACGAGGTCGTCGATGTAGGAGAACGCGGCGTCCCACGCGATCCGTTTGTCGGGGATGCCCGTCATCATGAACCAGACGCACACCCCGGCCAATGACTGGCTCACGAGAGCCGACTGGATGACCATATCGGGGATGAAGTACGGAGACTGGATGCGGACATCGTGCTCCGCGGCCAGAATCGCCATCGCAAATGCGTTGCGCAGAGCGGCCCAGTGCGTCTCGGCGCCCGAGTAGGCTACCTGCGCCCAGACGATGTCTTTCTCGGTAGTGTCCTCGATACCGAGTTCGGGGAAGTACGTGTCGCCGAAGAGCGACTCCCGCGTGATCCGGTACCAGCGCTGGCAGAAGAGCCGCTGAAGGTCGGCGACGAGCGGCCCGGAGAACCGCACATGCGTATCGCGCCAGGAATCGAAGCGCGGCCCGCCGTCGGTGTACTCCTGCCCGACGTTCATGCCGCCGGTGTAGGCGATCCGCCCGTCAATGACGGCGATCTTGGAGTGGTTGCGGTAGTTTAGCCGAGCGACGCTGGTCACGTCGGCGTGCACCTGGCCGCCAGCTTCGATGAGCGACTTCAGCTGCTTCTTCGAGTAGAGGATCGAGCCGAGCCAGTCGTAAAGGACGCGGACCTCGACTCCCTCGGCGACTTTTCGCTCGAGAGCCTCGCACAGGCGCTCCGTCAGGCAGTCGTCCTCCCAGATGAAGTACTGCAGGTGTACCGAGCTTGCCGCATTCTCGATGTCTGCGAAGAGCTGATCGAACTTCTGCTCTCCCTCGAAGAATATCTGCAGGTCGGTGCAGGGCAAAGGTCGGGTGGCGTTCTGGGCCGAAATGGCGGTCGAGATGCGGCGCAGGAAAGGGGGGCGGGACGTCAGCTCCCCCGCAGCCTGGCTCCACCAGCGCTCGTAGACGGGCTCGAGGCGCTCGTTGCCGAGCCGTGTCGCCTCGGCAAGTACCCGGTCACGCGTGGCGATTCGGCGCCAGTCCCGGCCGAACAGGAAGTAGAACGCGAGCCCGATTCCCGGCATCAGAATCAGCGCGAGCGCCCAAGTGAGCGTCACAGAGGGGTCGCGCTCCTCGTAGATGAGAACGACCACGACGATGAGCGAGTTGAGGTAGATCAACCACCAGAGGACGTCTGTGATGCTCATGACATCACTCTATCGCACGCGGCGACAGGAGTCCGGTTCAGGCGACGCCGTAGGCTCCGACGGCCGCTCGGCAGGCTCGGCGCAAACACGCCCGCGCGCTTCCCCGTATACTGCACGTATGAGATTTGATGAGTTAGGTCTTTCAGAGCAGACACTCGCCGCGATCGCGGCCCTTGGCTACAAAGAACCGACCCCCGTGCAGGCACAGACGATTCCGCTTGTCCTCGAGGGCCGCGACGTCGTGGCAGCCGCACAGACGGGGACCGGCAAGACCGCGGCCTTCACGCTTCCCGCCATGCAGCGCGCAGGGCGTGGCCAAGGCGCGCCGCTCGTGCTCGTGGTCACCCCTACCCGAGAACTCGCCGCGCAGATCGAGCGCGTCGCCTCGACCGTGGGCAAGCACACCGGCCAGCGAGTGGCCGCCGTGGTTGGCGGCGTCAAGTACGGCCCGCAGGTCGGGCGCGTCAAAGCCGGCATCGAGGTGCTCGTCGCCACCCCAGGCCGCCTGATCGACCTGACGGAACGCGGCGACGTGGACCTCACAAGCGTCCAGATCCTGGTGCTCGACGAAGCCGACCGGATGCTCGACATGGGCTTCTGGCCGAGCGTGCGCAAGATCCTGGGATTCCTGCCTGCCGAGCGCCAGAACCTGCTCTTCTCGGCAACGCTTTCCGAGGACATCACGCAGATCGTCAGCCGTATGCTGCACGACCCGGCCTACGTCGAGATCGCGCGCAAGGGCACGACCGCCGAACGCGTCGAGCAGGCGGTCCTGCCGGTGGAACAGTCCCAGAAGCCTGAGCTCTTGGCGGCCCTCGTCCGCCAACGCGGCGCCGACCGCGTGCTCGTGTTCACCAGGACGAAATCGCGGGCGGACCTAGTGAAGACCATCCTGGAGCGCGACGGGTTCAACGTGGCCGTCATGCACGCCGATCGCTCCCAGCAGCAGCGCGACCAGGCACTCAAGCACTTCCGCGAGGGCAAGATCGACATCCTCGTGGCCACGGACATCATCGCCAGGGGCATAGACATCTCCGACATCGACCACGTCGTGAACTACGACGTGCCGGAGAACCCGGAGGACTACGTGCACCGAATCGGCCGCACGGCCCGTGCGGGTGCCAGCGGCTACGCGCTCACGCTTCTCGGCCCGGACGAGATGACGCCGTTCCGCGAGATCGAGTACCTGCTCGGCGAGCTGGTGCCCGTTCTCGACATCGAGGGCTTCCCCTACCGAGAAGGGCGCATCATCCCCTTCGAGGGACGCCCGGTGAAGAAGAAGAGCCACAGCGTCTTCGGCGGGCGCGTCACGCGACGCGGCGGGCGCCGGCGCTAGAAGCGCGACGGCTCCGCGGAGCTCCCGCGGCCGCGGGTCAGGCCTGAAGCTGCGGTATCATTTCAGGCACATCCCGTGCACACCTCCATGCAGAAAGCCAGTGAATGCATCAGGACACGTTGCTGCTCGCATCCATCACTATGGCGCTCGTCGCCGCCTTCGCAGGCGGACTCATCGCCCGCAAGCTGGGGCTGCCCGCGATCGTAGGCTACCTGCTCGGCGGTGTGGCTATAGGGCCGTTCACCTCCGGGTTCGTCGGCGACGCGGCTGACCTGAGCCAGCTCGCCGAGATCGGCGTCATCTTCATGATGTTCGGCGTCGGCCTGCACTTCTCTCTGCGGGACCTCTGGGACATGCGCCGCATCGCAATCCCCGGCGCGATCCTGCAGATGCTGTTCGGCACCGGGCTCGGCCTGCTGCTGGCTCGCTCATGGGGCTGGTCCACCTCGGCGGGCATCGTGCTCGGCATCTCAGTCTCGATCGCATCGACGGTCGTCCTGCTACGCGCCCTCACCGACGCCGGCCTGCTCAACACTCCCGGCGGGCGCGTCGCGACGGCCTGGCTGATCCTCGAGGACCTCGCGACCGTCATCGTGCTCGTCCTGCTGCCTGTGCTCTTCGCCGAGGGCGGCGTCACTGGCACCGCGCTCGTGACCGGGATCGGGACAGCGCTTCTCAAGACTGCGGCGTTCGTGGCGTTGATGCTGTTCTTCGGCTCGCGCGTCATGCCCTGGCTGCTGGAACGGATCGCGAAGTCGCGGCAGCGTGAGCTGTTCGTCCTCGCGGTCGTCGCGCTCGCGCTGGGGACCGCGTTCGGCGCCGCCGAGATCTTCGGCGTGTCGCTCGCGCTCGGGGCCTTCCTCGCCGGAGTGGTGATCAGCGAGTCCGGGCCCGGCCACCAGGTCGCCGCCGAGGTGCTGCCCTTCCAAGACATCTTCTCAATCCTGTTCTTCGTCTCGGTGGGCATGCTCGTAAACCCTCTGGTGCTCGTCGAAAAGTGGCCGGCGGTGCTGGCGCTCACCGCGCTCATCGTCATCGGCAAATGGCTCATCAACGTGCTGCTCGGCCTCGTGCTGCCGGCCACGATCCAGATATCGCTCACAGTCGCCGCCGGACTCAGCCAGATCGGTGAGTTCTCGTTCATCGTTGGTACGGCAGGTCTGGCGCTTGGCGTTCTCACCGCCGAGCAGTACTCGCTCATCCTCGACGCTGCCGTGCTGTCGATCGTGCTGAACCCGCTCGTGTTCAAGATCACCCCGGGCATCCAGCGGTGGATGGAGTCCAAGCCGCTGCTCCGTCGCGTCTTCGAGAGGCGCAGCACTGAGATCGCGGAGGCTGACACGGGAGGCCTCTCCGGCCACGTCGTCATCGTCGGATACGGTCTCGCCGGCGGTTACACGGCACGCATCCTCGAGGAGCTCGGCGAGCCCTATCTCGTGGTCGAGTCGGACCTATCGCTCGCCGAGCGGATCGCCGAAGAAGGGGTGCCCGTACTCTTCGGCGACGCCTCCAACTCCGCGATCCTCGACCACGCCGCGCTTGAGCGGGCCTCGGCGCTCGTGGTGACCGGTGTCGACGACTCCGCGGCGCAGCTCATCATCGGCCACGCCCGCGCCATCGCCCCGGACCTACCGATCATCGCAAGCGCCAATACGCAGGCGGGCGTCCTGGCGCTGATCGAGCACGGCGCCCACCACGTCGTTCAGCCGGAACTCGAGGGCGGCCTGGAGATCATGCGGCACACGCTACTCGACCTCGGCAAGCCTGCCGGCCGGATCCAGCAGTACACCGACGCCGTTCGGCAGAACGCATACTCGGCAGTCTCGTCGAAGCGTCAGCGCCCGTACGCGCTCGACCAGCTGATCACGGCGATCCGCAGCGTCGAGGTGCAGTGGACCCCGGTGGACGCGGTCAGCGAGGTCGTGGGCAAGACGATCGCGGACGCCAACGTCCGCGCCACGTGTGGGGCCTCGGTCGTGGCGATCGTGCGGCAGGGCGAGATCATAGCCAATCCCAAGTCGTGCACCGTCCTTCAGCCGGGCGACCTCGTCGGGCTCATCGGGTCGACACAGGAGATCGCCACGGCATGTCGCATCCTCACTCCGACGTGCGAGATTCCCGACGACGACTCGCTGCCCGCCTGCGCGATCTGATGAGCGCCGAGCACCGGCAGCCGATGGAGTCCGGTCCGCGCCCCGCGGCCACCGTCGCTGCCGACATACTCGAACAGCTGCGCGCGCAGGCGAACGCCGACAATGTGGCGGGCATGGCCCGTTTCGGCATCAGCAGCGTCGGAACGCTGGGCGTGTCGATGCCCGAGATCAGAAGGCTCGCCCGCGAGGCTGTGCGCACCCTGTCGCGAGACCTGGATGCGCGCCAAGAGCTTGCGACCCTGCTCTGGGACAGCGGCTTACACGAGGCGCGCATCGCCGCTGCTCTCACCGCCGCGCCCGAGCGCACCACCGCCGAGCAGGCCGAGCAATGGCTCGCAGCAGTCGACTCGTGGGATGTGTGCGACCAGCTCTGCCAGAACCTGCTCCGGCGCGTTCCCTTTGCGTGGGAGATTCCCGAGAGGTGGGCCGCACGCGAGGAGACGTTCCTTAAGCGCGCCGCGTTCGTGGTCGCGGCGCAGCTGGCGGTCAAGGACAAGCAGGCGCCGGACGCGGCCTTCGAGCCGCTGCTCGCGCTTGTCGAGCGCGGTGCCTTCGACCCGCGCAACGACGTGAAGAAGGGCGTGAACTGGGCGCTGCGGCAGATCGGAAAGCGAAGCCCCGGGTGCCACGCGCTCGCGATCTCAACCGCCGAGAAGATCCTGTCGGCCACACCCGCACGCGGCGGGGAGCCTCACGAGGCCGCGGCCCGCTGGGTCGCGCGCGCAGCGCTTCGGGAGCTGCGAAGTGACGCGGTGCTCACGCGGCTCGGACTCGCCTGAGCGCAGCTCTACTCGGCAGGCGACTGAGCCGAGCGCTCCGCTTGCGGACCCTCCGCGCGTGCCGATGCCCGCTCGGCGGAGTCGATCGCGCGCTTGTTCCAGGGCCACACGCCTTCGAGCTCGACATCGAGCGACCACGACAGGAAGCTCCGGATGACGACCAACAGGCCGAGCACGTAGAGGTTGTCCAGCGTGGGTTCGACCGCGATTGTCCGGATGAGGTCGGCGGCCAGGAGCACCTCGAGTCCGAGCAGCAGGCTCTTGCCGAACACGCGCCGCACGATTTCGTATGCGCGCGACCAGTCCCGCAGCCCGGCCAACCTGATCGCCCGAGCGAGAGCGAGCCCGAACCCGCCGACGATGACGACCACGCCTGCCACTTCGAATAGCCCCGACACCGCGTCCATCACCGATGTGAGCATGTGTCCGGCCTCCGTCCATCCGTGTCATCGCGTGGGTCGCCAGCATTGTGGCGACCCACCCCAGCTCCGCAGCCTCTACCAGAGGCGGTACTCTCCGCCACGCTCCTCAAGCTCGACCTCGAGTCCGAACAGCGCTCCCAGGGCCTCAGCCGTCAGTACTTCGCGCTTCGGGCCGTCGGCAACGATGCGGCCGCCAGACAGCATGACGGCACGACCGATGCCGGCAACGATGTCTTCGATGTGGTGCGTGACCAGCACGAGCGTGCGCCCACCGCGCGTGAGGGAGCGCATGGTCTCCCGCACCTGCCATGCGCCGGTCGGGTCCAGCCCGGCACAGGGCTCATCGAGAACGAGGACCTCCGGGTCGTGGACGAGTGCTCGGGCTATGAGCGCTCGGCGAGCCTCGCCCGTGGACAGCGTGCGCATGTCGCGCTCGGCGAGCTCGGCGATCCCGAGCTCAGCGATCGCCGCGTCGGCGGCGGCATGATCGGCGGCGGTGACCACCTCCCGCAGGTGCGGAGGGATCCCAAGTGCCCCGAACCGGCCGCCGAGCACGATCTCGCGCACCGGCAGGTGCACGTCGACGACATGCTGCCATGCCGAGGAGACCACGCCGATTAGCCGCCTCAACTCGGCAAGCTCGATGGCGTCCTGGCCCGCGAAGCGCACCGGCGGCGCCTCGCGCCACAGCGGCAGCACCTCGCGGGTCATCAGACCGATGAGTGTGGACTTGCCCGCACCGTTGGGGCCGAGAATCGCGAGGTGCTCACCCGGGCGCACGACGAAGCGGTCGACGTCCAGGATCGTGCGCCCGTCACGAAGCACGCGCGCGTCCTCCAACTCGAAGAGCGCGCCTTCGTGTGCCGCCTCCGGCGCGGACTGCTGGTCAGCCAGCGCGCACCGACCTTCTCAACCACGGCACGGTCTCGCCAGCGAGGTCCTTGAGTATGCGGACCCGAGCAATCGGGTCCAGCGATGCCATTTCCTCGCGGACGCGCATCTCCGCCTCACTGATGTGGGCGGCCCTGCGCTGCCAGATCGTGGAACCGCCGAGCACCGCGGCACCCATGGCAATAAGGCCTATTGGGCCGATCAGATCGCCGAACCTGCGCCGCGACCGGGTGAAGCCGAGTACGCCCCACACGACGCCGGCGCCCAACATGGTCCAGCCCGAGACGGCAACCATTGTCTCCTTCGTGACGTTCTCGGCGAACTGCTCGCGAATCTCCGCTGCTCGCCTCGCGAGGTCCTCCTTGGCGTCCTCGGACCATTCCATCAGCTCTTCTCGGCGAGCGTCGATCTCGTCGGTGAACCTGTCAGGGATCTTCATCGAAGCCACCTCCTTCACGAGTCTTGTACCCGCTCCCGCCATAACGGCGCGAAAATTGTCGCGCAGGTGTTGACCCTGACGTAATGTGAGGGAGTAGGCTCGTCGGCGAAGGGAGGCAGCGACATGGCGTACACAGTCGGCCAGGTGGCCGAGATCGCTCATGTGAGCGTGCGGACACTGCACCACTACGACGAGATCGGGCTGCTCACGCCCTCGCGGCGAAGCGAGGCGGGCTACCGGCTCTATACCGACGAGGACCTCGCGCGGCTGCAGCGGGTGTTGCTCTACCGCGAGCTGGACTTCTCGCTCGACGAGATTGCCCAGGTCCTTGCCGCGACCGACAGCGATCCGCTCGATGCGCTCGTCGCACAGCGCGAGCTCGTGGCGGCCAAGATTGCGCACGACAAGCGGCTGCTTGCCCTGATAGACAAGACGATTGCCGCGATGAAAGGAGGGTTCCTGTTGACGAAGGAAGAGATGTTCGAAGTCTTCGGCGACTTCAACCCGGCCGAGTACGAGGACGAAGTGAAGGACCGCTGGGGCGACACCGAAGCGTATGCGGAGTCGGCTCGCCGCACGAAGCGCTACACGAAGCAGGACTGGGAGCGCCTGAAGGCCGAGCAGGAAGAGCACGGCGCGCGTATGATCGCGCTGTTCGACGCCGGTGTTGCGCCGACCGACGAGCGTGCCGCCGACATCGCCGAGGAGGCCCGGCTCATCATCGACCGCTGGTTCTACCCGCTGAGTCGTGAGATGCACGTGTGCCTCGGCGAGATGTACATAGCCGACCCGCGCTTCAAGAAGACCTACGACGACATGCGTGAAGGCCTGGCGCAGTGGTTGTGCGACGCTATCAAGGCAAACGCCGAGCGATAGCGCGATATGGGCAAATACTCGGCAAGCCATCGCATCGAAAGGACACGTGAAAGGCATGCCGCGCGCACTGTGGAAAGGCGTCATATCGTTCGGGCTGGTGACGATACCTGTGAGCCTGGTCGCGGCGGAGGACCGCGCCGCCGAGGTCAGCTTCCACAACCTCGACAGCAAGACGATGTCGCGTGTCCGGCAGAAACGCGTCGCTGAGGCGAGCGGCGAGGAGGTGCCCTTCGACGACATCGTCAAAGGCTACGAGTACGCGAAGGGCAACTACGTGGTCCTTGAGCCCGAAGAGATCGAGGCCGCGAACCCTAAGGCCACGCACACGATCGACATCGTCGCCGCGGTCTGCCGAGCGTGTATCGACCCGCCCTACTTCAACAAGCCGTACTACGTCGTCCCTGATGCTACGGGTCGCAAGCCCTACGCCCTGCTGCGCGAGGTGCTGCGCAGAAACGAGCGGATCGCCGTCGCTCACGTCGTGATCCGGACTCGCCAGTACCTCGCCGCGCTCATCCCGGCCGGCGACGCGCTCGTGCTCGACCTGCTGCGCTACGCCGACGAACTCCGCGCGCCGGAAGACCTCGGCCTTCCCTCGGCCGACCTCGGCGAGATCGGGGTGACCGACAAGGAACTCGCGCTCGCCGAACAGCTCGTTGATGCGATCGTTGAGGACTGGGACCCGGCGCAGTACACGGACACGTACCGCAACGACCTTCTCGATCTCATCAAGCGCAAAGTCGAGGAGGGCGGACGCACCATCACCGAGATGCCGGGCAAGGAGTCCGCACCTGCCATCGGCGAGGTGGTCGACATCATGGAGCTGCTGAAGCGCAGCGTGGAGGCCGCCGAGAAGGAACGGGCCTGAAATCATGACCCCCCTCGACGAGTACCGCCGCAAGCGCGACTTCGCCGCGACACCGGAACCCGCCGGGGGTGAGACCGAGACGCGGCCACAATCGGGTCTCTCCTACGTGATCCAGAAGCACGCCGCCTCCCGGCTCCACTGGGACTTCCGCATCGAGCTCGACGGCGTGATGCTTTCGTGGGCCGTACCGAAGGGCCCCTCACTCGATCCATCCGAGAAGCGCCTGGCGATGCGCGTGGAGGACCACCCCATCGAGTACGGCTCCTTCGAGGGCAACATCCCCAAAGGCGAGTACGGCGGTGGCACCGTCATGCTCTGGGACCGCGGCACCTGGGAGCCGGACCACGGCGACCCTCGCGAGCACCTCGAGCAGGGGCACCTGAAGTTCTACCTCTACGGCGAACGGCTTCGCGGCCGCTGGATGCTCGTGAAGACCAAAGGCTACGGCAAAGGCGGCAAGCCACAGCAGAACAGCTGGCTGCTGTTCAAGGAACGCGATGAAGAGGTCCGGCCCAAGGAGGCCTTCTCGGCAGTCGAAGAGTGGCAGACGAGCGTGGCGACCGGGCGGACGATGGAGCAGATCGCCGAGGACACCGACGCGGTCTGGCACTCGAGCGCCGACCTGGCCGAGAACGTCGCCACAACCACCGGCATCCAGCCCCCACCGAGCGACGCGGCATCGCCGCCGCTTTCGCTCGGCGAGATCGAGGGAGCGCGGCCGGCGACGATGCCGGACCCGGACGACTTCGAGGTCGAGCTCGCGACGCTGGTGAAGAGCGTGCCCGAGGGCGATCGGTGGTTCCATGAGATCAAGTTCGACGGCTACCGCATTCTCGCGTACCTGGATCACGGCGACGTGAAGCTCATCAGCCGCAACCACAAGGACTGGACTGAGCGGTTCCGTCCGGTGGCGGATGCCGTTGCCGCGCTGCCCGCCCAGCAAGCGGTACTCGACGGCGAGGTCGTCGTGATGGACAAGAACGGCAGAAGCGACTTCCAGGCACTGCAGAACTTCGTTCTCGGCGGTGACGGGGCCAGCCTGAACTACATGCTCTTCGATCTCGTGCATCTCGACGGCTACGACCTGACCGACGTGCCGCTCGAGCGCCGCAAAGAGCTCCTCGCCCCGCTGCTCCCCCGCCACGACGACCGGCTGCGGCTGAGCGACCATGTGGACGGTCGCGGCGACACCTTCTTCGAGCACGCTTGCGAGATGCGCCTTGAAGGCGTCGTCTCCAAGCGCCGCGACGCGCCGTACCGCGGTGGCCGAGGGCACTCCTGGGTCAAGACCAAGTGCCTTCAGCAACAGGAGTTCGTCGTGGTCGGCTACACCGACCCCTCGGGCAGCCGGAAAGGCTTCGGCGCTCTCGTGCTCGCCGTGGGAGAAGGCGGCCGCTACCGGCTGGCAGGCCGCGTCGGCACGGGCTTCTCGGATGCCTTGCTCGCCGACATCCTCTCCCGCCTCGAGCCGCTGCAACGCACCGACCCGCCCGTCAGCGACCCGCCGACCGGGGCCGACGCTCGCGCGATTCACTGGGTAGAGCCACGGCTCGTCGTCGAGGTCTCGTTCGCTGAGTGGACGCGTGAGGGCTCGCTGCGCCACCCCTCGTTCGTCGGGATTCGTGAGGACAAGACGCCCGACGAGGTCACTGCCGAGAAACCCGCCCCGCTGCCTGTGCCGCCGCTGGAGGGCAGCGAACCGGCGCCCGGGAACGCACCCGGACGGGTGGCCACGGCCGGCAAGAGCGGTCGCGTCGAGTTCGCGGGGGTGTCGCTGTCCAACCCGGACCGCGTCCTCTGGCCGGACACGGGCATCACGAAGATCGAGCTCGCCCGGTACTACGAGACGGTAGCCGAGCAGATGCTCCCGCACGTCGCCGACAGGCCCCTGTCGCTTGTTCGATGCCCTGCCGGCTACACCGGCGAGTGCTTCTATCAGAAGCACATCAAGGACTTCCCGGTGACCGTCGGGACCGTGGATGTCTACGAGCCCGGCGAGGGTACGACCGCGCCCTACGCCCGCATCGACGATGTCTCGGGGCTCGTGGGACTCGCGCAGATGGGCGTACTCGAGATCCACCCGTGGGGATCGCGCGCGGATGACATCGACAAGCCCGACCGCATCGTGTTCGACCTGGATCCTGACGAGGGCCACCCCTGGAGCCAGGTTGCTGCCACGGCACTGCTGCTCCGCAGCGAGCTCGACCGGCTCGGCCTCCAGTCGTGGCTCAAGTCGACCGGCGGCAAAGGGTTGCACGTCGTCGTCCCCGTACTTCGGCGCCACAGCTGGGAGCAGGTGCGCGACTTCGCCCACACCTTCGCGGAGAGCATCGTCGCGATCGAGCCGCGTGCCTTCACCACCTCGATGCGCAAAGCCGACCGCGTCGGCAAGATCTTCATCGACTACGTGCGCAACACGCGCGGTGCGACATCGATCGGCGCGTACAGCCCGCGTGCGCGGCCCGGAGCTCCGATCGCGGTGCCGCTGCATTGGGACGAGGTCGAGCAGGGAGCCGAGCGCCCGGAGTACTGCGTTCGCGACATCGGCGAACGGCTTGCAGAGCTTGCTGCTGACCCGTGGGCCGACCTGCCGAAGGCTCGGCAGTCGCTCACGAGAGACGCGCTCTCGCGGCTGGGACTCTAGTCCGCCGGACTCGCATCAGAGTCGGGCGCATCACGGCCGGGCGCGCTGCGTTCCACGCGCGGCCGGAAGGTACGCAGCTCCACCGAGAGCGTAGCCGTGACCGGCTGCGGGAGCGCGGCAATCCGCTCGGCGAGCGACGCTGAAGTGACGTGGCGGGCCGAGGGCCCCATCGCCACGAGATCGGCGACGTCAGAGGCGCCGAGGCTGAGCTGGGCCTCGATGCGCTCGCACGCCTCCTCGGCGAACAGCGGTCCGAGCGCTGACGCGAGCCGCTCGGTCTTGGAGCCGTCCACGGAGATCATGCCGAGCGGACCGACGAGTTCGCGCAGATGGGCGTCGGTCGGCGTCACGACGAGCAGCATGCCGACTGGCCGGAGTACGCGGGCGATCTCCGCGGCGTTGCGGGGCGCGAAGATGTCGAGCACCATGTCGACGCTCGAATCTGGGAGCGGGAGTGCCTGCCAAGCGTCGGCCACCACCGCAATCGCGCGGCCGTGGGCGCGTGCGGCCCGCCTCGCCGCATACCTCGAGCTGTCGAGAGCGACGCCTATCGCTTCAGGGAGCGCGTCGAGCACGCGCGCGAGGTAGAAGGCCGTTCCGGCGCCGATCTCAACGACCACCGGTGGCGATGATGGCTCGCCGGCGGCATTCGCACACGCCTGCCTGGCAGCGCGTGCGACCGCCTCGGCGATTCCGTCGAAGTGGCCGCCGGCGAGGAACCGCGCACGGGCAGCAACCATCTCGGCAGAGTCGCCTGCTGCCGATCTCGTGCCGCTCGGCAGCAGGTTCAGATAGCCCTGCCGCGCCATGTCGAACTGGTGTCCGCGCTCGCACCGAGCGCCGTCCGGGACCGGGGACAGCCTTGACGAACACACCGGACACGCAAGGACGCCGACTGTACCGCCCGTCACCCGTCCTCCTTCCGGCTCCGGGCACATGCCCGGTTACGCGTGCTCTACAACTGGGTGACGTTGATGGCCTGCTTCTTGCCGTCGCGGCCCTCGCCCACGTCGAATCGGACTCGGGCGCCCTCATCGAGCGACTTGAACCCAGTGCCCTCGATTGCGCTGAAGTGGACGAACAGGTCCTCTCCACCCTCGGCGGGCTCGATGAAACCGAAGCCCTTCTCTGCATTGAACCACTTGACCGTACCCTCTGGCATTAGAACCACGCTCCGTCGGTGTAAGGGTCTCCTCCGACTCGCCCCCTTCGGGACAGCCGTATGGATGCAATCTCCCCACATCTGCCCGAGGTTTCACGCTCCATACCCGTTTCCGCTCATGCCATAAGGCCACCATTGGAGTATCGTTGAGCTGTAGCTTAAGATTCCTCAAGCTGAGCCGGCAGCCTTCGGAGGGACGGATCTTCAGATGGCCGAAGTCGACGAACGCGCGGAGAGTCAAGCCGGCGGGGACGAAGCCACGTGCGAGGCTGTCTGGCGCCGTATCGATGAACTCAACGCGCAAGCCTTGGAGTGTCGGCGCGTGGACCACGCGCGGCTCCTGAGCTTGAGCGAGGAGGCCCTGCGCCTCGCAAGCAAGCCCACAGCCGACGGCGCCCCGTACGAACGCGGCTTGGCCGCTGCCTTGGCCAACCTCGCCTACCACCGTTGCATCTCTGGGAACTGGTCCGAGGCTATGGCCAAGGCCGCGCAGGTCATCCAACTGCTGAGCGATGACGAGCCGTGCCACATCCTCGCCGACGCACACGCAATCATCGGGTGGAGCAACTTCTGCAAAGGAGACCACGCTGAGGGACTCAAGCAACTGCTCCAGGGCCTTGAGATCGCCGAGCAGGCCGGCGACCCGCGGTTGCAGGGGTACCTGCTCGACGCCATCGGGCGAGTCCAGCAGGCGCTGGGCGAGCCGGCGGCGGCGACTGAGACCCACCTCAGGGCGCTCGAGATACACCGCGAGCTCGGCAACGAGCTCGGTGAGGCGCTCGCGCTGAATCACCTCGCCCGCGCCCAGATAGCGACCGACGACCTCAGTGGGGCGCGGGATTCGATCGAAGCCTCGATTCGGTACGCACGGGAAGCCAACCTCGAGCAGCTGCTTGTCTCGGTACTCCAAACCGCGGCCGATGTGCGACTCTGCGCCGGACGGCTTGACGAGGCGGAGAGCCTCGGCGATGAGGCGCTCGCGCTGGCTCGCGAGTGCGAGTGCGGGCCGAACGAGGTCAAGGCCCTGATACTGCTCGGCCGTATCGCCGCCAAGCGCGAGCGGTGGCCCGAGGCACGCCGCAGGATCGGTGATGCGCTTGCCATGGCTGAGCGGCTGAGCCTGTCGGTCGAGGTCTACGCCTGCCACCGCTTGCTTTCCGAGATCTACGAGCAGACGGGCGATTTCGCCGAGGCACTGGAGCATTTCAAGCACTTCCACGAGCTCAAAGAGGCTCGCACTGGCCAAGACACGAGGTCGCGGCTGGCGAGCATGCACCTCTCTCACCAGATGAAGAGCGCGCGCAAGGATGCCGAGCTCCACCGCCTCCGCAGCCTGGCACTCGAGCACGAGGTCGAGGAGCGCAGGCTCGCCCAGACAGCGCTCGAAGCTCAAGCCTCCCTCGACCCGCTCACCGGGCTGCACAACCGCGGGTACTTCGCGCTTCTCGCAGCAGAGACGGGAATCGGCGAAACGTTGGACCGACCGGTCTCCCTGCTGATGATCGACATCGATCACTTCAAGGACGTCAATGACAGCTTCGGACATCTAACCGGCGATCGGGTGCTCGGAACGGTCGCCGGGCTGATCCGCAACAACTGCCGGCAGTCCGACGTCGCATGCCGGTACGGTGGCGACGAATTCTTGCTGCTTCTGGACGGCATGGAGTCATCGGATGCCGCCCGCGTTGCCGAGCGACTGCGCGAGATGATCTCCAGGACCAGAGCGCGGTTCCAAGGTCGTGACATCGAGGTCGCGGTGAGCGTCGGAGTGGCGACCGCGCCCCCGGGTGCGAAATGGCGACTCGGCGAGCTGATCCAACAGACGGACAGCGCCCTCTACGAGGCGAAGCACACCGGCCGCAACCGGGTCGTGGTATCGGATGCAGCCGAGCCGCCGGAGGGCGAGTAAGCGCAACCCATAAGCTGCGTGCTGCGTCTTGCGCGGATGCGGCTACGCTGACGCGGTCACGCGGACGCGGGTGCCACCATGCCTTGGCTGCCGGTCGGCTTGGCCTCGATGTAGACGTTGGTGACGGCCTCATCCACGCTCTTGACCGCGTCTTCGACCCGCACGATCGCCGCATACAGCTCGTCCGCCGAGATACCCTGCTCAAACGCGGCATCCAGCGTGACCAGCAGCTCATGCGGTCCGAAGTAGACGCTCTTGACCTCGCCGAGCCCCGCCACCTGCGGGTCTGCAAGCACGGCCTCGCGAATCTGGATGAGCGTCTCCGGCTCCACGCCCTCGCCGATCAGCAGGTCCTTCGACTCGCGGGCGAGCGAGAAAGCAACCGCCATCAGCACGAGACCGATCAGTATCGAGGCGACCGCATCGAAGACCGGGTTCTGGAACATGTGACCGAGGAACACACCGAGAAACGCGATCACCAGGCCCAGCATCGCGGCGGAGTCCTCGAACACGATCGTGAACAGGCTCGGGTCTTTGGAGGAGCGGATGAACTCGCGCACGCCACGCTTGCCCCGGACGCGGTTGAACGTCTTGAACGCGACGATGAACGAGGAGCCTTCGACAACGAGGGAGATCGCCAGCACGATGTAGTTGACCGTGGGGTCCTGGATGGGACCCGCACTGTGCCGCAGATGCGAGACGCCCTCGTACAAAGACATGCCGCCACCGATGCCGAAGATCGAGATGGCGACGATGAGCGTCCAGAAGTACAGCGACTTGCCGTGACCGTAGGGGTGCTCGGCATCGGGCGGGACCGTGGAGCGCTTCATGCCGATCAGCACGAGGGCGCCGTTGCCCGTATCTACAAGGGAGTGGATGCCCTCGGCGAGCATCGCCGAGCTGCCCGTCAACGAGCCCGCGACGAACTTGATCACGGCGATGATGAAGTTCGCAGCGACTGCCGCCACTACCGCAATCTTTGACTCGCCTTGCCCGCCTGCCACTCGGTGCTCCTCTCGTAATGGACCCGACGCCCAAGCGCACATTATCGCAGACCGGAGGTGTCGGCGGTCTGGCGTGCGCTCTCGCTCAATCCACCTCGGTCGCCGTGTGCTTGCTCGGCCGAAGTGGTCGTCATAAGATTACTTGTTTGCCACTACCCCATTCGCAACTTCGGAGATGAACTCGTGATCCGACTGTTCAAGATGTACATGCGCCCCTACGCGGGACAACTCGTGCTCGTGATCGTGTTGTTGCTACTCCAGGCCCTCGGCAACCTGTACCTGCCGACACTGAACGCTGAAATCATCAACAACGGCGTGGCCAAGAACGACATCCCCTACATCTGGCGCACCGGCGGCATCATGATCCTGGTCACGCTGGCACTCGGGCTCGGATCCGTCATCTCGATCTACTTCGGGTCCAAGACCGCGATGGGGTTCGGCCGCGACCTGCGCGGCGCCGTCTTCAGGCGAGTCGAGTCGTTCGCGCAGACCGAGGTGGACAGCTTCGGCGCGGCATCGCTGATAACCCGCAACACCAACGATGTCCAGCAGCTGCAGATGGTCGTCGTCATGATGTTGAACGTCATCATCTCCGCGCCAATCACCATGGTCGGCGGCGTCATCATGGCCGTCCGCCAGGACCCCCCACTGTCGGTGATCTTCGCGGTGGTCCTTCCGATGATGGCCGTGATCATCGGTCTCATGCTCCGCACCGCGCTGCCGCTGTTCACCTCGATGCAGGACCGCCTCGACCAGGTGAACCGGGTGATGCGGGAGAAGCTTTCCGGCATCCGCGTCATCCGCGCCTTCGTGCGCAGCGAGTACGAGGAGCGCCGCTTCGACGAGGCAAACGTCGCTCTCATGCAGACACAGCTCAGCGTGACACGAATGTTCGCTATGATGATGCCGGTGCTGATGGGCGTATTCCAGCTCTCAACCGTCGCGGTTGTCTGGTTCGGCGCCTTCCGTGTCGACGCCGGCGAGATGCCCATCGGCAATCTCACAGCCTTCATCGCCTACGCGGCGCAGGTGCTGCTGTCCGTGATGATGGCCGTGATCATGTTCATCCTCATTCCGCGCGCCATGGCCTCCTCCAAGCGCATCCTCGAGGTCCTCGACACCGAGCCGTCGGTGTTGGACCCGAAGGCTCCTGCAGCCGAGACCGGCGCGTCGGGCATGATTGACTTCCGTGACGTGGAGTTCCGCTACCCAGGTGCCGAGGACCCCGTCTTGAGCGGCGTGTCCTTCTCTGCGAGACCCGGAGAGACGACCGCCATCGTCGGCAGTACTGGGAGCGGCAAGTCCACGCTCATCAACCTCATTCCGCGCTTCTACGACGTCACCGGCGGGGCGCTGCTGGTGGACGAGGTTGACGTCCGGGAGATGGACCGGCAGGAACTCTGGTCCAAGATCGGGTTCATCCCTCAGCGCTCGTTCCTGTTCACCGGAACTGTCGCTTCGAACCTGAGGTACGGGAAGGAAGACGCGACCGACGAAGAGCTCTGGCACGCCCTCGAGGTAGCCCAGGGAGCGGACTTCGTCCGCGAGATGCCCGGTCAGCTTGATGCACCGATAACCCAGGGCGGCACGAACGTATCCGGCGGACAGCGCCAGCGTCTCGCAATCGCTCGCGCGCTAGTAAGGCGCCCCGAGGTCTACGTTTTCGACGATTCCTTCTCGGCTCTCGACTTCCGGACCGACGCGCGGCTGCGCGCCGCGCTGAAGAAGGAGACGGCGAACTCGACGGTAATCATCGTCGCCCAGCGCGTCTCCACGATCATGGACGCCGACCGAATCGTCGTGATGGACGGCGGCCGGGTGGTCGGGATCGGCACGCACGACGAGCTGATGCAGGACAACGAGACGTACCGCGAGATCGTCTACTCGCAGCTTTCGCATGAGGAGGTAGCGTGAGCAACGGTCCCATGCGCGGCAACCCCAGTGGCGACCATTCGCCTTCGAGCGACTCCAGCAGGCGCGGAGCGATGCGCGGCGGGCCCGGCCATCCTGGCGTCGGCGTGCCTACGCCGAAGTCCAAGGATTTCGGCCGCTCGCTCAAGCGGCTCGTCGGCCACCTGCGTCCCCAGCTCGGCATCATCCTGCTCGTCTTCGTGATGTCGATAGCGAGCGTTGCCTTCAACGTCTTCGGGCCACGGCTGCTTGGTCAGGGAACCAACGAGGTCTTCCGGGGGATCATCAGCAAGCAGCTCCCCGCTGACGTAAGCAAGGAACAGGTCATCGAGCAGCTGCGTGCAGCCGGCGAAGACGAGCAAGCCGACATGCTCGCTTCGATGGACATCAGGCCTGGTGAAGGAGTGGACTTCGCAGCGCTCCGCCGGATCCTGCTGATGGCGACGTCCGTGTACCTGATGAGCATGTTGCTCGGCTGGGCCCAGAACTACCTGATGGCTGGCGTCGCGCAGAGCGTCGTCTACCAGCTGAGGCGCCAGGTCGATGAGAAGCTTGCTCGGCTTCCCCTCAAGTACTTCGATGACAACCCTCGCGGAGACATCCTCTCCCGGGTCACGAACGACATCGACAACATCGCACAGACCCTGCAACAGAGCCTCACCCAGATACTCACGGCGCTATTCACCATCATTGGTGTGCTCATCATGATGTTCGTGATCAGCCCGCTTCTAGCTGTGATCGCGCTCATGACGATTCCGCTCTCCATGCTCGTGACCGCCGCGATCGCGAAGCGCTCGCAGAAGCAGTTCGCCGCTCAGTGGGAACGGACCGGGTTGCTGAACAGCCACGTCGAGGAGATGCACAGCGGTCACGCGATTGTGAAGGTGTTCGGCAGGCAGCAGGACGCCATCGAGACGTTCGACAAGCACAACGAGGACCTGTACCAGTCGAGCTTCCGCGCGCAGGTCATGTCCGGGCTTATCCAGCCCTCGGTGCACTTCATCAACAACCTGAACTACGTCGTGATCGCGGTTGTCGGTGGCGTGAGGGTCGCGAGCGGCCAGCTTTCGCTCGGCGACGTGCAGGCGTTCATCCAGTACTCGCGCCAGTTCCAGCAGCCGATCATGCAGACCGCGTCCATAGCCAACGTCCTGCAATCCACGGTCGCCTCCGCCGAGCGGGTCTTCGAGCTGCTAGACGCCACCGAGGAGACGCCCGATGCCGCCGAGCCGGTCCGCCTCGAAGATGTGGCCGGACGCGTCGTTTTCGACCGCGTCTCCTTCCGCTACGACCCGGACACCCCGCTCATCGAGGACCTCTCGCTGGTCGCCGAGCCGGGATCGACGGTTGCCATCGTCGGCCCCACGGGCGCAGGCAAGACCACGCTCGTGAACCTGCTGATGCGCTTTTACGAGATCGACTCGGGCTCGATCAGCGTCGACGGGGTCGACATCCGTGACATGACCCGCGACGATCTGCGCCGCACGTTCGGCATGGTACTGCAGGACACCTGGCTCTTCGGCGGAACGATCCGCGAGAACATCGCATACGGCCGCGACGGCGCCACGAGCGACGACATCTGCGCGGCCGCCGCAGCCGCGCGCGTCGATCACTTCGTCCGCACCCTGCCCGACGGCTACGATACGGTGCTGACCGACGAGGCCGCCAACATCTCCGTGGGTGAGCGCCAGCTCCTGACGATCGCGCGGGCGTTTCTCGCCGACCCCAGCATCCTGATCCTCGACGAGGCGACCAGCTCGGTCGACACGCGCACCGAGGTGCTCATCCAGCAGGCGATGACCGAGCTCATGCGCGGCCGCACTGCGTTCGTGATCGCGCACCGGCTGTCGACCATCAGGCACGCCGATACGATCATCGTGATGAACCACGGGCGCATCATCGAGCAGGGGACGCACACCGAGCTGCTCGAAGCGCGCGGGTTCTACTACGATCTCTACAACAGCCAGTTCGTCGAGGCGTTCGCCGAGGCAAGCTGACGCTTGAGCTGCAATCAAGTGGCCGGCAGGCCACGTAACATGATCGGAAACCGCATGCAACAGAGGCCGTACGTGTACCTCAACGACCGCATCGTCCCGCTCGGCGAGGCCGCAGTCTCGCCGCTCGACATCGGGCTGCTGCGCGGGTACGCCGTCTTCGACCTGCTCCGCACCGTGAGCGGCAAGCCGTTCCTATTCGCCGAGCACGCCGCACGCCTGCGCGCCTCGGCAGCCGAACTCGGGCTCCGCGTGCCCGCAAGCGATGACGAGATCGCCGGCATCGTAGCGGAGCTGCTCGAGCTCAACGGGCATGACGAGGCGACGGTGCGCATAGTACTCACCGGCGGAGTCTCCACCGACGGCATGAGCTTCGACCCGGAGACCCCGACCTTCCTCGTGATGACGCACGAGCTGCATGAGCCGCCGGCCAGCGCCTACGAGAACGGTACACGGCTGCGCCTCGTCGAGCACGAGCGCGAGTTGCCCACGGCAAAGACGACCGGGTACCTCACGATGCTCCGGCACCTCCCCGCGGCACGCGGCGACGGGGAGACTGACCTGCTGTACCACTCCGGCGGCATCATCAGCGAGGTCGCCTCGGCAAGCTTCTACATCGTCCGCGACGGCGCGATCCATGCGCCCGCAGGCGGAGTCCTGCCCGGCACCGTCGGCACGCTCGCTCTCTCGGTCGCCGAGAAACGCGGCATCCCCGTCGTCCGCGGCGAGATCACGCTTTCCGAGGCGCTCTCCGCCGACGAGGCTTTCCTGACGTCGACGACTCGCTGGATCGTGCCGGTGGTCGCGCTGTCGGGCAGCCCTGTTGGCGACGGCCGCCCGGGACCGGTGACGCGCGAGCTGATGGCGCTCCTGGAGCGCGAGGTCGCCGAGCGCAGCTCCGACTGAGCCGCAGACTGCGACTTCCGGAAGACCCCTAGCGCAGCGCAGCGCGCATTTCGCCGAGCGCGCTGTCGCACACAGCAGCGGTGCCGCCAAAGACATACGCACCTTCGAGCGACTCGGCGTTCGCCGCAAGCCACGATCGCGTCGGCGGGACGAGAGCCGAGGGCGCGGTGAGCAGCAGCACACCTCCGTCGCGACCGATGAAGGAGCCACCGGTGAGCGCATCGGGCAGCCCTGCAGCGACACCCACTGCCTGCCCGCCGAGCCAGCCGCGCGACATCGAGCCCTGCGCCACCGCGCGCGCGGTCTCGTAGCGGTTCGAGCCCGCCCACCGCTCGGCACCTAGAGATGACCGGACTCTCTCCGAGACCGCAACGGTGCCACCCGCCACGATGCGAGTTCCGGGATTTCCGAGGTCCGCGATGGCAGCGTGTGTGGCTTGGGGGACAACCTCCGCCCGCACCAGCAGGATCGGAATCCCGCGCGCGGCCGAGACCGGCGAGAGCGCCAGGGCATCGAAGAAGCGCGCGTTCTCGGCGCCGTTGGCAAAAAGCACCGCGGTGGGCGCAACCTTGTCGTCCGCCGGGTCGGCATCGGCCACCTGCTTCATTCGCCGCGCGATCGCTGCGCTGAGGTCGTAACGGTCGCCCGTGCTGACGACTCGGTCGACGGTGACGTTCGCGGCTCCCACACGCGCCTTGATCTCGGCGATACGGGCCTCCGGAACCGCCCCGACGCCACCGACCACGCGCAGCGTGACCCTGCCGTTCCTGGAGACAATCTCGCCGATCGCATCAAGCGTGGCCTGCGGAGTCTTCCGCGCAGACGTGAGCAGCATCGGAGCGTCGTAGGCCCAGCACAGGCCCGACGCAGCCAAGGGATCGCATGCCGAGCGATCATCGCCGGATGCGAGGACCACGTCGGTGACCCCCGCCCACTGCGGGAATGCGCGCCGCGCGATCGCTGCCGCCGTCGAGAAGCGGTCGTTGCCTGAGACGCGAACGGGCGCAGGGCCCTTCGGCGAGGCAGGCTCGCCAGTGCCCGAAAGCGACATCACGCGCGTCCGGTAGCTGACCGACGCCGGCTTCCCGGTCGCCTTCTCGTACACGCCACCCGAGAGCGTGACCTCGAACTCGTCACCCTCCGCGTAGCGTATCGAGGGGTCCGGCCGGAAGATGAAGGCATTCGCAACCCCAAAGCCACCGAAGTCCGCCGAGAAGTACTCGGCCTTGAACTTCTCCCCCGCGTCGGTCGTGTCGGCTGCGTTCAGCGTCCATCGCTTCCCGTCGGCCACACGCGTGATGCTCACGGTGTGGCCGGTCTGCGCCCAAGAGTACTTCGCGGGGTTGAGCGTGATCGACCAGGCGAGATCGCTCGGCATGAACTCGACCGGGAACGGGCCTGCGGACGGCCATGCGACGTAATCGTAGGCCGCCGCCGTCGAGCGCGACGCGTCGAATGCGTAGGTCGTGAAGTACCCGCCGGTACTGCTATTACCGCTGCCAGCGCCCTGCGCATACCCGATGCCGGTCTTGGCCATCTGCGGGTTGAGCAGCCACCTGCGGTGTCCGACCCTCGACACGTTGCTGGTGTCGCTGTCGGCAAGGCAGAGCCTCTGGAACTCGGTGGCGGTGAACGTGGTGCTGGAGTGCCAACCGATGTTCGACTTGCTGGTCGACGTGTAGCCGCGCTCGAAGAACGTGCTTGCCATACCAGATGGCTGCGCGGGAGTGTGAGAGAAGCCGGTGCGCCCGACAGACGCGAGCAGCACTGCTCCGTACTGCGAGGTCTCGGCGAGCGCCGCGTCGATCTTGACGTCGGCGGGCAGGCCGACAAGATAGCGGGCGAAGTTGATGGTGCCGAGCGCGTCGGCAGCGTACGCCGCGCTGAGCGTGCCCGGTGCGTGAGGGGCTGTGACCTTGGGCGCTACCGAAAACGGGGCGCCGGTGTACGTGGGTTTGAGTCTCTGCCATTCGGTACGGACCTCGGCGTTGGTGCGCCCGGAGGTGTCTACTGCGGTCGCAGGCGCGGGTGCCAGGAGGCTCGCTGCCGTCGCCAGAACAACAGCCTGGGCGGCTATCACCCTGGCCAGAAGACGCGGACGCCGGCTGCTTGGGATTGCGATCATCATTGCGTGCACCTCGCCGGGTTTGTGAGCGTGAATCGTATTGTCGGATATCGGCTGTGCGCGAACCGTGCTTGAAGCTCGCTGGTAGGCGTGGTGCCCCCAGCGACAGCAGCCTACTTCAGGCGGCTGCCGACCAGACGGGCGACCTCGGCCTTGTCGCAGTTGCCACCCGCGGCGGCCACAACTTCACCGATCGCGCGGCCCATCTCGCGCTTCTCGGCGAAGCCCTTCTCGGCAAGTATCGAGTCGACGATGGCCTCGAGCTCGGCGCCTTCGATCTGCGGCGGCAGGTAGGACTCGAGGATCTCAACCTGCGTCTGCAGCAGAGCCGTGCGCGCGTCATCGTTCGCCGCCTTGATCGAGCCCTCGAGGGTCTCGCCGGTCTGCTTGAGCACCTTCTTCAGGGCGGCAACAACCTCTTCGTCCGAGAGCTCGCGGCGCTCATCCTTCTCCTTCGAGTCGATCTCGTTCTTCACGAGCCTGAGCACAGAGAGGCGCGGCTTGTCGTGCGCGCGCATCGCGCTCTTGATCTCTTCGGCAAGGAGGGTCTTGTCCATCGGCTGTCTCCCGGTACATGGTCACAGGCTGCCTGGGCATGCGATCGGCAGACCGCACGGTTCCCTACCCTAGCCTAGAACCGGGGTGATGGAAAGCGCGACGCGAACAGACGGGCCCGCGCTCCAGCTCACGCGAGGTGGTGGAAACCGAACACGGCCGCCTTCGTCTCGTCGATTGCCGCATCGGTCTCGGCGAGCAGCCTGGCCCCGACTTCGGGCTCGACGGAGCTGCGGTCGTCGGCCCCCAGCGTCCGGGGCGGCTCGCTGCCGAGCGTCTCAGCGGCGAGCTCCCGCCACTCCTGCGGCAGCTCCTCGGCGAGTTCGATGCCGAGCGCGCGGGCCAACACCCATGTCCAGGCGAGCGGGACCACGTCGGCCGCGTGGTACCCGCCCCCGCCGAGCAGCACGATGTGGCCGCCGCTTGTTGCATCAGCGGTCGCGATCACCCGGTCCACCAGCGCGCGATAGCCGGACAGGGTGAGCCCCAGGTCGGTCTCGGGGTCCTTGTAGTGCCCGTCCACGCCGACCTGCGCGACGATCACCTCGGGACGGAACGCTTGGGCGAGCGGTGCAACCACTTCGTCGTAGACGCGGGCGAAACACGCATCCGTCGCACCCGAGGGCATCGCGACGTTGACCGAGTACCCCTCACCCGCGCCGTAACCCGTCTCGAAGGCGAAGCCCGTTCCCGGGAAGCACGTCAGGCCCGTCTGGTGAAGAGAGATCGTCATCACGTCGCGGGAAGAGTAGAAGGCCTCCTGCACCCCGTCGCCATGGTGGGCGTCCAGGTCGATGTAGAGCACGCGCGTTGCGGGATGCGCGTCGCGGAGCGCCGCTATCGCCACGGCGGCATCGTTGTACACCGAGAAGCCCGCAGCGCGGGACCTGTGCGCGTGGTGCATGCCGCCGGCGATGGAGAACGCGCGCCGGAAGGGCCCGAGCGCGACCTCGCGCAACGCTCGGAGTGTCGCGCCGCAGTTCAGGGCGGCGAGTTCGTGCATGCCGGGGTAGATCGGGTTGTCCTCGGTCCCGAGCCCGCTGCTGACGTTGATGCCCGCTCCCCAGTCACTCGCCTCGTGCACTGCCTCGATGTAGCCGACCGAGTGAACGAGCTGAATCTCGGCGTAGGTCGCGGCTTTCGGGGTAAGCACAGCAGCACGGCGCAGGATGCCGTACGCTTCCATCAGAGCGACAGTCAGCGTCAGCCGAACGGGGCTGAGTGGATGGCCTTCACCGAGATCGAAGTCGGCAAGCCGCTCATGCCATATGAACGCCGAAGAATCCATAATGAACTCCGGGAGTGACCTTACCGGATCAGGCTTCTTACGCCAGCATAGGGGAAAAGCCTTAGTGGGGGTGTACCGATGCAGCACATGCTTGACCCGAAGACGATAGCGGTGATCGGCGCAAGCGAGGAAGAGGGTTCCATCGGCCGAACGATCGTCGAGAATGCGCTCGCCTCCGGCGACCGCACGGTCTACGCGGTCAATCCTCGGCACGACTCCATCTTCGACCTGCCGACGTTCCCCTCCATCGGCGATGTTCCGGAGCGGGTGGACCTTGCAATAGTGGCCACCCCGGCAAAGACCGTCCCCGGAGTGCTGCGCGAGTGCGTCGAGGCCGGCGTGTGTGGCGCGATCGTCGTCTCCGCGGGGTTCGGCGAGACGGGCGGCGTCGGGCAGGCGCTCGAGGACGAAATCCGCGAGGCTATTGCGGACAGCAACATGCGGGTGGTGGGCCCGAACTGCCTCGGCATCATCCGGCCTACCGCGAACCTCAATGCTTCCTTCCTCAAGGTGTCGCCTGAACCGGGCAACATCGCGCTCATCTCTCAGAGCGGCGCGCTCGGGACGGGAATGCTCGACTGGGCGGTCTCAGCCCGGGTGGGCTTCTCGTTTTTCGCCTCAGTGGGGTCGATGGTCGACGTGGACTTCGCCGATCTCATCGATTTCCTCGGCGATGATCCGCACACGCGTGCGATCCTCATATACATGGAGTCGATCGGAAATGCTCGGCGGTTCATGAGCGCGGCTCGCGGTTTCGCTCGCAACAAGCCGATCATCGTCCTGAAGCCGGGACGCTACTCCGAGAGCGTCGCCGCCGCGCTGTCCCACACCGGATCCATGGCGGGAGACGACGAGATTTACGAGGCAGCGTTCCGGCGCGTCGGCGTGCTGCGCGTCGGCGAGGTCTCCGAGCTCTTCCACGCTGCCGAGGTGCTCGATTCGCGGCGCCTGCCCACCGGCCCAGCCCTCGCGATCGTCACGAACGCAGGCGGCCTCGGCGTGATGGCAACGGACGCGATCATGGAACACGGCGGCAAGCTCGCCAAGCTGGCCCCCGAGTCGCTGAGCGCCCTGGATGAATGCCTGCCGCCGTACTGGTCGCACGCGAACCCCGTGGACGTTCTGGGAGACGCGGGAGCCGACCGCTTCGTTGCCGCCCTCAAGGTCTGCCTGGCGGACCCCGGGGTCAACGGAGTCCTGGTCATCTACACGCCCCAGGGCAACGCGCGTGCGGACGAGATCGCCACTGAGATCGCCAGCCTCGCGTGCAACTCGCAGAAGACCGTCATCGCAGTACTCATGGGCGGCGAGACCGTCGAACACGGGCGGGATATCTTCCAGGACGCGGGCATACCCTGCCACGACACTCCCGAGGCCGCCGTCAAGACCTACCTCAGCATGTACCGCTACGTCCGCAATCTCGACCTGCTGTACGAGACGCCCGCCGAGCTGCCGATCGACCTCGCTCCCCCTCACTACAACCTGCACGCGATGCTTCGAAGAATCGCCTCGTCCGGCCGAACGGTGCTCACTGAGGAGGAGTCGAAGCGGTTCGTGACAACCTACGGGATGCCGATCGTCCGGCAAACGACCGCCTACAGCGTCGAGGAGGCACTCGAGGCGGCCAGCACTATCGGCTACCCGGTCGTGCTCAAGGTCGTCTCCCACGACATCACCCACAAGAACGCGGCCGGCGGCGTCGAGGTTGGTGTGTGCTCGCCCGACGATCTGAGAGCCGCATACGACCGCATCATGACGCGCGTCGCCGAGAGGGAGCCCGAGGCGAAGATCGAAGGCATCTCGGTCCAGATGATGGTCCGCGACGTAGACTACGAGCTCATCCTCGGCATGAAGAAGGACTGGCAGTTCGGATCTGTCCTCCTCTTCGGCTCAGGCGGCGTCGGGGCAGAGTCGGTCGGCGACTTCTCTGTGGGGCTTCCCCCGCTTAACCAAGTACTCTCTCGGCGGATGATGGAGGAGACGCGCATCTTCCGCGCTATGTCCAAGCCGCCTCGCGGGGTCCAGCCCCCGAACTTCGAGGAGATCGAGGAGCTGCTTACGACGCTCTCAAACATGGTCGTGGACTTCCCCGAGATCGCCGAGATAGACATCAACCCGCTCGTGGTGTCGGAAGGACGCGCGTACGCCGTCGATGCGCGAATCGTCATTGACGAGTCCGTCCTCGCGGGCCAGCCCGACAAGCCGCACCTCGTCATCACGCCCTACCCCACCCGGTACGTCGAGCCGTGGCGACTCTCGGACGGCACAGAGGTCATCCTGCGCCCGATCAAGTCCGAGGACGAGCCGATGATTGGGGAGATGCTCGCTACCGTCTCCGAGCAGACGCTGCGCTTCCGCTTCTTCGGCAACATCCCGCGCTTCGACCACGATCGCCTCGTGCGCTTCACCAACATCGACTACGACCGGGAGATGGCGATAGTCGCCGAGCTCAACGAGGGCGGGAAGAAGCGGCTCATCGGGGTGGCGCGCCTGACCGGAGACCCCGAGCGCGGCACCGCCGAGTTCGCAGCGCTCATCCACGATGAGTTCCAGGGCAAGGGCCTGGGCTTCAAGCTGACCGACCGCATCATCGGAATCGCACAGGACAAGGGATTCCACGAGATCGACGGGTACATCAGCTGCGAGAACACGCGGATGCTGAGAGTCGCCGAGGAGCTAGGATTCACCCGCGACTCCACCGAGGAAGGTGTGGTCCGGGTCGTGCTCGCCCTGCGATAAGCGCCAAGCTCGCCGCCGAGGCGCGTCTTCACCGGCAAGATGAACGGGGCCCGCCGCCCGGTGTGATACCGGACGGCGGGCCCCGTTGTTGGGAGAACCGCTAGGGTCAGGCGGCTGCCCGCTTCCGGAGAATCACTCCAAGGAGCGTGCTGACCGCGGCGAATGCGATAAGCGAGGCCAGGGCCCCACCCGTGTAAGGCAGGTAGGGGTCGGGGTCGGGATCGGGGTCGTTCGGCGGGGTGAAGGGCAGGAACGTCTCGACCGTGACGGTGTCTTCGTCACGCACCGTGTTCCCGTCCTCGTCCGAACCGGTCGCGACCACGACATTAGTGGTCGTGTCATCCAGCTGCGCCGACGCCGTGAACGTGACCGATGCACCCGGAGCGAGCGACTCTACCGTGCCGACCACGCCGAGCTTGTCGTCGACGGCGCGCACGTCGTAGAGCGTCACGTCGCCGGTGTTGGTGACGACGTAGGTGTAGGTGACCGTCGAACCGCTTTCGACAGCTCCGTCGACCGCATCGGACGTCTTCACGACCGAGATGCCGACCCTGCGGATCACGACTTCCGCGTTGTCGTTGGCGGTGACGGAGTTGCCCTCGTCATCGACGGCGGTGGCGAAGACCGTGTTGGGGTACCGGCCGGCGGTCGTGTGGTTCATCTGGAACGTGAACGTCTCAGCGGCACCCGGCTCCAGCGTGATCGACTCATCCTCGTAGATGACGCCGAACTTGTCATCCGCGACGCGGGTCAGGGTAAGGGGCTCGGGGCTCGTGTTGGTCACAACGACCGTGTAGGTGAAGGTTCCACCAGGCTCGATGGCTTCGGGGATGTCAACGTCCTTGGTCACGGTGATCGACGGCAGAACGTCCGTGAACGTCACCGTCTCGGTGTCGTAGGCGGCCGTCTCGTTGCCGTCGTCATCGGCGCCAACCACGTCGACACGGTTGACGTGCGGTGCCAGCTCGCCAGCGTCGAGGCTGCGGGTGATTGAGAACGTGAAGTTCGTGTGCGGCGCAAGCACGATCGACTGGCCGTCATTCTCGGCTTCGGCATCTGCGAGCAGATCGCCGAAGACATCGTCCACGAGGCTCGTGACGGTGAGCTCCTCGCCACCGACGTTGCTGATCACGAAGGTGAAGGTGACGTCTCCGCCGGGCTCAGGAACCGAAGTCCGGTTCGCGGTCTTGGTAATCGCAATCTCGGGCAGGACATCGGTGAAGAGGACATCTGCGTCGTCTTCATCCTCGGTCTGGTTACCATCGTTGTCCTCGGCGGTGACCGTCACGACGTTGTTGTGCGGCACCATGTCTGACGAGATCAGCCACTCTTCGAACTCGAGCACAGCGGACTCGCCAGGCTCAAGGTAGGTCTTGTCGAAGTCGGCAAGATCGAGCGGGCCGAACACGGAGTCGACTGCGCCCGTGAGCGTGACCGCCTCAGTTCCGGTGTTCTGAACGACGACCGTGAAGGTCACATATCCGCCGGTCTCCGGCAGAACACCAGGCGTTGCGGACTTGGTGACGGCAATCTGCGGAAGCGTGTCATCGAACTCGACGGTCGCGTCGTCCTCGTCGGACGCCTCATTGCCTTCGTTGTCCTCAGCGGTGACCGTTACCACGTTGTTGTGCGCACTCAGGTCGCCGGCCTCGAGGTAGCGAGTGATCTTGAAGGTGTAGCTCGCGCTTGGGTCGAGGACGATAGCGTTGCCACCGTTCTGCGACACGGCCTCAGGCAGCAGGTCGCCGAAGATCGAGTCGCCGAGCGAGGTGACCGTGACCCTTTCGGTCCCGGGATTCTCGATGGCGAAGGTGAACTCGACGTCGCCGCCAGGCTCAGGCACAACGCCAGGCATGGCCGTCTTGGTGATCGCGATCTGCGGCAGGACATCGTCGAATGCGACGGTCTCGTCGTCTTCATCGGATGCCTTGTTGCCCTCGTCATCCTTGGCCTCGACCGTCACCGTGTTTGCGTGCGGCGTCAGGTCAGGAGACGAGAGGCTGCGGGTGATACTGAAGCTGTAGCTCGCGCCTGGATCGAGGACGATGGCGTTGCCACCGTTCTGCGACACGGCCTCGGGCAGCAGGTTGCCGAAGACGGAGTCAGTCAGCGAGGTGACCGTGACTACCTCGGCACTGGGGTTCTGGATGGTGAAGCTGAAGGTGACGTCTGCGCCGGTTTCGGGGACAGAGGTCGGGTTCGCGGTCTTGGTGATCACGATCTCGGGCAGGACGTCGGTAAAGGTGACGTCCGCGTCATCCTCGTCTTCGACCTCGGTACCGTTGTTGTCTTCGGCGGTGACCGTCACCACATTGTTGTGACCGACCGCGGTGCTACCGGTAAGCCACTCGGTGAAGGTGTAGGTCGCGGACTCGCCAGGCTCGAGGTAGGTCTTGTCGAAGCCGCTGAGGTCGAGCGTGCCGAATACGGAGTCAACCGCGCCCGTGAGCGTGACCGCCTCAGTGCCCGTGTTCTCTACGACCACGGTGAACTCGACGTCGCCACCGGTCTCGGGAACTGCGGTCGGGTTCGCGGTCTTCGTTACGTCGATTTCGATCCGTACTTCGGTGAAGGTCACCGTCGCGTCGTCTTCGTCGGACACCTTGTTGCCCTCGTCGTCCTTCGCTTTGACCGTCACCGTGTTGGTGTGCGGCGTCAGGTCAGGCGAGGAGAGCCTGCGGGTGATGTTGAAGCTGTAGCCTGCACCGGGTTCGAGGACGATAGCGTTGCCACCGTTCTGCGACACGGCCTCAGGCAATAGGTCGCCGAAGACGTCATCGTGAAGGCTTGTGACCGTGACCGTCTCGTTACTGGGGTTCTCGATGGCGAAGGTGAAGGTGACGTCTGCGCCCGTCTGGGGGACAGACGTCGGGTTCGCGGTCTTGGTGATCGCAATCTCAGGCAGAACGTCGACGAAGGTGACGTCTGCGTCGTCCTCGTCCTCGACTGACTGCTTCCCGTAGAGCGCCGTAGCCTTCACGACGTTATTGTGCGGGGTGAGATCAGGCGATTCGAGCCACTCGGTGAACGTGTAGGTGGCGATATCTCCGACCGCCAGGTAGGTCTTGTCGAACAGCCCGACCGGGATCTCTCCGAAGACCGAGTCGACAACCTCAGTGAGAATGACCGGTACGGAACCGGTGTTCTGCACCGTTACCGTGAACTCGACGTCGCCACCGGTCTCGGGAACTGCGGTCGGGTTCGCGGTCTTGGTCACGGTGATCTGCGGGTTCGGACGCCACATGCCGGCGTCGATCGTGCGGTCGGTCTTGCCGCCCGGAAGCGTCACGGCTGCCATGCCTGTGGCGGGGTTGGCGTTGCTATCGACGCTAGGGTCGGATCCTTGGCCGGCCGGCGAGAAGAGGTAGCCGGCAGGAAGGACGAACTCGACCGTATACGAGCCTGCAGGTACGCCAATGAACAGGTACCCGCCCGCGGCGTCAGTCAGCTGGGTGGCGACTACATTGCCGCCGGAGTCCCGCAGCTTCACGAGCACGCCAGGTATGCCTGCTTCTCCGGCGTCCTGGATGCCATTCAGATTGCTGTCTTCCCAAACGAAGTCACCGATCTTGCCGTAGAGCGGCAGGCGATCCACGAAGGGAACGTCCGTGAAGACGGCGCTAGCCTCACCCTCGTTGATGAGCTCAGTGATACCAGGCGTGAGGTCGGCGAAGTCTTTGATCGTCGCCTTGAACGTCACGGTGTAGTGGCCACCAACGGGCAGGGCACTCACCGAGTCGAGGATGTGTCCGGCGCCGTCGAGCGGGAAGGCCGTACCGGCGGCACTGTCGGGGATCTGAACCGTAACACCAGCAGCGTTCGTGAAGAACGTACTGTTGGGAACGTAGGTGACATCATTGGGCAGCTCGTCGAAGAGCCTCAGGTCAGGAACGGGAGCTCGGCTGATGTTGTTCGTGGTGATCGTGTAGAGGACGATGTCGCCCGGGCTCAGGAATCCGTCGCCATCGACATCGGTGTCCATCGTGCCATTCTTGCCTGCGTCAAACAGCGGGAACGGAGGGACACCCGTGCCGACGTCGAGGCCCGGAGAGGCCACACTCGCCGTAGCCGGGTCCTGGCCCCAAGCGGCTGCGAGCTTCACGCGCTCCGCCAGCACGTAGACAAGCATGCCGGTCTGGTTGCCGCTCGGGTTGTAGATCTTCTGCTGCTGCAGTTCACGCAGGCTGTAGGATACGTTGTAGCGGTTGCCGTTCGGGTCTACGAGCGGGCCAGTCGCCGGGTTGGCGTCGTAGTCGACATAGACCGTCACAGGAGTCTCGCCGTTGCCAACAGGCGTGACCCATACAGGGTTTCCGTTCTCATTCGGCTGGCTGCTCGACGTTGGGTCTCGACCGATACCCAGGCCAATCAGGACCTGAGGTGTCAGCGAGTCCTCGGGAACCAGCGTGTAGCCCCAGTCCCAGGCCATGTTGTCGTACTGGCCGCCAGTCGAATCGGTGGTCGAGAAGGCGTAGAACGGTGCGCCGCTCTGAGTGAAGAACCGCGCGCCGGTGCCTTCGGGGATGACTTGCGAGAGATAACCTCCGGCCGGGACCGTGAGGTTGGCCGAGATGATCGAGCCACCGGAACGCCTCTGGTAGGTGACGCTTATCGAGGTCGTCCCCGGGTTGTAGAGCCAGACCTTCGTGCCGGCGGAGCTGATCGTCGAAACAGGCGTGTAGTAGTTGCCTGTCCACAGGTTCGTCGGCAAGAGTGCCGAGTCACGGCTCTCGTAGTTTGAGCCACGGTCTCCGGTCAGGAGATCGACCTGGACCGGGCGGTCGGACACGACGCGCGCGCCGACACGAATGCCGCCGTTGACGAGTCTGCTCTCGCCCTCAGCGAGCGTGACGCCGTTGACGTCCACGGCGTCGGCGAAGTCGCCATCGGCGTTGACGTCGACGGAGATGGTGGCGCCCCCTGCACCGGCCATCACTGCGATACCGGTGTACTCGAAGATGTCGTCATCTCCGCTGATGTTCTCGCCAACAGGAACCCGGTAATTGGTTCCCCAGTTCATGGTGTCGAACACCTCGACCGATCCGGCCATCAGAGTCCCGGAGCCAGACGCCCATCCCGTGCGGGTCAGGGCGATGGTCTTGGTTGCCGCGATCTTGTCGCGCCCGTCGAAATCGATGACTGACTGCAGAGTGTTCGTGTTGAGGGAGTTGTGCAGCACGATGACCGTTCCGGCACCGAGCACGTCGCTCGGTATGCCGGGAGGTGCTCCGTTAGAGGCGTCTCCGTCACCCCAGATCTGAGTACCTCCGGGGTTACCCGCACTGTATATGTTCGTCGGGTTGGAGATATCGGCATCGTAGCCGTTCTCCCATTGGTCGTAGTAAATCACCGTCCCACTCGAGCCGACCGCAAGAGAAATGTAGGTCGTCATCGGGTTCACCGGTGCGGCATCAGGGCCACCGGCCTCGATCGCCCTAAGCCCCTCGAGTAGTTGATCCTCCGGGAACGGTACATAGAACTCCTGTACCGGCACCGGATTCCCGTCTGGGAACGCCGCAAGCGTACCCACCGGAGCCATGACTAACATGACTACGGCCATGAGTACCGCGGCGATGCCCCTCGCCTGCATGGTCTTCATTTCAGGCCCTCCCAACGAACCCTGCGAAGCCACTGCCTCGCATTACTGGCCTTGCCGGCGACCAGCTGTTGCTGATCCTCCACCAGTAATCATGCTCATCGAGGGGTGCGGGCCGCTTCGGCCAGTCGGGCGGAGTTCATCATCCTTTAGTCTGAGTTTGGTAGGACTAGTAGACGATGCCGCCACAACACGGCCTTGCAGGGCACTGGGTGTTCGAGCCTGGGGCTACTTCGGCTCGAGTGCCGCGAGGATTGAGCCTGTCTCCTCATACCGGGCGAGCATGGCGTGCGCGGGCGTTTCCCGCTTCTCCAGCATCTCGCCGAGCGGGTCGAGCTCGGAGCGCATTCCCGCAGGTAGCGCTCGGCGTGCCGCTGCAAGCACCTCGCTAGCACCCGCAAAGACCCCCGGGTCATCGAACGCGCGAGTTGCGGAGAGTTGATGCGCCTCGGCGTCCGGCACCATGACCCTGCCGGGAAGCGTCTCGTCAAGCGCCAGCCCAAGCAGCAGTGTGCCGAGCGCACGAAAGGCCCGCACATCGCGCGGGCAGTCAAACGCCTTGAACTCCACCCTGCCGACCTCGGCAGGAATCCGTGCCCTATCGGTCAGCGTCGGGAAGCTCGGCATGATTGCGCTCTCGTCTCCAACGAACACGAGCGCGGAAGGGCGCATGCCGGTGCGGTAGTACGTCCGCCGAGAGTAGCCGCCCCATGCCTTGCCGTCGTAGAACGGCGACGAGTAGCTGAACGGCACGATGAACGGACTGTAGTACGTGAGCTTCTTGCCCAGCTCGATTGCGCCCTCGGTTCCCAGCTCCGGATGAGACATGCTCACGTCCGGGCCGTAGGTGAGCATGTGGATGTAGGCGGTCTGCTCCTCGGGGCTCTGGCGCTGCCCGACCTCGAACTCGTTGAGCGGAGGATCGGGAATGAACTCGCGGCGGAAGGGGTTCAGTGAGGTCAGGATCGCACGGTAACCCCAGTTCCGAGCCTCCCGCTCCCAAACCCTCAGGTCGGCCTCCAGGACCTCCACCGCCCGCTCGATGCTGGGCTGGATGGGCGTGCGGATCTCGAAACCCTTCGGCACCGTGTACAGGTACTCGCCCTCGGCGCTGAAGCGCTCGAACCCCTCGATATACCAGCGCTTCTTCTTGATTCCGAGATCACCTACGCGAAGGGAGTCGTAGTCCTCCGAGTAGATGGGCAACGGATCGAGCGTCCGGACGAACGCTTCGAACGTGGAGTTCGAGAAGTCGCAGAACTGACCTTGTGCATCGACAACCGGGTACTCATGCTCGATGCCGAACCGGAATCCATCGATATCAACCACGGATAGAGGCTCCTGTCACTCTTCGAGAGCGTCCGTTGCGGCTGGTCATGACATCTCCGGAACGCTGCGTTCATGGTATCCGAAACCCCCTGCGGAGAATGCCGTACCGCGACCACAACAAGACCCGCCCGATCTTACTCGGGGCGGGTCTTGCGACTCAGGTTCGCTCCGGAAACAAACGCCCTCAGTGTCGGAAGGTTCTGCAGTCGGCATGCTCCAAGTGGACATCGAGCGTGATTCCCGCGGCCTCGCATGCGAGGTCGCGATTGAAATGGCACTCGGTGGCCTTGCAGTCCCGAACCGGCGCAGACTCTCCTGTCGTCTGGACCGGAGCCGTCGTGAACGTGTCGCATCTGGGATGCCCGTTCCCGACCTCGATCGACGGCGCGCAGCACATGTCCGTCCGGTTGTACGAACACTCCTCCGCAAGACACGTCATCACGTGGGCTTGATTCTCTCCATGCATCGTCGGCACCTCCCTTCGCGTCGCTCATCCCTCAAGCGTACCCGCGAATCTGGAAAGGTAATCCCCGCCAGCAGGCAACCTCCGGAGCCTCTACCGCTTTCCGCCAAGCACCGTGCCGAGGATGCCACGCATGACTTCCCGGCCGACCTGCGTCCCCATCGAGCGCACGAGGCTCTTGCCCATCGCTTCGAGCATCGTGTCGCCTCGCCGAGCCGCTGGCTTCGGCATCGGAGCACTCGGCGCGGGGGCCGAAGCAGGTGTGGCGGTCGGCTGTGCCGCAGTCGCTGCTGCGGCTGCTGCCGCTGCAGCAACAGCCTCGGTCGCGGCTGTTGCACGTGCGAGAAGGATCTCATGTGCGCTCTCGCGGTCGACGGCCGCCTCGTAGTGCCCGGCGACAAGCGATTGGGCTATGACCGCCTGGCGCTGCTCGGGTGAGATCGCGCCGATTCGGCCGTGCGGCGGAACCACAAACGCCCGGCGTACCGGCTCCGGGTTCCCCTCTGCCGAAAGAACCGAGATCAGAGCCTCTCCGACCTTGAGGTCGGTCACGGCCGTCTCAACATCGACTTCGGGGTTGGGACGGAAGGTCTCGGCCATTGCCTTGACCGCTTTCTGCTCCCGCGGAGTGAATGCGCGAAGGGCGTGCTGGATCTTGTTGCCAAGCTGGCCAAGCACGGTGTCGGGAATGTCGACCGGGTTCTGTGTGACGAAGTAGACACCCACGCCCTTGCTTCGGATGAGTCGCACTACCTGCTCGATCTTGCTCAACAGCGCCGGAGGCGTGTCGTCGAAGAGCAGATGGGCCTCGTCGAAGAAGAAGACGAGCTTGGGCTTGTCCAGATCGCCTGCCTCGGGTAGGCGCTCGAACAGCTCGGAAAGCAGCCACAGAAGCAGTGTGGAGTATGTGCGTGGGGCGTGCATGAGCTGGTCGGCGATGAGGATGTTCACGTAGCCGTGGCCATTGGAATCGACCTGCATGAAGTCGAACAGGTCGAGCGCCGGCTCGCCGAAGAACCGGTCGCCGCCCTGCTCTTCAAGCGTGAGCAGCGCCCGTTGGATCGCTCCGACGCTCGCGGGAGAGACGTTGCCATAGGTGCTGCCGATCTCGGAAGCGTTGTCGGAGACGAACTTGAGCATCGCTCGCAGGTCCTTGATGTCCAGCAGCAGGAGCCCGTTGTCGTCGGCGACCCGGAATGCGACTGTCAGGACAGCCTCCTGGATCTCGTTCAGGTTGAGCATCCGGCCGAGAAGAAGCGGTCCGACCTCCGTCATGGTGGTGCGCACCGGGTGCCCCTGAGCGCCGAAAACGTCCCAGAACATCACAGGGGTCGCGTAGGGCTCCCAGACCCCAAGGCCGAGCGACTCGATGCGTTCGGCTACCTTCGGGTTGTCGCCGCCCGCCTGGGAGATGCCCGAGAGATCGCCCTTGACGTCAGCGGCAAACACCGGGACTCCGATGCGCGAGAACTGCTCGGCAAGTACCTGGAGCGTCACTGTCTTGCCCGTGCCGGTAGCCCCCGCGATGAGGCCATGTCGGTTCGACATGCCGGGAAGGAGCAGGAGCTCCTCGGAATCCTTGGCGATCAGCATTCCCGCAAGTCCCTCGGACATCGCGCGCTCCCTCGTCTCGACGCCGCGGACGCGCCGAATAGCGCGCCTGTGGGGAGTATGCCCCGCACGCGAGCGTCCTGCCAGCCCCTGACACGCCTCCTCGCACCCGCAATCACTCCAGCTTCCTGCGCAGCGCTTTCGAACCGATTGCCGCGGCGACGAGCGCCATGCCGGCGAAGTACAAGAGGCTGCTCCAAAGAGGCAGCGACCGCCCCGACACCACCCCTGTCTGGGCACCCTCAAGCAGCCGCAGACCAGGACTCACGTAGAACCACGGGTCCCATGCCTTCGCCAGAAGGTAGTCGGCCATCAGGCCGAGCAGCGCAACGGTGACCGGGACCGAGCGTCTAGCCGAGCGCGTGGTAACCGACATCAGCAGGGCGGTGCACGCCGAGAAGGCGACCACCAGATACGCGGCCACAAGAGCCTGGCGCAAGAGCATGTCCGACGACTCGACCGGCGGGAACAGCACCATACCGGGAGCATTGCTTGCGGCCGCGGCCAGAACCGAGGGCACTCGGGTGATCGGCCAGCCTCGCCACATCCCGCCGACCGCCACGCACGCCGCGAGGTAGACCACCTGAACGCCGATGGCCGCCACAGTCACGGCGCATAGCTTTGAAAGCCACCAGACGACGGGACTCGCCACACGGGTGAGCACCAACGATGCATAGCCCGAGCGCAAGTCAGCGACGACGGAATCCCCGACTACGAACACGAAGGCCGTCAGGACGAGGTAGCCGGTGTACATCAGGTTGTTCGTCGCAGCCGCATGAACATCCAGCGCTGCAGCGGCGAGCCCGGAGTTGGCGACCTGCGCAGCCACGTCGTCGCCGGCCAACATGGCCGTAACGCCTACAATAAGGAGCAGCCCGATCCACCTCGGATCCCGCGCACACCGCAAGATCTCGTGTCGAATGGCGCGTGCGAGAGTGATCACGCGGCTCCCTCCCTGATCGTCTCCAGGTAGGCATCCTCCAGAGAACCTGGCTCACCCGGGACGAGCTCCCGCAGCACACGCCCTCCCGCGATGAGGAACACGCGGTTTGCGACAGTCTCGACCTCAGCTAGCAGGTGGCTCGAAAGAACAACCGCGCATCCCCGCTCGGCAGCCTCGTGCACGACATCCCGGAGCATCACCACCCCATGCGGGTCTAGTCCGTTCGCCGGCTCGTCGAGCAGAAGTAGTCGAGGGCGCTCCATGATCGCCTGAGCGAGCGAGAGCCTTTGCCGCATTCCCTGCGAGTACGCCTTCACGGGGCGACGGTCGGAGGCGTCCAACCCCACCCGCTCCAGCGCGTCGCGAAGCGTACGCTCACCTGCCGTAGCTCGAATCGCTGCAAGCGCTCGCAGGTTCGCGAGCGCACTCAGGTGTTCGATGAAGGCCGGGTGCTCGGGCATCAGACCGACGAACACCGACGCCGCCTTCCCCGCTGACGCCCGTTCGCCGAGGATGATTCCTGCCCCCTCGCTCGGCGCGAGCAATCCGGCCAGCACTCCGAGGAGCGTGGTCTTTCCCGCTCCGTTCGGCCCCACCAGCCCCGTCACCGAGCCTCGCTCGAGCGTCAGCGTCACGTCGCGCAAGGCTGTGTGCGTGCGGAACCTCTTTCCGATGCCCCGCAGCTCAACTGCGGCCATCGACTCAACTCCAGACATCTCATGCCTCCTTCGCCGAGAAGCCCGCGACGAAGGCCGCCGCGGCACCAAGCGCCAGCGCGCCCCAGTACGCCACCATCGGTCCCGGCGCAACCCACTCCGCGCCGAACACCTGCAGGAATGAGGCTCGCTCGAACGGACTCAGCCGCACCAGGGGACCCGTGAGCACAAACCCGAGGGCAAGCATCGTCACTGGCGGCACCACGCGAGCCGTCAGTGTGGTGCGCCACACCCCGACCAGCGCCGAGAACACGAGGGACGCTGTGCAAGCGAGCGCGTAGACCCCGGCTACGACGAACGCCCAGGCGACCGGCCGAGACTCGAGCATTGTCGGCACGAACGAGACCGCCTTGCCGACGGACGCCGCTGCAACACTGTTCGCGGAGACGGCGGCCACACAGATCGCTCCCACCGAGATGAGCGTAGAGATCGCGCCGAGCACCGCCACCACCAGAACATGGGACAAGGCTACGAGTCGCCTGCTGGCGCCACGCGTCACCCGCAGCGCGAGGTAGCCTGAGAGCCGATCCTCGGCCAGCATGCCCCCACACGCCAGGGGAAGCATCAGCACCAGCAGCCACATGACCTCAAGTCCGACGGCCACGCTCAAGACAGCGCTTCGAGCGACATGTGCGCCCCGGGCGATCGGGTCGCTCTCGGCGAGCAACGCGACTATGCCATACAGGCTCACTGCTGCGGTGGTGAGCCACAGAGGCGGTCGCCCGAGAATGCGGCGCAGTTCGATCCGGACGAGCCTGCCAAGAATATGTATTGAGGGGAGAATGGGCCCCGGAGCCGGTAGGCGCCGCCTGCTCCGGGGCCGTCCCCTCAGTAGTTCCAGTACCACGTTCCCTCGGCAAGGACCTGGACCACTGTGGTGAGCGATGACCAGACCTTGACGACGACCGCCTTCTGCGACGACGCGCTGTTGTACCAGAGGTCGACGAGACCAGCGGCCGAGCCTCCCGGCCGGACGCTCACGCTCGAACCCATCGGGTTGCGGCTGCTGTCGCAGACCTGCATGTTGACGGTCTTGCCACCGGCGTACTTCAGCTTCGTGCCGAAGTCCTTCTTGGCGGCGACGGTCTTGATCGAGGAGTACGTCTTAACGCCCAACCTCGGCAAGGTCATCGTGTAGTTCTGATTCGCGGCGAACGCGTTTGCGGGTAGAATGCCCAGCGCCATCACCGCAAGTAGTGCCATGACCACCAGCTTCTTCATGCCATCCCCTCCTTGGCCGGCGCCCTCCCTGGCGACCGGCAACGACTCCTGACGGACACGCCCGGATTCGGGCGCGAGAGGAGAATGGCATGGGTGCCTTACCAGAATGTGACCTCGGCAGAACTCGGATGGCGGCTCGCCGAGCGATGCTCAGCGAGCGACTTTGGAGGCGATCTCACCGGTCCAGGCGGAGACGGCCTCCGTGTCCCGGAAATCACCTTCAGGTGCCTTGAGCAGCTTCAACACACCGCGCTCCAGCATCGAGAAGCGCTTGGGCTCGTTCCACCCGGCGAACAGACCGATGCCGAGCGGAGTGACGCCCGTGTCCTCGATGAGCTTGTCGGTGTAGCCTCTGACCTCACCGCTCTTGCCGTCATCGAGTATCGACAGACCGCAGGTGAAGAACGCGACCGGCATGCCCTGAAGCAGGTCGGAGTGGTCCGCAACCCACGAGCGAGCACTGGCGTGCCAGTTGCCGGCCCTAACGCCGCTCCCTACGAACACCACGTCGTAGCCCTCCGGCGAACCGGCGCCCTCAGCGGGCGTGACGTCAGCCTGCATGCCGTCACGCTCAAGCTCCTTGCCGATCCTTTCGGCGATCCCCGCCGTGCAGCCGGTCTTCGTTCCGTACACAACCAATGCCTTCATGACGCGCCCCTCAGTCGATCCGGTAGCGAGAAAACCACTCACTCTATTCCCACCCGGGCGAGCGCGCGTCACCTCAGCCAGGATTGGCCGCCGAGAGTCCTGCCTCGACACCGGAGCCGGGCGGCGTACCCAGAATCACCACATCCGGCAAATGCCCTCTTCACAGCCGTGCGCGATGCTGGCGTCACTGGTCGGCGCACCCGGCTGCGGCGCAGGCACTTGAGAACGGTAAGGCCCGAGGAAGGGAGACACCCGTGACCACCATGCACCTGAAGGCGTACGGGATTGCGTGCGATTGGATTGCCGAGCGCGTAGAAGCGGTGCTCCGCAGCTTGTCCGGCGTGGTGAGGGTTGCCTTGGTCCGCTCGGCGGAACTCGTCTCGGTGCTGTTCGACGAGACGCGAGCCAACGCCGAGGAGATCCTTCACGCGCTATGGGTGTCCGGCGTAGACGCGCGGGTGTGCGTCCCCGCTCTCGGCGGCTGACGGCAGCCATCGGCGTCATTGCTCGCCGATAGACTGCCGCCGCGTTCAGCCTAGTCCACCGCGGAGGCTGGTCGTGCCACCTCACCCGCGCGCCAGAAGCGCGTGGGGAGGAACATGCCGGTCCTCTCGGCATATCTGTCGTACTCCTCGCCGAACTCGGCACGCATGTCGGCCTCCTCACGCCGAGCGAGGCGGTAGTAGATCACGGCGAGTACCGGCCACATGATCAGCATCGGCAGGGTCGCCCACTCACACATCATGCCGATGGTGAGGCATGCGAACCCCGTGTACTGGGGGTGGCGGATGTATCGGTAGATGCCGCTCGTGACCAGATGGCCCTCGCCGCGGTCCTTGCTCCAGTAGTCGCGGTAGATCGCACGCCACCCCATGATGATGAGCGTGAAGCCGATCACGTAGAGAACGCTGGCGATGTTGGTGCCGAGCAGCCCCAACTCCTGGACTAGTGTGTGACCCCACAGCACGCCGTCAGGAAGGGTCTTCCCCAGAACGGCGGCGATCGCGTACATCGAGAGCGGCACGCCGAACATCTCCAGCGCTAGCGCCACGACGAACGCCAGGAATGCGCCCTTCGGCTTGACGCCGCTCTTCTTGTAGAAGGGCGCAAAGAGCACGAAGACGCCGAAGATGACTACCCACAACACTGCGGCCCACCAGTTGCCCATGTGTTCCATAACCGGGTCGACACTCATGACTCTCTCCTCTCGCCACCGCCGAGCCGACACGGCACGGCTCGCTTGCCCCGCGGCGCTGTCCCCCGATTCACGACCGCTTGATGTCTACGCCGTAGACCACTATAGTCTACTGTGTAGACTTGTCAAGAGGATTCCGGAGGTTGGCCGAGTGACTGCATCACCCGCTTCGGGTGGCCGAGGAAAAGGCCTCACCCGTGAGCTGCTCATCAGGATGGCCCTCGCCATCGTCGATGAGGAGGGACTCGACGCCCTCTCCATGCGCCGTCTCGGCGCGCGCCTCGGAGTGGACCCGATGGCGGCCTACCGCCACATCCCCAACAAGGAAGCGCTGCTCGACGGTGTGGTCGAGGCGGTGGTGACCGAGATCGACCTCGAGACGGATGCGAGCGAAAGCTGGCAGGAGCAGCTCCGCCGACTGGTCGCCGCCGACGTACAGGTCAAGCGCGCGCACCCCAACGTGCTTCCGCTGCTTGCGGTCCGGCCGCTCAGTACCCCCGCCTCCCTACGGCTCGTCGAGCGCGCGCTCGACATCATGGCGTCGGCTGGGATCCCGCTGACTGACGCCGCAGTAGCCATCAACGCCACCGGGATGCTCTCGGTGGGCCTCACGATGGCAGAGGCTGCTACACAGCGCCATGCGCCGTCATCGGCCGAGACTCGCGCGCGGTTCGCCAGCCTTCCTGCCGAGCAGTTCCCGCGCATCTCACACGCGGTTCGTACCGGCCAGGTGATCGGCAGCTACGACCAGCTGCTGGATTTCGCACTCGACGCGTTCATCGAGCGCCTCGAGCGGCTTGTGGACTCCTCGGCGTCTTAGCTGAACGCAGGTCCGAGGTCCTGACTGATCTCTATCTCCATGCCATCGGGATCGGTGAGGAACACCAGCCGAGCGACACCCTCGATCTCACGTACCTCGAGATCGGCCGGGACCACGCCCACCGCCTTGAGCTCGGTGACCGCCCCGTCGATATCGGCGGTCATCAGCGCAAGGTGCCTGAATCCAAGCACGCGACCCTCGCATTCGAGCGCCGGTGGGGTGTCGTTGTACGCGAAAAGCTCGAGCGTGAAGCGCCCGAGGCTGAGGAAGCTGATCGTCTTGCTCTCGTCCGAGCGCTCGGCGACCGGCACGAAGCCGAGCGCCTGATAGAACGCCTTGGAGCGCTCCAGGTCGCTCACGATGATGCCGATGTGGTGGGCTTCGAGCAGCACCGGTGCCTCCTAGCCGTTCTCGCGGGTCTTGAGCTCGATCAGGCAGGCCCCATGATTCGGGCACGACTGCCGATCGATGAAGCGGATGTCGAGCCCGGCTCCCTCGAAGGTGCCTTCATCGACAGCCGAGGCGATCTCGCAGAGCGCGTCGACCCTCTCGGCCGAGTAACCCGCCGCGCGCCAAGCGTCGACGAGCGGACACGCGGTCATCGACAGCACGGTGCGACCGTCATGAGCGGGCTCGGCGATTGCGGGCTCGAAGAGTGCGCCGCCGGCCGGTGAGCCCTCGACGAACAGACGCCCGACCTCATCGAGATCACCCCGCGCCGCAGCGTCCGCGTAGCGCTCGCCGATTTCCAGCCCTCGACGGTAGATGGCGCGCTTCATGATCTCGGCAGCGCGCTCGGCGCCGAGCTCGGCCTCAAGCTCCTCGAACAGATACGCGAGCACGATCGCGCGGTTCTGGAATGCAGCGACGGTCTCAGCGCGCGAAATCTCGAGGTCGGTCGCGAACTCGTCTGCGTGTACAGTCATGTCGGCGCTCCCATCGTGTGTCCAGGGAAAGTCCTCGGTAAGGGTACCATCTACGCTCAAGCTGCCGGCGCGGAATCGCCAGGGCGTGCTTGGACACGATTAGGGCAGAAGCGGAGGGGCCAATGCTCGAGATCATCGTCTTCACGTGCGGGGCATCGCTGATGGGACTCGAGTTCTTGGCAGCCCGCATGTTCGCTCCGGCGCTCGGCAGCTCGCTGTTCGTCTGGGGCAGCGTCATCTCGATCGTGATGGTCGCGCTCTCGATCGGCTACTGGATCGGTGGACAACTCGCCGACCGCCTCGGTTCGACGCGCACTCTTGCGGCGGTGATCGCGGCAGCGGGGCTCGGCGCCGTCATCATCCCTGCGCTCAACAGCGTCGTACTGCCGGCCGTCTCGGAGTTCGGCCCGCGCACGGGCTCGCTTCTTGCCTCGGCGATCGTGTTCTTCGTGCCGTCACTCATGCTCGCCATGGTCTCGCCGCTGGGCGTGCGTCTCGCTGCTGCCGAGCGGATCGAGCACATCGGCCGCTCGGCCGGGCAACTCTATGCCATCTCGACCGCGGGCAGCATCTTCGGGACCCTGGCCACCGCGTTCTGGCTGATTCCGATCCTAACGCTCGACGGCCTGGTCATCAGCATCGGGTTCGTGCTGTTCGCGACCGCGCTGCTGGCGCTGCTGCTCCCCCGCCGGTACGCCGAACCCCACCTCGCCGAGAACGGCTCCGCCGCACGCGCTGGTGTCTGGCTCACGCGCGCCGCCATCGCGTTCGTGCTGCTCGGCGCGGTTCTCGGGGCGCTCGCGCTCCTACAGCCGGCAGATGGGTTGCCGAGGGCCGCCGTCGAGCAGGGCGAGACCGTCATCTACTCGAAGGACACCCAGTACCACCGGTTACTCGTCACCGAGGACGCCGAGGAACGCCATCTGCGATTCGACCGTAGCCACCAGAGCGCGATGTACCTCGACGATCCGTTCGAGACGAGCTTCAGCTACCCGCAGTACCTGCACCTGGCGCTCGCGGCGAAGCCAGACTCGAAGCGCGTGCTGATCGTGGGGCTCGGCGGCGGCTCGCTCGTGAAGAGGATGTGGCGTGACTACCCCGACATGACGATCGACGTTGCCGAGATCGACCCCGAGGTCATCGATGCTGCCGAGCGCTACTTCGAGATGCCGTCAGATGCGCGCATCCGCATCTTCGCCGAGGACGGGCGGAGGTTCCTGAAGCGCGCGGATGAGACCTACGACATCATCGTCATGGACGCGTACCACGCCGACGCGCTCCCGTCGCATCTGACAACCGCCGAGTTCTTCGCCGAAGCCAAGCAACGCCTGGCGCCTGACGGTGTGCTGATCTACAACGTGATCGCATCCGTCGACGGGGAGCGCAGCGACCTCTTCCGCTCGATGTACAAGACGGCCGGGACCGTATGGAAGCGGCTCTGGGTGTTCCCGATCGGAATCGGCGCCGACGGGCGCGTGGACGCCAACAGAAACATCATCGTGATCGCGACCGACAACCGCGCGACGCGCGATGTCTTCCTCGGCAGAGTTGAGAACCGGGTGGGCGGACGCGTGAGCATCGACCGCTTCGATGAGTTCGGACACGATCTCTACGAACAGCCCGTCGAGACCGGCGACGTGCCGCTTCTGACCGACCAGCACGCGCCGACCGACTCGCTCATTCGAGTGAATTGAGGAGCGCCGCGCTGCGTTCGCGCCCTGCAGCGCGACCTCAGTGACGGTGTGGATGGCCCGGTCCGGGGGAACACCTGTATCGGGAGGTGATTTCGATGACCGAACCGAGCATCAAGCAGGTCGATGAGTTCACCGTCGCTTTCAAGGTCATGCGAGGAGACTTCGCGCTTATCCCACAAGGCTTCGGAGAGCTCTACGGCTGGATCGAGCAGTCCGGGCTCCAGCCCACAGGCATGCCTCAGGCCGTCTACCTGACCATGCCTGGCGCCACGCCCGAGACCCAGGCGGAATGGGAGCTCTGGGCGCCAGTCGCCAGCGGCGCGGACCAGGCCGGACCCGACGAGAACGGGCTTGGCGTCAAGCAAGTCGCGCCAAGCACGATGGCGTTCGCCATGCACGTGGGTCCGTACGATTCGGTGGCGCCCACCTACGAGGAGCTGGGGCGTTGGGTTGCGGATCATGGCTACGTCGTAGTCGGCCCACCGAGGGAGCTCTACTACTCGGACCCCGATGAGGTGCCCCCTTCGGAGTACCTCACCGAGGTCCAGATGCCGGTCGCTCCTGCCTAAGGACACGCAGACTCGGCCAAGTAACCGCCCTGGACGATCAGGACGACTCGCGAGACACGGGTTCTTTCGACCCGAGATGAGCCAGCACGACGTCGGCCAACGCATCGAACTCCTCGACAGCGGCCTCCGCGATCCGACCGGAATCGGAGAGCGCCGCCCACTCGGGAACGAGGGGAAACGTTGCCACGACCGTTGGTTGTTCGCTGTCTGCCTCCCGCGACAGTCCGAACATCTCGATCTGCTCACCGCAATGGGGGCAGGGCACGTACGCCATGTTCATCACGAGCCCGATCACATCCCCGTCCTCTCGACGGGCAAGCTCTTCAGAGCGACGTGCGATGTTCGCGACCATGTCCTGCGGCGTGGTTACGATGAGGACGGCGTCAGGGCGCACTCTCTCGAGCACGGTCAGCGCAGCGTCTGACGTCCCAGGCGGCATGTCAATGACCAGATACTCTGTGTCGCCCCAGTCGGTCTCGGCGTAGAAGCGCCCTATCATCTGAGAGATCAACGGACCGCGCCAGATGATCGCCTTGCCTTGGTCGGCCAAGAACAGCCCCATCGATAACACGCGCACGCCATCGTGGCTGAGCGCCGGCACAAACCGGTCGCTCTCAATCAGGGCGCCTCCCGTGACGCCCAGCATGTGCGGCATGGACGCACCTGTGATATCAGCGTCGAACGCCGCAACACGACCGGTGCGTCGTCGCAGCCCCATGACCAGCCCCGTAGCGACGAACGACTTGCCGACGCCCCCCTTACCACTCATCACCGCGATGACGCGCATATGCCCTCCTTCTCAGAACCGCGCGAGCGGCGCCAGAGTCCGCTGCAGCGATGCGGACGCCGGACTCAGTGGCAACCGCAGACCGACTTCGGATCCATAAGCTCGACGCCTCCGTCCAAGAACACACGAACGACTTCGCCGATCCCTCGCGTCTGTCGCTCAGAGTAGACGGCGATTCCAGCCTCATTGAAGCCGATGAGAGGTCTCGCCCCCATGCCCACCACGACTATGGAGTCCACACGGTGTGAGGCGAGCAGACTCACAGGACCTAGGCAATCGCCATGCTCATGGTGTGGATTCGTGATTGCGCATACCTCACGGATCTCATCGTCGATGACCTCGACAAGCGTGAAACAGTCGCACTGTCCGAAGTGCTCCGAGCGCTCGCCCTCCAGACCTCCCTCGCCTAGAGAAGGGATTGCAAGCAGAGCGTGTTCCTTCATTGCCGCACCTCCTCGCGTCACGCGGTGGACCCGTCTTCCGGGGATGAGCCAACGTGTCCAGGGTCAGAGCCCTTGACTGCTGCGGCAAGTGCATCCGCCAGAGTGCCCGAAAGACGCTCTCGCTCACGCAGATGCACGATCCAACCTTCAGCCAGCTCGCGTCCACCGCCCGTGATCTCGTAGTCACGGCGCTGCGGTCCCCATCCGCCTTCTGTCCATTTCGAGCGGACGAAACCTTCTTCCTCCATGCGACGCAAGACCCGGTACAGGCCTCCCGGATCCACGTCTATCTGGCCGTTAGTCATCTCACCGATGACACGGCGCACGTCGTACCCGTGAGTAACCCCACTCAGTAACGCGGCGAGGGCTGCCGGCTCGACCAATGCGCCACGCGCGCCACCTCCTGCTCGACGACAACACGGACGGGTGCCGTCGTGAACTCCGTCCTGCTGAGGCTGAGTATCCTTACAGATTCGACCGCTCATACGAATCCTCTATCGACTAGAAGCGCTATACATCTAACTGTGAACTACACTATGTAGACCTCATCTACTTGTCAAGGCCAGACCACCGCAGGCGCGCACGAGCGTGCGCGACGTGAACTTTTCTTGCCATTTGTGCTTTCGATGTCAGTCCGCAGTGATAAGGTTTCTCGCGGGGAATATGCGGTCCGTTGCCGGACGGTTCGCGACTTCGAGTGGTAGGGGGACAGGGGCCTGTGTTATCGGTGCTCCGACACAGAGACTATCGCCTGCTTTGGATGGGGCAGGCTATCAGCTTCCTCGGTGACCAGTTCCACCTGGTGGCCCTGCCGTGGCTCGTGCTCACGATCACGCAGGATCCGCTTCATATCGGCCTCGTGCTGGCGTGCTCGAGTATTCCCCGAGCCGCGTTCATGCTTGTAGGGGGCGTCTGGGCGGATCGGCACTCTCCCCGGGACATCGTGCTCGTATCGGACGTGGTCCGGTTCTGCCTTACGGCGCTTCTCGCGACGAGCATTCTGCTCGGACAGATAGACCTCTGGGTGATCTACGCTGCGGCCATCGTCTTCGGCACGGTCAGCGGCTTCTTCTATCCCGCGGCAAACGCGATGATCCCGCGCATCCTCGACGACAGTCACCTCGAAAGCGGGAACTCGCTCTTCCAGATCGCCGACGAGGCCGCCGGATTCCTCGGCCCTGCGGCAGCCGGCTTGCTCATCGCGTTGTTCGGCCGCTCGGTGATCGGTGGCGAGGAGGTCGCCTCTCTCTACGGGATCGGCACTGCGTACCTGGTCGACATGGTGACCTTCGCTTTCTCGGCTATCTGCCTCACGCTCACGCGTAGGCTGCCGGCGGCGCTGGCTGACACGGATGTGAAGCGAACCCTACATTCGATCCGAGAGGGTCTCGGGTGGCTGTGGCACGAACCTGAGATCCGCTGGATGCTCACGATCATCGCTCTCGGGAACGCGTTCGTCTCCGGGCCGCTGCTCGTGGGGCTTCCGGTGCTCGCCGACTCGAGACTGGCCCAGGGCCCTGCGGCGTTCGGAATCATCTTGTCGGTCTTCGCGGGTGGCAATCTTGCCGGCATGTTGGCCGCAGGCGCGGTTCCCCGACTGACCGGGCGGGCGTTCGTAGCGGCCGTGGTCGCCCTCTTCACCGGGTTCGGCATCGCCATCGGTGCGCTCGCGTTCGTCACGAGCACCTGGCAGGCACTGCCGCTGATGGCGCTGGTAGGCATGGCGAACGGGTACATGGCCATCACGCTGATCACGCAGCTGCAGCGCGTCACGCCGCCGGCGATGCTCGGCAGGATGATGGGGCTCTACATGTTCTCGATCTATGGGCTGATGCCGGTGTCGCAGATCCTTGCCGGAGTGGTGATCAAGGCCGGACTCGCGGTGATGTTCATGGGCGCTGGAGCGTGCCTGCTCCTCGTGGCTCTACTCGCCCTGACCCGCCCCGAGATTCACACGCTCACGGCGCGGCTTGACGTCGGCGAATCAGAGGCCTGAGATCCTGACTCTCGGCTGACCCAACGGCATGGCGGCGGCGACTCGGCGCTTGCGCTGGGCGCGCCGGCCCGGGGCGTCAGGATGTCTCGTCGCGGAATCCCTCGCGCAGGTGCGAACCATCGCAGAACGGCTTGTTCTTGGACCGGCCACAACGGCACAGCGTGACCCGGTTGCGTACCTCATAGGGCTCGCCATCCGCACTAATGACGGGAATCCCACCGCGCACGAACAACGGCCCGCTGACGCCCATGATCGGATCCTCCAGCACACCAATGGACGGCTCAAGCTCCGGCTCAAGCTCGCGCTCGGCCTCCCCCTCGCACAGGACGTAGCGACCGGAAGGGCACAGCTGCGCTTCCTCGCGTGCCAGCTCGAGGGCATCGGGCTCATCGCAGCGCTCAACCAGGTTCCACAGGCCGCCCGCTCGGTCGCAGAAGCGCGCCTCGGCGCAAAGGACTCGAGCATCGTGCAGCCGCACGCCAGGCCCGTCGATAGCGACGGCCATCGAGGCGTACGACTCGTTGCCAGCGGTCTCGGTGCCTTCGAAGCCGCCGAAGTTGTGCGTCCCGTCGCAGAACGGCTTGTTGCCCGAGTGCCCACAGCGGCACAGCGCGTACTTGGGCTGCGTCGAAAACCTCTCGGTGACGCGGTACCCGATGGACTCGCCCTCTTCGTTCGTGACGATCTCGACGCGCTCAAGCGGCACGTCTCCCTGCACGAGGTAGGGGCCATTGTTGGTCACCCGGATACGCATGCCCTCACGGTCCACCATGCTGATGCCCTTCAATCCAGCCGAAAATCTCCGCTGCCGAGAATACCCTCCCCCTCGGCGATCCCAGTGTAGCGCGTCGGGCGAACCACACACGTCATAGTTGTTACATGCAGTTACATTGGCGCGCCGCTCGCATACACTAGAGGGTCGGAAACGCGTTCCGCACACAACAGCGATTCGTTACGGGAGCCCCTCATGGCACATGTTCGTTCCCTCTTCTTCAAAGGCCCGCTTGCCGAGGTCGAGAACAAGGCCGTCAAGGCGTTCAAGGCAGGATGCCCGAGCGATGTGATCTGGAACATCACCAACCGCTGCAACCTGCTCTGCGACCACTGTTATATGGCCGCAGACTCCCATGAGCGGCCCAACGAGCTCACCGACCAGGAGACGATCGCCCTGGTGCGCCAGATGGGTGAGCGCGGGCTGCCTGCGCTGTTCCTCTCAGGCGGCGAGCCTATGATGCGCAAGAACTTCTGGGAGATCCTCGTGCTGGCCCGCGGCTACGGGATTCGCGTGACCGTCTCGACCAACTGCACAATCATCGACCGCGATGCTGCCAAGCGACTCAAGGCCAACGGCATCGACTGGATCGCGACGTCACTCTACGGCCCCGCCGAGTTCCATGATCCCATGGTCGGCGTTCCCGGAACGCACGATCGAGTGGTCGAGGCCATCAAGGTGCTTCGCGAGGAGGGCGTCAACGTCGCCATCAAGACCGCGATCAGCCAGGAAACGTGGCCGTACGTGTACGACCTCATCGCCGAGGCCAAGCGGCTCGGCGTCGGCCTCATCTACTTCTGCGACCTGATAACCGCCGGCCGCAGCGAGGGCGAGGACGACGGGCGCATCACCCCCGAGCAGTGGCGGGAACTCGGCGACTTCATCGTCGAAGACATCCTCTCGGAGGAGAGCAAGCTCGAGTGGGACATCGGCGCGATGCCGAGCTTCATCCCATTCGTCGCCGAGAAGTTCGTGGAGCGCGGGATCGACGTCTCCAACGGCCTCGAGCGCCTCAAGGTCATCAGCGCCTGCCCCGTGGGCAAGGGCCACATGAACATCAACTCCGAGGGCGGGATCATGCCCTGCCAGTTCGCCCAGGACTGGACCATCGGCAACGTGCGCGAGATGACGCTCCAGGACGCAGTCGGTGAACTCTACAAGCTCGACGTCCAGGAGGCGAAGGGTGTCTGCTCGCCGGAGGCCTGCGAGTACTCGCGCATCTGCCGCGGGTGCAGAGCGAAGGCCTGGCAGCGCACGGGAGACCCGATGGCAGAAGACACGACGTGTTTGCTTCACGCCGAGTTCGACCGGTCTGAGCTTATCGAGCGCATCGGTGCAACGCCCGACTTCAACCGCTCCGCTCCCTGCTCGGCGCCGGGGTCCTGCGGGTAGCCGAGGTGGTGGCGCATGGTGGCGAAACGAGCCGCTGGACGCCTCACCGAAGCCTCCGGGCGTGACACTGACGCGCGCCCGGGCAGATTGCGACGACGGCGCGTTGTAGCCGTCGCACTCGTCGCCATACTCCTGGCGGCGGCCTCAGCGCACCTCTACGCCGAGTCGCTTGGCCGCCATGCCCGCGACACATCCCTGCCCACCGCCGAACGCGTGGAAGCGGCGCGGCTCGCCCGCACGCTTGAGCCGTGGGACGAGTCGCACGACGTGACCCTGCGTATCACCGAGGCCGAGGTTCTGTTGGAGCGCGACGAGGTCGACGCCGCCTACTCCCTGCTGGCGCCGCTCGCTCCGATCGTGCGCGACGACGAACTGTTCCGCTCGGTGTACCACCGCGTTCTCGAGTCCAAGACGATCCTCGACTCGAGAAAGGCCCACATCCAGCACGCTCGGGAACAGGAGGACGGCTCGCTCGATCCCGAAGACGTGCTTCGCTGAAGCAGCCCGGCTGCAGGACGCCAACCACGCGCAGCAGCGCCGCTCGGCACATAGTTGACTATTCCGACTGATAATATCTACAATACGCGCGAAGGCTTCGTCAGGGGCAGCGGTGATCGCCCGCGCGGAGCAGCAATCGTCGGGAGTCGGGAGCGCCAAGTGAAGTTCTCTGCACGGGTGAGCTACGGCCTGCGCGCAGCCCTCGCACTCGCCGAGGCGTACGACCAGGGTCCTATGCTGAGCAAAGACCTCTCTGAGAAAGAGGCGCTGCCCCCGGCGTACCTGGAGCAGATCCTCGCCTCTCTTCGCCGAGCCGACCTCGTCTCCGGCACCCGCGGCGCGCGGGGGGGTTACATGCTTACGCGCGATCCGCGCTCCATCACGGTCACCGAGATCATCACCGCGCTCGAAGGGCCGCTGCAGCTCTCGGACTGTCCCGGTGGCGCCGCTTGCTGCGACACCCCGGACCGCTGCGTAGTCAGCGCGCTGTTCCAAAACGCCGAGGACGCCCTGCGCCAGGTCCTCGACGCCACGACCTTGTCGGACCTCGTCAGACGCCGAGAGGAGCTACTGCTTGAGTCAGCGATGTACTACATCTGACCTGCCACCATGTGAGCACTGCGCCTCGTTGCGGCATACACCTGACGAGGCGACCGGACCGCATCAGCGGACGGCAAGCGAAAGGGAGAGAGCATGGCACGCATCGCCAACGACCTGACTGAACTTATCGGCAACACTCCCCTGTTCCGGCCGCGCAAGTTCGCCGAGGGGCTCGGCGCAGATCTTGTCTTCAAGCTCGAGTCGTTCAACCCCGCCGGCTCGGTGAAGGACCGTGTCGGCTACTCGATGATCAAGGCGGCCGAGGAGGCCGGTGCGATCAGGCCTGACACCACGCTGATCGAACCCACGAGCGGCAATACGGGCATCGCGCTCGCGTTCGTCGCGGCGGCGAAGGGCTATCGGCTGATCCTCACCATGCCCGAGACCATGAGCGTCGAGCGCCGCAACCTCCTCAAGGCCTACGGCGCGGAGCTCGTCCTGACGCCCGGCTCCGAGGGCATGGGCGGCGCCATCCGCAAGGCGAATGAGCTCAGCGCCGAGATTCCCGACTCGATCGTGTTGCAGCAGTTCGAGAACGAGGCGAACCCTGCAATCCATCGCGCAACCACTGCCGAGGAGATCTGGAACGATACCGACGGCAAGGTTGACATCGTAGTCGCAGGCGTCGGGACGGGCGGGACCATCACCGGCACCGCGCAGGTACTCAAGGAGCGCAAGCCTGAGTTCAAGGCGATCGCCGTCGAGCCGTCGGACTCGCCGGTGCTCTCCGGTGGCGCGCCCGGGCCACACAAGATCCAAGGCATCGGTGCCGGCTTCGTACCCAAGGTGCTCAGGACCGATCTGCTCGACGAGATCTTCCCTGTCGAGAACGAGAAGGCGTTCGAGACTGGCCGAGAGCTCGCGCGGAAAGAGGGCCTGCTCGTCGGCATCTCCTCCGGGGCAATAGCATACGCAGCCCGCGAGATCGCGCAGCGCCCTGAGAACGCCGGCAAGCTGGTCCTTGCCGTGCTCCCCGACACTGGCGAGCGGTACCTCTCGACGCTACTGTTCAACCCCGACGCATAGGCTGAAGGCACCGCGAACTCTGGCTCGGCCGCCGCGTGACCAGCAGGAAGAACAAGAGCCCCCTCCAAGTCGTCCGGAGGGGGCTCTTGGTTTGTGCTGTCAGGCTCTCGGCGTCAGATTCCGCCGAAGGCACCGGCCTACTTCGCTGCGCGGAATACGGTCGCGATCTCCTCGCCGCCGATGAAGAACGGGAGATCGGGGCTGTGCGACATGTCATCCATGTCGAACTCGAACACGCCGCGCACGCCAGCGTCAACGTGAACCGCAGCAATCAGATTGGCCGTGGGCGGAACCTCCGGGTCAAGTGTGACCACGAGCTCACGCGTCTCTCCCCGAGTGATCGGCGCATATCCGACGCGCATTCCCGGCATGCCGTCCTCGGCTTGGTGCACGACCACGAAGGCATCTCGCGGCGTGACGACGCGGTCTATCGTGACCTTCCCGGCGCTGGCCGCGCTCGGCTGGTCGGAGACCTCGATGCTGGTGCTGCCGGGCGCCGCTATCACGCCCATGACTTCCGTATAGGGGACGAGTACGCCCCAGATCGCGATGCCGAACGTGATTGCCGCAGTGATGGCGACGGTGATGATACGGCGTCTACTCATCTCTACCGCCCCCTTTCGGTTGCCGACGCAGAGGGCGCCGAGGTCAGGCTGGGCTTGAAGCGCCGCAGCAGCAGCGAACTCGTCACGACGCTCACGCTGGACAGCGCCATCGCGGCACCGGCGAGTTCGGGCCGAAGAAGGCCTGCGGCCGCCACCGGTATGCCGAGGCTGTTGTAGCCGAGCGCCCAGAAGAAGTTCTGCCGGATCTTGCCCATCGTCTTCTTCGAGAGCTCGATCGCGGTGACAACATCGCGCAGGTCGTTCTTCATCAGCACGATGCCACCGGTCTCCATCGCCACGTCGGTACCGGCACCCATCGCGATACCGACATCGGCCTGTGCCAACGCCGGCGTGTCGTTGATCCCATCACCGACCATCGCCGTGACCAGCCCCTTGGCCTGTAGCTTCGAGACCTCCTCGGCCTTGTGCTCGGGGAGCACCTCGGCGAGGACGTTCTCCGGCTTGATTCCGGCCTGGCGCGCGATCGCCTCGGCGGTGAGGCGGTTGTCGCCGGTGATCATGAAGACCTTCACGCCCAACTGGGTGAGCCGGTCGACCGCCTCCTTCGAGTTCTCCTTGAGCGTATCGGCAACGGCGATCAGCCCGGCGGGCTGTCCGTCGACAGCGGCCAGCATCACCGTCTTGCCCTGGCCCTCGAGCTCCTCGATGCGAGCCGCCCACGCGGCCATGTCCACGCGTTCGCGCACCATCAGCTTCCGGTTGCCGAGCACCACGCGGCGCCCGCCGACGCTGCCCTCGACGCCGTGTCCCGGAATCGCCGAGAAGCCCGTGACTCCCGCGAGTTCAAGACCCAGCTCACTTGCTCGGGCGACGATCGCCTCGGCAAGCGGGTGCTCGGAGGACTTCTCGAGCGCTGCTGCCAGCTGAAATAGCTCGCTCGAGTCGAAGGAGCCGAACGGCTCGTACTCCGTCACGACAGGCTTGCCGTGGGTGAGCGTGCCGGTCTTGTCGAAGACGATCGCGCGGATCTTGTGCGCGGTCTCCAGCGCCTCGCCGCCCTTGATGAGGATGCCGTGCTCGGCG
>CAZBLH010000009.1:0-59218 GCA_964492775.1 uncultured Eubacteriales bacterium | reverse complement strand
GATGTTCAAGGACATCACGCCGCTGCTTGCGAGTCCTGACGGTTTTCGCAAAGCGATCGAGGTGCTCACCGACGCCTACGCCGAGAAGAGCGTTACGAAGGTCATGGGCGCCGAGGCCCGCGGATTCATCTTCGGCGGAGCGCTCGCCTACACCCTCGGAGCTGGTTTCGTGCCCGCCCGCAAGCCCGGCAAGCTTCCGTGGGTCACCACGAGTGTCAGCTACGAGCTCGAGTACGGGCAGGCCTCGCTTGAGGTTCACCAGGACGCTATCGTTCCGGGCGACAAGGTCCTGATCATCGATGACGTGCTCGCCACGGGTGGAACTGCGGCGGCGAAGGTCGATCTCATCCGGTCGATGGGGGCTGAGGTAGTCGGGTTTGCGTTCCTGATCGAGCTCGACTTCCTCGAGGGGCGCAACAAGCTGCCTGAGGGGCTGCCTATCACCTCGCTGATTCACGTCGACTAGGCGCGTTACAGGAGCGTAACGGCGGCGCGTGCAGGCGATTGCGTGCTACACTTACGGGGACGTTTGCGAAGACGACCTCTTATTGAAGCACCAGTCGTAGCAGGAGGGCACGTGCGCTTGATCGCGTCATATCCCCTCGTTTCCCGTTTAGCCGCCCTTGGCGTCTGCGCGCTTTTGGCGTTCGGCGCGGCGGTTCCTGCTGCGCAGGCGGTGCCTTCGTCGGTCGATGGGGCGCAGGCGGAGGTCGCGGACGCGCAGAAGCGCATGGACGAGCTCTCAGCCGAGCTTGAGTTGCGAAGCGAGAACCTCTTCGCCGCCGAGGAGCGGCTCGCCGAGACCCGTGAGCAGCTGCGGAAAGCCGAGTCTGACCTCGCCCAGGCCCGCGTCGCCGTCGAAGAATCGCAGAAGCGCCTGAACACCCGCGCCGGCTCGATGTACCGCACGCGGACCGTTGGTATGCTCGACATCCTGATCGGAGCCACCGACTTCCGCGACGTGGTCACCCGCCTCGACGCGTTTCGGCGAATCAGCGCCAGCGACGCCGCACTCGTGAGCGAACTTGAAGCTGCGCGAGCCGACGTCGAGAGGCTCAAGCGCTCCCTCGAGGTTCGCCGAGAAGAGCAGAGCGTGCTCGTGAAGCGCGCTGCAGAGGAGCGCGAAGCAGCCGAGACCGCACTCGCCGAGCAGAAGCAGTACCTCCAGACGCTTGATGCCCGCTTGAAGACTCTCATTGCCGAGGAACGTGCTCGGCAGGAGCGCGAGGCGCGTGCGCGCGCGGCCGCTGCTGCTGCTGCCACACAGAACCAGCAGCCGGGAAAGGGTGGCGCGAACACGGGTGGAGGACGTCCCACGGTGGTCCCAGCGTCCGGCTCGGTGGTTGAAGTCGCCCGCTCGCTTATCGGGAAGGTGCCCTACGTCTGGGGCGGGACCACGCCGTCCGGGTTCGACTGCTCCGGGTTCACGCAGTACTGCTACCGCCAGACCGGGGTTTCGATCCCGCGCTCAAGCCGCTCGCAGTACAACGTCGGCACTCGGATACCTGCAAGTGACCTGGATGCGCTACGCCCGGGAGACCTCGTGTTCTTCGGGTACGGAGGCGATCCGGGCCGAATCCATCACGTCGGCATCTACTCGGGCGGCGGCAACTACATCCACGCTCCGCAGACCGGGATGATGGTCAGCGAGAGCTCGCTCCTGGCCCGAATAGCCCGTAGCGGCGACTACGTGGGCGCCGTTCGGCCATAGCCCAACGCTCGTGATATGCTGGCCGAATCCTCCGGCGCCCGCCTGGGGGAATGGGGGCGAGGAGGCTCAGTGGAGCGTGTGCTTCTCTCGGGGAACGAGGCGATAGCTCAGGGTGCCTGGGAAGCAGGCGCCGAGGTCGGCGTGGGTTATCCTGGCACGCCGTCGACCGAGACCCTCGAGCGCTTCGCGAAACTCCCCGATGTCTACGCGGAATGGGCGCCAAACGAGAAGGTGGCTCTCGAGGTTGCAGCGGGGGTCTCGCTTGCGGGCGGTCGCTCGCTTGTCACGATGAAGCACGTTGGACTGAACGTCGCCGCCGACCCGCTTTTCACCTTGGCCTACACCGGCGTGAAGGGCGGACTCGTCATTCTGGTCGCGGACGATCCCGGTATGCACTCCTCGCAGAACGAGCAGGACTCGCGCAACTATGCCGCCTTCGCGCGTGTACCGATGCTCGAGCCGTCTGACTCCGCCGAGGCACTCGCGTTCACTCGGCTGGCATTCGACCTTTCCGAGCAGTTCGACACGCCCGTGCTCGTTCGCTCGACAGTCCGCGTCAGCCACGCCAAGTCCGTGGTCGAGTGCGGCGAACGGCGCGAACCGCGCGCGCGTGCCCCGTACGCCACCGACATCGCCAAGTGGGTCATGATGCCCGCGATGGCCAAGGCTCGGCGCCTCGCGCTCGACGAGCGCATCGAGGCGTTGACCGCGTACGCGGAGTCCTTTGCGCACAACCGTGAAGAGCTGCGCAACGCCTCGCTCGGCGTCGTGTGTGCCGGGGTCAACTACGAACACGTGCGCGAAGCACTACCTGAGGCTTCGATTCTCAAGCTTGGGATGGTCTTCCCGCTGCCTGCAGAGAAGATCCGTTCCTTCGCCGAGAAGGTTGATCTGCTTGTGGCCGTCGAGGAGGCCGATGCGTACCTGGCGCGTTCGCTGCGTTCACTCGGGATCCGTGTGGACCCGTTTGACCTGCCGGTCGCCGGAGAGCTCTCGCCCGGCGCGATACGGTCCGCCGCTGGTGTGCCTGGGCCCGAGCTCCGGGAGCCGATCGACCTGCTACCACCGAGACCACCGCTCATGTGTCCCGGATGCCCGCATCGCCCGGTCTTCTCGGCGCTCAGGAAGGCACGCGCCGTCGTCACCGGCGACATCGGCTGCTACACGCTGGGCGCGCTGAAGCCGCTGGCGGCCATGGACTCGTGTGTGGACATGGGCGCGTCAGTGGGGATGGCGCACGGCATCGAGATAGCCGGTGGGGCAGGCGAGCGGCCGGTGGTCGCGGTGATCGGCGACTCGACGTTCGCTCACTCGGGAATCACCGGCCTCGTGAACTCGGTGTACAACAACTCAGCGAGCACCATCGCGATCCTGGACAACCGGATCACCGCGATGACGGGGCATCAGGGCAACCCGGTCAACGGGATCACCCTCCAGGGGCGCCAGGCGCGGGAACTCGACCTCGAAAAGCTGGTCCGCGCAATCGGCGTCGAGAACGTGCGCGTCGTTGACCCGCAGAACCTCTCAGACACCGAAGCCGCAGTTCGAGAAGCCACTGCGGCCGATGAGCTCGCCGTGATCATCTTCAAGGCGCCCTGCGCGTTGCTTCTCAATGAGAAGGCCGATCCGTATGCGGTTGATGAGGAGGCGTGCACAAAGTGCGGCACCTGCGTCCGGCTCGGCTGTCCCGCAATTGGGCGCGATGAGGAGACCCGCCGCGCGTACATCGACGTGAGCGTCTGTGTCGGCTGCGGGCAGTGCGTGCAGGTGTGCCGCTACGACGCGATCGTCAGGAGTGGCGCGTCGTGTGATATCGGGAGTGGCGTATGAGCACCACGACGACCATGCTGTGCGGGGTAGGGGGCCAAGGGACTATCCTCGCCGCTGACCTGCTTGCGAAGGCTGCAACGGCCTCGGGTTACACCGTGACCCTCTCCGAGGTCCACGGGATGGCGCAACGTGGCGGCAGCGTGGACACGGTCGTGAAGTTCGGCGACGAGGTGCACTCGCCGGTTACCGACCCCGGGATGGTGGACCATCTGGTCGCATTCGAAATGATCGAGGCCGCTCGGCGCGTGTGCTACGTGAAGCCTGAGGGTCGGCTGCTCGTGAACCCGCGCACCATCCTGCCGCTGCCCGTCCTTATCGGCGATCTGCCGGCACCCGAGGGGATTCAGGGCAGACTTGCTGATGAGGGCGCGATCTTCATCGACGCCGATGTGCTGGCATGCGAGGCGGGCAGCCCGCGCTCCTCGAACGTAGTCCTGATCGGCGCGCTGGCTCATGGCCTGCCGTTCCCGGTGGATGTCTGGCACTCCGTGATCGAGAAGCGGGTGCCGTCTAAGACCGTTGACGTGAATATCAGGGCGTTCGAGCTCGGACGAAGGGCGTGTGCGGAGGGGGTTTGCGAGCTATGAGCAACGTGCAGCAGCTGAGCGTCTTCATCGAGAATAAGGCCGGCCGAGTGAGCGAGGTCACGAGCGTGTTAGGCGCGGCTGGAGTGAACATACGCGGGTTCTCGGTCTCCGACACCGCCGATTACGGGATCATGCGACTCGTGGTCGACGACCCTGGGCGTGGCCGAGAGGCCCTGCAGGCCGCCGGCTTCACGGTCAGGACCTCCGAGGTCGTCTGTATCCAGCTCTCGGACGAGCCCGGGAGCCTCGGCAATGTGCTCAAGATCGTGTCTGATGCCGGTGTGAACATAGAGTATGTCTACTCGCTGATCTCGACGTTCGTGGTCATAAACGTCTCGGATGTCGATACAGCCCTCAAGCTCCTTGAGGGTAAGCCCGTCGAGCTCGTCACGCAGGAGCGGATCGCCGAGATCTAGAGGCGAGCTTTCAGTAAGACCGTAGCGCTTGCTACATCAGATGTCGTTGTCAGAGAACAAGGAGTGGTGAAGATGCGGGGTAGGACCTTGCGGCTTTCGATAGCCGTGCTGAAGGCGGCCTTGGCTGCAGCGATGGCGGTCACGATAGCGGGATGCGCTCTGCCGAGCGACTCGCAGTCGTCCTCGGCAGCAGCGCAAGAGGGGACGCCGATCAAGATCGGCGTTGTCGTGTCACTCACGGGCAGCTACGCCGGCCTCGGCCAGCCCGAGCGGAACACGCTGGAGATGGAAGTAGAACGCATCAACGAGGCCGGAGGTGTCAACGGACGCCCTGTCGAGCTCATCTTCGAGGATGACGCAACCGACGACGCCAAGGCGAACGCTGCGGCGAGCAAGCTCATCGAGCAGGACGAGGTACTCGCGATCATCGGGGCGACCGGAACCGGCGGCTCCATGGCAATGCGCGACGTGATCGAGCGATCCGGCGTGCCGCAGATCTCGATGGCGGGTGGGACCGTCATCATCTCTCCCGCGAACGAGCTGGTCTGGGCGACGCCCTGGCCCAACACGCTTGTGGCGCCATTCACCGTCGAGGCCCTGCTCGGCCAGGGGATCACGAAGGTTGCCGTAATCAGCGACACCGGTGGCTTCGGCAAGGACGGTCGAGCGGTGTTCGTACAGGCCGCGGCGGATGGTGGCCTCAAGGTCGTTTCCGACCAGACCTTCAACGTCGGCGACTCTGACATGAGCGCTCAGCTCACGCGCATCAAGAAGTCCGGTGCACAGGCGATCGTGATCTGGAACGCCGGCAAGGAGGCCTCGACCGTGCTCAAGAACGCGAAGGAGCTTGGGCTCGATCTGCCGATCTACGGCAGCCACGGCAACGCGCGCCGTGAGTTCATCGACGGTGCGGGCGAGGCTGCTGAGGGCGTGCGCCTGGTCGCGGGCAAGGTGCTCGTGCCCGAGGCCCACGGTGACGATACCGAAGCCCGCGAGCTGGCCGAGGACTTCGTCGCCCGGTACGAGGAGCGATACAACGCGGAGCCCTCCACCTTCGCCGGCCACGCGCACGATGCGCTGCGCATCGTGGTGGATGCCGCCGAGCGCGTTTCTGGCGAGATCACGCGTGAGTCGCTCGCCGAGAAGATAGCCGAGACGAACGGCCTTCTCGGCATCGGCGGGCGCTTCGCCTTCACCGACACCGACCACAACGGATTGTCCCCCTCTGACCTGACGCTCTATGAGATCAGGGACGGGCAGTGGGCGATCGTACAGTGAATTGGCGGCGAGCGGGTGTTGTCCCGGGTTCGGGAGCTCGTCTGTTGAGAGAGGTCGGTGGAGAGATGTCGTTCATCAAGAGGCTGTTCGCGGCCGGTCTGGCAGTGTTTCTGGCGGTCGGGTCTATGGCGTGCGCGGGCCCTGCGGCCCGGTCCACCTCGCTGGCGGAGGGGGAGGGCGGCGAGGGCGCCGTACGGGTCGGAGCGGTCGTGTCGCTGACAGGCACGTACGCTGCGCTCGGAACTGCGGCTAAGAATGCAATTGAGGTTGAGGTTGCGCGCATCAACGCTGCAGGAGGCGTCGGCGGACGCCAGATCGAAGTGATCATCGAGGATGACGGCTCGGATGAGTCCAAAGCCGTTGCTGCCGCGTCCAAACTGATTGACCAGGATGAGGTGATCGCGATTCTCGGCGCGTCGGGCACCGGCCAGTCGATGGCCATGCGCTCGGAGCTGCAGCGTGCAGGCGTGCCGCAGATATCCCTGGCCGGGGGAACCGTCATCACGGCGGATCTCGATCCGCTGGTGTTTCAGACCGCGTGGTCGAACACGCTGGTCGTACCGTTCGTCCTCGATGCGATGAAGGCGCACGGAGCGCGACGGGTAGCGCTGATCTCCGATACGGGTGCCTACGGCAAGGACGGCCGGGATATCGTGCTGACCGAGGCGCCTAAGTCGGGGATAGAGATCGTCTCCGACCAGACGTTCAATCCGGGTGACACTGACATGTCCGCCCAGTTGACGCGCATCAAGGGCTCGGGCGCCGATGCGGTGCTGCTGTGGAACGCGGGCAAAGAGGCCGCCACGATCGTGAAGGCGGCAAAGGACCTCGGCGTCGACCTCCCGATGTTCGGCGGGTCGGGACAGGCGAAACTGGAGTTCGTGGAGGGCGCAGCTGATGGCGCGGACGGGTTCGTCTTCGGCACTGGCCGGTCGCTGATTCCCGAGAATTGGGAAGCCGGCTCCGAGCAGCACGCTACGGTCACCGGCTTCGCCGAGAGGTACGAGGCTGAGTACGGCGAGCCCCCCGACATATTTGCCGGTCATGCGTTCGACGCGGTGAACATCCTCACCGATGCGCTACTCCGCGCCGGTGCGGACGCTACTTCTGAGGAGCTGAGGCACGCGATTGAGGCCACGTCGGGTCTTCCGGGCTTTGGCGGGACGTTCACCTTTTCGCCGACCGACCATAACGGTCTGACCGCCGATGACCTCGCGCTCTATGAGGTTCGCGACGGCGAGTGGGTGACGGCAGAGTGATCCGAAAGCCGGTGCCAGATGTTGTCCGGTGCGGTGATGCTTATGTCTGAGCTGCTGCAGTTCCTCATCGCCGGCATGAAGAACGGCGCGATATACTCGTTGGTCGCACTCGGCTTCACCATCGTGTACGCCTCTACCGGCGCGATCAACTTCGCCCAGGGTGAGTTCTACATGCTCGGTGGCGTATTCGGAGTGTGGTTCACGCGGCTTGGGCTGCCGTTGCCTGCAGCCATCGTTGCTGCCGTACTTGCGACGGCGCTCGTTGGAGCGGCGTTCGAGTTCGCGGCTGTCAGGCCGCTGGGATCAGGCGAGCCGCTCAAGGTCATCATGGTGACGATCGGTGGCTCGGTGGTGCTCCGACAGATCGCGCTGCATCTGTTCGGGCCCGACGAGATGGCGCTGGCGCCGTTCACTGCCGGGCCGTCCATTCGGGTGCTCGGCGCGGCGATCGAGCGGCAGACCCTGTGGATCTGGGCGTTCACTCTTGCGGCCGTGGTCGCGTTGGCGGTGGTGTATCGCGGAACCGCGTTCGGCAAGGCGATGCGCGCAACGTCGCTCAACCGGGATGCCGCTCGGCTCGTCGGCGTGAACGCAGCTGGCATGGTGACCGTCTCCTTCGTGGTCGCGGCGGCTCTCGGTGCTGTCGCTGGCCTTGTGGTGGCGCCTCTCACGCAGACGGCCTTCGACGTCGGCGCGGGCATCGGCCTGAAGGGGTTCTCGGCAGCGATTCTCGGCGGGCTGGGTAACCCGATTGCCGCGGTGGGTGGGGGATTGATCCTCGGCCTGCTCGAGAGCCTGACCGCCGGGTACCTGAACCCGCTCTACAAAGATGCTGTTGCGCTGGTGGTGTTGCTTGCGGTGCTGTTCGTGCGGCCATCCGGGCTTCTCGGCGGGCGTGCGGGCGCGAAAGAGAGGCAGGGATGAGGGCGGGACGCGCGTTCAGCGCGCTGGCGCCCTTGGTGATCGCGGTGCTCGTAGGCATCGTGCCACTCGTGGTCGCTGACAGGTTCCTGATCAAGGTACTCACGTTTGTAGGCTTAAACGTGCTGGTCACGACGGGGTTGGCCTTGCTGTTCGGGTACGCCGGGCAGGTGTCGTTGGGGCATGCCGCGTTCGTGGGGATCGGGGCGTACACCTGCTCGTTCCTCACGGCACGGCTGGATATGCCGTGGCTCGTGGGCTTCGCCGCAGCCGGTGCGCTGTCCGCGCTCGGCGGCCTGGCGCTCGCTCTGCCGAGCCTGCGGCTCAAAGGCCACTATCTTGCGATGGCAACGTTGGGGTTTGGCGAGATCATGACGCTCGTGTTCGTCGAAGCTGAGCCGATCACCGGCGGTGTTAACGGCTTCGGTGGCATACCGGTCCCGGCGCTCGGCACGCTCGAGATTCGTGAGCCATGGGCGCTGTACTGGTTGGTGTGGGGAGTGACGGGCGCTGCAATCCTGCTCGCGACCAACATGGTGCGCCTGCGCCCCGGTCGTGCGATGCTTGCCGTTCGGTGCTCGGAGGCAGGCGCGCGTGCCTCAGGCGTGGACGTGGTTGGCGTGAAGGTACGCGCCTTTGTGGTGAGCGCTGCGATGGCGGGCTTGTCGGGTGCGCTCTACGCGGGCGTCGTGGGCTTCATCTCGCCGAGCGTGTTCGTGATCTCGGCATCGGTGTCCTACCTTGCGATGGCGGTCATCGGCGGCGCAGGGTCGCTCGCCGGACCCATCGCAGCGGCCGCGCTGCTCACGCTGCTGCAGTACCTCGACGCGCTGATTCCGGGTCTGCCCGAAAACATCGCGTCAAACCTCCAGCAGTACCAGACCGATGTCTACGGTGCCGCCATCATCCTCGTGGTGATCTTCGCGCCTCAAGGGATCGCGGGACTGTGGCGACGTCTCGGAGGAGGTGAGCGCGCGTGACACTCCTTGCTGCACGCGGGATCACCAAACGCTTCGGCGGTCTGGTGGCACTCCAAGGTGTCTCGTTCGACGTGCACGCCGGCACCATCAAGGCGCTCATCGGACCGAATGGCGCGGGCAAGTCGACGCTCTTCAACATCATCACGGGCTTTGACTCAGCCAACGAAGGCTCGGTCGTCTACGATGGTCACGAGGCTGTTGGCGTGAAGCCCCGGACCCTGGTTCGCCGAGGACTCGCCAGGACCTTCCAGGACACGCAGCTCTTCGACGAGCTCTCCGCCGCCGAGAACGTCATGGTCGGCGCTCAGGCACACCAGCGGACCGGGTTCGCCGCGTCCGCGCTCAGGATGCCGTTCGCGCTCGCCGAAGAGCGAGAAGCCGCCGAGAAGGCTGGCAGGCTGCTCAGGCTCGTTGGTATCGAGGAGTGGGCGCAGACGCCCGCTGCCGACCTGCCGTCGGGAATCCGTAGGCTTCTCGAGATTGCACGCGCGATGGCAACCGAGCCGCAGCTGCTGCTACTCGATGAGCCGGCCGCCGGCTTGAACTCGGCCGAAACACGCGAGCTCGTCGAGACCCTCCGGCGCGTGAGGGACTTAGGCGTGACGGTGCTCGTCGTCGAGCACGACATGGGCCTTGTCATGGAGGTCTCGGACGAGATCGTGGTCCTCGATCGCGGGAGGAAGATCGCCGAGGGACCACCGTTGATGATCCAGAAGGACCCGGTAGTGATTGCCGCATACCTTGGAGAGGAGACCGCTGATGAGTAGCGCATCGCAGCCGCGCTCCCCAGGGCGGATGGCTGGCGCGCCAACAAGTAACACGCCGAATCTCCTCGAGCTGTCCCGCGTCCGGACCGGGTATGGGCGGGTCGAGGTAGTGCACGGAGTGGACCTGCACATCGCCCAAGGGGAGATGGTGACGCTTGTAGGCGCAAACGGCTCCGGCAAGTCGACGCTGCTCAAAGCGATAGTCGGGTTCCTGCCCATCACCGCCGGTGAGGCCCGCTTCGATGGGGGAGCACTCACGGGCGCTCGCCCCGAGACGCTGGTGCGTCGCGGTGTGAGCCTGGTGCCGGAGGGCAGAATGCTCTTCGGGCCGATGACGGTGCGGGAGAACCTCGAGCTTGGCGCATACTCGGCAGGGCGGGCGCGTGCGCGAGCGATAGCGCCGGGGCTCAAGCGCGTGCACGAGCTATTCCCCGTGCTTGAGGAGCGAGCTAGTCAGTCTGCTGCGACGCTCTCCGGCGGTGAGCAGCAGATGCTCGCTGTCGGCCGCGCCCTGATGAGCGAACCGCGTCTGTTGCTGCTCGATGAGCCGTCGCTCGGGTTGGCGCCGCTGGTGATCGCCGAGATCTTCTCGGCTCTCGACCGCCTGAAGGGCGAGGGAATGACGATCCTGTTGGTCGAACAGGATGCCAAGCTCGCGCTCAAACACGCGGATCGGGGCTACGTGATGAGAAGCGGACGCGTGGTTCTGGAGGGCGACGCATCCGACCTGCTTGCTGATGAGAGTATCCGTGCGATCTACCTCGGATCGTGGGGCGTGACTGGGGAGGGCAGTTAGGTGATCTGGAGCCCGGAGTACGAATGCATGGACCGCGGCGCCTTGCGCGACCTGCAGCTGAGAAGGCTGCAGATGACGGTGGCGTGGGTCTATGAGCGAGTGGGGTACTACCGCGAGCGGATGGAGGCGACCGGGGTCAGGCCGCGGGACATCCGCACGCTGGATGACGTGCGCAAACTGCCGTTCACCGACAAGCTTGCGTTGCGCGACACCTACCCGTACGGGCTCATGGCCATCCCGCTCGATGAGGTTGTGCGAATCCATAGCTCAAGTGGGACGACGGGCAAACCGGTCGTCGTCGGCTACTCACGCGGCGACCTGAACACCTGGGCCGAGCTGACCGCCCGCCTGGCGTCGGCCGCTGGGGTGGTGCGCAGCGACCTCGTGCAGATGGCGTTCCTGTACGGCATGTTCACTGGCGGCTGGGGCATGCACTACGGCATCGAGCGCATCGGCGCGACGATCATCCCTGCAGGCAGCGGGCAGACCGAACGGCACCTGATGATGACGCGCGACTTCGGCACGACGGTGCTGGTCGGAACACCGAGCTACGCGATCTACTTGGCCGAGCAAGGCGCGGCGGCTGGGATGGACTTCAGCAAGCTTCCCTTGAGGCTCGGCCTGTTCGGTGGAGAGCCGCTGACGCAGCGCATGCGCGAGGAGATAGAGTCGAAGCTGGGGATCAGGGCGACGGACAACTACGGCCTGACGGAGGTCATGGGACCGGGCGTGGCGGGCGAGTGCGAGTGCGCATGCGGTCAGCACCTTGCCGAGGATCACTTCCTGTTCGAAGTGGTAGATCCCGAGACCGATGAGCCGGTGGCTCCGGGCGAGACCGGCGAGCTCATCATCACGTCGCTCACGAAAGAAGCGTTCCCCGTCCTGCGGTATCGGACCCATGACCTCACCTCGATGGACACGTCGCGCTGCGAGTGCGGTCGCACCCTTGCGCGTATGCGCCCGGTGCGCGAGCGGACCGACGACATGCTCATCGTGCGTGGCGTGAACCTGTTCCCAAGCCAGGTCGAAGACGTGCTCTATCAGATCGAAGGCGTGCGCCCTCACTACCTCATCGTTGTAGACCGCAACCAAGGTCTCGAGGACCTGGAGGTGCGTATCGAGGTCGAGGAGGACGTCTTTTCCGATATCATGGCGGATATGGTGGCGTTCCAGAGGTCCGTCGCCGACAAGCTGCAGTCCATTCTCGGCCTGAGGGCGCGCGTAGTCCTCGTAGAGCCGGGCACGATCGAGCGGACCGCGGGTAAGAGCAGAAGGGTTCTCGACCGGCGCGAGGACTGACAATCGTGCGTCGCCAGGAATCGTGTGGCTGCACGTTGACGCGAAGGGTGTCCTGTGCCGAGCTGGGTCTGGGTTTTCATAGGAGTGGGTGGAGTGCTGCTCGTGGTCGCGATCACGGCAGCGATCGTGCTCGCCTGGAGGGCATTTGTGCGCAGAGTGCTCCTCCGCTTGCTTGTGCGCGCCGAGGCGGTCGAGGCGGCTGCGGCTGCACTCGTGGTCACGGTGACGCACCTTCAAGAGGCAGATGACGAAGTCTGGGTCGCGTTCGTCGAGGACGCCGACTCGGTTGATCGTCGCGCGCTGGAAGAGGTCCGCGGCAGGGCGTTGATACTCGCCGATGAGCTGGACCACATGCCGCTTCCGCGCAAGCTCGTGCACGTCGCCGAGGCACTGGCCGATGCGGCTGTGGTCGTGCGAGATCAGGCGGGACTCGTGAGGGAAGGGGAGACGGGAGCCTCAGTGCTTGATGACTTCTCGGAAACCGATCTCGAGCTTGTTTCGGCCTACCTGACGCGCGCGCGTACACTTATTCGCGAAGCCTGTGACGTCTGTGGGCTCGAAGGCACCGATGACTCCGTATATGGTGGGGGGTTGTACCTGTGAACATCACGACGATGAAGACCGCCAAAGCGATCGCCGGTGTCGTGGTGCTGGCGGTTCTATTCATGCTCATCCTGCGCTGGTACGGTGACTACCGGATTGCGCAGACCGAGCAGAAAAGCACCCAGGAGACCACATCCACCGCCGGAGCCAATGACACCACTGAGACCGCCGGCTCTGACGACAATGCGGAGGCCGAGAAGCCCTCGGCGCCTACCGGCAAGTCCGTCATCGTACTCACCGATGGGCTGAACTTCCGCGAGGAGGCTGGCCCGAGCGCGAAGGTCATCAGGGGGCTCAAGAAGGGCGAGAAGCTGACGCTCGTCTCGGAGAAGCCCGACTGGTACGAGGTCCAGGCGTCTGACGGCGTCAAAGGGTGGATCTCGGCGAGTCCGACCTATTCGCGGATCCAGTAGCGCAATGGACGTCATCGGCGCTGCTAACGAGTTCTGGCGGCTGCGGATCACTCGTGTGGAGACGCCTGAGGGTCTCGACTTCGAGTGGCACGACGACATCCTGTACCGCACGCCAGAAGTAACCCCGGCCGAAGAGGTCGAGCAGTACCTCGTCGAAGCGGTATCGCTCGACTCGGCAGACGTGGTCGAGACCATAGCGTGCTTCCACGACAGAGGGCAGGCTGATGAGTTCCTTGCAGCCACGCTCGATGACCTCCGAGACATGACACGCTCTCAGTTCGAAGACGCGTACCTGTCCGCCGAGGACGACCAGGACCTCGCGGACTGATCACACCTGGTGGCGCCTGCCGCCGGGGGTGCCTTCCCGACGCCTTTGACCGGGGAGAGGTTGCTCTCAGAACAACATGACATAAGATACATTATCCGACAAAGCAGTATGCCGATCGGCCTCGAGGGGGGCTGCCACTCGGGGTGCCAGTCTGGTCTTTGTGACCTGGTGGCGCTCACCGTCACGAACCGAGTGCTGCATCTCTTCGCGCAAGTGAAGCGGCCCCGGGCCGCGCTGAGCGCAGTCCGGGGCCGTCTACCACGCGCCGTTTAACGACGTGAGTGGTCTGTGTTGCTGCGTGTTAGCCGATCGCAGCCTGGATGCTCGGCAGGATGAACGAGATCACGAACATGAGGCTGATCACGTACATCAGCGGGTGGATGTCCTTGGCCTTGCCGTTGAAGAGCTTGATCAGGACGAAGCTCAGGAAGCCGAGGCCAATTCCGTAGCTGATGTTGTAGGTCAGCGGGATACCGACGATCGTCAGGAAGGCCGGGAACGCGTTCTCGAAGTCATCCCACGGGATCTCCTTGATGCCCGACATCATGAGGAAGCCCACAACGATGAGCGCACCGGCGGTGATGGCGGTGGACCCACCGATCATGGAGATTACCGGAGTGAAGAAGATGGTAAGAGCGAACAGGACGCCGGTAACGATCGGCGTGAGGCCTGTGCGCCCACCCTCAGCAACACCCGAGGCGGACTCGACGTACGTGGTGATCGAGCTGGCGCCGAACAGTCCGCCGATGGCCGCAGCGAGCGAGTCCACGACGAGGATATTGCGAATACCGGGGACCTTGCCCTTCTCGTCTACAAAACCAGCCTGCTCGCCGATGGACAGCACCGTACCCATGGTGTCGAAGAAGTCGGTGAGCAACAACGCGAAGACGAAGAGCAGCAGGGTCGGCGTGAAGATCTGGAGCAGCGCGATCGAGTCAGTTCCCTCAGGAACCTGGAACGGCGCGAAGAACGTGCGGAAGTCCGGAGCGGCCACAACGGCGTCCGGAAGCTTCGTGACACCGAGGACAAGTGCTGCAACAGCGGCGACGAGGATACCCCACAGGATGTCGCCCTTCAGCTTGAGTGCCATGAACAAGAAGATCGCGACGAGTCCTATGAGTGCGACCCACACGCCCGGCTGGCTGAAGTCGCCGAGGCGGACGAGCGTCGCGTCGTCGTTGACGACAAGGCCGCCGTCAACGAGGCCGATGAAGGTGATGAAGAGGCCGATGCCGACGCCAATGGCACGCTTGAGGTTCACCGGAATGGCGTCCATTACGGCCTCGCGCAGGCCCGTGAGGACCAGCAGAAGGATGATGACACCTTCTGCGAAGACGACTGCCATACCGACCTGCCACGGCACGCCGGCGCCCAGAATCACGCTGAACGCGACAACGGCGTTCAAGCCCATACCTGAGGCTAGTGCGAGCGGCCGGTTCGCAACAAGGCCCATGAGGATACACATGAGTGCAGCGCCCAGAGCAGTAGCGGTTGCGATCGCAGGGATCCACTCGGCAGCGGCATCGCCGAAGACTGCCGATAGGATTCCCGGGTTCACGAAGATGATGTACGCCATCGTCATAAACGTCGTGATACCTGCGATTAACTCGGTACGAAAGTCAGTGCCTCTCTCAGAAAACTTGAAGAAAGAATCCATCCACCCGCTCCTCCCACGGTCTGCTGGTTAACGACTCACCCGATAAAGGTTCGACGACTCTCTCGCCATGCCCTGTAGGCCCACCTCCCTCAAGTGCGGAAATTCGTCCCCGAGAATAGTCTTATGTAACTCACAATCTGCCTTCCGGCACGAAGAGTGATCCAAGGTACTGTGCCGCAGCGTCCTCAATACCGGCAGCGCACAGCTCGGCGATGGAAGAGGCCAGCGGCGGGCGGAGATCGAGCACCGAGAGCCCCTCTGGCGTCACCAGGTCGACCGCTTCTATGCGTGGATCCCGAGGAGCTGCGCTGATGTCGCCGCCGGTGATATCAGCCAGAAACGTGATGTTGACCACGTGCCGAGAGCCTTCAGGGTCGATAGTGTCGTTGATGAGGAGCGGCTGGCGTACGCGTATCTGGAGTCCGGTCTCCTCGGCAACCTCACGTACCAGAGCGTCCCGGAGCGTTTCGCGGTACTCGACTCCCCCGCCGGGTAGCAGGTGATAGCGCGCGTTTCCGGCGCGATGGCGCACGAGAACAACCTTGCCGCCGAGGGGGATCAGGGCGGCAACCCGTATCCTCGGCATGCGCTCAGACGCCTGTGCTGCCAAAGCCTCCCTCTCCCCTCGCGGTTTCATCCAGATCAGACTCGACTATCTGGACACGTGCGACAGGCTGGATGACCAGCTGCGCGATGCGGTCACCCTTGTGGATCTCGATGGGGGTCTCTGGATCGAGGTTGATCGCGACGACCTTGATCTCGCCCCGGTAATGGCTGTCGATGAGACCTGGCGAGTTGACGAGTCCCAAGCCTTGGCGCAGGGCAAGCCCGCTGCGTGGCTGGACAAAGCCGGCGTAGCCCTCAGGGATGGCAATGGCGATTCCCGTTCCGATGAGTGCTCTTTGGCCGGGAGCGAGGGTGGTGCCTTCGGAGGCGGTGAGGTCCAGGCCCGCGTCGCCTGTGTGGGCGTACGCCGGCAACGGGACCGACGAATCAAGACGCCTGACACTGAGACGCACCTCTTGTCACCCTTCTGCGGGCGTGAGCCCGCTCCCCCTACCTGAGCCCTTTGAGTTCCGACGTGAACTCGTCGAGGTCCTGAAACTCCTTGTACACCGACGCGAACCGTACGTAGGCGACCTTGTCGAGGTCCTTGAGGCGCATCAGCACCATGTCCCCCAGCTGACGGCTCTCAACCTCGGTTCGAAACTCATTGTGCAGCTGCCGCTCGATCGCGTCGATAAGCGCTTCGAGCTGCTCTACGGAGACGTTGCGCTTGGCTGTGGCCACGAGCAGGCCGCGACGCAGTTTGGAGCGGTCGAAGGGCTCGGCAATGCCGTCCTTCTTGAGGACCATGAGCGGCATTTCTTCACGCCGTTCGTATGTAGTGAAGCGCTCAGCACAGCTCAGGCACTCGCGTCGTCTGCGAATCGCCTCTTGGGAATCGGACGTGCGCGAATCAACGACCTTGGTCTCTTGGTGCCCGCAGAACGGACAGCGCATGAATCACCCCTACATCTAGGCCACCGGATCACGGTAGCACGCAAGATGTAGGGGTTTCAACTAATCGTGATGCAATATCCCAACTAGTTGCTGGTATCCAACTGCGCGAGGGCGACCTGGGCGCCTACGGGCGAAGAGTCGACCGGCACGCTGAGCACCATGTTCTCTGCGATCACCGGACTGTCGAGGTCGTTCATCTGCACCAGCAGATCGACTGTCTCGGCCGTGCTGTACCCGTTCGCCGGGTAACGCTCGGCAAGGGTCCACAGGGTGTCGCCTTTGACGACGCGCACGCTCTGGGTGGTGACGGTCGGCTGTGATACAGATCCTCCCGACAACCACGCGGCGGCGAACAAAGCAACGATCACCAGGGTTGCGAGTACGGACTCCGGCACGCGGGTACGGTCCGCGCCTGAGCGATAGCGGCTACGCATTGTGTGGGCGTTCTCTGTTGGCATCATCTGCTGCGACCTCCTCCATCGGGTTCGCTCGCACTGTAGATCGGGGGTCTGACATCGAAGAGGGCGAACACGTGTTCGTGACTACAATAGCGAACAGGTGTTCGGTCCGCAATACCCAGGAGCGAACACGTGTTTGCATGCGTGACAAATGCGCGCTATTCTTGGCGTACAGGTGTTCGCCGGCGGGAGGATGTCATGAGGTACCAGCGGGAGCTGTCACGACGCCAGACAGAAATCCTCGACTTCATCCGTGCTGAGATTCATCGGCGCGGCTACCCGCCGAGCGTCCGCGAGATCGGCGATGCTGTGGGTCTCTCCTCCCCTTCGACCGTGCATTCGCACCTCGCCGCGCTGGAGGCTAAGGGTTTCGTGCGCCGTGACCCGTCGAAGCCGCGGGCGCTGGAGGTCCTGGATTTCCGGGACAACGACTCCGCTGTGGAGATCGGTCGGGTCAACGCCGTCCCGGTCGTCGGGCGGGTAGCTGCGGGCGAGCCGATCTTGGCCGCCGAGAACATCGAGCAGACCATTCCCCTGCCCACGGAGTTCTCAGGCGAGCAGACGTTCATCCTGCGGGTGCGGGGCGACTCGATGATCGACGCCGGAATCCTGGACGGAGACTTCGTGGTCGTGCGCCAGCAGCCGACCGCCAGCAACGGTGACATCGTTGTGGCGATGCTTGAGGACGAGGCGACCGTCAAGACCTTCTACCGCGAGGCCGACCGCATTCGCCTCCAGCCTCAGAACCCCGCGCTCGAACCAATCTACTCGCGCGACGTCACGATTCTGGGCAAGGTAGTCGCCCTATTCAGGCGCGTCTAAGGCGATTCGTAGCGCTCAAGCGCGCTACCTGAGCTAGCCGATCAGGACTCTTCCTCTTCGATCGAGAACTCGGCGAGCCGTGCCGCGATCGCGTGCGGTGCTCGAAGCACCAGATGCGTGCCCGCCTCTGTGTGCCGCTCCGCAAGGATCTGCGTCTTCTCGTGCGCAAACTGGACGAGGTCTCCGCGCGTGTAAGGAACGAGCGCGGATACGGTGACCGAGTCCCGTCCTGCCTCCTCGGCGATGCGTCCGATCAGCTCCTCGATCCCGTCCCCATCAAGCGCCGAGACGAGCACCGACCCGGGATAGCGCCTGGCAAGGCCCGCGACGTCCTCGGTGTCCATCCGGTCGACTTTGTTGAAGACGATCAGGCTCGGCTTCTCATGCGCGCCGATCTCTTGGAGGACCTCTCGGACGGCCTGCATCTGAGCTTCACGCTGAGGTGCGCTCGCGTCGGTGACGTGAAGAAGCAGGTCGGCCTCGTTCACCTCGTCAAGCGTGGACTTGAAGGCTTCGACCAGCCCGTGAGGCAGCTTGTTGATGAAGCCGACCGTGTCGGTGAGCGTGACCTGGCGTCCCTCGGGAAGATCGAAGCGGCGTGTCGTGGAGTCGAGAGTGGCAAACAGCTTGTCCGCCGAGAGCACGCCAGCCCCTGTGAGCGCGTTGAGCAGAGTGGACTTGCCGGCGTTCGTGTAGCCGACGAGTGCTACCCGAAAGACACCGGAGCGGGCCCGCTTCTTGCGCTGCAAGTCACGTTCGCCCGCGACGGCGGCGAGCAGGCGTCGCAGCTCGGCGATGCGTCTGCGAGCGAGCCGGCGGTCGGTCTCGAGCTGTGACTCGCCGGCACCGAACCGCGCGCCACGGCCGCCGCCGAGCCGCTCGCGTTCCAGGTGTCCCCACATTCCGCGCAGCCTCGGCAGTATGTACTCCTGCTGGGCGAGCTCGACCTGCAGCTTGCCTTCACGAGTCACCGCGTGCATTGCGAAGATCTCGAGGATGAGCGCGGTGCGGTCGATAACCCGCGTCTCAGGGAGCAGCTTCTCGATGTTGAGCTGCTGGCTCGGGGTGAGCTCGTCGTCGAAGATCACGAGATTGGCGCGCAGCTCGCGCGCGGTCTGCGCGACCTCCTCGGCCTTACCCGACCCGATGAAGGTTCTCGGGTTAGGCCGGTCGAGGCGCTGCGTCACCACCGCGAGCACGTCGACATCCGCGGTGTGCGCAAGCCGCTCGAGTTCTGCGATCGACTCCTCAACCGGCCATGCGGCGTCACCCCGGTCGATGCCGACGAGGACCGCCCGGTCGCGATGGGCGGCGTGCTCTTCGGCGGTCTCTGGGTATTCTCGTGGGCCGGGTGCCACGCCCTCGCCTCTCAGTTACAGGGAGCTTTCGATACGTGCTATCGCAGCCTCGAGGCGGTCGTCAGGCGTGGTCAGCGACATGCGCACGAAGCCCTCGCCGCTTGGCCCGTACGACGAGCCTGCTGCGACGATCACGTTGGCCTTGTCGAGCACCATCTCGGCGAATCCTGCCGATGTGTACCCGTCGGGAACCTTCGCCCACACGTAGATCGTGGCGACCGGCTTCACGGGAACCTCGATGCCAATCTTGTCGAGCGCGCCGAGCACGAGGTCGCGCCTGCGCTGGTACATGGCGTTGAGAGCTGCGAGCTCAGCCTCCTGCTCGCCGAGAAGGGCCTCGATGGCTGCGTTCTGGACGGCGGTGAAGACACCGGAGTCGATGTTGGACTTCACGGTGCCGAGCGCGCTGATCGCCTCGGCATTACCGGCGGCGAACGCGACACGCCAGCCGGTCATGTTGTACGCCTTCGAGCAACTGAACAGCTCGATGGCGACGTCCTTTGCTCCAGGGCGCTCGAGGAAGCTCGGCGCGCGGTAGCCGTCGTAGCCGATCTCCGAGTAGGCGTTGTCGTGCACGATCAGGATGTCGTGTTTCTTAGCGAACGCGATGGCCCGGTCGAAGTACTCCTCGGTCGCGATCGCCGAGGTCGGGTTGTTCGGGTAGCTCAGGAACATCATCTTCGTGCGCGCGAGGACGTCTTCAGGCGTGCTCTCGAAGTCAGCGAGGAAGCCGCTCTCCTCGGTCATCGGCATGAAGTAGGTCTCGCCGCCGCAGAGTACGCCGCCGGTGTGGTAGACGGGGTAGCCGCAGCCGGGCACGAGCGTGACATCACCGGGGTCAACAAAGGCCAGGAAGATGTGCGCGATGCCTTCCTTGCTGCCGATCAGGGCGACGACCTCGTCGTTGGCGTCAACGTCGACACCAAAGCGGCGCTTCATCCACTCGGAGCACGCCTCGCGGTAGCGCTGGGCACCGAAGTAGCTCGGGTACTGGTGGTTTGCCGGGTTGGCGACTGCCTCCTGCGCGACCCGCACGATGCGCTCAGGCGTGGGCTGATCGGGATCACCGATGCCGAGCGAGATCACGTCGATTCCCTGTGCCTGCTTCGCCGCCTTCTTTCGGTCGATCTCGGCGAACAAGTACGGGGGCAGATTGGTGATGCGCTGTGCGGTCCTCAAGATACTCTCCCTCGGTTATCGGGTGCCGGTGAACTCCAGGTGCAAGAACAGCATGGTATCACTGTGCGGAGGCCCCTCCCCCGCGGTAGCGACGCCGGTCTACTGCCGAACAAGGCGCTGCAGCCACTGGTCATTCAGTCTCGTATTCCGAGACCTCGATGGCGCCCACGAAGACTTGGGTCGCCGGGCCGGTCATGAAGACGTGATCGTCGTCGGCCCAGGAGATGTCCAGATCGCCGCCGGGCAGCGCGACCGTGGCGTTGCGGCTTAGGCGCTGCTCGAGCGCTCCGGCAACGACTGTCGCACAGGCGCCGGTGCCGCAGGCAAGCGTCTCGCCCACCCCGCGCTCCCACACGCGCAGCCTGACGTGTTCGCCGTCCACGACCTCGGCGAACTCGACGTTGGTCATGTTCGGGAAGGCCGAGTGGTGTTCGATCACGGGGCCGATCTCCTCGACCGGGTAGGACTCCACGTCATCCACCCACAGAATGCAGTGGGGGTTGCCCATCGAGACGAGCGAGACGTCGAAGACGCCGGCGACAGTCTCAAGCGCGCATCCGATCACAGCACCGTCGTCGCAGCGCAGGGTCGAAGGAATCTCTTCGGCGATCAACACGGGGCTTCCCATGTCGACTGTGACAAGCTCGACGGAGCCATCAGGCTCGCGCACCAGATCGATATCCATAACGCCGAGCGCGGTCTCGATGCGCACGTCGTCGCGCTCGCTCGGCAGGAGTCCGTGGTCGGCTACGTACTTCGCGATGCAGCGGATACCGTTACCGCACATCTCGGCGATCGAACCGTCCGCATTCGAGAACCACCAGCCGAAGTCAGCGTCGGCGCTGGCGGGTTCACGTAGGAGGATCAGGCCGTCGGCTCCCACTCCAAAGTTGCGGTCGCAAATCCACTCGACCGCCTCGGGCGCGAAGTCGAGATCCGAGCCACGGTCATCGATGACGATGAAGTCGTTGCCCAGGCCGTGCATCTTGGTGAACTCGATCCTCACGGGCCTCCCGCTTCCTGCTCGTCGGCACGTGTGTGCCGTGTTGTCAGCCGTGGGCACAGTCTAGCGCAGCCAGCACGGCGCCGACCGCATCCTCAGCTGAAGCGTCACTTACATCTACCCAGATGACCCGCGGGTCCGCCCTGAACCACGTGAGCTGACGCTTCGCGTAACGCCTTGTCGCCCGCTTGATGAGCTCGACCGCCTCGTCGAGCGACTCGCGCCCCTCGACCACTCCGACCAGCTCCTTGTAGCCGATGGCCTGGTTTGCGGTGAGGGCTTCCCGAAAGCCAGCGTGGAGCAGTGCTTCAACCTCGCCGAGAAGCCCGGCTGCGATCATCGCATCGACCCTCCGCTCGATGCGTCGGTACAGCGCCTCGCGCTCCATAGTCAGGCCCACAATCGTGGCATCGTAGACACTCTCTCTGGCACTGAACCCCTGGCGCTGCTCGGCGTAGCTGGTCCCGTCCAGCTCTAGCATCTCGAAGGCCCGGACGACGCGCCGCGTGTTGTTCGGGTGGATCAGCTCGGCCGATGTAGGGTCGCGGTCGCGCAGGAGCTCCCAGAGCGCCTGAGAGCCCTTCTCGGCAGCCAGAGCCTCATAGCGCTCGCGCACGGGGTTCTCGGCGGTCTCGCCTGCAGGGAATCGCATGTCGTCGAGGGCTGCTCGCACGTACAGGCCGGTTCCGCCGGCGAGAACGGGTATGAGGCCACGCGCGGAGATCTCTGCGATAGCCACGCGGGCATGGCGCTGGAAGAGCGCTGCCGAGAACTCCTCGCCGGGGTCCACGAGGTCGAGACAGTGATAGGGCACGAGGCGCTCGGCAGGTGCAGGTTTCGCGGTGCCGATGTCCATGCAGCGGTAGACCTGCATCGAGTCTGCCGAGACGATCTCGGATCCCAAGTGGACCGCGACCGCCTCGGCAACCGCGGTCTTGCCCACGGCCGTGGGGCCGACGATGGCTAGCACGCGTGCGCCCGCGGCGGGGATGTCAGGGGTGGCAGCTGTCACGCCCTAAGTGTAGCGGTCGACGCGGAAGCGTTCGAAGTCGCAGGGCTCGCCGGGTTGGATTCCGCCCTTGGAGCGCGCGATCGCCACTTGGGTGCCGACGTCATCGACGCCCTCGAGGTCCGGCAGCAGGAGGCCTTGGCGCCAACCGCTGCGCACGATCACGCCATACTTGCGGGGGTCTAGGTCAGACAGATCGCACGATTCTGGTGGGTGTAACACGTCGACCTTGACCTCGAGCGAGTCGAGTTCCCCCGGCGTTACCGGCTCGAATCGCGGGTCGCGGCTTGCGGCAGCCACCGCATTGCGCACGACCTCTTCGGCAAGCGTGGGCGCCGTCGGCGCAACTGTCCCGATGCACCCTCTCAGCTGGCCGTTGAGATGCAGGCTCACGAAGGCGCCCGCACGCTGCGGGTACTCGTCGCCGTGAAGAGCCGGTGACTCCGGCAGTGGCCGGCCGTGGACGTGCGCGTCGATTGCTGCGCGAGCGAGCTTCACGATCTCCGACTCGGCGGTGGCCGCACACTCGCCCACGAGCGCTGTCAGGTAGCCGACGCCCCATGGCCCCTCGTAAGACAGGACTTGGGTCGGCACTGGGTCCTCGCCGCAGAATCCGCCGACGGCGATGATCGAACGCAGCCCGCACTCGGCGCCCGCCTCTACGAGCTCGGGATCGATCTCGCCGAGCGCGCGTAGGCGCCCCTCGGTGACCAGCTCGACGATTGCGCGGTCGAGCTCGGCACCGCGCGGCCGGAATCCAGTCGACGTGCCCGCGGCGAGCCCGTGCGACAGATCGCCGCTCGCAACGAAGCACACGCGCCGTCCGAGGGACTCGGCAGCTCGCGCCGCCGCCTCCCCGATTGCGCGATGCAGCGCGTGAGGCAGCATCGATAGCGAGACCACGACGAGCCGGTACCGCCGCTCGGGGTCCAGGAACTCAAGCGGTACGAGCACGCCGTGATCAAGGACGCCCGGCGTGAGGCGTGCGTCATGCGTGCGATCGACCGCAGGGAACTCGGCTGATTCAAGTTCGCCGAGTAGCGCTCCCGCCAGCTCGGGGTCGCCGGTCCACCTTCGCACCTCGCTGTCTCCGAACTGCGCGAGCGACCCGGCCAGCCGCGCAGAGCCGTCGACCGATACCGCGTCGGCGTACCCAGGGGCGTGTGGCGACATCACTATGAGTGTCTCGGGCGCGAAGGAGTCGAGCGCGCCTCTTGCACGTGAGAGCGCAGCGAGCGATCGGTCGGCGCCTTCAAGCCCGCGCCCGACTGTAGGCACAAAGGCCGGTGGATGGGGTGTGATGATTCCGAGCCGAGCAGCCGTCACGGCTCCTCCCCTCCCTGTGGGACGAAGGAACGCGTAGGTAGTGTACCCAGCTTTGGGTGTGCGCCTACCGGTCGGCTGACTCCTCGGCGAACCTGGCGGCAAGGAACCACGTGCGTGCGTCCTCGATGACGACGGGCATGATCCGGCCGGCGTACTCGTCCGCCGAGTGCCCGACGGGCAGCGGGACGTGCACCATCTGGTTCGTGGGGATGCGACCCGCGAGCATGTTCTCGTCCCGCTTGCTCGTGGACTCCACGAGCATCGGCTGGACGGTGCCGACGAGACCCTGGTTGAACCGCAGCGCGGAGGCTTGCACGAGATCGATCAGGTGGTCGAACCGCTCCTGCATAACCTCGCGCGGGACCTGGCCATCCATCGTCGCGGCCGGGGTCCCCTCGCGTGGCGAGTACAGGAAGGTGAAGGCCTGCACGAACTCGGCGGCCTTCACGACATCCACGGTGTGCTCAAAGTCTTCGTCGGTCTCACCGGGGAAGCCGACGATGATGTCGGTCGACAGGGCGATGTCTGGTATCCGGTCGCGGATTCTGGAAACGAGACTGAGGTACTCGTCCTTCGTGTACACGCGATTCATCGCAGCGAGCACCTTGTCCGATCCGGACTGCACGGGAAGGTGCAAATAGGGCATGACGGCGGGTTCAGTCGCGATCGCCTCGATGGTGGCGTCCGACAGGTCCTTCGGATGGCTCGTGGCGAACCGGACTCGCTCGATTCCGGTGCCGGCGACCGCTCGCAGAATCTCGGCGAACTTCGGCTCGCCGTAGAGATCGCGTCCGTACGAGTTCACGTTCTGCCCGAGCAGCGTGACCTCGAGTACGCCTTCGGCGACTAAACGGGACACCTCGTCGACGATATCATCGAGCGGACGGCTGCGCTCGTGTCCGCGTACGGTGGGCACGATGCAGTAGCTGCAGTGGTTGTCGCAGCCAACGGTGATGGGTATCCAAGCATGCCAAGGATGTTCTCTGCGGCTTGGTAGCTGGGCAAACTCATCCGACGGCTCAAGGACCTCAACCTGAGCCTTATGTTGATTCTGAGCGGCCTCAAGTAGTGCCGGAAGGCTCTCGATATTGTTCGTGCCGAAAACGACGTCGACATGCGGGAGCCGTCGCAGGAGCTCTGCGCCGTCACGCTGGCCGATGCACCCCCCGATCGCGATGAGTGGGCCGCGCTCGCCGTGACCCTTGAGCGCTTTGAGTGACGCAGCTTGGCCGCGGAGGCGTTCCTCGGCGTTCTCACGCACGCAGCAGGTCATGAAGACCACGACGTCGGCGTCGGCCGGTTCGCTCACGGGCGTCATCGAGCAGGACTCAAGGAGGCCCGCCACTCGCTCGGAATCGTGCTTGTTCATCTGGCACCCGAAGGTGCGGATCAGGTAGGTGCGCATAGCGGCAAAGTGTAGCACGCGACGTGCCTAGCCGGACGCGAACCCCGGGCGATGCTCTGTGCCCCATGCGAGAACCGCTTCGAGATGAGCAGGCGGCAGGTCCACCGACCCGATGTCGGGGTTCGGCATCGAGTCTCCGTGGAAGTCGCTGCCCCCGGTCACGAGTAGCCCGTGTTCAGCCGCCAAGCGCGCGTACCGGCAGCGCTGTTCGGCCGAGTGTTCCGAGTGGTAGGCCTCGACGGCCCCAAGACCGGCCCTGACCAGTCTGGGGAGCACCGGCTCCTGCTCTCCGATTCCCGGGTGCGCGAGTGTAGCGAGGCCTCCTGCGCCACGTATGACGCCGATGACCGTCTCAGGGTCTGGCACCTCGCGTGCGACAAAGAACGGCTGTCCGCGGCCGATAAGCTCGCCGAAGGCAGTCGCGAAGTCCTCGACCTGCCCGGACGCGACCAGCGCGCGTGCGATGTGGCTCCTGCCTACCGAGCCCTCGTCACCGAACGCGGCCACCTCATCGATGCCGATACGGTATCCCGCAGCGGTAAGCGCCTCGATGATCCGCTCGGCGCGCTCCAGCCGGCGCGTACGCACGCTGTGCAGGTACTCGCGTAGAACATCGTTGCGATGGTCGATGAATAGCCCGAGGATGTGGATGTCGCGCCCGTCGTAGACGGTGGAGAGCTCGACCGCGGGGATCAGAATGAGCGACGTGTGCCGTGACGCCTCTATAGCCTCATCGACGCCCTCGATGGAGTCATGATCAGCGATCGCCAGGACATCAAGACCGCGCTCTATGGCGCGGTCGACAAGTGCCGAAGGCGACAACAGCCCGTCCGAGGCTGTGGAGTGGACGTGCAGGTCGCCTCGCATCAGCAACCTACCGGTGCATGTCCCTGGGTTCGACGAGAAGCCGAATGGCTGTGCGCTCCTCGCCGCTGATCACGATGTCGGCGAAGGCCGGGATGCAGGTCAGCTCGAGACCTGAGGGGGCGATGAAGCCACGCGCGATTGCGATGGCCTTGATCGCCTGGTTGAGAGCTCCGGCGCCGACGGTCTGGATCTCGACCGCGCCTTGCTCGCGCACTATGCCAGCAAGCGCGCCCGCAACTGAGTTGGGGTTCGACTTGCTCGAGACCTTGAGGACTTCCACAATGGCTCCTGTTGAGATTTGTGCTTCGTGCCGCAATTTGGGCGGCTACTACGTCTGTGCTACGTCTGTGCTACCAACTACCCTTAGGTTATCGGCAACTGCGAGTATAGCGTGTAGGCCTGAGGATCGAGTCAGTCTTCCTTGTCGATCTCGAACCTCACCCTCACCTCATCGTGTCCGATGGTGATCTTGGGCTCAGACTTGAGGTGGAGGTAGTACTTCTCGGCGAGCGAATCGAAGGCCCGCTCGAGATCGACTCTGAAACCCGCGATGTCGCCCGAGTGGATCTTGAGCCCACGGCGGTCCCGGTAGATGTCGGGCGAACGCTCCTCGGCGTTCTTGTCCGCGGCACCCGTTGCCACCGCCATGACGGTGCGCAAAGGCACGATCTCACCTGCGAGGATGCGGTGCGCGGTGCGCTCCGAGACCGGTAGGCCGAGGTGCTCGCCAATCGCGGTGAGCTCGGCGGCGTCAGCGCATGCGCCGGGCCGCTGCCACACGGCGAGCCGATCGAGGTCCTCGATGAAGAGCAGGTCGGACTCGTCGAGCTCGAAACGCGCGAGCATGACGAGCGTCGCCAAGACCTCGGCGGGACTGCCGAGGAAGACGTCGATTCCCGGGTGTTCGAGCGCGAACTCCACCGAGCGCCGAACGATGTTGTGCGGCCCCCGTGCGACGCGCACTCCGCCCTCGTCGTTGCGCTCCAAAACAGGCCAGGTCGACTGATCCGTGCGCTCAGGAAGGGTGTTCGCATCTGCCGTTATCGTGAGAGCCGTCCCCTTGTGAGGCGCAGAAAGGGTAACGCGTGCGCCGGTGGTGTTGGACTTGACCGAGAAGAGCGCCATTCCGCGCCCATGCACGCCCCAGTTGTCCATGACCATGGTCTCTAGCTTCGAGGTCACGCGTGGCTCGAATATGCGCTCTTGCATCGACGCAGGCACGCCTACCCCGTCGTCGATGATGGTGAGGGTGCGGGTGTCCCCTCCCCGCGTGGTGGCAAGGAAGATCCGCTGGGCGTGGGCATCACGCGCGTTGCGCAGTAGCTCGATGACGATGTCCTCGACGCTCCGGATGTCATGTTTGGCTTGCCTGCGCTCAGCCTCGGAGACTTTGAGGCGGACGAACCCGTCGCCGAAGTTCTCCTCGACGCGCACGAAGGTGTCACCCGAGACGGCGGTGACGAAGCTCATGAGGTCTTCTGCCGACATTGCCCCTCTGGTCCCCTTCGCAAGCTACCCGCACAAAGGTGAGGCCATGAGCGGGCGCTTGGTGCGCGGACCCGCTCATGGCTCTCGACCCGATACTTCTACTTTGCGTAGTCGACGGCTCGGCTCTCGCGGATGACCATGACCTTGATCTGTCCGGGATACTCGAGCTCTTCCTCGATCTGCTTGGCGATGTCACGCGCCAGCACGACCGAGTCGGTATCGCTGATCTGCTCGGGCTTGACCATGACGCGGATCTCGCGGCCCGCCTGCATGGCGTAGGTCTTCTCGACGCCCTTATGCGAGTTGGCGACGGCCTCGAGCTTCTCGAGCCGCTTGATGTAGCTCTCGAGGGTCTCTCGGCGAGCACCCGGGCGTCCTGCCGAAATAGCGTCGGCGGCCTGGACGAGCACGGCCTCGATGGTAGCAGGCTCGACGTCGGCATGGTGAGCCTCGACCGCGTGGACGACGGCTTTGGGTTCGTTCATGCGACGTGCGATGTCGGCGCCGATGACCGCGTGCGGTCCTTCGACCTCGTGGTCGACGGCCTTCCCAAGGTCATGCAGCAGACCTGCGCGCTTGGCGATGGCCGGGTCGATTCCGAGCTCGGCTGCCATGACGCCTGCGAGCCACGAAACCTCGAGCGAATGCTTGAGGACGTTCTGCCCGTAGGAGGTGCGGAACCTGAGCCTGCCGAGCGTCCGGATGATCTCGGGGTGCAGATTGTGGACGCCGGCGTCGAAGGCGGCCTGCTCTCCGGCTTCGTGCACCTGCTGCGTGACGAGTGCCTCAGCCTTGTTGAACATCTCCTCGATGCGCGCCGGGTGGATGCGCCCGTCGGCGATGAGGGTCTCAAGCGTGATGCGGCCGATCTCTCGGCGGACCGGGTCGAAGCTTGAGAGGATGACCGCCTCAGGCGTGTCGTCGATGATCAGGTTGATGCCGGTCATCTGCTCGAACGCGCGGATGTTTCGGCCCTCTCGGCCGATGATGCGGCCCTTCATGTCATCGCTCGGAATGTGCACGACCGAGACCGTGGACTCAGCCGTGTGGTCGGCTGCAACGCGCTGAATCGCGATGCTCACGATGTTGCGCGCTTTGCGGTCGGCCTCCTCGCGAGCCCGGGACTCAGTCTCCCGGATGTAGGTGGCTGCGTCGCGCTTGACGTCGTCTTGGATGCGCGACATGAGCTCGTTCTTGGCCTCGTCGGCGGTCATACCGGCGACGTCTTCAAGACGACGGCGCTCCTGCTCGACGAGTTCATCGAGCTCCTTCTCGCGCTTGGCGACCTGGCCCTGCTGCGAGGACAGCTGGTGCTCGCGCTTGTCGAGGGACTCGACACGGCGGTCTACCGACTCTTCCCTCTGGGCAAGGCGGTTCTCGAGCGCTTGGATCTCCTTGCGCCGCTCCTTGGCTTCGACCTCGGCTTCCTGCTTCATGCGGAAGATCTGATCTTTCGCCTCGATGAGCGCTTCTTTCTTCAGCGTCTCGGCGTGCTTCTCCGCGTCGCGAACCAACCGGCTGGCTTCTTCAGCAGCCCGGGCGGTGCGGTCCTTGAGAAGAAAACGGTTAAGCACATAGCCGAGGGCAACGCCGATCACCAAAGCGACTGCTGCAACAAGCACAATCAACAGGCTTTCCACGTGCCCTCCTTTCAGTTTCAGTTGGCATGATCGAGTCAAGTGCACGGTGCTGCGTGCGAGCAGGCCTGGAGCCATCAATGCGCGCAAGGCCCGAAGGCACACGTGGCATCGAAATGGGTGTATATCTGCAGCTGAATGGAGATACGCGAACACCGGCCGCGGGGGCCGCTGCCGCACAGTTCCGTCGTTACCGCAGACAACCGCAGGTCAACGCTGGTGCGTCGCTTGCGGGAGAGAATTACGATGCCGCTTGGAATGATAGTTGTGAGCAGGGGTTTCCGTCAATGATGGCGGCTACTCGCAGGGGGCGTCGTCCTGTTGCTCTGCGGCGACGGCTTGACGTGCGCAGGAGAGGCTGAACCCGCGTCTGACAAGCTTGCGGAAGGCCCGATCGCGGTCGGAGCGAGTGGCAAGCGGAGCACTACCCAGCACCCTGCGTGCCGCATCCACCGAGTCGCTGTCGCAGAGCGCCTCGCCCAGTGCGGCATCGGCGATCTCGTCGGGTACGCCTTTTCCGCGGAGCTCCCTGCGCACGCGCACCGGCCCGATACCGGCTGCGACGCGATTTGCGACCCATAGGCGAGCAAATCGCTCGTCATCAACGTAGCCGAGTTCCTGCATACGCCGCGCGACCGCATCGGCCAAGGCAGCGCCGTACCCGTCATCGATGAGGCGACTCACAAGCTCCCTGTATGAGCGTTCCCGGTAGCCCAGAAGGTGGAGAGCCCGCGTTCGAGCGCACTCGTGTGCCGTCTCAGCAAGCGAAGCGGCGAGATCCTCTGTGTCCACCTCGTCGCCTTCGCTCAGGTCGAGCGCCCGCACGACAGAGCCTGCGGTCAGAATTGGCTCGACAGCGAGGTCTGAGAAGATGAGACGCCGGGCCTTGAGTCTCGGCCCGGCGCTCTCGATGCGTACGATGGTGACGTTCACGCTGTGTGTACCTACGCTCCTGCCTTGACGGGTGCTTCCCGGTCAGGCGACTCGGCTACCGGTGCGGCCGAGGTCGGCAGGTTCAGCGATGCGCGGATGGAAGACTCGATCTCATTGCGCAGATCAGGGTTGTCGCGCAGGAACTCCTTGGCGGCCTCTCGGCCCTGGCCGAGGCGGTTCTCGCCGTAGGTGTACCAAGAACCGGATTTGGCGACGATGCCCTCTTCGACACCGAGGTCGAGAATCGACCCTTCCTTGCTGATGCCCGTGCCGTACATGAGGTCGAACTCTGCCTGTCTGAACGGCGGCGCCACCTTGTTCTTGACGACCTTGGCGCGGACTCGACTACCCACGATCTCGGTGCCCTGCTTGATCGAGTCGATTCTGCGAACATCGATGCGCACGGTCGAGAAGAACTTGAGCGCCCGTCCACCGGTCGTCGTCTCGGGGCTGCCGAACATGACGCCGATCTTCTCGCGCAGCTGGTTGATGAAGATGCACGTCGTGTTCGAACGGTTTAGCGAGCCGGCCAGCTTGCGGAGCGCCTGGCTCATGAGGCGAGCCTGGAGGCCGACGACGGCATCGCCCATCTCGCCTTCGATCTCGGCACGGGGTACGAGCGCGGCTACCGAGTCGACGACTATAACGTCGATGGCTCCGCTTCTGACGAGCATGTCGGCAATCTCAAGTCCCTGTTCGCCGGTGTCAGGCTGGCTGATGAGGATCTCGTTGATGTCGACGCCGAGGCGCGATGCGTAGCTCGGGTCGAGCGCATGCTCGGCGTCGATGAAGGCAGCCACGCCGCCCATCGCCTGTGCTTCAGCGATGATCTGTAGTGCGAGCGTCGTCTTACCGCTCGACTCGGGCCCGTAGATCTCGACGACTCGCCCGCGTGGGACGCCGCCAATACCTAGGGCCGCATCAAGTGCCAGCGACCCGGTGGGTATCGCGGCGACCTGGATGTCGGCTGCGTGCTCTCCGAGCTTCATTAGAGAACCCTTGCCGAACTTCTTCTCGATCTGCTCTTTGGTGATGTCGAGCATCTTGCCCTTCTCGCGGTCCATGCGCTGTGTGCTCCTGTCTCGTCAAGGCGGGACCTGATGGGGTCTGTTCGAACCTACACGAACGTATGTTCGGTGTCAATCCCCTGGCCCTGGGCCGCAGTACCTTCTTACTCGTGTTCAGCCAAGCTCCATGTCGCCAAGGTCCGGTGGACCGGACCGCTCGGCAGGAGCCGGCTCGAGAACACGCTAACGCGAGGTACTGACATTGAGCCGAGTGAGTCTCGCAAGACCGAGGACGCCGAGTCCAGCGCGTGCTTGGCGACAGGCCTCGGACGGCGCGCTCGGCATAGGGTGATGTGCGGCCGAAACGAACGGGTCTCGGCCGGCACCCCGAGCGCCTCGGCTTCGCGGTCAATCGCCAAGGCGAGCCCGGCACACTCTCCCTCCCGATCGTCGAAGGAAGCCCATAGCATGCCGGCTTTCGAGCGGCGCGGCACCGCTCGAATCCCCGCGCTCGGCAGGTCGAATGCCGAGAAGGTCGGCACGACTTCGCCGAGGCGCGCCAGCAGCTGTTCGACATCGCCCTCGGCCAAGTTGCCGAAGAACTTCAAGGTGAGGTGCAGGTTCTGCTCGGCGACCCACTTCTCGGCGCGCCAGCCAGCGTCCGCGTTGATCATGGCCGCACCAGCTCGCACCAGAGCCGAGATTTCCGCCTGTTCAAGCGGCACCGCGGCGAAGCAGCGAAACGCGTTCATCGGTCGGCCTTGTGCACCTCGCGCCGGAGCAGGTCGAGGGCGAAGGTCGTGGCGCGTTGCCGAACCAGATCGCGCGACGTCGGCGAGAACTCGCGCCGCAGCGCGAACCGACCGCTGCTCGAATCGACAGCGAACCACACGAGGCCCACGGGTTTCTCGGCGGATCCGCCGTCCGGACCGGCGATGCCGGTGATGGCGACCGCGATATCTGCAGTAAGGCGCGCCCGCACCCCGGCCGCCATCGCAAGCGCGACCTCCTCGCTCACCGCACCGTGCTGTGCCAGCGTGGCCGCGTCGACTCCGAGCACGTAGCGTTTCACGTCGTCGGAGTAGCTCACCACGCCGCCAAGGAACACCGCCGAGGCGCCCTGGACGTCTGTGATGGCCGCCGCCACCATCCCGCCCGTGCACGACTCGGCACAGGCAAGCGTGACTCCGCGTGCGGTGGCTTCGCGCACGACCACCTCGGCAAGCAGCTCGCCGTGCATGGTGTAGCAGCTCTCGCCGAGCGCTGCGGCGACATCAGTGGCGGCTCGGTCAAGTCCCGCCTCCCCCGCCCCGTCGTCGAGCAGCAGGATCCGCACGTCGCCCGGAGCGGCCAGGACCGTGAGCGCGACACCCTCGTGGCCCGCGAGCACTCGGCTCGCCGTCAGCTGGGCGTCGGACTCGGCCATTCCTGCTACGCCGAGGTCGCGTTGGAGCGCACGCACCGCGGGATAGCGCTCTGAGACCGCCGAGAGGAGCGGCCGCATCTCGAAGGGCGGGCCGGGTAGCAGCACGAGCACGCTGCCCTCGGTGGAGATCACCTGTCCCGGCGCGGTCCCGTTTACGGCGGGAAGCACCTCAGCGCCTTCGATGACGAGCGCCTGCGTGAAGATCCGCTCGGCAGCCTCCGCGTCCCGCATTCGCCGAGAAGCTCCGACAAGCTTCGCGGTAACGTCCTTGTCGCGCACGAGACGTCGGCCGAGCGCCTGAGCCGTCGCCTCACGGGTGATATCGTCGTGGGTCGGTCCGAGCCCCCCGGTGACGGCTACCAGGTCGTAAGCGCCGCAGAGTCGCCGGATAGTCTCAGCGGCAGTCGCGACATCGTCACCCACGCTGATCGCTTCCGCCACGAAGAATCCGCGGCGCACGAACTCGCGAGCGATCTCGGAGGTGTTGGTGTCGACGCGAATGCCCTCGGTGAGCTCAGTGCCGACGGTGAGTATTGCCGCTGATCTCATGGTGCTAGCCGATCGTCTCGTCCTCGGCGTCCTTGGCCATGGCGTCAACGGCTTGCACGGCGGGGGCGACGGGCGCGCCGTCGGTCCAAGGTCCCACGAGGACGTCGGCGGCATGGCGGAAGTAGTCGACCATGGACACCAGAGTGAGCACGACCGCCGCTGACATCACAGACCAGGACAGCACCTGCACGAACAGGTTGAAGTCCTGACCGAACCCCAGCAGTAGCGTTGAGTCCTTAACGAGGAACAGGATGATTGCGACGATCTGGACGACCGTCTTCGCCTTGCCGTACCACGATGCGGCGATGACCTGGCCTTCCGCGGAGGCCACCATGCGCAGACCGCTCACGATGAACTCCCGCGCGATGATGATGAAGCCGATCCACGCCGGGAGGACCGCAAGCTCGATGAGCGCAAGCAATGCGGCTGTCACCAGCATCTTGTCGGCAAGCGGGTCAAGGAACTTGCCGAAGGTCGTGACCTCATTACGTGTGCGCGCAAGATAGCCATCCACGCCGTCGGTGGCCGCCAGTAGCGCAAACACGCCCGCGGCTATCCACGGCTTGAGCGCAATCACGACCGACGGGGCATTCACCCACGTCGGCCAGTCGGCGAGCATCACGACCAGGAAGACTGGGATGAGAACCATCCGCGCGATGGTGACGCTATTCGCTGAGTTCATGGGCGCGACGCGCACGCGCTTGCCCACCTAGATCACCTCGGCTTCGAGATCGTAGCAGGCAGCGTCCTCGATGCGCGCCGAGACGATCTCGCCTGGAGTACCACGATCGAGGAACACGACACCGTCAACCTCGGGCGCCTGGCCGCGCCAACGCCCAATCACCTGGCCGTCCTCCTCGACTCCCTCCACCAGGACATCGAGTACCTCGCCCACTCGTGCAGCAGCGCGCTCGAAGCCGATCTGGTCGCCGAGGTCTCGGAGCCCCTGCACACGGGCCAGTTTGGTGTCCTCGGGTACCTGAGCGTCCATTGCCGCGGCGATGGTGCCATCCTCGGCCGAGTACGGGAACACGCCGAGATAGTCGAAGCCCGCCTCCGCGACGAACTGCTCAAGGACGTCTGCGTCCGCATCCGTCTCACCCGGGAACCCCGAGATCAGCGTGGTGCGCAGCACAACGTCTGGCATTGCCGAGCGGATGCGCTCGAGCAGCTTCAAGAAGGAGTCGGCCTCACCCGAGCGGCCCATCTTCCGAAGTACGGGCTGCGAGGCGTGCTGCAGCGGCAGATCGAGGTAGTGGCAGACGTTCTCGTTGCGGACCATCGCATCCAGCAGCTCGTCGGTCACACCGTCGGGCTGCACGTACATGAGCCTGATCCAGGCGACGCCGGGCACCGCAGCGACGGCGTCGACGACATCGGCGAGGGTCTCAGTGCCGGGTAGGTCCCGCCCGTACGCGGTGATGTCCTGGCCGATAAGAACGAGCTCTCGTGCGCCGAGCTCGACGAGTTCCGTCACCTCGGCGGTGATCGCGGCAATTGGGCGGCTCACGTACGGACCACGGATCGCGGGAATCGTGCAGAAGGTGCAGTTGCGGTAACACCCGTCGGCGATCTGAAGGTACGCGGACGGCGCGCTGACGGTCCGGGATACGCTGGTGCCGCTATCTGAGCTGCCGAGCCAGCCGGTCAGCTCGGCAAGCACCTCAACGAGGCGCTGTTCCTCGTCAACGGGCACGAACGCGTCGACCTCGGGCATCGCCTCGACAAGCTCCACGCCGTAGCGGCTGGGCATGCAGCCTGCCACGACGATCTTGCGGCCGTCCGCCGCCGGTACCCACTCGGCAGTGGCGGTGAGGACGGTCTGGATCGATTCGTCGGTGGCCGCCTCGATGAACGAGCAGGTGTTGACGACGAGGACGTCAGCTTCGTCAAGATCCTCGGCAAGGCGATACTCTGAGCCGAGGACGGCTGCGCGCATCCGGTCGGTGTCGACCTCATTCTTGGGGCAACCGAGGGTGAGGAACGCTACCGAGGGTGTTTGTGATGGTTCAGTCACTGGCGCACCGGGACTCTAGCGGTAGTTCGTGTACTGGAGCGGGATTCCGTAGTCCTGCTCCTTGAGGAAGGTGATGATCTCCTGGAGAACGTCTCGACTCGGGCTGGAGACTCGGAGCTTGTCGCCCTCGATCTGAACCTTAGCCTTGAACTTCTGATCTCGAATGTCCTTATTGATCTTGCGCGCGAGGTCAGCCTCGATCCCCATCACGATGGATCCGGTCAGACGGACGTTGCCCATGGAGGCCGCGGTGGGGGCGCTCCAGTCTACGGCCTTAAGGTCGACACCTCTCCGGATGAGACGGGAGTTGAGCACGTCGATGACTTGGTTGGCGACGAAGTCGCTCGGCGCGACGAGCGTGAAGGTCTTCTCGCCCTTATTGAACTCGAGGGTCGCTCCCGAGCCCTTCAGGTCGTAGCGCTGCGTAAGCTCCTTGGTGGTCTGCTGGTAGGCGTTGTCGACCTCCTGGAGATCGACCTCGGATACCACGTCGAAACTGTTGTCCTTGGCCATTAGGGGCTCCTTCGCTTCAGATCACTGTCCGGACGAGGTGGCGCTCAGCTCAGCCTCGCCAAGATTGTTCACGTTCTTGAGTGACACGGCTTGCCCGTCGCGCAACACGGTGGCGACCTCGGGCTTGCCGACTCGCACTTTCGCGCTCTGGGTCACCTCGAACTCCTTCTCCTGACCACCGGCGAGTACGCCTTCGTAGGCAGGCTTGCCGTCGACCGTGATCTGGAACCACGACGCTCCGCGCTCAGCAACCTTGACCGTGAGCGTGAACGGTTGGCCCTCTGGCGCTCCGGAGTTCTGGGGAGCGACCGTCGGCGTCTGGGTGGTGGCTCCTTGCGTCGCCTCGGTCGCAGGTGCAGTCGGCGTAGTGGGCTCGGTGATGGTCGAGGGTTCGGGCAGCGTTTCGACATCCTTTGGCGCGAAGATGCGGGTGACGCCCCAGATCGCTAGCGAGAGGACGGCGATGGCCAGAGCGACGGCCAAGGCTGCGCGCCAGGGTACCGCGTGCTGCTGGCCGGCGGGTACGACCGCCTCGTCTGACTGCGGGAGGTTCAGCCTGCGGGGGTGCTCGGCGCCCACGCCAGTCTCGGCCCTGTACATGTTCAGCAGCGGTACTGAGTCCAGCTCCAGGAAGCGGGCGTAACTGGAGATGTACCCGCGCACGTAGCCCGGGTTGGGAAGGCGGCTGTAGTCCCCTGCCTCGATGTGCTCGAGAATCTTGGCGCGGATTCGAGTGGCTTCCTGCGCCTGCTCGAGGGTGAGGCCGAGTGCCATCCTGCGCTCTCTGAGAGTGTCGCCAAGTTTACCCATTACCAGCTCCAGCAGCGTCTTCGCGCTCGAATACCTTGATTGACTCGAGGTCTTCGATGTCGACGATGACCTCGCGCGGCTTGGACCCATCCGGCGGCCCGACCACGCCCTTCGCCTCGAGCATATCCATTATGCGTCCAGCACGTGCATACCCGACTTTGAGGCGGCGCTGCAGCATGGAAGTCGAACCCAGCCCGCTGGTCACGACAATGTCGGCCGCCTCCCACAAGAGCGGGTCGTCATCATCACCGGTGTCAACTCCGCCGCCCACAGAGGAAACCTTGAGGTGCAGGATCTCGTCGTGGTAGTCCGGATCGGCCTGCTCCTTGAGATGCTCGACGACGCGCTCGATCTCCTCCTCGGACACGTAACAGCCTTGAATGCGTTTGGGTTTCGGCAGGTCAGGCCGCGAGTAGAGCATGTCGCCCTTGCCCGTGAGCTTCTCGGCGCCGGCCGTATCGAGGACGACGCGGCTGTCCAGGCCCGAGGCCACCGAGAACGCGATACGGTTGGTGATGTTGGCCTTGATCAGGCCCGTGACCACGTTCGCCTCGGGGCGCTGGGTGGCGACGATGAGGTGGATGCCGGCGGCGCGCGCGAGCTGCGCGATGCGGCAGATTGAGTCCTCGACCTCTTTGGCGGCGACCATCATGAGGTCTGCGAGCTCGTCGATGACGATGACGAGGTACGGCAGCTCTTCGGAACCCTCAGGACCCTTGCCCGTTTGGATCATGGCGTTGTAGGCACCGATGTTGCGTGCCTTCGCGACCTGGAGGAGTTTGAGTCGCCGTTCCATCTCGGAGACGGCCCACGCAAGTGCGCTGGCCGCTTCTTTCGGCTCGGTGACCACAGGCACATAGAGGTGCGGCACTCCGTTGTAGAGGGACAGCTCGATGCGCTTGGGGTCGATCAGGATGAGGCGAACCTCCGCAGGCGTTGAGCGCATGAGAACGCTCATGAGCATCGCGTTGATGGCGACTGACTTGCCCGAGCCCGTGGATCCGCCGATGAGCAGGTGCGGCATGTCGGCAAGGTCCGCAAGGATGGGCGCGCCCGCGACGTCTTTGCCGATCGCGAGCAGAAGCGGTCCGCCCTGCCCCGCCGGAACCAGCACATCTCCGAGCGTGACAGACGTGCGCCGCTGGTTCGGGACCTCGATACCCACAAGCGACTTGCCTGGGATCGGCGCGAGGATACGCACGGTGGATGCCGCAAGTGCGAGAGCGAGGTCGTCGGCGAGCGCGGTGATCTTTGCGAGGCGCACGCCCTTGGCGATCTCGACCTCGAAGAGCGTGACCGTCGGGCCGGCAATCCAGTTAACGACGCGCGCGGGCACCTCGAACGTGCCGAGCGTCTCGACTATCGCGTTCGCGGTCGTACGCAGCTCATTGTCGGTCGCCTTGTGCGCGGCAGCCGTCTCGCTCGTAGTCGCAAGCGCCGAGAAGGCTGGTAGTTCGAATCCCTCCATCGCCCGCGGCGCCACAGCCTTGGCGACCGGCACGGTCTTGCGCGCGGCCTCCGCGTCAGGTGCGCCGGCGCCCGTGGCTGCAGCGTCACGCTTGCGCCGGCGTGGCAGGACCTCGGTTGCGGCCGCTTCCGCCTTCTCGAGCGGAACGGCGGGCTCAAGCGCCCGGGTGTCCTCTGAGGCTTCTCGGCGAGAGCGCGAGCGTACGGGCTCCTCGTACTCGGGCTCCGATACGAAGAAGCGGTCCCCTACATACGCGACCAGGTCCGAGATGGAGAAGCCCAGCACCACGAGGCCGCCGATAAAGGTGCCCACCAGGATGATCCCGGTGATCCAAGGTCCGACCAAAGCCGAGAGCGCCCAGGTGATCGCACCGCCGACGATTCCGCCGTAATGCGGGACGAGCGTCTGGTCGAGATAGCCCTCTGCAGGTGTGAACAGCGACGCAAAGGCGATGACGGCAACCAGGATGATTGCGATACCAAGCCCGGTGCGAGCCTCGTGCACGTAGTCGCGCACGAACAGCGACACACCCCAGAGTACGAGTCCGATCGGGATCAGGAACGCGCCGATCCCGAACGCGAAGCGCAATGCGGACGAGATGGCCTGCGTCGCGATGCCTGACTGCTCCGTGGCGACGGTGATGATGAGCGCGACGCCGAGCACGCATAGCGCCACCGCAATGATGTCGCGGCGTGCATCATCGTCGAGGATCCGCCTCGGCTCGCTCGTCGCTGCGCGCTTGCTGCCGCCAGAGCGCGAACCGGCCTTCGAGTTCGCGCTTTTGCTGCGCCGTGTGCTATTGCCGCTCTTCTTGGCCACGTTACTTCAGGCTCCAGACACTCATAGGGCGCCGCCGTATCGGATCAACAGCAGGATACCTGCAATAGCTGTGTACGCTGCGAACCACCACAGCGAGTGCTTGCGCACGAACGGGAGGAGGAACCCGATCACGGCGTAGCCAACCACCGCGGTCACACCGATTCCGAGTACCGTCTCCGGGATGCTCGGCAGGCTCCCTTCGCCCCCTGCTATGTCGAGACACTTCTTGGCGACCGCGGCCGCGACAATCGGCATCGACATCAAGAAGGAGAACCGTGCGCCTTCCGAGCGTGTCATCCCGACGGCCTGAGCTGCCGAGATGGTACTACCGGATCGCGAGACACCAGGTAGCGCGGCGAAGCCCTGCGCGAATCCGACCACAAGCGCCTTGGGCAGCGGTAGCTGGCTTGAGTCGTCCAAGGCGTCCTGTCGGCGCTCGCGCCATCCGGCGACTAGTTCCGAGCCGCCGAGCAGAACCGTCGTGCCGAGAAGACCCCACGCCGAGATGGCGATCTGCTGCTCAACCGAGCGCAGCTCAACGCCGCCCACGAACGGTTCAATCGCGAGTACGACGATGACGCTCGGCACCGTGGCGGCGACAATCAGCCATGCCAGCCGCCGGTTGCCGACACGCTCAGGGTCCTTCGAGAAGAGTGCGCTGGCGAGCTCGACTACATCCTTGCGGAAATACACCGCGGTCGCGAGCAGCGTTCCGAGGTGCAGCATGACATCGAAACCGAGGCCGAACCTCTCCCAGCCGAGCAATGAGGGAACGAGGATCAGATGACCATCGCTCGATATCGGCAGGAACTCGGTCACGCCCTGCACGACAGCGAGGACGACCACCTGAAGTATCTGCACGCTTACACCTCCATGACGACCGGGATGACCATCGGCCGTCTACGAGCGCGTTCCCAAACGAACTGCGAGACTGACTCGCGCAGCGCGCGCTTCACGACGGTTTGGTCAGTGGCGCCTTCACGACCGGTTCGGGCAAGTGTCTTGGTGATCCGGGGCTTGAGCTCGTCCGCGATTCCGTCATCAACCAGAGCGATGCCCCGCGCAACAATCTCGGGCTCGCCCACCTGCTTGCCGGTCGTCGAGTCAATGACCACCACGATCGAAATGAACCCGTCCTGGCTCATGTGCTGGCGGTCACGAAGGACGATGTGGCTCACGTCGCCAACGGACAGGCCGTCAACATAGGCGATACCACTCTCCACGCGCTCGGCGACCCGGGCGCCCTCCTCGTCGATCTCAAGGCAGTCTCCGTTGTCGAGCACGAACACGTACTCCTCGGGAATCCCGACGGCGACCGCATGGCGTGCGTGTGCGGCGAGGTGACGGGTCTCGCCGTGAATCGGCATGAAGTACTCGGGCTTCACTAGGTTCAACATCAACTTGAGGTCTTCACCTGCGGCGTGACCTGAAACGTGAACCTGCGCTGAACCCTTGTGTTGCACGTGCGCACCGGCCTTGGTGAGCCGGTTGATAACTCGGGACACGGCCTTCTCGTTACCGGGAACCGGCGTCGCCGAGATGACCACGGTGTCGCCGGGCTCGATCTGGACGGTCCGGTGGTCTGAGTTGGCCATGCGCGCGAGGGCGGATAGCGGCTCGCCCTGACTCCCGGTGCATAGGATCACAACCTGCTCAGGCGGCAGATCCCCCATCTCGAAGGCGTCCACGATGTCGTTGTCATCGATGTGCAGGTGCCCGAGCTGGCGCGCGACCTTGGTGTTGTTGACCATGGAGCGCCCAGTCACGACGACCTTGCGCCCGTTGGCGACAGCGGCATCGCAGACCTGCTGCAGCCGGTGGATGTGGCTCGCGAACGACGCGACGATGACCCGCTGTTCGGCCGAGCTGATGATGTCGCGCAATGCGCTGCCGACCTCGGCCTCCGAACGCGTGGTCCCGGGCATCTCGGCGTTGGTGGAGTCCGACATCAGCAGCATGACGCCCTGGCGGCCGAAGCGTGCAATTGCGCCGTAATCAGTGAGCCGCCCGTCTATCGGGGTCTGGTCGAGCTTGAAGTCGCCGGTGTGCAGCACGTTTCCCACAGGAGTGCGGATGTGGATGCCCACGGCGTCAGGGATCGAGTGGTTCACGGCGAAGAAGTCGAGGCCGAACACGCCGAGCGTCACGTGACCGCCGGCCTTGATCTCCCGGAGCTTCGTCTTGCCGAGCTTGTGCTCCTCGAGCTTGTTCTTGATGAGGCCGAGGGTCAGCTTGGCGCCGAGCACAGGAATACCCGGGCCGAGGTCCTTCAGCAGAAACGGGATAGCTCCGGTGTGGTCCTCGTGTCCGTGAGTGATGACGATGCCGCGCAGCTTCTCGCGGCGCTTCAAGACGTAGTCGTAGTTGGGCAGGATGAGGTCGACACCAGGGTAGTCGTCGTCGGGGAACATGATGCCCGCGTCGATGACGATCATGTCGTCTCCGTACTCGAAGACGGTCATGTTCTTGCCAATCTCGTCCAACCCGCCGAGCGGAATTATCCGCAGGCTATTCTTCTTTGACATGTAGAGGGTCGAGGCTCCCTTCGTGTACGGCGGAGGCGCCGCACGGTGGCAAACGAACGTGCTTAGGACAGTACCCCGACGTGGCGCATGACGCGCTCGAGCTCGGCAACTTGCCCAGGCGTGGCGTCAACGAGCGGCAACCGCACGCTACCCACCCCGAAGCCTTGCAGCTCGAGTGCCTTCTTGACCAGTATCGGGTTTGACGTCATGAAGAGCGCCTTCATGAGCGGCAGAAGCTCCAGATGGATACGCAGCGCCCGGGTGTGGTCACCGGACGCCTGGGCCTCGATCATCTCTTTGAAGCGAGGACCGGCCACGTGGCTGACGACCGAGATGACGCCGGTCCCGCCCAGACCCATGATCGGCAGGGTGAGTTCGTCGTCGCCTGCGAGGACCTCGAACCCGTCCGGCGCATCCGCGAGGATCGCGGCGGTCTGCGACAGGTCAGAGTTCGCCTGCTTCACGGCGACCACATTCTCGCAGTCATGCGCGATGCGCAGGATTGTGTCGGGGTTGGCATTGATGACGCATCGGCCGGGGATGTTGTAGAGAATGACCGGCACCTCTACGGCGCGCGCGATGGCGCGGAAGTGCTGGTACAAGCCTTCCTGCGGCGGCTTGTTGTAGTACGGCACCACGGCCATGATCGCGTCGACGCCAAGCGCGGTGACCTTGGCGGCGAACTCGACCGAGTCGTCCGTGCAGTTGTCGCCTGCGTTGGCGATGATGGGAACGCGCCCCGCAACCGTGTCGATAATGGTGCGGAACAGGTCGATCTTCTGGTCGTAGAAGACCGTCGGGCTCTCACCTGTGGTCCCGCAGACGACCAGGGCGTCGCTGCCGTCAGCGATGAGCTTCTCGGCAAGTTCAGAGGCCCGGTCGAGGTCCAGCGCGAGGTCTTCCGTGAACGGGGTAACCATGGCCGTGATCATTCGGCCGAAGCGTGGCGTTGTCATGGAAGATCAGCCTTTCGATGGCGACACGGATCGACGCCGGTCAACTGGTGCGGTTCTCTGCCGTATTGTGCCACAGCAAGAGCGCACCCGACCACGGGCAACAATCCTGTGTTGCCGAGGCGTCATGCGTTTACGCGCAGCTCAGAGCGTCACTACCCCAAGCCGAACCCGGCGTGCAAGGCATTCACGGCCCGCTCGGCGTCGCGCGCCGATACGAGCACCGAAATGGTGGTGTGCGAGTCGGCCGCCTGCAGGATGTTCACGCCGGCGTCGCCGAGGACGCCGGCCATCTTGGCCATGACACCCGGAACACCGTGCATCCCCGCACCAACCAACGTCACTTTGGCGAGATCGCCGGTCACATCGTAATTGAGGGCGCAACCCTCCAGCACTCGCCGCGCCTGATCAACCGCAGCGCTTGAGACGGTGAAGTACAGGCTCGAACCGACAGGAGTGAACATGTCCAGCGAGACTCCGGCATCGGCCATCCCTTGGTAGACCGCGGTCTGGGCGCCCATGTGCTCTGGAGTGCCCTCCTCGGCGGGGATTGCGACCCGGAAGCGGGCGATTCCATTCGCGTGTGACACCGCCGTGGCCACGCTGTCGGGCCGGTACCCCTGAAGGTCAGCGACCTCGGTGCCCGGCGCGTCGGTGTAGGTGTTGCGGACTCGGATCGAGAGCCCGCTTGCGAGAGCGAGCTCGGCCGCCGGCGTGTGGACGACTCGGCTTCCCGCCCGCGCCATCTGTACCAGCTCGTCGGCGCTGATGACCTCCAGCACGCGCGCGCCGTCGCAGGCGCGGGGGTCGGCGGTCATGATGCCGTCGACGTCGGTGTAGATCTCGACCTCGTCCGCGTCGAGCGCTACGCCGAGCGCGCAGGCGGTCGTGTCGCTGCCTCCGCGGCCCAGCGTGGTCGTCGCACCGTCGGGCGCAATGCCCTGGAATCCGCAGACGACCGGCACTACGCCGGCATCAATCGCCGAGAAGAGCTCGGCCGTGTGAATCGAGGCGATCGTCGCCTCGCCGTGAGCTCCGTCCGTAACGATTCCGGCTTCAGCGCCCGTGAACGCGCGCGCCTCAATACCTGCCGTGCGGAGTTCGTGTGCAACAACGACCGCCGAGATGATCTCTCCCACGCTGGTGAGAAGATCGTGCTCGCGGGCGTCGGCTGGATGGTCTGTGACTAAGGAAAGCAGTGTGTCGGTTGCGTACGGATCTCCGGCCCTGCCCATCGCCGAGACGACGACCACCGGTGACTTGCGCACACCGATGGCCTCGGCAACCCGCAAGCCTATTGCCGAGCGCCCCTCGGCGGTGGCGACAGAGGTACCGCCGAACTTCATCACGACGACCGATCGCACGTGCTTACTCCCCCATGAGTTTCTCGAGACCGACGATCAGCCCACTTCTCTCGCCAACTTCTCGGCAGGCAAGCACGACGCCGGGCATGAAGCTCGTGCGGTCGATAGAGTCGTGGCGAAGCGTGAGGGTCTGACCCTGCCCGCCGAAGATGACCTCCTGGTGCGCAACGAGTCCCTGTAGGCGCACCGAGTGCACCGGCACGCCGTCGGCGACGGCGCCACGCGCGCCCTCGAGCCCGTCAAGCTCGCTCTCGCGACCTGGAGCCGCAGGTACGACCTCGCGAGCAGCGGCGATGAGCCGCGCGGTGCGTACCGCAGTGCCGCTCGGCGCGTCAAGCTTGGCGTCGTGGTGCAGCTCGATGATCTCGGCAGCGGGCATGAAGCGAGCAGCCCGCTCGGCGAACTGCATCATCAGCACGGCGCCGATAGCGAAGTTCGGCGCGTAGAAGAGACAGGTGTCCGGGTGCTGGCTTGCCAGCGTGTAGATCTCGGCGAGTCGTTCCTCGGAAAGCCCGGTGGTGCCGACGACGCAGTCGACGCCGGCCGCAAGTGCTGTGCAGATGTTGCCTTCGACGACGTCGGGCCGCGTGAAGTCGACCATGACGTCCGGGCGCGTGTCAGCGATGGCGCCCACCAGCGCCGCGTAGCACTCGATCTGCCCGCCGGCGCCGTCATCTACTGCCGTGCCCGCAGCCCCGGGATCGACGCAGGCAACGACCTCGAGCCCTCCGGCGGCGGTGACAGCGCGTACGACCTCGGCGCCCATCCGGCCGGCGGCCCCTGCTACGAGCACGCGGATCATCTGCGGACTCCTTCCGTCTCGCGACTTGCCGTGGTTCCGGTTCCCGACACGATGCTACTGCACGAGTGGCTGGAGCTGCTCGCTTGTGAACGGGCCGATGACTGCGAGCACCTTGTCCTTGGAGAGAACGTCACCGGAGACGCGCATGAGGTCGTCCATCGTCACAGCGTTGAAGCGGTCCATGATCTGGTCCGCCGAGAGGATCTCGCCACCGGCGACCTCGTTCTTTCCGAGCCGGGTCATCCGCATTCGAGTCGACTCCATGCCGAGCACCAGGTGCCCCTTCGCTGCCTGGCGCACGCGGTCGAGCTCGTCGGGACGGACCCCGCTGCTGGCGATCCGCTCCATCTCGATGCGGATGAGCCGGACTACCTCCTCGGCATTCGAGGGCCTGGTGCCGGCGTAGACGGCGAACTGGCCCGTGTCTGCGAAGAGTGAGGAGAATGAGTACACGGAGTAGACGAGACCGCGCTTCTCGCGAATCTCCTGGAACAGGCGCGAACTCATCCCGCCGCCGAGCACGCCGTCAAGCAGCGCGAGCGCAAAACGGTCCGGATGGTGCGCGTTCATGGTCGCCATGCCGTAGCAGATGTGCGCCTGCTCGGTGTCCCTCTCGAGGACGGCAAGACGTGCCTCGTGGGCGGCGTCGGCGACCGGGCGGACGGTGCGGGGGCCGACGGGCAGGTCGGCGAGGAAGCGCTCGGCAAGTGCGACGAGCGCTTCGTGGTCCACGTTGCCTGCGGCCGCCACCACACAGTTGCCGGTCACGTAATGCTTAGTGCGGAATGCGACCGCCTGCTCGTGGTCGAACTGCCCGACGGAGTCGCGCTGCCCGAGAATCGGAAGCCCGATCGGGTGTGTCGGCCAGAGTGCTCGGCTGAAGATCTCGTGGATGAGATCGTCCGGCGTGTCCTCCATGCGTGCGATCTCCTCGATGACCACCTCGCGCTCGGATACGCACGCCTCGTCTTCGAGGCTGGCCGAGACGACCATGTCGGCCAGAAGCTCGAATGCCGAGGGCAAGTGCTCGTCAACAAGACGTGCGTAGTAGCAGGTGTACTCCTTGGAAGTGAACGCGTTGAGTTCCGCGCCGAGCCGGTCGAACTCTTCCGAGATGTCCTGCGCCGAGTGGCTGGGCGTGCCCTTGAACATCATGTGCTCCATGAAGTGCGACATACCGGCTTCGGCGGCCGTCTCGTCACGGCTTCCCACCGAGAACCAGATGCCGAGCGCGACAGAGCGCACGGAGTCCATGGGCTCGGACATGACGGTGATGCCGTTATCGAGGACCGTTTTGCGATAGAACATCTGCGTCCTTCCCAGTGCGCTGTGGAGTCGGTGTCGAGGTCTACTGGCCGATCGAGATCAGCTCGACCTCGAAGACCAGGGTGGAACCCGCGGGGATCGGGCCGACGGGCTGGTCACCGTAGCCGAACTGCGGCGGGATTGTGAGCTTGCGCTTGCCGCCGACCTTCATCCCAACAAGGCCGCGATCCCAACCCTCTATGACCGTGCCCTGGCCGAGCACGAACTGGTAAGGGTGCCCGCCGTCGAGCGAGGAATCGAACTTGGTGCCGTCCAGCAACCATCCTGTGTAGTGGACGGCGACTACGTCACCGGCCTTGGCCTCCTGGCCCTGACCTTCAACAAGGTCCTCGATGACGAGATCAGTGAGGGCCTCCTGCGGAGCGGGCGTCGACGCGGGCTGCTCGTTCGGTGTGCCGCCCGTGTCAGCCGGCTCATCGGGCGCTGCACATGCGGCCATAGCTAGAGCGCCCACTACCATGGCGCATGCTGTCAGGAACTTGATCGACTTCATAGACACGAATGCCTCCAGGTTCTGCTTGGGAGTCTGCGATCTCGCACTGAAGCGAGCGGAATGCCGTCGTCAATCATACGGGCGGGTGCTGACACCGTCCACCTGCCGAGACGTGCTGAAAACAGGCTGTAAGCAACCGGGATGCGTCAGGCTTCAACGCGCTCGGCGGCACGCTCGGCGATGTGATGGGATGTCGAACTCCGGTGCAGCGTGCTGTAGGGAACGGCGATGAGCTGCTCTTCTAGTGGGTTGCGGGAGTGCACGCGAGAGATGCCCTCGGTAGGTCGAATCTGGTGGAGCATCATGCTGAGCACCTGCGCCGACGCGTGCATGAGCAGGTAGAGCGGTCCCAAGAGCTGGTGCTGGCGTACATGTGCGAGCTCGTGAGCGAGCAGAAGTTGTCCGTTCGGCCCGCGCACCGCACCCGAGGTGCACACGATCACGTCCCCGAGGGTTACGCAGCCGCTGAGGCCCGCGTATGAGCTCTCAGGCAGCTCGCAGAGGTACCCGGTAGCGAGGTCGGAGCTGACGCGCGCTGGGGGTGAGGCGGAAAGCACCCGTGCGACAGCGCGGCCTACGAGAGTCGTCGGCAGCGTCCACCAGCGCTGGACGACGCTCGCGAGTGCGCCGCAGCGGCACGAGCACGCGGGGCTGGGGCGGGTTACCGCCTCCGGGGACATCATGCCCTCAGCGTCGCTCGCACACGCTGCGGCGTACTGGTGCCTTTCACTCGCCAGGCGCAGGAGAGCGCGGACGGCAATCACCCCCGCTGCGGCTCCGAGTCCAACGGCGACTACCCTGCGAACCGCGCCATTTGCCAATGCGCTCTCCTCACTCTCTTGCGCTGGGCCGTGACGACAAGCCGTGCCGCCCGCTCTTCTCGGCTATCTGCCCGTCCGGCGTCTCCGGTAACCGTGAGTGTACAGACGTGCGGAGACGGGAGCTGCGCAGGAGCTTGGGCGTACCGTGGGCTACAATCGAATGACAGGCTCAGGCGCCAGACCGGAGCGCTCTCCCAGGAGTGTGTAGTGATACCGCTTGACCGCATCAGCCGTCGCGACCAGATCACGGCCATCGCCGATGATCAGCGGTTGGCGCTGCTCAGGCTCATGATGGATGAGCCCAAGACGCTCACCCAGCTTGCCGAGGTAATGGGGACCTACCCGGCGCAGGTGCGGCATCACGTAAAACGGCTCGAGCAGGTCGGGCTCATACAGCTCGTGCGGAGCGTCAAGACCGGGGGCTACACCGAGAAGTACTACCAGGCAACCGCCGCCGCTTACAGCGTTCATCTGATGGTCGTCCCGGAACGCGGCGCGTCTGAATCCGTGATTATCCCGCACTGCGATGCCGCTCTGGAAGCGCTGACGAGGCTTGTGGACCGCGATGAGCGCCATGAGTACGCTCCGGTCAACGTCGGAAGCCTTGATGGGCTGGTGGCCCTCAAGCAGGGGCTCGCCCACATAGCCGGATCTCATCTCCTTGATGCGTCCACCGGTGAGTACAACACGCCCTTCATCCGCCACCTCTTCCCTGGCCGCCAGATGATGCTAGTCACCCTCGCCCATCGCGAGCAGGGCTTGGTCGTACGCGAGGGTAATCCGCTGGTGATTGCGAGTCTTGAGGACCTCGCGCGTCCAGGCGTGCGCTTCGTCAACCGTGAGAGCGACTCGGGCACACGAGTCTGGCTGGAGGGGCAACTGGCCGCATCTCAGGTCCCGAGGGACTCGATCGTCGGCTACGCCGACGTCGTCAACACCCACGCTGCAGTCGCCGAAGCGGTCGCTTCAGGAAAGGCAGACGTCGGTATCGCGACGCTTACGACTGCGCTGGCGGCCGGACTAGGGTTCGTGCCTCTGTTCCAGGAGCGGTACGACTTGGTTCTTGACACCGAACGTTGCGAAGACCCGCAGATCGCCCGGTTGCTCGACACGCTCACCACACGTGGCTTCCGTGACAGGGCGCGTATGCTCGGCGGGTACGATGTCACGTGTACCGGTGACGTGATCAAGGTGGGCTGAGCGCGGCAATCGACCGACGGAGGGATCGAGCGTGGTCTACTTGGCGCTCCTGCGCGGAATCAACGTGGGCGGCAACAACAAGGTGCCCATGTCCGACCTCAAGGCGACCTTCGAGCGTGCGGGTATGCGCAACGTCAGCACGTACATCAACTCGGGCAACGTCATCTTCGAAACCGAGTGTGAGGACGCCGCTACGGTATCCGCGCAGCTCGAGGCCGCGCTCGAGCGGGAGTTCAGCTTCCCGGTGCCGGTGCTGGTCATCGACTCGGAGCGCCTGCTTTCGCTTGCCGAGGCGCTGTCCGCTGACTGGGCGAACGACGCAGCGGCCAAGTGCGATGCGCTCTTCCTGTGGGCCGACGTCGACAGCCCCGAATCGCTCAATGGTCTCACGATCAAGCCCGGCATCGACGAGGTCATCTATCACCCAGGAGCGATACTATGGCGTACCGACCGGGCGGCAGTGACCCGCAGTGGACTCATGCGCATCGTTGGAACCGACTTCTACCAGCGCGTGACGGTACGCAACTGCAACACCCTGCGCAAGCTTGCCGAGAAGGTCCGTGCGCTCGAGACGACCTGAGCGTTCCAGGAGCTACTCGGGCCGCCGCAGCCGGTACAGCACATGGCGTCGGATCGGCGACGTCTCCTCGAGCTTGGGGTGGTCGAAGTCGTCGTCAGGATTGCGCGTCATGCCGAGACGCTCCATGACCGCTGTCGAGCGTACGTTGCTCTCAACCGCCATGGCCACGATCTCGTCCACGTCGAGCGTGCGGAATCCCCACTCGACCGCGGCGCGCGCTGCCTCGGTGGCGTACCCATTCCCCCATTGCTCAGCAGCCAGGCGCCACCCCACCTCGATGGCTGGAGTGAAGTGCGCATCGAAGGAGACGACAAGTAGACCCACAAAGCCTGCGAAGGGCACTTCGCCCGGGACCTCGAGCGCCCACATCCCGAAGCCATGCTCCGCGAAGTGCTGCTCGATGCGGTCGGCGACAGCATCACTCTCTCCCCGGGTGAGCGTCTTGGGGAAGAAGCGCATCACCGCAGGATCGGCACTCATTGCCGCAAAGGGCTCCCGATCCTCAGGGCGCCATCCCCGGAGCAGCAGCCGTTCAGTACGGATCACAGGTATCTGCATCTCAGACCTGCCTGGGTTCATCGACATCCAGCCTGACCACGTGTCCCGCCTGCTCGAGCGAGTCTATCGCCTCGGCTAGGCGCTCAGACTTAACCAGCAGGTAGTCGGTGTCGTATGTGGAGATGGAGAAGATGGATATCCCGACAGCCGACAACGGCTCGGCCAACGAGACGAGTGCTCCGGTGAGGCTGAAGTCGAGCGGGCCAGCGACCTTCAGAGCGCGCCAACCCTTCTCGGCAAGGATGCCGAACGGGACCAGCGCGGCCGGGCACACGACCGACGTCTCGTCGGGAGTCCAGGTGACCGACGCCAGCCCGCCGACGCCAAGCCAATCGGGCAGCCCGCCGCCGCCGGGAAGCCGGCAGACCGCAAGCTCCTCTGGCAGTACACTCAACTCAAACGCCATTAGCGTCTCCGTTCACACAACGGGCTTCGGCGGTCTCGGTCACCGCAGTGACGACCGGTAGAGCTCCGTGCCGGCAGCCTGCAGCTTCTCGATCCACATCGTCTTGAGGTCGGCCAGCTCCTCACCGAGGTCTCCGGTGCCCTCATCGGACGGCTCGAGGACGTCGAGCACCTCGATTTCGAAGGCATTCGGCCCCATCAAGTTCCAGTCTGCCTGCAGATCCTTGTCGGGGTGCCCGCCCATCTCAAGCTGAAATCTCTGGCGGTTGAGCATCCCCGGCAAGTCGACGCTGGTTCCGACGAGCATCCGCCCGCTCTGGGTACAACGGACGGCGAAGAGGCCTGCGGGACGGGCCGTCTCCTTATACGCGCGGATGAGCTCCTTGCGCTTGGTGGACTCGCTGCTCTCGCTCATCTCCGGCTCCAGTCGACGTCTAGGGGGTGATGTACGGTCCCTCGGCCACGCCCTAGATTCTACAACCGGGTTACCGCCCATTCGACGAGTGGATCGCGGCGTCGTGGCTTGGGAAAGAGATGATGGATGCCAGGTGACGGCGCCGGCCGCATCGCAAACAGAACGGGCGCCCCGAAGGGCGCCCGTGTACTGGCTGTGTGACGACTCGCTCTAGATAGCGCGAACGTTCGTAGCCTGAGCCTTGCCGTTCTGGCCGGTGGCCTCAGTGAACGTAACGGCCTGACCCTCGTCGAGAGTCTTGAAGCCCTCGCTCTGGATCTCGCTGAAGTGAACGAACAGATCGTCGCCACCCTCGCGCTCGATGAAGCCGTAGCCCTTGTCAGGGTTGAACCACTTGACTTTGCCTTCTGCCATGCTAAACCATCCTCTCGCCCAGGCCTCCCCGGGCTAAAACAAAACGACGTGACGCCGCAAGAATGCGGTTTGTCACGTCGCAATCCACCGAGCCATTTGGGCCCGTCTCGAGAAGAGTAGCACGTTTCAGCTGATAGCGCTAGCTGAACCTCTTCTTCACGGACCGGTACGCCTCACTGACGGCCTGCTCGAGTACCTTCTCGTCGACGTCGCTGAGCCGCTTGATGTAGATGCAGCCCTTCCCCGGCCGGTACTTGCCGAGCCTTGAGCGCGGCTCGGCGGACTCCTCCACGTCAAGACCGAGGTACACCGTAATCGCGACCTTGCGAGAGGCGAACCCAACTGGGAACCACTCGCCCTCCTGCCCGCTCGAGGACTTGTACTGGTAGGTCCCGAATCCAACGGTGCCATTGCTCCAAAGCTCTGGCTCTTCGCCTGTAGCTCTCCTCATCAACCCCAGCAGGACCCTCAAGTCAGCTTGCCGAGCGGGATCTGCGATCCGCGAGAGGAAGCCGTCCACGCTGTCCCGAGTGCGATGAGTCTTGAGTGCGGCCATGGCATGACTCCTTCAGTTGTCACTGTGCGGGGGCGGACTCCCCCCTTGAGGCGACGGCGAGGCCCGAGTCCCATCCCGGCGCCCTGCCACCGCTCGGCAGCCTGGCCAGTCCCTCGTCGAGGCCAGTGATCGCGATCAGCCATGCGATCACCGAGTTCGAGTTCCACATGTCGCCGGCCTTGAGCTCGTCGAGCCCCCATGTCGGCGTAGGTACCCGTGGCACATGCGCAATCAAACGACGAGCATCATCTTCGTTGTCAGACAGCCGCTGGGGGCTGTCCACCGACTCCGCGAGGTCCGGGATGGTACCGTTGGGCCAGCAACGCACCTCGTAGCGGAATATCGGTAGACGGCTGGCTACCCGGCTGAACACCGGTCCCGTCGCCACCACCCCGCGCGTCTCCGCCCCCGCGCTGGTGACCCAGGCGCACTCAATCGCCACGGGACCTTCGGGCACCTGCACCATCAGGGCTGCATGGTAGAGATCGGCCGGCCGCCTGCGCTCGCGTCGCGCGACTATCGCCTCGAAGATCTTGCCATTCAGGCGCACGAAGTGACCACCGGCACCCAGGGGTATCCAGTGCAGGTCGATTGCGGCACTCGCCTTCGCGCCCTGTATCACGAGTCCCCCCGGGCCACCCAGCGCTCGCCTGAGGGCATGAGATCGGCCTTCTCGGCAAGCATGCGCATGAACTCCTCGCGGTCTTTCGGTGAGATCAGCGTCAGATAAAACGGCCCACGGCCGGTCTTGACTGCGATGCGGTCGAGCGAGAGCGCGGGCGATGACCACGGCATGCGACTCAGGCGAAGCTCACATATCTCGTGATACGGGATTGTCTGGCGCACTATGCCGAAGTGCACTAGCAGCGCATCCTCGGTGATGCCGTACTTGATCGGAAGCACCAGCAGGAAGAGGACTCCGGCGATGATCGCAAGCCCGATGGCCCCGGCAGTGATTCCATTTTGATCACCACTCAGTGCTGCCGAGAGAAGTAGGGCGATCTGGAGCAGCGGAAGGGCGATCAGGACTCCTGCGAGCCACCAGTCGACTTTGGACTTGTACCAGACCATCTGATCGGAACTCATGAGGAACCCTTCGTGAGGGACTTCTCGTAGCACCTGCAGCGCTCGCCTGCGTACTCACCGAACGCCGGGATGGCGACGTATCCGGATGACTCATAGAGACTGATCGCCTCAGGTTGTAGGATTCCCGTTCCAAGCCGTACTGCGGAGTACCCGGCAGTCGCTGCCTGCTCCTCCAACTCCTGCAGGATGGCGCGCGCCGCGCCAAGCCGGCGTACCTCACGAGCCACGAACACACGCGAAATCTCGCAGGTCTTCGGGTCATACCGATACAGCGCTCCACAGCCCACGGCGGTGTCACCACTGTATGCGACGACGGCGGCTATGACGTTGGGCGGTGCAACAACCTCATGACCCTCGAGTTCCGGGTACCTTTCCAAGAGCTCGGCATCTAAGGCCGAAGTGAGGGCGCGAAACGCGTCAGACGCGTGATCCTCGACCCGGACGACTATCTTGGGACGCGCCGGTGCGCACCCGTCTGTACTGTCTGCTACCTGCCGAGACACGAACGCCGGCCTCAGGTGGTGCCGAAGCGCTTCTGAGCGCGCTCGCGGGCCTTCGCGATTTCAGCTTCCCGGCTGCGAGGAGGGGCTGCCGTCACCAGACTGCCGAGAAGCTCGTGCGTCACGGCCGCGACCTGATCCACGGCTCGCTCGAACGCCAACTTGTTCGCCGCCGAGGGCTTCGCGTAGCCGCTTACCTTCCGCACATACTGGAGTGCAGCCGCACGCACGTCTTCTTCGGTGGCGGGTGGATCGAAATTGAACAGCACGTGGATATTCCTGCACATGCGCACTCCTCTGCCGTACTGACACGCGCGCTCTTGCCGTGCCAAGTGTCGCCTAATGGCTACGCACCTGCCTGCGGCGATTCTACCGCTTGTTGGCCGGGAGACGATTTCTCGCTCGCTTTGAGACTAGCCGCGTCTCGCAGCGGGCGTGGGTATAGTCGGACTGAGTCAACCCGTTCACGGGAGGATACGATGCTTGGACGATCACCCGCCGGTCCGCTCATGACCGAGCACCGCGTCATCGAGCGCATGATTGGCGTCCTGGAGCGAGCTCTGCCGAGCATCCGAGCGACGCAGAGCGTAGACCCCGAACTGATAGACACCGCGACGGACTTCATCCGCACCTACGCCGACCGGTGCCATCACGGCAAGGAGGAGGATATTCTATTCAGCCGACTTGCTGACAAGCCCCTCACCGACGAGCTGTCCTTGATGATGAATCGGCTGATCCAAGATCACGTCAGAGGCCGTGCTCTCACTCGCCAGCTCATCGATGCAAACGCTCGGTACCGGGCTGGCGACCCAGACGGAATCGCTGAGATCGGCAGGCTCGTGGGTGACTTGGTCGAGTTCTACCCCGAACACATCCGCGTGGAGGACCGAGTGTTCTTCAAGCCGTGTCTCGAGTACTTCTCCCGTGAGGAGAAGGATGAGATGCTCGCCGAGTTCGCTGAGTTCGACCGCTCGCTCATTCACGAGAAGTACCGTGCCGTGGTCGAGCATCTAGAGCGACAGGCGCCCTAGACTGGTCCGCGGCGAGCAGGAAGGCTTTCACGACCAGCGCGAGGTCTCTGGCGGAGCGATCGGTACTGCGCTTCCCGCAACCACCACGCCGCCTGATCGTGGGATGTCCACCCGGATCCTGCTCGGCCGTCCCATGGTCTCACCCTGACGCACGAGTATCGAAGCGGGCGCGGCAACCAGTCCTGAGTCTCGCAGGTACCCGCCGAGTGCCGCCGCCGCTGCCCCTGTAGCCGGGTCCTCGACCACGCCTCCGACCGCAAACGGGTCGCGCGCATGATACACGGCATCACTCTCGCGCCAGATGAGCTGCAGGGTGGTCAAGTCTTCGCGCAGCATCAGCGCGCGGAGGCGGTCGAAGTCGTACTCAAGCTCGGTCAGTCGCTCGAGCGTGTTCGCTGCCAGCACGAGATGCCAGGCGCCCGCGTAGGCACGCGCAGGCGGGATGTCGCAGGACGATTCACGCATCTGCCAGCCGAGTGCCGCGAGGGCCTCGGCAATCACCTCATTGCTGGCCGACGCAAATGTTGGCTCGACCGAGGTGAAGGACGCCTCAGCCACACCTTCGCGCAACACAGCAGTGACAGGCACCATGCCGGCGCAGGTTGAGAAACGGTACTGGCCCTGTCCGTGTGTCGCCCCGAGCACCACGCCAGATGCGATGGTGGCGTGCCCGCAGAATGGGACCTCCGCTGCCGGGCTGTAGTAGCGCACTATCCACTCGCCCGTACCATCCGGCGCAAGGAACGCCGTCTCCGAGTAGCCGACGTCGGCGGCGATTTCTTGCATGACTCGGCCGTCGGGAAGTTCTTCTCCGATCCACACACCAGCCGGGTTGCCTCCCTCGGGGCTCTCGGCGAACGCCGCAATGCGGTAGAGCGTCCCGGACGTCAACTCTGCGCCTTCCATGTCTCGAGATTGAGTTCCATGAACCGGGATCCCTCAATCGGGTTCACCCGGTAGGGTTCGATGTCCCGGAAGCCGAGTTTCAAATACATCGCCTGGGCGGCGATCATTGACGGCAGCGTATCGAGCCGCAAAGCGCGATATCCGGCATCACGTGCAAATTCGATGGCCGAGAAGGTCAGACGCAGGCCGAGACGCTCCCCGCGAACAGAAGGGAGCACGAACAGCCGTTTGAGCTCAGCGATCGAGCCCGGCTTCAGCGGGCGCACCCCGGCACATCCGACGTAGTTCTCGGCATCTGCGGCGAGAAAGAGCGTGCCGTGCGGGGGCGTGTAGTCACCGGGCAGCTCGGCGAGTTCGGTATCGAAGGACTGGAACGACAGGTCGACACCGAGCTCCGCTGCGTACCGCACGAACAGCGCGCGAACAGCCTCGATCTCGGCCTGAGTCGTTGCCTGTGCGATAGTGATCAGCGGATCCACCTCCAGCGGCTCTCGACCGGCACCAATTGCTGATTGATGCGCCCGACCTTGTATCCTCGAAGGGTACAACTTTGAGGCATTCGAACCGAGGGGAGGACGCGTGGGACGCCGAGTCATCGCCATGCCTGGTGTGTCCGCCATTGCCGCGCTCGTAGTTGTTGGCCTCGGTATCGTCGCCGCCACTCGCCTGTCTCCCGTTCCCGGAGCCCTGCTGGTTCGCGCGGTCTTCAACCAGGACGCGCGTCGGACTGCGCGGGCGCTTAACGAAGCCACACCCGAGGTGGAGCGGCAACTCGGCATCGGGTACCGCGACGCTGATCCCGACGCCCTGCTGGATGTCTACACCCCAAAGGATGCGGAAGGTCCGCTGCCGACGATTGTGTGGACCCATGGTGGGGCGTGGCTCTCGGGTGATCGAAGCGACTACGCGGGCTACTTCGGGCGCCTGGCCGATGCCGGGTTCACCGTTGTCGCGCCTGGCTACTCTCTTGCGCCGGGGCATCAGTACCCGCGAGCACTTGGGCAGGTCAACGACGCCATCGGCTACGCGCTGGATCACGCCGATGAGCTGAACGTCGACCCCATGCGGATCGTTCTGGCGGGAGACTCGGCGGGCGCTCAGCTTTCTGCGCAGCTGGCGACGGCCGTGGTCGATCGGAAGTATGCAGAGAGCATCGGACTCGAGCCGACGCTTGGTGCTCAACAGCTCCGCGGAGTGATCCTCAACTGCGGGATCTACGATGTCCACGCGATGAACAGCAGCGAAGGCCTGATAGGTTGGGGTGTGAGTCAAGCACTGTGGGCGTACACGGGCGAGCGGGAGTTCCGCTCATCGGCGGCTGCCGACCAGATGTCGGTACTGAACCATGCCGGCACCGAGTTCCCGTCGACTTGGATAAGTGGTGGGAACGCCGATCCCCTCACTAAGACCCAGTCGCTCCCTCTTGCCAAGCGGCTCGGCGAACTTGGTGTCGGTGTGCAAGCGGTCTTCTATCCTGATGACTACGAGCCGCCGCTTGGGCACGAGTACCAGTTCAAGCTGGAGACCGAAGCGGCTAGAGACGCGTTGCTGTCGATGACGGAGTTCGCCCGCAGCGTCACTGAGTGAGTCGCGCCCACTCAGCCATGCCGGTGCGCCCCGCCTCAGCCGATGTGGAACGGCCCGCCGACCTCATCGTAGGCGCGATCACCACCCCTCCCGCTACTACGCCCTGGCATGACCTTGACCAGGACGAGGTACCAGGCCACGAGCGCTCCCACTACCGAGAGAGACGGACAGAATCGATCGAGGGAAAAAGACGCGATCAGGGCGCCCGTACGGGGGTTAGGTATCCCATCGAATCCCCCTAGCCATGCTGGGATAGGCCTACCACGTCGAGGAGCAGCCTAGCGCCGGGGTCCGACATCGCCCCGCGACGGCGTCACTCGGTCGCACTGCGCAGGATCTTCTCCATCGCTTTCCCACGTGCAAGTTCGTCTATGAGCTTGTCCAGCTGGCGAACCTTGCGCATCATCGGGTCTTCGACCTCTTCGACGCGCACACCGCACACAACGCCAGTGATGAGCGAGCTGTCCGCGTTGTACGCGGGTGCCTCTGTGAAGAACGTCGCGAGATCCACTCCCCGATCGAGCTGCGCCTGCAGTCCGGCAGAATCGTATCCCGTCAGCCAGCAGATGATTCGGTCAACCTCGTCCTTCGTGCGACCTTTTCGCTCGGCTTTCTGAACGTAGAGCGGATAGACCTTCGCGAACTCCATTCGGTACACACGGTGCTCTGCCACGATGTCTCCCTTGTACGGTACGCGGAACGGGCTTCGCGTCGCCTCACATGCGCACAGATGGAGTCTACCCGCTCAGCGCACGGTGGGCTCAAAGGCCCTGTCATTCACACTACCTTGACAGGCACAGTAGTATGCATCATGTTGTTATCCGAAGGAGGTGCGGACGTGGGCGACACACCGATCAGCAGCGACCTGATCAGAGGTCACATCGATACCATCGTGCTCGGCTTGCTGAGCGCCGAAGACCGCTACGGCTACGACATCTGCCGGCAGGTGACTCTCCTCTCCGACAATGAGTACGAGCTCAAGGAACCGACCTTGTACTCGGCTGCACGCCGTCTGGAGGGACAGGGACTCATTCGCTCCTACTGGGGCGAGGAGTCCCAAGGCGGACGCCGCAAGTACTACGCGATCACGCCTGAGGGCAGACAGGCATACGAGCGCAACCTCATGGACTGGAAGCGTGCAAGAACGCTCATCGACCGTCTTGTCTCTGGCGAAGCCGAGAAGGAGTGACCATGGAAGCAATCAGATACTACGTGCGAGGCGCGTTCCAAGGCGTGCGCGTGACGCCTGAGGTGCTGGAGCAGCAGGAGGAGATAGTCGCTGATCTGAGCGCCAAGGTCGCTGACCTGGTGTCGCAGGGCAAGTCCGAGGAAGAAGCACTCGGAGTGGCCATCGCCTCCCTCGGCGACCTGTCCGCGCTCGTCGCCGAGTTCGACTCTGCCGAGGAGCCCGTCGAGGTGACTCCTGTCGCCGCAGTGTGCGCTACGCGCCTCGACCTGCACGTCGTTGCCATCAGCGCGGCCATCGGTGCTGCGGTGATGATTGCGAGCACCGCGCTCGGGGCTTGGAGCAACCTCATCCATCGCGGCGCGGGCTTCTCTCTGCTCGTGGTACTGGCGGTTGGGGTCTGGTGGGTGCGAGCCGCCTACCTGCGGTTCAGGGAGACTCCGGACGCCGTTCAAGAGCGCGACCTCGATTACGGGCCGCGTTTCCGAAGAGCGCTCCTCATGTGGGCCGGCTTGGCGTTCGGCGCGATGGTTGTGAACGCCTTCACCGGGACCGACTTCTGGTGTTGGCCGATCTGGGTTGCCGGTGGCACTTGGGCATTGAGCTTCAAGGTAGAAGAGCACCTCGTCGGAGACGAGGCGTTCCTCGCGCCCGTCTCGGAACCGCCGTCGGCATCTCCTTCAGAGGCCTGACCCGAGACTGCCAGAGCGTTCTGCGCGCGACTAGCTTCGCGCGCCCTGTCTGAGGGAGCAGAGTGCGAGTCGACTTCGAGTGTCCATGGCAGGCTGATGCGTGTGCCGTTGCGTGCGTCGCGTTAGGTGCGGCTGTAGGCGCCCTCACGTACTTCGGTCAAGGTGTCATGCCCGGGCAATGGAATACAGTCGTGAACTCCGGTGCGCTGTGGGTCGTGCCGGTGTTTGCGGCCGGTGCGCTGTTCGCCTCCAGCCGCAGAGCGGCACCGGTGGGGCTCGCAATGATGCTGGCGACAGTTCTCGGCTACTTCGTGACAGCGATGCTGTCGGGCGCGCCGGTCACGGTGTTCCCGGTGTCGGTGTGGTGCGTTGTTGCGCTCGTCGCTGGTCCCCTCTACGGGCTCGCAGGCGCGTGGTGGCGCCGAGACGAGCGCCGGCTGCGGGTAGTCGGTATTGCGCTGCTCGGATCCGTCTTTCTCGCCGAGGGTGCGTTCTTGGTGCTGGTGAACGGGTATTGGGGGTCAGGACTGACCCTGATCGGCATCGGGGTCATATCGGCAGTTCTCATGTCGCGGCCTCACGACAGGGCACTCGCGTTGCTGGCGTTGCCCGTCCCTGCCGTGGCTGCAGGTGGCGTCTACCTCGTGGTGAACTGGGTCTTCAGCCAGCGGGCGCTCTGAGGGAAGCCAGCCGAATAGCTCCCACAGATACGCGCGGTTCGACACAACCGCGTCGTGGTCCTTGAAGGCGTCGTGGATCCTGATCGGCCGAAGGCGGAAGTCCGCCGAGTCATGAGTGCGGGCGCCGCAGGTAGACCGAGCAAAGTACCGACAGCACACCGACAATGAAGTAGCCGAGTGCGGCCGCGTTGTACATGAAGACGATCTCGAATCCTGTCCAGAGCAGGAGCAGAAACGCGGCAACAAGGGTGACGTCGTACTGACGGGCGTGGCGACGGAGCAGCAGCACGGCTGCGACGAGATTCGGCACTCCCAGTGCCAAGAGCATCGCGATTCCGATCCACGTGAGGTTCTTGAAGAACACGTCGGCAAGCGGCAGTGTCGCCACAACCTCCAGCAGCGGCTCGAATCCCATCAGGCTTCCGTCGGGACTGACGAGGAACAGCACCCCGCAGACGAGCCCCACCACGCCGTTCAGAATGCTGACCAGCGACAGGAACCCCCGGGCGACTCGCTGCATGACGCTCCTCCGTGGCATCGGAATCACCGTGTCGGCAAGCATCATACGCCGCATCTTGGCCTGCGGGAATGGGAACTCGGCGGGCCGACTAACGACCGCTCTCCAGAGCGATTGGGTCAGCCTCGCACCGGGTACCGCACGTGCATCACACGATCGGCAGCAATAACCTCGGCAGG
>CAZBLH010000008.1:0-66680 GCA_964492775.1 uncultured Eubacteriales bacterium | reverse complement strand
CCCCCCCCCCCCCCCCCCCCCCCCCCCCCCCCCCCCCCCCCCCCCCGGGGGGGGGCGGGGGCGTGCCGCTTCAGGCATGACCCCTCCATGTCTCAGCTATTCGGTCGACCAGGTTCGTGATCCCACGGCTTCTTGAAGGCGAACCAGTCCGCCGTAGGGTTCACAAATGGCTCGGGTTCGGGCGCCGACTCCGACCTTGTCTCCGGCTGAGGTCGCAGCATGCTTAGATCGAGCGGCTCTTCCTTAGCCCGCTCTTCCCGGTCGCGCTCCTCGCGTTCCTCCGGACTTAGCACGAGCTGGTCGAACAACGGACGGAAGAGGTTCGAGATCGCCGTGGCGTACCTGCCGACACCGAGCCCTTCCTTCTTTCCGTAGACGACACCGCTCACCGGGTGAACCTTAGGGCGCAGTAGCCCTTCTCGTGCAATGAAGGCGCTTAGCCTGCGGCGTCGCAGGGACAGGATCGCAAGCTCGTGCAGGATGTCGTCGCGTTCTGACTCGGACAGCCATTGCAGGCACCGCTGGTGCTCACGTCGTCCGCTGGTGACGTAGCGACTGTAGAACCAGCACTCCCACGGACACGGCTTGCCAGGTACGCACAGGTGGCGCAGCTCCTCGTCCCAGCAGGGACATCCGTCAGCGAGCGGACAAGCGTTGAGACCCCGGCTCGGCAGCAGGTCGTGGATCATCACGCCGTGACTCATTCGGTTGAAGCGGCTTGCCGCATAGCCGTAGGGGCTCGGCTTCCTACCCATGTGCGGTGCATCCGGTCGGAAATGGCATGGTCAGACCTCGTAAGCGTTGGGGGGTGACTACCTTTTCGGGGCTTCTGCCCCTCATACTGAACAGTACCGTCGTCGATGCTCCGGACGGCGGGCACAGAAAGGAGTTCGGTGTACGAAGTCCCACTTGCGCAGGCGAACGGCAACCAACTCGGCTATGACTGGGCACCTCCCAAGTTCAGACGAGCCGGCGAGGTGCTCGAAGGGTTCGTGGTCGTTCCCCCGAAGGGATACGCCTCGGTGCCGCGTACTCTGCTTGACGGAACGCTGCCGGCCCCACGGCCGATGGGAGCGCACGGAGACTGGATCTGCCACCAAGACTGGGACTTCCTTGTCTACGCCTTCTCCAACGGGAAGGGCCGCTCACATGCCGGGGCCTCCGCGATGAAGGAGTACTGCGGCATTGGCAGCTATGACTACTACCTCATCGGTCCCGAGCAAGTGAAAGCCATCAGGGAGGGACTGTGGGAACGCTTGATCAATGCCGGGCTCGCAGTTCCGAGCGGTCGGTTCCCGTGGGGGCATCGCGAGTACGATCTGCTGATCCCGCCTCAGGTGTCCGCTGACAGACTGCGACCCACCGGCATTCGTGCCACCGTGGCCAACATGGAGGCTGAGGGTGAGAACTACGTCCGTATCCCAGCAGCCGTATTCCTCGACCTCGTGTGGAAGCAGATACGCACCTATGAGCTCCGTCGGCTGCTCGCTGCGATGTACGTGTTCAACCACCTCGCCCGCTTCGGCGGAGTCGATCCCGAGGAGCTTCGCATCGAGAACTCGACCATCTTGGTATCTGACGCGTTCATGCGGGCGGCTGGCCAAGAGGATCCTGTCCGTGTCGCGTGCTGCATCGACTACCTGTCATCACGTTGCGGGCTGGCCAACTGGATCGGTGTGCAGACCAGCGAGGCATCCACTCGCCCGGGAGAGCTGCGCCTGGTTTACGTCAGTGACGCAGACGGCAGCGCTGTGGCCGTGCTACGCCCGACCCTGCAGACGTCTGATGACTGGGAAGGCTGGCTAAGCCGGCAGGAGCAAGCGGTATGAGCATCACCATCCGTGTAGATGGGCCACCGAAGACGGCCGCGCCCATCACAACCGTTGCAGGAGCATGGCTCGACGGTGGGCAGGCGGTCATCCGGCGTCAAGTGCGCGAGGGGTTCGGCGAATATGCTCCTGAGAAGGCCGAAGACGTTGGCATCGACATCGTGTGCCGGCAGGTGGGCGGCGCGTCTCTACTGTCAGTGGTCAAGAACATCGTCGACGGTCTGGATGAGTACGGCATCATCAACACTGACCGAGACGTGAGCACCATCCGTGCGGCGTTCGATGAGACCGATCCCGCCGCTACCGTCATCGTGTCGCACGAGATCATCGATCCTTCGCCGCCCATGGAGCGCAAGTACCCGAGCGGCGCCCTCCTGGCGGTAACCTCGGAGACACTCGCGGCTCCCATTGGGACAAGGCCGCTGATAGCTCCCTCTGGTGAGGCTACCGGTCGTGACATCGACACCTACGTGGATGAACTGCTCGACCAGTGGCAGGAGGTCGCACGCGAAGTCGACCAAGAGACCGTTGAGGCCGTCCGCCGCTTGCCATCCGGCGGCCCCTACCGTGCGACTGTGATCGTAAACTCCAAGAAGACCGCAGATCTCGAGAACGTCGTCACACGACTCGTGCACCTGCTGCACGTTGCGGCCTACAAGGACGAGGCGCTGTCGCCGCTGGAGATGTGGTCGAGACAGCCGGCCATCGAGGACCTCATCACCGAGGTCGAAGCGTACCGAACCGCCCTCACTCCTGTTGGCTTGACCATCACTATCACACCGATAGACAACGTCACTGAACCCCTAATAGACCTAGAGACCATCCGAAAGCTACGCAGAACTGAGGTACCCCTACCCCAAATAGAGTTGGCGTCCGACTCGCCTCGTCTGGGCCGTGGCCGAAAGGCACGTGGGCCACGAGCGTAGCCGCCCAATGAACTGTGACCGAAAAGCCCGCCATGAGCGGGCTTCTTCATTTGAGAAGGAGAAACATGGCCATCAAGAGGTACGTGGACAAGCGCGGCAACGTCCACTTTCACGTGTACGTCAACGACAAGAGCGCCCGTCGGCAGAAGTACGTCGGCTCTTTCGACCGACGAAAGGACGCCGAGCACGCGGAGCAGGAGATGAAGCGTCGCATGCTCTTGGGCGAACCGCTGAAGCCGAGGGAGCAGATCACCTTCGATGCCCTTGCGAAGCGGTGGTTGGCCGGACTGACTTCTGTGCGGCCGGCGACGAAGACTGACTATGACAAGGCGATCCGACGTCTCAAGCCGTTCTTCGGGCCGATGTTCGTAACGGCCATCACGAGACGCGAGATCGACGCGGCCATCGCCTCACTGTCGGCTCGCTACTCACCGTCGACCACTAGGAAGACCATCACCATCATGAAGTCGATGCTTCGCGTGGCCGTCGACTGGGGCTACATCGACTCGCTACCGACGGGGGCCACGAAGCTCCCGCTGCCCAAGCTCAGGAAGCGCGTGTGGCGCCCCCTCACAAGACAAGAGGTCGACCGGCTGCTCGCATGTGCCCCCGACTACTGGCGTCCGTTCTACTTGTTCTTGTTGACCACCGGAACCAGACGCGCCGAAGCGTGGGGAGTGACTCTGGCAGACCTGGATCTCGATGCCGGCGTGGTCCACATCCGCCGGCAGTTGGTGAAGCGGAAGCTCGTCGATCTCAAGAGCGATGCCGCCTATCGCCGGATCCCGCTGCCCAGGCAGACCGTCGAAGCACTGATCGCGTTTCTCACAGTCAGGCCGGAGAACGAGCTCAACCTGCTATTCCCTACGCCAGAAGGGCGACCTGTCGACCCTCCGAACTACTACGCGAGAGTGCACGTCAAGACACGGGAGCGAGCCGGCCTTCCTCACTTGCGGCTACACGATCTTCGCCATCAGTACGCTTCCACTCAGATAATGCTGGGCCGGTCAGTGAAATACGTGCAGACGACGATGGGCCATGCGAATGCGAGCGTGACGTTGAACACGTACTCATGGCTCTTTCCAGATGAAGGGGATCAGGCGGTTGCTGACCTCGATAAGTGGTTGTCCCAGGAGGTCGCCGCAGCTGCTTGGATAGGGACGGCCTTCACGCTCGATAGCACCACTTGTCAGCCTCGACAGGTATCATGCCGTGCAGGGGCAAGTCGTCTAGATGGGGGAGTAGCGTGAGGATATTCGACTACGCGGCGGTGACCGCATGGGATGGCCGTCTCGAGCAGCTGGCAAACCTGGCCGAACCCGAGCGGTGGACGTTTAAGTCCGTACCCGATCACTCGCCTTTGCCGATCCTCGATAGCTACGTCCGGTACACGTTCCTTCGTCTCCACGAGCAGGGTAGGGTGGCCGAGACCGATACGCTTGCCTGCTTCAATACGGGCCTCATGACTCCCGACCAGGAGGAGATCTTCGGGGTCTTCAAGGTCTTTAATCACTATGACCCGACGAAGCCCGTCGGACCGGACAACAAGAAGTGGTATCTCAAGAACTTCTTGCGTGCAGGCGAGAAGATCCTGACCTCTTTCATGGAGCTTCCTCAGCTGCCGACGTACTGGGATAACCCGGCCGACCTCGTATTCGATCCGCATCTGCAAGTCCAACTGAACCTCGACCACATCATCCGTGAAAACCTGAACCGCTTCCCTGTCGAACTGGGCGGCCAGTTGGGACCCGACGGGAAGCCGCTCGACATTACTGCGTCCCCAGACATCGAAGACGAGGCCGGCGAGAGTGCCTCGCCGGGGAGCGACACTGACGAAGATGTGGCGGGCGACGGGGGCGAGTCCGCCATTGTTGTCCCGCTCGCTCTGAGAAACGCACTAGAGGGCGCCATGAAGCACAGCGTTCGCTTGGCGAAGCGCAGCTACCGTATGGCGGTGCCCCAGTTTCACAGGGGCAAGATCCAGCTTTTGCTGCCCCTGTACCTGCGAAGCGCCGACGTTCCCGATCTGGCACTGACTCTTGAGCGCTGTGGGGAGTGGTATCGCGCCGCAACCGTTCTGTATCCCGACTGGGCCTACAGACACGCTCGACTGCTAACCAGACCCAACAGTGAGTGGCTCGGCGGCTTCAAGGAGGGCACCGTCTAGGCTGCCGTGAAGACCGAGGGGAGCAGCATGTCCACCGAGGCGCAGTCACATCCGAATATCGCTTTGCTGGCCCCAGTGCCTGAGGGCCCGCTGCTCGAAGGCCGGCGAGTCTGTGAAGCCAAAGGCAAAGTGGCCTTCGGCAGTCGCGCCTGGGAGGTGTTTCGCTCGCTGGACACGATGCGAGAGGGGATGCCTGTGGACGTCTACATGTACGCGTCTCACGCGGGCAGTCTTGAGAAGGTTGTGTCCTGGCAAGGACGCTACGTCCGGCACGTGGAAGGCGTCGACGGCAAGCACCCGGATGGCCGAAAGTTCAGGTCACGACTTGCGCTGGAGGATGGATCGGGCTGGTGGGCTGTCTTCTGGGAAGTCGAGGGGCTTCATCCGATCGCACACATATCGACGGCTGATCTACGCGGATACAAGGCTGACAAGGACTACGGAATGCCATTCGTGCCCGAGGGCCCGATCATCATCGAGCATCCGCTCTAGGCCTCAGATCACGGATCTCGTACCCCACACCGGAGGAGCGTTAGTTGGACTCACATGTTGACCGGATCAAGCCCGACTCGTACGGCATAACGACGTACCTAGAGAGCCTGCAACGTGGGCACTATCAGATACCGACTTTCCAGCGCGACGTTGTGTGGGGTCCCGACCGGGTCAAGCGCCTCTGGGACAGCATCTACAGCTTCTATCCGCTGGGCAGCATACTCGTGTGGCGTACGCCAACGCGTCTCCAGAACCACCGCGAGATCGGCGGTCACCCGCTGGAGCATGGCCATAGCGACGGAGACTACCAGTACCTCCTCGATGGCCAGCAGCGGACGACCGCTCTTCTCACATCGATGTACGGCGGGAGCATCAAGGGACAGAAGGACAAGGACTTGCACCTCTTCGTCGACCTTACTGTCGAGGATGCCGACGAAGTCGAGGACGCGTCGTGGCGGGAGCGTTTCCTGTTCTGGGACGAGATCGACGACCGTGACGGCCAACTGCTTCGGAACACGGGACGGAAGAAGCGGTACGACGACGGGCTGATCGTGAAGCTCGAGGACATTGCTCATCGCTACGGCGACGTCGAGCGGGGGCTCGTCGAAAAGGGCCGCGTAGACTACGACGATCCTGCACGTGTGCAGCTGCGGAGCTTCAAGCAGGTGTTCGACAACTACAAGCTCTCCTTCATAGAGCTTCGTGGGATCGAGGTCGCTGAGGTCTGCCAGATCTTCGAGCGCATCAACCAGGCCGGTCAGCCTCTCAGCATGTTTGACATCGTGGTCGCGAAGACGTTTCGCCCCGAGGAGCCGGGAGTCGCCGGCTTCTATCTGAGGGGGCTGTTCGAGGACTTCCGGCATGGTCTGGAGGTTGCCGGAAGTAGGTTTTCGTCCGTCGACGACATGACGATCCTGCAGATCCTCGCAGTGCTGGTTCGAGACAGCGTTCCAGAAGCTGGCGTCCAGAACATCACAGACCGCTACTTGAACGCGCTCAAGACCGAGCACATCGAGGCAGTGTGGGAAGCGGGCTCCAAGGCCATCCGAAAGACGTTCGACTTCTTCGACAACCAGCTTCGGCTTCCCGGTCCGGCGCTCATCCCGAACCGCTACTTCTACATGACTGTCGCGGCCTATCTGCACGAAAACCGTGAACCGGACTATGCGCTTCTCAAGCGGTACTTCTGGTACTTCAGCTTCCACAATGACGACCTGCTCACCAACACGTCCCATCTCAGGGACCACGTCGTGCGTTTGAGGAGCACTCGCGAGGAGGGTGACTTCGGCTTCGGCCGCTTCTTGATCGACAAGGAGAAGTTGCGCCGGATCAGCTACAGCAACCGTGGACGTCTCTCGCGTGCGGTACTTGCGCTCTACGCCAACCAGAACCCGGTGGACTGGGCTATTCCTGATCGCTCCGTTCTCACGGAGGTCTACTACGAGCTGACAGACAACCCGAACCTGCACCACATCTTTCCGCTGGACTTCTGCGAGAAGCAGCTTGATGACGACCGGCTGGCCAACAGTCTGCTCAACATCGCGTATCTCACGCAGATGACGAACCTCAAGATCAGCAACCGCAACCCGCTCGAGTACATGCGCGACTTCATCGGAACGCGCTTCGAGGACATCGAGCGATCGCATCTGCTGCCGAGCGTCCTGTCCGAGTGGGTTGCTCAGGAGGAGCTTCCGGTCACGGCGCTGACGGACTTCGCGGAGGGTCGGCTCGACATGATCGTCAACAAGCTGCGTACCGAGCTTGAGGGCGTCCCGTTCGACTTGGTCGACATGGCCGGCCAGACTGACGCGGCCGTCTATGAGCGCAACGACATGGGCCAAGAGTTCGTCATGGCCGACGGTTCCGTCCAAGACGAGGATCGCGATACAGCATAGATGGTCTGTCCCGCCCTTCCTTCTGGTGGCCAACGTCTTTCGCTCTACGCCGCCTGATGGACGAGCACAAGACGCGAGCGTCCGCACGTTGTGCATCGTAGATCTGACGACATCATGGGAGGTTGCTCTTGAGGTACACGAACGAGGACGACATCAAGAAGGCCCTTGGTATCGACACTTGGCGAAACTTGTCCAGGGACAACGTCACGCGGTTCGCGGCCATGCTGCCCGACGTGGACAAGGAAGTCGCCCTAAAGATCGTCGAGCAGCTTCCCGAGTTCACCAGCTTCGCGCTAGAGGCCATCAACGTGATGCAGAAGGCTCACGAGTCTGCTCATGCAGATAACAAGCAGAGCATGGCGCAGGTGCACGAGGCGTTTCGGGAGATACGGGAGATCCTAAGAGGGCAGCTTGAGGTCGAAGATCTGCCATGGGAGCAGAGGAAGTACATCCTCGATCTACTTATGGATACCGGCAAGCTGGAGTACGCGAAGGATACGGAGAATAAGCAGTTTGTGAGGGAGATGTACTCCATCATGGGCGCGGCTGTAGGAGGCGCCTTGCTCCTTGCAGTCGTGTTCGTCGGTGGGAAAGTAGGGTTCGAACTTCCCGGTACTGGCGGAAAGCGGATCTAGCGCAGGGTTCCGGGTTGGACTACTGGCCATCCCGTGGCCCTTCAACTGGCGTGTGAAGTGAAGGGCATGTCAAGGGATGCCGACACGGGGTCCTCAACAGGCGATATGCTCACTCCGAAAATCCCCGTGTCGGCGGTTCAAGTCCGTCTCTGGCCACCATAGGAATCAGCGAAAGCCCTGCCCTTGCGGTGGGGCTTTCTTGCTTGGGCGAGGCTAGGATTTGCAGTGACGGCACCAAGTGGGGTGCGGTGTCGTCGGCCCCGAGGGGCGGGGCCACTGTGCCGGTGCCTGACACGGGTCTTGCCGTCTTCTAACCGGTCGATGTCAGCGGCGCTTGCTAGCCTCCGGCCACACACGGAAGGGGCTGAGGCTCGGGATTCGCCAAGAATGCATTGTCAGCAGCCGCGATTGCAGTTGAGCCGCGGACGCGGATCACGATTGGGTCATTTGTGATGGGCACGACGCTACTGAGAGCGCGGTGGGGATCCGAGTGGTGGGACTGGAGCGGTCACGAGCGGTGGCTTCAGCTTGTCGCAACGTCACTAGGACTCGCATGCCTTGTGTTCGCGCTTTCGGAAGGCGCCGCGCTGCTACCGCTAATGTAGCCTCGGCTATGGACGATTGTGCGAGTATGAAGCAGTTTGTTCCGTCGACTTGAGGGGGAGTCTCTCGGGATGGTGCCAGACACCAAGGAAGCTCAGCGGGCGGAGCTGCACAAGACCATCTGGCGGATTGCGAATGACTTGCGCGGGTCCGTGGATGGCTGGGACTTCAAGAGCTACGTGCTTGGGATGCTCTTCTACCGCTTCATTTCGGAGAACCTGACAGCGTATCTGAATGAGCAGGAGCGGGCTGCGGGGAGTGTCGATTTCGACTACGCGAGGCTTTCGGATCAGGAAGCCGAGTTCGGACGCGCGGAAACAGTCGCCGAGAAGGGGTTCTACATCCTTCCGAGTGAACTGTTCTGCAACGTCAGAGCGCAGGCTCCACATGATCCGAATCTGAATGAGACGCTCGAGCGTGTTTTCCGCAACGTGGAAGGCTCGGCTGTTGGCGCTGATAGCGAAGACGACCTCAAGGGCCTGTTCGATGACCTCGACGTGAACAGCGCCAAGCTCGGAGCCACTGTCGCCAAGCGCAATGAGAAGCTCGTCAAGCTACTGGACGCCATTGGCGACCTCGACTTGGGCCGTTTCGATGACCACACCATCGACGCATTCGGTGACGCCTACGAGTATCTGATGCAGATGTATGCGTCGAGCGCAGGCAAGTCGGGGGGCGAGTACTACACGCCCCAAGAGGTGAGCGAGCTCCTCGCCCAGATCACGGTGGTGGGCAAGACCGAGGTCAACAAGGTCTACGACCCGGCGTGCGGCTCGGGCTCGCTGCTGCTGCAGTTCGCCAAGGTGCTGGGCAAAGAGAACGTGCGTCAGGGCTTCTTCGGCCAGGAGATCAACCTGACCACCTACAACCTCGCCAGGATCAACATGTTCCTGCACGACGTGAACTACGAGCAGTTCGACCTCGCGCACGGCGACACGCTAATCGACCCGGCGCACTGGGATGACGAGCCATTCGAGGCGATCGTGTCGAACCCGCCCTACTCCATCAAGTGGGACGGCGACGCGAACCCGCTCCTGATCAACGACCCGCGGTTCGCGCCTGCGGGTGTGCTCGCACCGAAGTCGAAGGCCGACCTCGCTTTCACCATGCATATCTTGAGCTGGCTTGCTGTCGACGGCACGGCCGCCATCGTCGAGTTCCCCGGCGTGCTCTACCGCGGGGGAGCCGAGCGAAAGATCCGCAAGTACCTCATTGACAACAACTACGTCGACACCGTCATCCAGCTGCCACCCGACCTGTTCTTCGGCACCACGATCGCCACCTGCATCATCGTGCTCAAGAAGTCGAAGACAGACAATGCGACGCTGTTCATCGACGCATCAGCCGAGTTCGTCCGGGGCGGCAACAAGAACAAGCTCACCGAGGCGAACCGAGACAAGATCCTCGACGCCTTCACCGCTCGCGTTGACGCCGAGCACTTCGCTCGACTGGTTCCCAACTCCGAGATTGCCGAGAACGAATACAACCTCGCCGTGTCCTCGTACGTCGAGCAGGAGGACACTCGCGAACCCGTCGACATCATTGCGCTCAACGCCGAGATCGCCCGGATCGTGGCAAGGCAGAGCGAACTTCGGACTCAGATAGATGCGATCGTGGCCGACTTGGAGGGGAGCCAGCCGTGACGACGCTGCCTGCTTGGAACGAGTTCGCGATACCGGTGCTGGCGTTCATGCAGGACGGTGCGACACTCACCCGACGCGAGATCCTCAGGGGTCTGGCAGACACGTACGAGTTCACTCCCGAGCAGCGTGCGCTCACCATCCCGTCGACCGGTGACCCGCTCACTGACAGCCGCATTGGTTGGGCTGTGTCGTACCTGACCCGGATCCAGGCACTGAACAGGCCGAAGCGGGCCCACTACGCGATTACCGACAAGGGCCGCGAAGTCCTGCGGGATTATCCAGGCGGTCTGACCGAGGCCGACTTCAGGCAACTCGCGGTCCCGGGCGATGAGTGGTGGACGAAAAAGACCACCGACGAGCCGAAGCAGCCAGTTGGTGCAGAGGCGACGGGCGCAGATCAGCTCGATCCACACGAGCAGATTGCGCAGGGCATAAGTCGAGTCCACGCCGATGTAGCGACCGACCTGCTCTCCCGCCTGCAGGAGCAAGACCCCACGTTCTTTGAGAACGCTGTGGTCAAGCTGCTCGTGGGCATGGGCTACGGAGGCGCCGACGGCCGAGCGGTGGTCACCCAGGCATCCGGTGACGGCGGGATTGACGGCATCATCGACCGCGACGCGCTGGGTCTGGATCGTCTCTACATCCAAGCCAAGCGGTACGCGAGCGACAACCCTGTGGGTCGTCCCGACATCCAGCGGTTCGTGGGGGCACTGAGCGGCAAGGCTTCCACCGGCGTCTTCATCACCACGGGTCGCTTCTCATCGGGTGCCACTGAGTATGCCGAGCAGGCACATACCCGCATCATCCTCATCGACGGCACCAGACTCACCGGCTTGATGATTCGCTACGGCGTCGGTGTCCAGGTGAAGCAGACGATCAACATCGTCGAGGTAGACGAGGATTTCTTCGAGTGAGCAGAATCGACGACCTACTCCGAAAGCTCTGCCCTCAAGGGGTTCCTCGCCGACTGATGGGCGAGCTCGGCGAACTGGTGCGAGGCAATGGTATGCCCAAGTCCGACTTCACCGAGTCGGGTGTCGGTGCCATCCACTACGGCCAGATCTACACCTTCTACGGCACGTGGACTGAGGTGACCCGTTCATTCGTTGCCCCTGAGACTGCCGCACGCTTGGCCCAAGTCGCTCCGGGTGACGTGATCATCACCAACACCAGCGAGAACTTGAATGACGTGGGTAAGGCCGTCGCCTGGCTTGGTGCAGACACTATTGTCACCGGTGGTCACGCCACCGTCTTCAAGCACAAGCAGGACCCGAGGTACATCGCATATTGGTTTCAGACACCGGACTTCTTCAATCAGAAGAAGAAGTACGCTACCGGCACGAAGGTCATCGATGTATCCGCTAGGTCCCTGGAGAAGATCAGCATCCCGGTCCCGCCGCTCGATCCTGATGCTCGTCGAGAAATGGCGAAGGACCCGTGGTGACGGCGAGGATGGTGAGCTTCGCGCCTCAATCTCGCGTGCAGTCGACGCTAGCCCCACGCTCCGAAGCAAGAAGGACCTGATCGAGGCGTTTGTCGACAGCGTGTCTCCCAGTGGCGAAGTCGACGCCGAGTGGGACGCTTTCATCAGGGAACGCTGTGATGCTGAGCTGAACGCTATCGTTGAAGCTGAGAACCTACACCCGGACGCTACACGCGCCGATATCGACATGGCTTTCCGTGATGGTGTGATGCAGACCACGGGCAGTGCTATCACCGAGGTGCTGCCTCCGGTGTCGCGATTCACGCCGGATGGTGGACATGGCGAGAAGAAGCGGCGCGTGTTGGCCGCGCTCACGGAGTTCTTTGAGCGGTTCTTTGGGTTGGTCAGTAGCTGAGAACGGGGTCTTGTGCGACGTGGGTCGGAGGCATCTCTATCGTCGCGTCGCACAGCGCGCTGCGGACGCGGGCGTCGCAAGGTGGAGTACCTAGCCAAAACGGCCGGTGATGTAAGCCTCGGTGCGCTTGTCGGTCGGATTCGTGAACATCTGATGCGTGTAGGAGACTTCGATCAGCGCAGACGGACGATCCACAGACTCGCGAAGCATGAACGCCGTCTGGTCCGATATTCGGGCGGCCTGCTGCATGTTGTGGGTGACGATGACGATGGTGATCTGGGACTTCAGTTCGGCGATCGTGTCTTCGATCTGCTGCGTCGAGATCGGATCCAGCGCCGATGCCGGCTCGTCCATCAAGAGCACTTCGGGGCTCGTCGCGAGTGCGCGCGCAATGCACAGTCTCTGCTGCTGGCCACCGGAGAGCTCGAAGGCGTGCTTCTTGAGCGAGCCTTTGACCTCAGCCCACAGTGCCGCATCGGTGAGCGCGCTCTCGACGATGTCGTCGAGGTCGGACTTCTTCCTGACGCCCAGCGTCTTGGGGCCGTAGACGACGTTGTCATAGATCGACATGGGGAACGGGTTCGCCCTCTGAAACACCATTCCGACTCGCGTGCGCAGCTCCACCGCGTCGACCTCGCGACCGTTGATGTCCTTGCCGTCCAGACGAATGTCTCCGCCCACAGTGACGTTGCCGATCTCATCGTTCATCCGATTCAGGCAGCGCAGCAACGTGGACTTGCCGCAGCCTGATGGGCCGATGAGCGCGGTGACCGAGCGACTCGGAATGTGCATCGACACTCCGGCGATGGCGGTCTCTTTGCCGTAAGCGACCGAGACGTCCTGCAGGTCGAACACACCAGTGCCGGGGCTCACCATCTGATCCTTCTCCTTTGCCGGGAGCGCCAGGACGTCGCCGCCACTCCGATAACAGTCACGCCCGCTACGAGCACAAGGGCGGTTCCCCAGACGACGTGGGGTGCCGGCTTAACCGCTTGGGTCGCCATGATGTAGAGGTGGTAGGGCAGCGCCATGACACGATCGAATGGGGTTCGCGGCAGGGGCGCCGAGAAGGCAGCGGCAGTCACAAGAATCGGTGCCGTCTCGCCGGCGGCACGCGAAAGACCCAGGACAGCGCCGGTGACTATGCCGGGGCCGGCGGCGGGCAGAACGACGCGAAGAATCGTTCTGAGTCGTGTGGCGCCCAGCGCCAGGGAAGCCTGCCGAAGTTCGCTCGGAACCTGCCGTAGCGACTCCTCGGTCGACGTGATGATTATCGGCAGCGTGAGGCAGGCCAGAGTAAGGGCGCCCGCCAGAAGTGACTGGTTGAACCTCATCACCATGACGAAGACCGATAGGCCGAACAGGCCGTAGACGATGGAAGGTACACCCGCCATATTCGCAATCGACAGTCGGATGATCCTCGTCAAGCGCCCGTTCCGCGAGTACTCGGCCAGGTAGACACCGGTGGAGACCCCGATCGGAATGGCGAAGGCTGCGGTGCCCAGCGTCAGCCAGAACGTACCGACGATAGCGGGCCATATCCCGCCAGCCGTCATGTTCTCCTTGGGCATGGCGAAGATGAACTCCGTTGAGACTGAGGGGAGACCTCGAAACAGGATCGCACCGAATACAAGGAGCGTCAGGCCGACAACTCCGAAGAGGCACGCTCCAGTGATGAGCCTCATCACTTGTTCGACTCGCCTCGCGTTACGGATGCGTCTGGTGCTCGTCATCTGCGCCACCGGCGGCGCTGTCGCTCGAGCACGGAGTCGGCCGCAAGGTTGACGACGAACGTGATGGCAAACAGCACGAGCGCCATGGCGAAGAGCACTGAGAAGTGGAGTCCACCACGGACAACCTCCGCCATCTCTCCTGCGATGGTGCCGGTCAGGGTGCGCGCCGCTTCGAACGGCGTTCGGACGATGAGCCCGGAGTTGCCTGCAAGCATCAGGACGACCATGGTCTCGCCGATCGCCCGGCCCAGACCGAGCATCGTTGCCGCGAATATGCCAGACCCTGCAGCCGGCACAACAACCTTGCGGGTGGTCTGCCAGCGGGTGTTGCCCAGGGCGAGAGAGCCTTGGCGCAGAGACGAAGGCACGGCGTGCAAGGCGTCTTCGCTGATGGAGATGATCGTGGGCAGGCAGAGCACTCCAACCACCAAGCCCGCCGAGAAGGCGGTGAGTCCGCTCGAGAGGCCGAAAGTGTCGCGCACCATCGGCACAACGAATGCGATTCCGAGCAGACCTAACACGACGGAGGGTATGGCGGCCATGAACTCGACGACGGCCTTGGCGAGCTCCTTGAGGCGCCCCGACATGAACTCGGAAAGGTAGATTGCCGCGCCTATGCCGACTGGTACGGACAGCAGTAACGCTACGAAGGTCACCCATAACGAGCCAACCTCGGATGGCAAGAAGCCGAACCGTGCCGGTTCCGACGTCGGGTACCAATCCGCGCCAGTCAGCATGGAGACCAGACCAACCTCGCGGATGGCCTTGATCGAGTTTAAGGCGAGGAACACGAAGATGCCCGCGAGGATGAGTATCGCCACCAGTCCGAAAAGGGCGATCAGACGTCTGACGAGAGCGTCAGCCGCCCGGGACAATCCCAGGCGGCTGCGTCGCGACGCACTATGTACGATAGGTCGTTGTCTCATGTGTCCGACGTGGTGCCGCTACTGCTTGTGCAGCGGCACGAAGCCCTGGTCGGCGACGACCTTCTGTCCCTCGGCGCTGATGATCCAGTCGAGATAGGCCTTCCTGGCGCCTTCCGGCTCGCCGCTGCTGTACATGTACAGGCCCCGGCTGAGCGGATAGGTGCCATCCAGCACGGTGTCGATCGATGCAGCCACGCCCTCTACTCTCACGGGCTTGGTCGCGTCGTTCTCATAACCGATCCCGACGTAGCCGATCGCGTTGGCGTTCTTGCCGACCTCGTCGACGATTGCCTGGCTCGACTGGAGGTTCTTCATGGACTTCGCGTACTCAGAGTCCTTGCCGACGACCTCTTCCTTGAAGTACTCGTACGTTCCCGAGGACGTGTCCCGCCCCAGCAGGACGATAGCAGCGTCCGCGCCGCCGAGTTCCTTCCAGTTGAGGATCTCGCCCCGATAGATCCTGCCGAGCTGCTCAACCGTCAGGTCATCGACTGTGTTGGCCGGGTTCACGAGAACGACGATGCCGTCCTTGGCGACTTCGGTCTCGACCGGACTTACGCCGACTGCCTTCACCTGTTCGATCTCCTCGGACTTCATCTCCCGAGAAGCGTTTGCGAAGTCGACCGTGCCATTGATCAGCGATGCAATACCGGTTCCAGAGCCGCCGCCCGTGACGGAGATGCTTACGCCGGGCTCTGCTGTCTGATAGGCCTCGGCCCACGCTTGGGCGAGGTTCACCATAGTGTCCGAGCCCTGAACCGTGAGCGAGCCCGTAACGCTGTCGGTCCCGCTGTCGGCCGACGTACCGTCGGAGCTACCGCATCCTGCCAACGCAATTGCAGCAATTGCGAGCGCCGCAATCACTCCCAGCTTGAGTGCCTTCACGTCATCTCCCCTTCATGAGCGATGTCGTTGCGCCTGCGACGCACCTTCGGCGTCGTCGAGGTCATGCTAGGCAGGGGAGTACGTGCGGGTGGTTGCAGCGATGTAAACTCGGCAAGGCATTTGTAAAACGATTGTGAAATGGATACCGCACTCGGCTGAGCGCTCCTAGAATGAGCGCATCCCTACGCGGTTGGGAGTTCTCGATGTCGTCCATTCTCATAGTCGAAGACGACCCCATCATTCGCCAGACAATGGGCTACGCGCTGAAGCGGGCCGGGTTCGATGTTGCAATGGCAGCCGACGGTAACGAGGCCCTCGCGGCGGTCAAGGTGCAGCCGCCGGACCTCATCTTGCTGGATCTCATGATGCCGGGGCTCGACGGCTACCAGACGGCTGAGCGGCTGCGTGAGTCCGACAAGGAAGTCGCCATCATCATGGTCACCGCGCTCGACCAAGCGGCCGACAAGGTGAAGGGCCTCGACGCGGGCGCTGACGACTACATCACGAAGCCTTTCTCGATGGAGGAGCTGCTTGCACGGGTGCGGGCGAATCTCAGGAGAGTGCGACAGCGAGAGACCCTCGCGGCCGACGTGACGATCGAAGTCGGCGATCTCGTGCTCGAGCCGAAGAGCTACAAGGTGTCCGTTGCGGGACAAGCCGTCGCACTGCGCCTGAAGGAGTTCCAGCTTCTGCTGACACTCGCTCGGCATGAGGGCAGTCTGTGCACCAGGCAAATGCTCGCCGAGGAGGTCTGGGGCTACGGGCACATGACGTCGTCGCGCACGATCGACGTTCACATTCGTCGGCTGCGGCAGGCCGTCGAAGGCCCATCCGCGTACACCTACATACACACCGTCCACGGTATGGGATACCGATTCGAGGTCATCGAGAAGACCGAGGCTCAGTAGCGATGGGCTCACCGTTCAAGTCCACCTTCTCGCGGATCGTGGTCGGTTACGTCTTGGTCGCGGTCGTGCTTGCTGGCGCTTGGCTCTACTCGCTGTATGGTCCGTTGACCCATGCGGTGACACAACAGCAGGTGCGCAATCTGAAGGCGGTCGCACAATCCGCCGTGCTGCTTGTGCAGGAATCCGATCAGCCGGCCCAGACCATCGCACGGCAACTTGTCGCTCGAACCGATCTTCGGCTGACCATCATTGCCGCCGACGGCCGCGTGCTCGCCGATTCCGAGTTCGATCCCGCCAAGATGGAGAACCATGCCGACAGACCTGAAGTGCGTTCGGCGCTGGAAGGCCAGACCGGTGTCGATCAGCGGTTGTCCGCCACGGAGGGGTACGACCAGCTCTACGTCGCGGTTCCCGGCTCCCTGCACGGGCAACGCGTCGCTATTCGAGTAGCGCAGTCACTCGAAGATGTCCGACGCATCGCGGCGGCTCTGAGGCGTTTCGGTCTACTCATGCTCGGTCTTGCGCTGGGACTCACGGTATTGATCGCGTGGCGTTCGAGCCGGTCGGCAGCGCAACCGGTTCAGCAGTTGGCCGACACCGCCAAGCAGATGGCAGCCGGCGACCTTGCCGTGCATGTTCCCAAGGCGCCGTCCGACCTCCAGGTTCTGGCTGACTCGCTGACAGGATTGCGAGATCAGATGAGATCGAGGATCGAGGCCCTCGATGCCGAACGGCTGACTCTTCAGACCGCTTTCGACGGGATAACCGACGCGGTGCTCTTGGTCGAAGGAGACTCGGTCTCACTCATGAACAGCGCCGCAGTCAGGCTGGCCGACAGCCGCACGGCGATGACAGCGGGACGCACCCTTGCAAGCCTACCTCTGCCGGCCTCACTGCGAGCCGCGATAGAGTCTCAAGTCTCTGATGTGTCGTCGGGTGAAACCGAACTTCCACCTGACCCTCTCGGCCGCGTGTTCCGGGTCAGTGTCGTCAGGCTCCAGTCAACTGGCCCCGTCGGTCGTTCGCTGGTACTCATCAGCGACGTGACGGACCGGAGCCGGCTTGACAAGGTTCGCAGGGAGTTCGTCTCCAACGCCAGTCATGAGCTCAAGACGCCGGTGGCGGCCGTCAAGCTGCTTGCCGAATCGGCGCAGATGGCGACCGCAGACGGTGACATGACGGGGGCAGCCATGTTCACGTCGCAGATTCTCGGTGAGGTGAACCGCATCGATCAGCTGGTAGGCGACCTCCTCGATCTGTCTCGTCTCGAGGCGCTGCCCGCGCCCGATTCGATAGCTGATGTGAGAACCGCTGTCCGCAACGTGATCGCCGGCCACCGAAGCGCGGCGGTTGGCAAGGGCCTCGATCTCGTGACTGACTTCTCTGCCGTGAACGACGAAGACGTGTTCGTCGCGGCTGACCCCACTGACCTTGCAGTGGCGCTCGACAATCTCGTCGTGAACGCGCTGAGCTACACCGACGCGGGATCAGTTCAACTGGTTGTGGACGCGGGGCCAGATGAGGTGAATGTCGAGGTGCGTGACACAGGGCGTGGCATTGCTCCTGAACATCTTGAACGCATCTTCGAGCGGTTCTATCGGGTGGATCAAGGGCGAGATCGAGTTGTCGGAGGCACGGGACTTGGGCTTGCCCTTGTCAAGCATGCGGCGGAGCGACACGGCGGCAAGGTGACCGTCTCGTCTGAGCCAGGGGCAGGTTCGTCATTCATTCTGTCGCTGCCGCGCCATCGATAGTGAGTAGCTGAAGCACCTCGCAGCGCGGCCGCTTCCTGTGCTGGTGTTTCCGCCGCAACCGCGCGATAATGCCCTCGCAGAGAAGGGTACGAGGGTGTCCGGTACGATGCAGCCTGATCCCGAGGCCGGCGTGCCCGCCGACGAAGCACAACGGCTTCGCGACGAGCTCGCGACGACGCACGCCCTGCTCGATGCTGCGACCGTCCCCGCGACCTCCGGGATGCCGGAGGTTCTCGGCAGGCTTGCGAGGATTACCGCCGAGCGGCTTGATCGGACCCGGGTCGCCATCCACCTTCCCGACGAGGCAGGCACGTTCGTGACGGCCGCTGTCTTCGGCGGGCCGCCGTTCCGGGACGGGAACGGGCTCGCGGAAGCCGTCTCGGCGGAGCTGTGCCAGGCGATCGAGGCTCGCGAGGCGGTCGTCGTCGATCTTGCGGCCGAGGGGTGCTCGGCGGAGGCGGCCATCGATGTCGAGAGGTTCGGCGCCCGCCAGGTCCTGCTCGCCCCCCTGAAGGTACACGACGACCTGCTGGTTGGATGCATGACCGTGGACGACGCCGATTGTGGCAGCGCTGCCGGCGTGGCCGCTCAGGCTCGGCGTCCGTTCACTCGGCACGATATCGAAGTCGCCACCGCGCTCGCCGAGCAGGCGGCCGTCACCATCGAGCAGACGAGGCTGTTCGTCGCCCAGGAGCGGCGCAACGCGCAGCTCAGAGCGCTCTCCGAGATCGACGACCTCGTGACCTCGACGCTCGACGTGGCCGAGATCGTCGCACGCGGGCTTGTGATCATCGAGGAGCATCTCAACAACGCTGCTGCCACGGCATGGAGCTTTGACTCGCGCGGCGGGCGCCTGACGCTTGTGGGCGCGTATGGGTTCCCGGACACATTCCGGGACGATTTCGCCGAAGGCATCGGGGTGGACGAACCCTATCCCGTCGCGCACGCGGTCCGCACAGGCGAGCCTCAGGTCGTCGAGAACGTCACCCCCGACGTTCCACTGCATCAGCCCGTGCGCGAGACGTACGCACGGTACGGGATGGACCTGCGGACCCTGGTGACGGTGCCGCTCATCGCGAACGGCTCGGTGATTGGCGGGCTCACGCTGGCGTGGGACCGGCCGAACATGGTCTCCGAGGAAGACCTCTCGTTCGTCACGACGATCGCGAACCGCTTCTCCTCCGCGTTAAGGTGCGGCCAGATCTTCGACGCCGAGCGCAACGCGCGCAAGCTGGCGAACCGCGAGCTCCAGTCCACCCAGGTGCTCTTGCGCAGCGCGATCCTGCTCGGAGGCAAGCATGATATCCAGTCGATTCTGACTGCCGTGTCCGAGGTCATGCGGGAGATCGTCGCGGGCGTGAGGACCTGCGTCTCGCTCAAGGTGGGCGGGAAGCTGACCACCATCGCCATGGCCGACTCGAGCGGTGCCGAACCGATCGAATGCGCTCACCTGCGGGGGCCCGCCCCACACTTCCTCCAGGTGATGGAGCAGGGCGAGTCGGCCATCGTGGACTACGACGAGCAGCCCCAGCTCAGGCTCCGTGAGGACTGCGATTGCCACCTGGCGCTCGTGGTGCCGCTCATGCTTGGCGAGGAGGCGATCGGCACGATCAGCCTCGACAGGCCCGGCGAACGACACGAGTTCGGGCTGCGCGAGGTCGAGCTGGTCTCGAGCATTGCCCGAGGAGCCGCCATCGCGATCGAGAACGCGCGGCTCCTCCAGCGGGAGCGGGAGACAACGAGGCTCGGCGAGGCGCTCGGCGAGATCGACCGCAGCGTCCACGCCACGCTTGACGTCGACCAGATGCTCGCGCGCGTGGTGGTCGAGGCCGCCGACGCACTTGGCTGCGACTCCTCGACACTGCTCGTGCGCGAGGACGGCGAGTGGGTCATCCGACACGTGCATCAGTTCCCCGAGTCCGCGATCGGGCTATGCATCACCGACGGCGAGTTTCCGGCCGCGTCCGAAGCCGAAAGAACCCGGGCGAGTGCGGTCGTCGACGACGCGGACGAGACCACGATCCCGGAAATCTACCGGCAGCACGCGGTGCGCTCGATGATGGTGACACCACTGTGCGAGCAGGGCGAGATCGCCGCGCTGCTGCTCTTCTGCCACCACGAGCTTACGCATGTCTACACCGAGCGGGAGCAGGAGTTCGCCCGGCTTCTCTCGGCATCGCTCGGGCTCGGGCTCGAGAACGCGCGGCTGTACCAGGCCGAGCACGCCGCCCGGGTGACGCAGGCCCGGCGCGCCGAGGAGATGACGCTCCTGCGCCGGATCGCCGACATCGGGACCACGACGCGCGATCGCTCCCTCGTCGCCGAGCGCCAGCTCGCGGTGCTCGCGAGCTTCCTCGGCCTGCGCGCCGCATTGGTGATGGTGCCTGACGACGCCTCTGAGGTGCTGCAGCCGATCGCGAGCTTCGGACTGCCATCCAGCGCGCTGCAGAACGTCTCGTTCGATGCGCTCGACGACGCCACCGCCGTCGTGCGCGTGCACGAGACCGGCGCTCCCGTCTACATCGCGGACGTTGCCAGCGATACCACTCTCTCGCCGAACGCCCGCAAGCGTCTCCTCAGGCGCGGTGTCGGCTCGATGGCGGTGCTGCCGCTGCAGGTGTCGCGCAACATCATGGGGACGCTGACGCTCGTGCGCGCTGAGGCTCACGAGCGCAAGGACGAAGAGGAGTCGCTCCTGCGTTCGATCGCGTCCGAGGTGGCGCTGGGCATTCAGAACGCCGAGCTGTTCGCCGCCGAGCGGAAGCGCCGCCGACGGATCCAGGCACTGCACGACATCATGGAGGTCGCCGTGTCGTCGCTTGACGTCGCGGCCTCGGCGCAGCGCATCCTCGACCATCTCGTGAAACGTCACGACTTCGAGATCGCGAGCCTTTGGCTCGTACGCGGCGAGTACTTGGAGCTTGTCGCGAGCGTCGGCTATCCGCCCGACGCGCTCGCGGGCGTCTCGGCAATTCCGATTGCGACGCCCAATGGAGAGCTCCAGAAGTTTCTGGCGAACGAGTCGGCGTTCGTGCCGGACGCGTCGGCCGCGCTCGAGCCGGGGCGCGAGGTGTGCGAGTGCATCGGCATTGACGGCGGATGCTACGTGATCCTGCCGCTCGTCTCGCGAGGAAGGACCATCGGCCGGCTGCATTTCGGGTGGCGCGAGCCCCAGTCGACGGCCCCGGCCGACATGGAGTTCTGCAGTTCGATCGCGGCCGAGGTCGGCATCGTCATCGAGAACACGCGCCTCTACGAGAGTGAGCGCGAGATCGCCGAGGCGCTGCAGGAGACGCTCGTTGTGCTGCGGGCGCAGATACCCGGGCTCGTCTTCTCGCGCGCGTACGAGAGCGCGACGTACGAGAGCGGGCGCGTGGGTGGCGACTTCATCGACGTCTTCACGGTTCGCCCCGGACTGGTCGGGCTTTCGCTCGGCGACGTGTCAGGCAAGGGGATTGAGGCGGCTGTCACCACCTCGCTCATTCGCACGACGCTTCGCGTGCTCGCCATCGACGGGCTCGCGCCTGCCGAGGTCGCGTCAAAGGCGAACGTGATCATCCGCCGGCTCACCGAGGTCGACTCGTTCGTCACCCTCTGGTTCGGGCTGCTCAACACCGAGACCGGCCACCTGCGCTACGTCGCTGCGGGCCACCCACCCGCGCTCATGCTGTCCGCCGACGGGCAAGTCCACGAGTTGCAGTGCAGCGACCCGATCCTTGGCGCCTTCGAGGACGCTTCGTACTTCGAGTGTCAAATGGTGATGGCGCCCGGCGAAAGGCTGTTCCTGTACTCGGACGGAGCCACCGAAGCCAGGACGCCGAGCGGGGAGTTCTTCGGTCACGATGGGCTGGTCGAGACCCTGCGGCGCCACTCCGACATTCCGACCGCCGAGCTGAGCGATGCCGTCATGCGCGTGGTGGTCGCGTTCAGTGAAGGGGTCCTTCGTGACGACGTGGCGCTGTTCGCGATCGAGCCGACGGAGCTGGACTCGGCGATCGGTGGAGCATCCGATGCCTGACGCGGCTCGAATGCGCGCGGGGATCCTGCGCGTGCTGCTGAGCCTCGCGCTCGCATTCGTCGGGCTGTTGCCGAGCGCCGCGGGAGCCGTCCCACGCGCTCTGTCCGAGGACGACATGCCCGATCTCGAGGTGGTCGCCTACCCCACAGCCACGAGGTTGTGTGTCGGCCAGAGCGCTACCATCGTGGTGTACGTCTCCAACCTGAAAGGCGGCTTGGAGTCGGCGACCTCGCAGTCGCCGTGGCTGGAGGCGACGGGCGACGTCGTCGGCAAGTGGAACCTGAGGGTACTCGGCGGGCACTATCCTCACTCGACCGAGGTCTGGATTCCCGTGAAGTTCACGACGCCGGGCACCAAGACGGTGCGGCTCGAGGCCTACAGCGTCTCTCAAGAGGAGCAGAACCCCGCCGACAACGTGGTCGTCCTCACGTTCGAGGTCGACGAGCAGAACGTCGGCATCGCTGGCCTCGGCACGGGTTCGACGAATCCCGCAGAGGGACAGGCGCTCTCCTTCGGGGCGCAGGTCTCGATGAAGGACGTGCGGCGCAGCTCCGTCGACCTCGGGCTGTACGTGCGCGAGGGCACCACGCCGCCGGTAGCAGGCGACGCGCCTGACGTCGCGCTCGTGTTGGATGCCGCCGATGGCGATCGGGCCGTCGAATTCGCGCTCCCCGGTGGCCTCGCTGCGGGAACCTACCGCGTCTGGGCGCTCGCCGATCGCTCCGGGCAGCTCACCGAGGTCTCAGAAGCCGACAACCTTGCCGGTCCTGTAACGCTGCGCGTCGGCACAAACCTGGCCGCGCAAGGCCCCAGCCGCTCGCGCACCGCCGATGAATCCGGCCGAGCGACCGTGGAGCTCACCGTCGCCAACACCGCGGCGGCGCAGCCCGCTCCGGCGACGGTCGCGCGCGTGCTCGCGACGCCGGGGCCGACATACGGCGATACGGCCGCGACCGAGCTTGCGCGCATCAACGTGGGTGCGCTGGCTGCGGGAGTGACCTTCGAGACGACCGCCGAGGTAACCCTGCCCGAGTACGGCATCCGCTACCTGTGGCTTGAGGCCGATGGCGCGCATACGGTCGCCGAGTTCGACGAGAGCGACAACATCGCGCCCCTCGGCAGCGTTACCTGGCAGGCTCCAAACCCACCTGATCCCCCGGATCCTCCGGACCCACCAGATCCGCCAGACCCCATCGAGACCACGCTGATCGCTATCGGCGGCGCCGACCGCTACAAGACCGCAGTCGCGGCCTCTGAACACACGTTCAAGCGGGCGGAAACGGTGGTCATCGCTACCGGCGAGAACTACCCGGACGCGCTGGCGGGCGCCGCGCTCGCGGGCGCGGTCGAAGGTCCGGTGCTGCTCACCCGCAAGGGCGCGCTGCCCGCGGAGGTCGCGGCCGAGATCAGCCGGCTCGGTGCCGAGAAGATCTACGTCCTCGGTGGAGAGAGCGCCGTTTCGCGACAGGTCGAGGCTGCGCTGCGGCCGCTCGGCACGGTAGTGCGGTTGAACGGCGCCGACCGTTACCGGACCGCGACGCGGATCGCCGAGGAGACCATCGAGCTGCTCGGCGAGGGTTACGAGGGTGGGGCGGTCGTTGCGACCGGCGCCGGCTACCCCGATGCCCTCGGCGCATCGCCGGTGGCCGTCGCCGCCGGTATGCCCGTGCTGCTCGCCGATCCCGTCCGAGCTGACCTGACGCTTCCAGCCGGGGTTACGCATGCGGTCATCGTGGGCGGTGCACAAGCGGTACCTGCCACCGCTGAGGCAGCGCTCCGCGCACGTCTGGGCAGCGGGAATGTGACACGTATCGGCGGTAACGACCGCTACGAGACCGCTGCGCGCATCGCCGAGGCATCGGTCGCCGAGTTCGAAATGACGTGGCTGCAGGTCGGCCTCGCGGTCGGGACGGACTACCCCGATGCGCTGGTTGCGGGTCCGGTACTCGGCTCGAGCTGCTCGGTGCTGCTGCTTGTCGGTCGCGCGATGCCGATTCCGCCCGCGACGCTTAAGGCGCTTCAAGCGCACGGCTCCGCTGTCGAGCGGGTGAAGTGCTTCGGCTCGTACTCGGCAGTCTCCGCACCAGTGCGCGACGCGGTGATGAGCGCGCTCAAGTAGCGCGAATCTGCAGCTGAGGCCGCGTCCCGATCGCGGACGCGTCCTGACCCCGAGCAGGGCGAAGGGTGTGACCATGCCGGAAGCCACACCCTTCGGGACGGACTATGTGCGAACTGGTGGCAGCAGCCGCCTGAGTAGGGAGCCCGGGAACCCGCTGCTACCAGACTATGTACCCATAACGGTCGCGCCGCCCCAGTTGTACTGGCACGAGGGACCTGGGCTTGTCGGCAGGAGAAGGTGTCAATACCGCGATGGAGAGTCGCGATATGAGATAGTAGGGGGATGTTCTGTACCCAGTGCTACTAGAGACGAGTTCACCTATGCATCGTGCATGCTCGGCGAAGTGGTTCGCTGTCGCCGCCGTATCCGTTCTCTTCCTGCTCGTCGCGACGGGCCTGACCGGGTGTGGCGAGAAGGCCGAGGAGCCGGTATCCACCGACACGGCGCGTGCGAACTACGCGGTCGCTGAATCGGCGGTCACCTCGCTCGCACCGGATGCGAAGCTCCTCGTCGTACAGACAGCTCAGTCGGCCAGCACGACGAGCACCCCGGTGTGGTCGTACCTCTTTGGCTCGCCAGAGACGGACAAGACCTACCTCGTCATAGCCGCCAAAGGCCAGACGCTCGGCACCTCCGAGTACGGCACCGGTGGGCTCACCGAACAAGAGTGGGACGAGGTGCCGAGCGACTTCAAGACCTGGAAGATCGACTCGGACGCCGCGCTCAAGAAGGCTATCGAAGCCAGCGGCGCCAAGGGTGATCCGCGTGCCTACGTGATGGGCTTCCAGACCTACATCCCTTCGACCAGTACCTCTGGGTCGAAAGCCTTCCGCTGGTACGTCGCCCTTGATCCGGGCGACAGCGGCGCGACGACCTCGACCATCGGTGTGGATGCCAAGACGGGTGAGACCGCTATCGTCGAGTAGTTCTCCGAGTAGTGCCGTGCTGCCCTGATCGGGTGGTATGGTGCTTCATTCGCAAGGACGTATCTCGCGGACAGTGGAGCCTCGGCAACGAGATGTACATAGGCATAGACATCGGGTCGATGACCGTGAAGATGGTCATCACTGACGAGCGGCACCGGGTGCTGCACCAGAGCTACCGGCGACACCGTTCGGACACGCGCGCCGCCGTCGAGCAGGCGCTTTCCGAGGCACGCGAGGTCGCCGACGGCAGCCCCGTGCGCCTCGTGCTCACCGGCTCGGCGGGCCTGCGCCTCGCTGACCGTCTCGGCGTCGGGTTCGTCCAGGAGGTCGTGGCCGTGCGCGCGGCCGTGCGCGAGTTCGCGCCCTCGGCAGACGTGGTCATCGAGCTCGGCGGCGAGGACGCCAAGATCGTATACCTGCGCGGCAGCGTCGAGGAGCGCATGAACGGATCGTGTGCCGGGGGCACGGGCGCGTTCATCGACCAGATGGCCGCGCTGCTCAAGACCGACGCTGCCGGCCTGGACGCTCTTGCCGCTCGGGCCACCATCATCTATCCCATCGCCGCGCGCTGCGGCGTGTTCGCGAAGAGCGATATCCAGCCGCTGCTCAACGACGGCGCGCGCAAGGAGGACGTCGCAGCCTCGGTTCTGCAGTCCGTGGTCACCCAGACGATCTCGGGGCTCGCATGCGGTCGCCCGGTCCGGGGCAAGGTCGTGTTTCTCGGCGGGCCGCTCAACTACCTGCCGCAGCTGCGGAGGCGCTTCGCCACCACGCTCTCGCTCGCCGAAGACGAGGCGATCTGCCCGGCTGACGCGCACCTGTTCGTCGCCAAGGGTGCGGCGCTTACCTCCCGCGAGACTGCCGAGGTCGACCTCGATGAGGTACTTGCGCGCCTCGCCTCGCTCTCCGACGAGCCGCGCGACTCGCAGGTTCTGCCGCGGCTGTTCGAGTCGCAAGACGACTACGCGGAGTTCTCGGCCCGCCATGCCGAGGCCTCGGTGCCCCGCTCGGAGCTGGCCGAGTATCGGGGCGACGTGTTCCTGGGGATCGACGCCGGCTCGACCACCTTCAAGATGGCGGTGATCGGCGAGAGCGGCGAGCTCCTGCACACGCATTACGGCTCCAACCACGGTGACATCATCGAGACGGCGCGCTCGGCGCTCTGCGAGCTGTACCGCGCGCTGCCGGAGGGCGCGCGTATCGCGTCCTCGACGGTCACCGGATACGGCGAGGCGCTGTTGCTCGCAGGGTTGCGCGTCGACTCCGGCGAGATCGAGACGATCGCGCACGCGCGGGCCGCCCGCGAGTTCGCTCCCGACGTCGACTTCGTGCTCGATATCGGCGGGCAGGACATGAAGTGCTTGCACCTCTCGGATGGCGTCATCGACCGCATCCTCTTGAACGAGGCGTGCTCGTCCGGGTGCGGTTCGTTTCTCGAGACGTTCGCGAACTCGCTTGGGCTCTCTATCGAGCGGTTCGCTTTCGAGTCGCTGTTCGCCGAGAGCCCCGTGGACCTGGGTTCGCGCTGCACCGTCTTCATGAACTCGCGCGTGCGCCAGGCGCAGAAGGAGGGCGCGAGCGTCGCTGACATTGCGTCGGGGCTGTGCTACTCGGTCGTGAAGAACGCGCTCTACAAGGTCATCCGCATCAACGACTTCTCGGAGCTCGGACGGCGCATCGTCGTCCAGGGCGGCACGTTCTCCAACGACGCCGTGCTCCGCGCCTTCGAGCTCATCACCGGGCGCGAGGTCGTGCGCCCCGACATCGCCGGGCTCATGGGCGCGTGGGGCGCGGCGCTCATCGCGCGCGACCGTGCGCAGCGGGCTACGGACTCGTCGAGTTCGCTGCTGTCCCCGGCCGAGCTTGAGTCGCTGCGCGTCGAGCAGCGCACCTCGCGCTGCCGAGGCTGCGCCAACACCTGCACGCTTACCCGCATCCGCTTCGACGGGGAGCGTCGCTTCACGTCGGGCAACCGCTGTGAGCGCGGCGAGGGGCTGGTCGTAGGCGCGGCGACCGGCTCGGCAGTGCCCGACCTGTTTGCCTACAAGTACGAGCGCGTTTTCGGTTTCGAGCCGCTTGAGCCCGCCGACGCCCCGCTCGGCGAGATCGGTATCCCGCGCGCGCTCAACATGTACGAGAACTACCCGTTCTGGTTCACGTTGTTCACGCGGCTCGGCTTCCGCGTTGTGCTGTCCGACCCCACCACCAAGGCGACCTACGAGGACGGCATCGACTCGATGCCCTCGGAGTCGGTTTGCTACCCGGCCAAGCTCAGCCACGGTCACGTCGAAAACCTGATCGAGCGGGGCGTACGCCGCATCTTCATGCCCTGCATCCGCTTCGAGCGCGCCGAGGACCCGCACGCCGACAACAACTTCAACTGCCCCATCGTCCAGAGCTACCCCGAGGCGCTCGCGCTCAACATCGAGAACCTCGCCGAGAAGGACGTCGACTTCCGCAACCCGTTTCTCCCGTACCACGACCGCGAGTACCTGCCGGTGCGTCTCGCCGAGGAGCTCGCCGACTGGGGCGTGACGCTCGATGCGGCTCGCGAGGCGGTCGCCGAGGCGTGGCACGCCGACGAGGCGTTCAAGGAGGACGTGCGTGCCGAGGGCCGGCGCGCGCTTGAGTGGATGGAGGCGAACGGCGGCCGCGGCATCATCCTCGCCGGTCGGCCGTACCACGTCGATCCTGAGATCAACCACGGAATCCCGACGATGATCGCTCGGCTCGGGCTTGCGGTCCTCACCGAGGACAGCGTCGCGTGGATGGATGCCGCGCCCCGGCCGCTGCGCGTGTTCGACCAGTGGACTTACCACACCCGCCTGTACGCGGCAGCGTCCGTTGCCGCCAGCCGAGACGACCTCGACCTCGTACAGCTGAACTCGTTCGGGTGTGGCATCGACGCGATCACCGCCGACCAGGTCACCGAGGTGCTCGCGCAGGCGCACAAGATCCACACCGTGCTCAAGATTGACGAGATCAACAACGTCGGCGCGGCGCGCATAAGGATTCGCTCGCTCGTCGCCGCGCTGGACGAGCGTGACCGCACAGGAGCGCCGAGGCGCGAGAGCACCGCCTTCACGCCCGCGCCGAGGACGCAGTTCACCGAGCGTATGCGCGACGAGCGCTACACGATTCTCGTGCCGCAGATGGCGCCGATGCACTTCGACCTGCTGAGCGAGGCCTTCGTTTCGGCGGGCTACAACATGCGGGTGCTCGAGACCGCCGGCCCGGGCGCCGTCGAGGAAGGGCTGCGCCACGTCAACAACGACGCCTGCTACCCGGCGCTCATGGCAATCGGGCAGCTGATGGAGGCGCTGAAGTCCAGCGAGTATGACCTGGACCGCACTGCGGTGCTCATCAGCCAGACGGGCGGCATCTGCCGAGCGACGAACTACATCGGCCTTCTACGCAAGGCCCTGGCCGACGCGGGTATGGCTCACGTGCCGGTCATCTCGCTGAGCCCGGGGATCACCGGGGAGCGCACGCCGGGCTTCTCGATCACCCTGCCGCTGCTCGTGAACGGCCTTGCCGCGATCGTGTATGCCGACACGCTCATGCGCTGTCTGTACCGGACGCGGCCCTACGAGATCGAGCCGGGCTCTGCCGAGGCGCTCTACCGGACCTGGAACGAGCGGCTGAAGCTTCGCCTCCATAAGCGGTTCAACCCGATCACCTACCGCAGGGACCTGCGGGCCATCGTCGCCGATTTCGACGCGCTGCCCATCAGTGGCGAGCGGCGTCCTCGTGTCGGTGTCGTCGGCGAGATCCTCGTGAAGTATCACCCGGACGCGAATAACCGGGTCGTCGAGCTCATCGAAGACGAAGGATGCGAGGCGACCGTCGGCGACCTGATGGGGTTCCTCATCTACTCGTGCCTCGGCGGCATCATCAACCGGCCAGTGCTCGGCACGCCGCGCAAGGACAAGGCGATTGCGCTGGCGGCGACCGGGATGCTCGAGGCGCTGCGCCGGCCGGCGTCAGCGGCGTTCGCCCGCAGCGAGCGCTTCGAGGAGCCCGTCGCCATCTCGCGGCTGCGCGAGCTGGCGAGCGAGGTGCTGTCGCTGTGCAACCTGATGGGCGAGGGCTGGCTGCTCACCGCCGAGATGCGGGAGCTCGCCTCGGCGGGCGTTCCCAACATCGTGTGCGTGCAGCCGTTCGGGTGCCTGCCCAATCACGTGGTGGGGAAGGGCGTCATCAAGGAGATTCGCCGGCTGCACCCCGAGGCCAACATCGTCGCGATAGACTATGATCCCGGTGCCAGCCAGACGAACCAGCTCAACCGAATCAAGCTCATGGTCGCCACCGCCAAGGAGCGCCACTACGGGCACGATGCCTCGGCCGAGCCGCCCACGGGCCTCGCCAAGCAGGGCCACCGCTCGTCTGCGCACTGCGCACCCGGGCCCGATCGGGCCGAAGATGAAGCAGTCGCGGTCTAGCCACGAGTCTCACGGTGCCCTACCTGGCGGTGCGTCGCCGGTCGTTTCCGCGTGGTCGGTCTGGTTCGCTCGGCTCGCCGTGGCAGCGGTGTTCGCCATAAACATCCATGCGGCCGTGAGCTTCATCGCACGTCCTGCCGGTTACACCGCGGCTTTCGAGATCAGTGGTTCCGGCGCGACCACGGCGGTACAGGCTGTCGGCGTGCTGTTCTTGATGTGGAACGCGACGTTTCCGCTCGTGATCGCAGGCCCTTCTCGGCATCTCGCGCTTTTCGGGGTTGTGCTCGTCCAACAGGCGATCGCGGTCGCGGGCGATCTGGTGCTGAGGTTCGGGCTGTCGGGTGGGGGCGAGCGCCTCGCTGTCTCCGTCGGTCGCTTCGCCGTCTTCGATGGCGCGGGACTCATCCTGATGACCATCGCCTTCCTCTGGGTATGGTTTGCGCAGTACAGACGTGCTGTGTGAGATGATGGGACTTAGAAGACACCTAGGACCTTTGATGAATCGGGGAGCCGTGTTGAGGGTCTCGGTCGATGACGTTGATGCGGAAGAGTGGGACCGCTTCGTCGCCCAATGCGACTGCTTCGGGCTGATGCAGTCGTGGGGCTACGGACAGTTCAAGTCGACCCTGGGGTGGGAGCCTCACCGCGTCATGGTCTCCGGCGATGCCGGGCCGCTGGCTGCGGCGCAGGTGTTCATCAAGGAGTTCCCGCTGGGGATGGGTTCGGTAGTGCACGTCCCGCGCGGCCCTGTCGTCATTTCCGAGGAGCCCGACACCCTCGACCTCCTGTACGAGAAGCTGCGCGAAATCGCCCAAGAGCATCGCGCCATCTTCCTCAAGGTCGAGCCGCCGTGGATAGACAGCCCGGAGAACCGTCGCGCCATGACTGACCGGGGCTTTCGGGAGAGCGTGCATCCCATTCAGCCAGAGGCGACCGTATTCCTGGACCTGTCCCGGCCCCTTGAGGACATATTCAAGGGCTTCAGCCGCTCGACTCGCAACAAGATCAACGCTGCAGAGCGCAAGGGCCTGAGTGTTCGCAGGGGTGGCGTGGATGATATCCCGATCTTCTACGAGCTGATGTTCGAGACGTTCAAGCGCACCGGCATGACGGTGCGTGCACAGGAGCGCTTTGTCGCCGAATTCTCAGTGTTCGATGCTTCTGACCGGGCGCTGCTTGTGATTGCCGAGCATGATGGCAAGCCAGTGGCGGCGCATATCGCCTACACCTTCGGAGGCTGGGCCGCCTACTTCCACGGCGGGTCCTCGGCCGACCGCGCAAACCTGAACCCGAACGTCCTGCTCATCTGGGAGCAGGTCAAGTGGGCTAAAGAACGTGGATGCGATATGTTCGACCTGTGGGGCATTCCCGGTGAGGTCAGGAAGATGAAAGCCGAAGGAGCCGAGATTCCCGAAGAACGCACGGACGGACAGTGGGGCGTCTTCAAGTTCAAGCGCGGCTTCAGCAAAGATGTCGTGACGTTCGTCGGTTCGTTCGACTACGTCTTCGCGCCCATGCGCTACCAACTCGTTAGCCAGTTCCTCGCCGGAGACTCCAGACTTGAGCGCGTCTCGAGCTGGATTGAAGCACGGACCGTCCGCCGGTAGCTCCACGAGCGGCCGAAGTCTCGGGGTGGTCAGAGGATGCGAGCGCGCATAGCTGGTCCCGACGAGGCCGAGGCCTGGGACGAATTCGTCGCCCGCGAGGACTCGGCTGTCATCATGCAGTCGTGGCAATGGGGCGAGATTCGCAGCCGTCTCGGCTGGGAAGTCCACCGCGTGCTCGTTGAAGAAGCTGGGAGGCCCGCGGCCGCCGCTCAGATGATGGTGCGTCGCCTGCCGGCGCGCGCCGGATCAATCGGTTATGTGCCGAGAGGCCCCGTCGGAGACTGGCTGGACCCCGAGGTCGCCGCGCTCCTTTTCGGCACGCTTCACGAGATCGCCCGGGACTCGAACGCCGTCTTCACCAAGGTCGTGCCGCCGCTGTCGGACAGCGCGCAGAACCGGCAGGCCATGCGGGATCTGGGATTCCGTGAGAGCACGCACCCGATGACGCCCCAGGCCACGGTGCTGCTCGACCTGCGCCCGTCAGAGGAGGAGATGCTTGCGAGCTTCTCGCGCGGTCTCCGCAGTTCGATCCGCTCCGGTGGCGGCAAGGGCGTGAGCTGGCGTGTAGGCGGGCTGCCCGACATGCCGCTCGTCTACGAGATCATGCGGGACGCCTCCGAACGAACGGGCGTGAACATCCGTTCCTTCGAGCACTACGAGACCGAGTATTCCATGCTTGCCGAGAAGGACATGGCCCACCTGCTGATCGCCGAGTACGACGGCCGTCCGGTATCGGCGTACTGCGCCTATCGATTCGGCGGCTACGCGGCCGGACCTGGCCCCGGTGCGTCGATGCGCATCAAGGGAATCAGCCCCTCCTCAGCGCTACTCTGGGAACTCGCACGGTGGTCGAAGAAGATGGGGTGTCATACGTTTGACCTGTGGGGAGCGCCCGGCGAGGTTCGAGACATCGTCGCTTCCGGTGGGCAGATTCCTTGGGACCGCAGAGACGGCGAGTGGGGCGTGCTGAACTACAAGCGGAGCTTCAGCAAGAACCTGGTCACCTTCGTCGGCTCGTTCGATTACGTGTACGCGCCGGTGCGTTATCAGTTGGTCAGCCAGATGATGGCGGGGGACTGGCGACTCGAGCGGCTGGCGAGCTTCCTTGAGGCGCGCAGGCTGGCTCGCTGAGGCGCACCGCCCGACTCGCGTTCCTGCAGCACGCTAGCCTTTCGGCGACCAGACAGGGCATACTATTGTTTTGGCCTTCATCGGAGGTAGTCGTGAAACAACGGACCATCTACATCACCGAGTACGACAAGCAGCGTATCGAGAAGCTGATTGCCGAGGCACATCCGGGACGCGATGCCAGCCATCTCGATGATCTTGCAGCCGAGCTGTCGCGCGCGAGTGTTGTCGCCCCTCAGGACGTGCCTGCCGATGTGGTCACGATGAACTCGAAGGTCCTTCTCGAGGATGTCGACTCCTCCGAGCAGATGACGTTCACGCTCGTATTCCCGGAGAACGCTGACATCGATGCGGGGGCCATCTCGGTGATTGCGCCGGTCGGTACCGCGATCCTCGGCTACTCGGAGGGTGACATCATCGAGTGGGAGGTTCCGTCCGGGGTGCGCCGCCTGCGTATTGCCTCGATCCTGTACCAGCCGGAGGCCGCTGGAGACTGGGAACTGTAGGCTCACGGCAGGCCGGTTACGCCCGCTTGCCGGGTTGATCTGCGGGTGCCGTTTCCCGATACACCGGGAGGATGCGCAGCAGCACCGTGGCGCATGGCTTGCGTAGATGTGGGACGAGATGAGCGGATGGCTCAACAGAGCGCGTGTGGCGACCGGAGTCGGCGTGTTGCTGACCGCGTGCCTGCTCGCGCCGAGCCTCGCCCCCGCCCGCGCCTTCGCTGAGCCCGCGTCTCCTGCGGGCGAGGTGTCGACCGAGACGATCGAGTCGAAGAAGGCCGAGAAAGCCGCCGCCGTCGCCGAGCTGGAGCGTATGCGCCAGGAGCTCGCCGTGGAGATGGCCGAGTACGTCTCGATGGGGCGCCAGATCTCGCAGACCGAGGCTGACATCGCCGAGGTCACGGCCCAGATCGAAGAGCAGAGTGGCTCGCTGATGAGCGCTCGGCGTGCCCTGTCGGCGCGGGTGATCGAGCTCTACCGCGGCGACCGGCTCGTCATCGTCCAGCTCCTGTTCACTGCCGATTCGATCCCCGATCTCATCGACCGCATGAGCTATCTCACGGCAGCAAGCCGTCACGATGCGCACCTGATCCAGTCCGTGCGCGAGGAGCAGCAGGAGAGCCTGTACCTGCAGGAGACGCTCGCACGCAGGATCGAGCAGCTGCAGAGTCTGCAGGTCGACGCCGATGAGCGACGGCAGCGCATCGAGGCGGAGATCGACGCCCAGCAGGCGCGCGCCATCGAACTGGGCGAGGACATCGCCCGGATGATGCGCGAGGCCGCAGCGGTACAGATTCCAGGGAATCCCGACGCGAGTTTCGCCCCGGACACTATCATTTCGCAGGAGCGGTTCCGCGCGGTGAACACGATGTCGGTGATGGACATCCAGGCGTTTCTGGAGAAGCAGCCGGGCAGGCTTGCCAGCCTGCGTGTCGCCGACTACCAGGGCCAGGTCAAGAGCGCTGCGCAGATGATCGCTGAAGCCTCGGCAGCCTGGAACGTCAATCCCGAGGTGATACTTGCGACGCTACAGAAGGAGCAGTCGCTGCTGAGCCGTAGCGCGCCCACACAGAACGCGCTGGATTGGGCGATGGGATGCGGGAAGACCGACTCGGCGACGCTCAACCAGTACCGCGGGTTCGGCAACCAGATCTGGTATGGGGCCAAGAGCCTGGACGCGAACGCAAAGCGGTGGAAACCCGGTGCCGAGCTCAACATCGACGGCAGCGTGGTCATGCCCACGAACAGCGCGACGTTCGCGCTGTACCGGTACACGCCGCACCTGCACGGCAACACGTCGTTCTGGCTGATCTTCTGGCGGTACTTCGGCGACCCGCTGGCCGCCTAGGCGCGCGGCCGTCTCAGCGCTCGCTGCCTAGAGGTACTGCCAGACGTCGTCCACGCCCGCGTCGTTTGCCGGTACGCACTCAGCGATCGAGAGCAGCGGCTTTCCGGTCTCCAGGTCCACCAGACGCAGGTCGGCGATGTCCGGCGTCTCGAGCCACCGGCCCTGCGCGTCGGCGAGAATCTTGACGCGCGGGTGCAGCAGGTCGTCGTTGTTGACCCGGTAGACCACCGCAGTCGCCCCGTCGTCGAGCAGCACGACCGCACCCATCGGGTAGATGCCGAGCATCTCAACGAATGCGCGCGTGACATCCGGATCGTAGGCTTTGCCGCGACCCTGCATGAGGACGGACAGCGCCTTGTCGGGCCGAATCTCCCGCCGGAAGGGCCGCATGGTCGTCATCGCGTCGTATGCGTCGCAGATCGCGACGATGCGGCTGAACAGGTGCTGCTCGGTACCGCCGACCGACTGCGGGTAGCCCATCAGGTCGTGGCGCTGATGGTGCTCGTAGGCGACGACCATCGGCATCTGGTCTGCCAAGTTCAGCCGCTTGAGTAGGTCAGCGCCCTCCTCGGTGTGCTGCTTGACCGACCGCCACTCCTCGGCGGTGAGCGGACCCTGCTTCGTGAGGATCTCGGTGGGAACACGCACCTTGCCGATGTCGTAGAGCAACGCTGCGAGGCCGAGCGAGCGCAGCTCGTCGTTCGCAAGCCCAATCGCCGAGCCCAGCGAGAGCGCGAGGATGCACACGTTGATCGCGTGGATCAGCGTGTAGTCGTCGTGCCCCTTGATCGCGGTCAGGCCGAGCACCGCAGCCGGATCTTGGAGCAGGTTGTCCAGGAGCGACTCGACGACCCGCTGGAGCGGCCCGACCTCGTTCACCCTTCCGAGCTTGGCCTGTGTCTCGATCTCGCGCATGGCGCTGACGCCGCTGTCGTACGCCTCGCGCGCCCGTGCGCGCGACTCTCGGTTGCGCTCCTCGTCGCCGCTCTCCTCAAGCGTGGACGTCTCTGCAACCGAGATGTTGGCCGCGCCCGCGCGGTCGAGCACGTCGCGTGCGGCGTCTACGTTGTTGATCGACGCGTCCTCGAGGATTCCGACCAGCGTGGCGGCTTCCTGCTCATCGAGCCCCCCAGAGAAGGTAACCGCCGAGATGCCGTGCTCGAGAAGATCCTCGACCAGCTTGCGGTGGACGACGCTCTCTTCGGGGAACACTTGGTTCTCCACGAAGAGCGTGCCCTTGTAGATGTTGACCGTGACCGCCGGGAAACCAGCGTCGGCGAGTGCCGCCACGGCCTCGACAAGCTCGGTGAGCGACTCGGTGATGAGCGGGTGCGTCGTGGGGTACAGCGCCGCGTTCGTGTGCGCCACAGCGAGTGTCCGCACGAGCTCGCGTGCGAGATCGAGCTTCTCCGGCGAGGCGAAGGGCGCTCTCACAGCCACCATCGTAGGCCGGTCGCGCTGCGTCTCGGCAGCCATCTCATCGGGTGTGGGAAGCGGCCCCTCGTCCTCGGGGCGGTACGGCTTGTCGCTCACGGAACATCGACTCCTTGCCTCGGGATGATGCCGGCTGCGTCGCGCGCAAGCCGCTTGAGTTCTCTGCTCTTCCTTCCAAGTGCCACACGCACGGAGAACCGGCCGAGCGCACGCCTCGCTTCCGCTGAGTCTATCGAAGCGAGCGCCGAGATGATCTCCTTGCGGATCTCGTAGCCTCTCGTCATGACCGACATGTCGTCGAACAGCCGCACGAGTGCCGGGACCGCACTGGCGATCCGTGCCCTGCCGACCTCTCGCACAACGTAGCGTTGCGTCTCGATCTCGCGGTGGCAAAGCGCGCGGATCAGCGCCTGCTCGGCCTCAGGGAATGGTGCGTGCGCCAGGGCGGTCACCGCCGAGAAACGCACCTGTTCCTCGAGGCTCGAGTCCAGTGCCTCGGCGATCACGGCGGTTGCTCTGCGGTCGCCGAGCGCCGCGAGCGCGCGGACGATTGCGGCGGCCTCCACGGCCGGGGCTGTCTGCAGCAGCGAGCGCGCCGCGACGATCACGGGTTCACTCAGCGCTCTCAGCACGGGGTGCATGAGCGAACGCTGCAACTTGGGCATGCGGATGTAGCTGTCGAGTAGTGCCTCGGCCCCAGCCGTGCCCGCGGCGATCAGTATCTCGCCGGCTATGGCCGCGTCAGCATCCGTCTTGGTCGCGTGACACATGTCGCGCAGGACAATGGGGTCGGCGATGCTGGCGCGTACACTCTGCACCGCGCTGGCGTAGGCCGGCTCCGCTCCGATCTCATCGAGCCGGCGCAGCGCCTCGCGCACCGTCGAAAAGGCACCCGAGCGCAGCGCGCCCGGCAGCACCTTGCCGATTGCCCCAGGGGTGTCAGCGTCGACTCGGTGGTGGGATATCGCGATCGCGGTGCTGAGCGCGCGCTCGGCGCTCCGGGCCAGCGCCGCCTCGGCTATGCGGCGATCGAGCTCGGCGGAACTCTGCTCGCCCATGACCTCTGCGGCGATGTCGGCTGCGTCCCGCGTGTCCTGCACAAGTTCGGAACCCTCATCTGGAGTCGGCGCGAGCAGGATCGTGAGCGTCTTGGCGGTCTCCGGCGGCAGGCTTAGCCGCCCTGCGATGCGCTCCGCCGAGGCGCCCGTGCTCGCGGCCGCCAGCCGAAGGAGGCGCGCGAGCGCGGCGGGCTTCATGCGTGCGACTACCTCAAGCAGCCCGTCGGCGGGCCCGCCGCCGGCTGCGAGCGCGATCTCGAGGACGCGCAGCCGCGTCGCCTCGTCCAGGCGCATCAACGCCGCAGCCACCCGCTCTGCCGCCAGCCCTCGCGTCGCGTCCTCGAGATGGCCGAGCGCCTCGGCGACCTCGTCTTTGGGCGCCGTGTCCGAACCCGCGTCCTCAAGCGCCCGTTGGCGACGCTCGGCCGCGTGCGCCACGTCGCGGGCGATGTCCTCGAGCGGCGCGCCCAAGAGATCGAGGTCGGCAAGCCCCGATGTGTCGCCGGCGCGCAGCCACACTTCGATGACCGCGATGTGGCGCACGCCCGCGCCCGACAGCCACGCTCGCGCGCCGCCTTCGGCGCGCACGGTGGCGGGGTCGGAGTTGGCGAGCGCGATGAACGCCTCGGTCTCGGCCGCGGTCACTCCGGGCGCGATGACGAGCTGTTCGACCTGTAGCGCGTGCAGTGACTCGGCGAGCGTCGTGACCTGGCTCTGCCCGGACGCGAGTTCGGTGTCGCCGATCTTGATGGCCTGGGCCTCGACGATGTAGCGCAGTGGCCCGGCGACCGTCAGAGCCGCCACCCGTTCGACGAAACGTGCGACTGCTTCTCTCGGTAGCGCAGATGTCGGCGGGTAGAGGCGCGAGGTCCCGGCGGCTCCGGCGAGTAGCCGGAGTGCCTCCTCGGCGCGCGGAAATCCGTCAACGCTCACGCCAGCTCGGCGCGGTCGGCCAGGGTGCAGGCCCACTTCTATGTCACCACGATGGTTGTTCACTGACTTATGTATCGGGCGACGAGGCGTTCACCTTCATCCGGAAAGTGTGATATTGCGCACAATCGCATGACAGCCCCCGCGCTCGGCTGCCGATATATGAAGCGACGTCGTCTGCGAGCGAGTTGGCGAGCCGCGTGCCCCTAAGATCGGAAGCATACTACCGAGCCGTCGCCACCGACGCGCTTGCACGACATGACGTCGTCGAGCCGCCGGTGCCTGTGGATGCGCTGATTCGTTCGCTCGGAATCCCCGTGCGCGCGGTGAGCCTGCCCGCGTTCTTCACGGCGGCCACGGTCTACGAGGACGGCCTGCCCGTCATGGTCGTGAACTGGGCGCAACCCGAGATCGAGCGACGCAGAGCGCTGGCACATATGCTCGGCCACGTGCTTCTCGTGCTCGCTGGCGAGGAGGACGCGTACCCGCGGGGCGCCTGCGCGCACACAGGCGCCGACCTTGTCGCCCGCGAGATCCTGCTTCCAAAGGACCTCGTTATCGCGCAGGCGCGGCTCTGGTTCAACGACCACCGGTACCTCGCGCGTCTCTTCGGCGTGAGCGAGCGCGAGATGGCCGACCGGATGCGCGAACTCGGGCAGCTGCGTGGACCGGCAGGCATCGGCTGGGACTTCTGACGAGGCGAGATGCCCGACGCGGAGCCTGGTCCACAGACGTCGGCGTGTCATGCCGAGCGGGTATCATCATTCTGGCGTGTTCCGAAACCGAGCGGCTTTACGCTGCGTGAACAGGAGATGTGAGGCATGCGGCCCAACTACGCGATAGGTGTTGACGTCGGCGGGACCCGGACGGCTGTCGGGCTCGTCGAGCGAAAGGGCCGGATTGTGAGGGACGCGTTTCGGCCGACTCCCAACACCGGGCCGTTTGGCGTCGTCGACACTATCATCGATCTCATCGAGGAGGTTTCGGTCGGGATCTCCCACGCGGAGTGTGTGGGTATCGGCGCCGGTCTTCCCGCTCAGATCGACTTCCGCAAGCAGTCCATCGAGTTCTGCACGAACCTCCCGCTGGCGGGCGTGGATGTCCGGTCGCTTGCCATGTCGCGCACCAAGCACGAGATCACCATCGACAACGACGGCAACCTGGCCGCCTACGGCGAGTTCCGCTACGGCGCAGCGAAGGACACGCGCGATTTCCTGATGATCACGCTCGGGACCGGCGTCGGCGGCGGAATCTTCGTTAACGGCGAGCCCTACCGGGGAAGCCGCGGGCTCGGCGGCGAGATCGGCCACATCGTCATAGACCTCGATGGACCGCCCTGCCCTTGCGGTGGGCGTGGGCACCTCGAGTCGTATCTCGGCAGGGCGGCATTGCAGGGGCGTGCCCGAGAGGCCGCCGAGCAGTACAAGGGCCAAGCCATCGTGGAGGCTGCGGGGGGCGACAGGAGCGCTGTGGATGCCGACTCGGTGACCGCGGCAGCCAGGACGGGCGATCCGGTTGCACTCGGGATTCTCGACGAGGTCGGGGAGATCCTCGGCCGAGCGCTCGTCGGGTTTGTGAACATCTTCAACCCGCAGCTCATCGTGGTGGGCGGTGGTGTGGGCGAGAACGCGCCCACGCTAATCACCCGAGCTGCCGAGGTTGTGCAGAGCGAGGCGCTTGCAGGGCGCAAAGACGTGCGCGTCATCGACGCCGTGCTCGGCAATGATGCAGGCATCTTGGGTGCGGCTGCCCTCGCATTCGACGAGTACGATGCGCGGGAAGGTCTGCACAGGTAAGGATGCTTCGTAACGGAGATGTCCGGTGGCATTCGCCGGGCTCTCGATGGGGGAGGACGAGATGGAGTACGGCGCGATCATCAAGCGTGCGTGGGAGATCATGTGGCGCCACAAGGTTCTGTGGGTGCTCGGGCTCTTCGCCGGGATCTCAGGTGGCTGCCAGGGTGGCGGCGGGAGCGGCGGTGGAGGCGACTTCACAGGAGGCCAAGGTGGCTCCGGACCAGACTTCGACTTCACCGGGATGCCGGACTTCGAGGCCTTCGCCGAGTGGCTGCCGCTGATCATCGGCGTTGTAGCGCTTCTCGTCTTCCTCGGCATTCTTTGGTGGATCCTGTCCTTCGCTGCACGCGGCGGGCTGATCGTCGGCGTGAACGAGATAGAGTCGGGCAACCCGGTGCGCCTCGGCGAGTTGTGGGCTGCGGGATTCTCCAGGATCTTCGCGCAGTTCGGGCTCTCGTTCATCCTTGCCTTGCCCACGTTCGTGATTGCCGTGGTGATGATTGCCGTGGCGGTCGTCCCGCTCGTCAGTACGCTCATCGCCGGGAATGAGCCCTCTGCCGCGCTTGCGGCACCGGTGTGCGGGAGCCTGGCGATCGGTATCCCGCTGCTCATCGTGGTTGGCTTCCTGCTCGATCTGATCCGGCTCATCGCGCAGCGCTACCTGATGATCGGAGGCAGGCGGGTATTCGAGTCAATTGGCGACGCTTGGCGTTTCATACGTGGTGACTTCAAGAACTCGTTCCTGATGTACCTCATCAACTCGGGCCTCAACATCGTGGCGTCCATAGTCATCGCTATCCCGATATTCCTAGTGGCTTTGGCCGTTCTCGCTCCGACGCTGATCACGATGCGCTCCGGCGACATGGCCTCGCTGTTCGTGGGAGTCGGGGTCATGACCCTGTTGATCACAATCATCGGGTTCCTGTACTCGGCGATCTGGGGCACGTTCACGTCGGCTCTGTGGACGATCTTCTTCCGCAAGATGACGGGCATGGAGGTCGCTGTAGCGCCGATGCCGCAGCCGGTCGTCCCGGTCGCGCCCGCTGGCTGGCAACCGCCTGTCGCGCCCGCGCCTCAAGCGCCGGCACCGCCCGCGCCCGAACCCCCGGTCGCACCTCAGCCGCCTGCGCCGCCTCAGGCTCCCGATGCCTGAGTCCGGCCGCCTGCTCGTCTGCGCGACCCCGATCGGCAACCTCGGCGATGTGACGCTGAGGGTGCTTGACGCGCTCCGTGAGGCAGACGCCGTCCTTGCCGAGGACACGCGCGTATCACGCAAGCTCCTGGCACGCTACGACATATCTACGCCGCTCGAGCGCTACGACGAGCACGTCGCGGCTTCCCGGACGCCGGAGTTCGTTGCTCGGCTCGCGGCCGGTGAGACCTTCGCGCTCACGTCGGACGCGGGAACGCCCGGCGTGAGCGACCCCGGCGCGGTGCTCGTGGACGCGGCGCTCACCGCAGGCATCGCCGTCGACGTGCTCCCTGGCCCCTCGGCGGCCATCACCGCGCTCGTCGCGAGCGGGCTGCCCACGCGCGCGTTCTACTTCGGCGGCTTCTTGCCGAGAAAGACCGGCGAGCGGGCCCGCGCACTCGCGGCGTTCGCTGACCTCGACGCCACGCTCATCTTCTACGAGTCGCCGCACCGCACCGCCGCCTCGCTTGCCTCGCTTGCCGAGGCGTTCCCGGGGCGCTCGGGAGCGATGGCGCGCGAACTGACGAAGCTGCACGAGGAGGTCGTGCGCGGCCCGCTCGAGGAGGTCGCGACCACGATCGCCGAGCGCGACTCGCTCAAAGGCGAGGTGGTCTTGCTTGTGGGACCGCCGGTCGCCCAGGCTGTCGAGGTGCCCGATGACGAGGAGGTCCTCGCGCGGGTCGAAGCGCTCGTCTCGGCAGGCGAGAGCCGCACCGCCGCCGTCAAACAGGTTGCGAGCGATCTCGGTCTCGCCAAGAAAGAGGTCTACCGAATCGCACATCGCACCTGACGTCGGCACATGCCGGAGCGGGCGACGCGTTTCGCGGATGATCCGGACGCGATCGCCCATTGGAGCGGTCACGGGGATACAACCTGCCCCGAACGGTTAGAATCGGGGTCTGAGTCATGCAGCCGATGGATGCAGTTGCACCACTTACCGTCGTTACGGAGCCCTGACACGATGCCACCACGCAGCTTCTTTATCACCACGCCTATCTACTACGTGAACTCGGTGCCGCATCTGGGCACCGCGTACACGACGATCGCCGCCGACGCTCTCGCGCGCTACCGGCGCCTCGCCGGCGACGATGTCTTCTTCCTCACCGGACTCGACGAGCACGGGCAGAAGGTTGAGCAGGCGGCGCAGGCCAACGGCATGGAGCCGCAGGAGTGGTGCGATCACCTTGCCGAGAAGTTCATTGAGACCTGGAAGCTTCTCGACATCACCAACGACGACTTCATCAGGACCACCCAGGAGCGCCAGACCCGGGCGGTTCAGGCGCTCGCGCAGGTCCTGTACGACCGCGGCGACATCTACAAAGGTCACTACGAGGGCTGGTACTGCGTGCCGGACGAGACCTACTGGGCCGAGGACCAGCTCGTTGAGGGTTGCTGCCCGCAGTGCGGCCGCCCGCTCGAGTTCGTGCGCGAGGACAACTACTTCTTTCGCCTCTCGGCATACCAGGAGCGGCTGCTCGAGCACTACGAGGCGCACCCCGAGTTCATCGGCCCCGAGTCCCGGCGCAACGAGGTCCTGAGCTTCGTGAAGGGTGGGCTGCGCGACCTGTCAATCTCGCGCGCTAACGTCAAGTGGGGCATCCCGCTGCCCTGGGACGAGACGCACACCGTCTACGTATGGTTCGATGCGCTCATCAACTACATCACCGCCGTCGGCTACGGCGACCCCGAGCGTACCGAGGAGTTCGCGAAGCGCTGGCCTGCGCAGTTCCACTTCGTGGGCAAGGACATCATCCGCTTTCACTGCGTGATCTGGCCGGCGATGCTCATGGCCGCGGGCCTGCCGATCCCCGGCACCGTCTTTGCGCACGGCTTCCTGCTCACCAAGGGCGAGAAGATGAGCAAGTCCAAGGGCAACGTCATGGCCCCTGCCGAGCTCGCCGAGCAGTTCGGTGTCGACGCGTACCGCTACTACTTCCTGCGCGATGTGCAGTTCGGGCAGGACGGCTCCGTCTCGCTCGAGTCGATGGTGCAGCGCTACAACGGCGACCTTGCGAACGACTGGGGCAACCTGTGCTCCCGGCTGTTCAACATGGTCGGCAAGTACTTCGACGGCGTGGTTCCCGTGCCAGGCGATGCCTGTGTCGCCGAGGAGGACGCGCCGCTCGTCGACGTCGCCAAAGCGCTGCCGGAACGCTACGAGCAGGCGATGTCCGCGCTCGACTACGCGGGCGCTCTCGAGGCCGCGTGGGATCTCATCAAGGCCGCCAACCGCTACATCGAGGATCGCGCCCCCTGGAACCTCGCCAAGACCGACGAGACGCGCCCTCGTCTCGCTGCGGTGATCTACAACGCGCTCGAGGCCGTGCGCATCGCCGCTCTCTTCACCGCCCCCGTGATGCCGAACACCTCCGCTGAAGTCTGGCGTCGCCTCTCCCTCGGCGACATCGGCGCGGTGACCACGCTTGCTGAGGAGGCCGCGTGGGGCGGCCTGCCAGCGGGTGGGAGCGTGGAAAAGGGCGAGCCGCTCTTCCCGCGAATCGTCGACGAGGACTGAGGCTCAACTAGGAGGAAACCCGTGGCCACAGACGAGCAACCGCACGGTCCGCTTGCAGGGCCGGTGTTTACGGACTCCAAGGGCCGCCCCGTCGAGGCTCCGCGCCTCGGTGCGGGAGTGGCCGACACCCACGCGCACCTCGACATGCTCGAGGACCCCGCGCTCGCTCTCGCGCGGGCCGCACTGGCCGGGGTCGAGTTCATCGCGACCGTGGCCGACGTGACCGAGGACGGGTGGCGCTCCTACGACGAGCTGGCGAGCTGGCTGGCGAATGCGCGCGAGATGCTCGCGGGCGCCGGAGCATCCGGCGTGCGCGTTCCGCAGGTGCGCGTGATCGTCGGTGCGCACCCTCATAACGCCAAGGAGTACGGTGTTGACGCCGAGCGCGAACTCAGGCGCCTGGCCGCCGATCCCGCGACCTGCGCGATCGGCGAGGCCGGCCTCGACTACCACTACGACCACTCGCCGCGCGAGATCCAGCGCGACCGATTCCGTCGCCACCTGGAGCTCGCCCACGAGTTCGCGCTCCCGGCCGTCATCCATCTGCGAGAGGCGCACGACGACGGCCTCGCGATCCTGCGCGAATCCGGTATGCCCGGGGCAGGCGCGATCCTACACTGCTACACGCTCGGCCCTGAGGAGATGCAACCCTTCCTCGAACTGGGCTGCCACGTGAGCTTCGCCGGGCCGGTCACCTTCAAGAGCGCCGAGCAGATCCGCGCCGCCGCGGCGGTCGTACCCGCCGGCCGCATCCTCACCGAGACCGACTGCCCGTTCATGGCCCCCGAGCCCTTCCGAGGCCAGAAGTGTGAGCCGGCGTTCACGGTCTTCTCGGCGGCGCGCATTGCCGAGGTGCGTGAAGAGCCCGCCGAGGAGTTCGCGCAGGCTGCGTTCGATGCCGCCCTGCGACTGCTTGCGAGGACGCGCGCATGAGTGCCGAGATCGCCTACGCACCTCACGTGCTCTGCATAGTTGGCAGCCCGCGTAGGGGCGGCAACTCCGACCGTCTTGCCGAGGCCCTGATCCATGGCGTCCAAGACGAGGGCGGTGTCGCCGTCGCGATCGCCCCGTCCCATGCGGGAATCGCGCCTTGCCGAGGCTGCAACGCGTGCTCCTCCGACGGCCGCTGCATCGTGCACGACGGGATGAACGACGTCTACCCGCTGCTGGACTCGGCAAACGCGATCGCCGTTGTCACGCCCGTGTACTTCGCGAGCGTCCCTGCAAGCCTCAAGGCGCTGTACGATCGCTGCCAGCCGTACTGGGCGAGGCGTTATGTGCTGCACGAGCCGCGTAGGGCTCAGAGACGGCCTGGCGCACTCCTGGTGGTCGGAGGCGGTGGAGATCCCTTCGGCACGCAGTGCGCCGTGACCCCCACAAGAAGCGTGATGAACGTCCTCGAGGTCGAGATCGGCGAGGCCTACGAGTACGTCGGAATCGACAAGCGTGGCGACATCGAGCGCTATCCGGAGATGCTCGCCCAGGCCGAATGGATCGGCGGTGAACTCGTCCGGCGCGCGGTGCTCGGCAGGCAGACTTCTGAGGCCTGAGGGGCGACCTGCGGGTTTGCGGGAGAGCAGGGTTAGGGGTAGGCTTTCAAGTCCTACCGTTTTCTTCTGGTAGGCGTTCTGTTACCGAACCGAAAGGCATCGGGTGCGTCTTCGGCCGACTCGATCGGCACGAAGCCCGAGAAGAAGAAACCACTTAGTCGCAGCAATCGTCCCAGCACTCATCGTCACACTCAGTATCACGGGGTTCGTGTGGGCACAGACCGAGGTCACCGTCGCGGTTGACGGGAAGCCTCGTAGCGTCAGGACACAAGCGGCGGACGTCGCAGGTGTCTTGGCCGATGCCGGCGTGGCGGTAGGTGGCTCCGATGTCGTGAGCCCTGCGCTGGGCAATCGCATTGAGCCGGGCATGGTGATCGTGGTCCGCCGAGCGGTACCGGTCACCGTCGAGCTCGGCTCCGAACCCGTTGAACTCCAGGTCGTCGGCGATACCGTCGCAGATGCGCTCGTCGCGGCGGGTGTCGACCCGTCCAGCGTTCCAGGAGTCACTCCCGAGATCACAACCCCGCTCGTCGCGGGCATGTCCATCAGCGTTCCCGACGTGGTCGTCAAGGTTGCGCGCGAGGAGTCGACCATCGCCGCCGGCGTAGAGCGCAAGCAGGATCCTTCGCTTGCCAAGGGCGCGACCAAGGTCGTCGACGAAGGCGCCCCCGGCACGCTCCTGCGCGTGTACCGCGTCGTGGTCGTCAACGGGATCGAATCCACGCCCGTGCTCACCGCCGAGCACGTCATGACCGCTCCGCGCCCCAAGGTGATCGCCGACGGCGCAGCGCCTGCCAAGACGATTGCGGTGAGCCGGGATGCCGGTGCGAAGCCCGCATCGAAGGCGACGACAAGCGCCAAGCGCCCCAGCGGCAAGTCGGTGCGCGTGTCCACTACGGGCTACTCCGCCCAGCAGCCGGGTCTCAACTCGACGACGGCCACCGGCGCGAAGGCGCGCCACGGAGTGGTCGCTGTTGACCCGAGCTTCATCCCGCTCGGCACGCGGCTCTACATCCCGGGCTACGGTGAGGCTGTGGCTGCGGATACCGGTGGCGGCGTCAGGGGAGCGCACGTGGACCTCTGCTTCGACACCGTGGCCGAGGCGCGCCAGTGGGGTCGGCGTTCGGTCACCATCGTCATCCTCGACTAACGTGCCCGCCTCCAAGCTGGCATCGCCTACTGCGACCATCGAGGTCCTCGAGCAGCACGGGCTCTATACCAAGAAGTCCTTTGGCCAGCATTTTCTTGTCGACGACAACGTCGTCGGTCGCATCCTGCGGCTCGCAGCACTCGGTCCCGAAGACGTAGCACTCGAGGTCGGTCCCGGCATCGGCACGCTCACGCTCGCGCTGTGCGATGCGGCCGGCTCGGTCGTGGCCGTCGAGCGCGATGAGGCGCTGCTCCCGGTGCTTGCCGAGACCACCGCAGAGTGTGCGCGCCTCGCGGTCGTGCAAGCCGATGCGGTCACCGTGAGCCCAGAACAGTTGTCCAAACCCTTCGGCTCTCCAACTGCGCTTGTGGCCAACCTCCCGTACCAGGTTGCAGCGACCGTGGTGCTGCGCTTCTTCGAGCTGCTCCCGTCGCTTCGGCAGGCGACGGTGATGGTGCAGGCCGAGGTCGCCGATCGCATGGCTGCGTCTCCAGGCTCGAAAGACTACGGCGCCTACAGCGTTAAGCTGCAGACTCTTGTGCGACCTGCAGGGCGCTTCAACGTCGCGAGTTCCTGCTTCCTGCCACCGCCCCGGGTCGAGTCCGCCGTCATCCGGCTGGAGCGCGCCGAGGAGACAATGGCGCCTGAGCTGCGGGCGGCGGTCGTGTCCGCCGCCGACGCAGCATTCGCTCAGCGGCGCAAGACGGTGCGGAATTCGCTACGCGGAGCCCTCGGACTCTCCGCCGATGAGGTCGCAACACTCTTGGAGCGCGCCGAGATCGATGAGGGCGCTCGCGCCGAGACCCTGTCTCTCTCGGCGTTCGCCAGACTCGGTAGCGTGCTGCTCGATCGGTGAATTGTTCGCGCAAATAGAGTCTGACAGCTGGCAAATCAGTGCGCCACACGCTATAATCATTCTTTGAGCTGAAGGAGGTACCCTTATATGGATCTTGCTAGCCAGGTCGAAGTCGTCGGTCGCATCCGCTCCAACCTTGAGGAGCTGACCGGTAGCCGCATCCGGGTACGCGCGAACATGGGGCGCTCGAAGATAGTGGAGCGCGAAGGCATCCTGACCCAGACCCATCCGGCCCTCTTCGTCGTTGAGGTGCAGGAGAAGCGTGAGCGCACTGCGCGTGCTTCATACCAGTACGTGGACGTGCTCACCGGCACTGTTGAACTGACGAACCCGGAGAGCGGGGAGAGTGTCTTCCCCTGGCTCAGCTAGTCCGGTACCGATACTGATAGCCTGTCCGAGCGCGGAACCCACTCTGGGTCCGCGCTCGTCGTTCGAGGGAACTCACGTGCCGCGAACCGTATCCGTCGTCGCACCAGCCAAAGTCAATCTCTATCTGGGGGTCGGCGCTCAGGCTGACGATGGTTACCACGAAGTCACGACCATCATGCACGCCCTCGAACTGCACGACGAAATCACGATCGCCGAGGCGCCCGAGCTCTCGATCGAGTGCGCTCCCGATCTCGGCATCCCCGCCGAGCGCAACCTCGCCTATCGCGCTGCTACCGAGCTGGCGGACGCGCTCGGCCACGAAGCCGCGTTCGCCATCCGCGTCACCAAGCGCATCCCGCACGCGGCCGGCCTGGGCGGCGGTTCGAGCGATGCGGCCGCGGTCATCGCTGGGCTCGCGCACGTATGGGGCGTCGACAAGCTCGATCCGCGCTGCCTCGCGGTCGCCGCTCGTCTCGGCGCGGACGTGCCTTTCTTCCTGTACGGAGGGGCGGCGCTCATGACTGGCAGGGGAGACGAGATCTCCCAGGCGCTGCCCGCCCGCGATTTCGCGCTCGTGCTTGTCCGGCCCGACGTGCCGGCCTCCACCGCTGAGGTGTACCGGGCCTTCGACGCGTCGCCCTCGTCTGCCGCCGGACACGCTGCCGTGGTCGAGGCGCTTATGGCGGGGGACGCGGCTCTTCTCGGCGAACGGCTCGCCAACAACCTCTCGGAGGCGGCGTGCGCCGTCGCGCCACCGGTTGCCGAGGTTCTCGGCTGGCTCAGCCGTCAGCAGGGGGTGCTGGGAGCACAGGTGTCCGGTTCCGGCTCCGCGGTGTTTGGAGTGGTCGGAAGTGCCGAGATAGCGGAACATATTGCACGTGAGGCTGCTGGCAGGGGCTGGTGGGCGACACCGACCAAGCTGTCCGCACAGGGCGCTACCGTTACCGACGAGAAGGGCCGAGCGTGACGCATACGACGGTTGACGCGGTCATCATGGCTGGAGGCGATGGCTGCGTCATCGACCCGGCCGTGAGCATCAAAGGGTTGGTCACGGTAGCCGGCAAGCCTATGGTCGAGTGGGTCGTGGACACGATGCGCGCGGCGAGCACCGTCTCGCGTGTGGCCGTGGTTGTCCCCACCGACCAGGGACTCGGCTCTTGGGTAGAGAAGGTCGACGAGCTTGTCGTCTCCGACGGCTCCTTCATCGACAACGTTGTCGCCGGAGTAAGCGCGTTCGGCGAGGAGCGCCCAGTCGTCATCGCGACCGGGGACCTGCCGGCACTCACTGTTGAGGCCGTGGACGACTATGTGACGCGCTCGCTCGCGTCGGGGGCCGAACTCAGCTATCCGCTCGTCTCGAAAGAGGCGATGGAGGCCGAGTTCCCCGGCTCGCAGCGCACGTACGTCAAGATCAAGAGCGGTCCGGTCACCGGCGGCAATCTAATGGTCGTAACCCCCGCGCTCGTGCGCCGCAACACCGAGGTCGCCCAGAAGCTGTTCGAGCTGCGCAAGAGCCCTATCGATCTCGCGCGTGTCGTCGGCGTGAGCTTCATCTTCAAGCTCCTCCTGGGGCGGCTCGACCCCGAGAACGTGGCAAACCGGCTCGCGAAGGTCTTCGATGGGGAGTGCGTGGCCATCAGCACGCAGCACGCATCTATCGGAGCGGATGTAGACAAGCCCATTGATGTCGTGGTCGCCGAACGGGTTCTGTTCGAACGTCGCGAGAATACGACCGACCTATTGTGACCCCAGTGCTAAACTAATGTCCGAGTGGGGATTGTGAATGCCGGACAAAGGGGGGCCATGAAAATCACGAAAGTGACCCTGAGGCCTGTTGAGATGAACAAGGTCGTGGCCATCGCGAGCATAGTCATCGATGACTGCTTCGTCATTCACGACCTTCGAATCGTCAACGGGGACAAAGGGTTGTTCGTCGCGATGCCCTCGAGAAAGCTCCCGAACGGGGACTTTCGCGATATCTGTCATCCGATCAACACCGAGGCTCGTAACCACATCCAGCAGGCCGTACTCGACGAGTTCGTGATGAACGGCGGCATCGAGGCGTTCAGCCTCGCGGATAGCGGTCCGGAGGAGTTCGCCGAGGCCTGAGGGGGTCCCGCGCCATCGGGGATACCGCCGCCGGTTGCGGTCCGGGTGGTTTGACGTTGCCCATCGGCAGTTCCTACACTGGCTGGGCGCCGGATTGGGGCATCGTCTAATGGCAGGACTCGGGATTTTGGTTCCCGCTATCCAGGTTCGAATCCTGGTGCCCCAGCCAACGCGTCCAGCGCGCGCCCTGCGCCCATGCGTACAACGCTCCGATCCTCAGGGGGGCTACTGGTGACAGCCACCGCACTCATCCTCGCCGCGGGCGAGGGAACCCGGATGAAGTCGGACAAGCCCAAAGTCGTGCACGAGGTCCTCGGCACGCCCATGATCAGCTACGTGGTCAAAGCCGCGAGGGCTGCAGGCTGCGAGCGCGTCATCGCGATCACCGGTCATAAGGCCGAGGCGGTTGAGGCCGTTGCTGGCGACATCGAGTTCGTGCGCCAGGACCGTCAGCTCGGAACGGGGCATGCGGTGATGTGCGCTCGCGAGGCGGTGGGAACTGCGACGGGGTCGCTGGTGATCCTCTCGGGGGACACACCGCTCATCTCGGCGGAGACGGTCGCGGGTCTGATCGCGATCCGCGAGTCCTCAGGCGCGGTCGCCGCGCTGCTCACGACGCGCATGTCCGACCCGACCGGCTACGGCCGCATCGTGCGCGATCGCGACGGCGGGGTGGCGGCGATTGTCGAGGAGAAGGACTGCACGCCTGAGCAGCGCCTCATTGACGAGGTCAACACCGGCACCTACTGCTTCGATGCTGCGGCGCTTTTCGCGCACCTGGACCGGCTCTCAACCGGCAACGCCCAAGGCGAGTACTACCTCACAGACATGGTGGACATCTTCCGCCGAGAAGGCCTGACGATTGCCGCCAGCGAGACCGCTGACCCGTTCGAGACGCTCGGCGTGAACTCCCGCGTCCAGCTCGCGCAGGTCACCAAGGTGCTGCAGCAGCGCATCAATCACGATCTGATGCTCTCGGGCGTGACGATGACCGACCCCGATCTGGTCTGGGTCGGCCCGGATGTCGAGGTCGGGCGCGATGTCGAGATACTGCCGCTCACCATGCTCTACGGGAAGACCTCGGTGGGTGACGGCGCGGTGCTCGGCCCCAATACGCGCGCGACGGACTCGGTGATCGGCGCTGGCGCTCGCGTAGACTCAAGCGTGCTGGTCGGCGCACGGGTGGGGCCGGAGGCGAGCGTCGGGCCCGTCGCGTACCTGCGGCCGGGTGCGGTGCTCGAGGCGCGCGCCAAGGCCGGCACGAGCGTCGAAATCAAGAACTCGACGGTCGGTGAGGGAAGCAAGGTGCCGCACCTGTCGTACGTCGGCGATGCCACGATCGGTTCGGGCGTGAATCTCGGCGCCGGCACCATCACCTGCAACTACGACGGCGTCCGCAAGCACCCGACCATCATCGAGGACGACGTGTTCGTGGGCTCTGATACGATGCTAGTAGCACCCGTAAGGATCGGTGAGGGCGCTACGATCGGCGCGGGAAGCGTGATTACGCGTGACGTCCCGCCCGGAGCCCTCGCGATCGAAAGAACGGATCAGAAGAACGTCGAGGACTGGACTCGGCGTCACCGGGCGAAGCCCGAGGTCACGGAGGCCGAGTAGCGGCATTCGTGCAACGACACCAGACCGAGGAGTGGCCACAAAGATGCTAGACGGTTCGCGCATGATCGTGTTCAGCGGGACGAGCAATCCCGCGCTCGCCGAGGGAATCGTGCGCCACCTCGGCATCGAACTCGGAAACGTGAAGATCAGCCAGTTCGCCAACGGGGAGATCTACGTCCGGTACCTCGAGAGCGTCCGCGGCGCCGACGTGTTCATCGTGCAGTCCATTTGTGGCTCGGTAAACGACGCGCTGATGGAGCTTCTGATCATGGTCGACGCGGCCAAGCGCGCCTCGTCCCGTTCAATCACGGCGGTCATCCCGCACTATGGCTACGCTCGGCAGGACAAGAAGAGCGCGGCGCGCGAGCCCATCACCGCCAAGCTGGTTGCAGACCTTCTCTCCACCGCGGGCGTCGACCGTGTCATCGCGATGGACCTGCACCAGGGCCAGATCCAGGGCTTCTTCGACCAGCCGGTGAACCACCTGACCGCGCTGCCCATCCTTGCCGACTACTTCGAGTCGCTCCGGCTCAGCAACTGCGTGGTCGTGTCCCCGGACGTCGGCCGCGCCAAGGCGTGCAAGAAGCTCGCCGACATGCTCGGCGCGGGGCTCGCGATCATGCACAAGGGTCGCCCGGAGCACAACGTCGCCGAGATCACGCAGGTCATCGGTGACGTCTCCGGCAAGACCTGCATCGTGGCCGACGACATGATCGACACGGCCGGTTCTGTCACCGCGGGCGCCAAAGCGCTCAAGCAGGCCGGCGCCGAGAAGGTCTACGTCACCGCAACCCACGGCATCTTCTCGCCCCCGGCGTTCGAGCGTCTCGAAGCGGCGCCGATCGAGGAGGTCGTGGTCTGCAATACCGTAACCGTCCCGGCCGAGAGGCAGGCCGGCAAGCTGCACGTCCTGTCCGTTGCGCCGCTGTTCGCTCGTGCCGTCCAGAACGTCTTCTGCGACGAGAGCGTCTCCGAGCTGTTCGACCCCGATTTCCAGCTGTAAGTCCCGTGGCAAGCGCTGGGAGGGGTACATACACCCCGTCAGCAGCAAGTGAGAAGAAGGAGTCAGATACATGTCCGGTGCCAACGTGCTCAAAGCGATCCTCCGCGACCGTGTCGGCAAGACCAGCAAGAAGCTCGCGCCCGAGAACCTCATTCCGGCCGTGCTGTATGGGCCTGGACGGGACTCCCTCTCGCTAGCAATCGATCGGCACGAGTTCGAGCAGTTCATCACTCGCCACTCCGTCGGCGCCACCATCGTCGACTTGGCGATCGAAGGCGAGTCCAAGCCGGTCTCGGCGATGATCCGCGAACTGCAGCACTCTGCAGTCAAGGGCACGATCCTGCACATCGACTTCCTTGAGGTCGCGATGAACAAGCCGGTCACCACGGTGGTGCCGCTCCGGCTCGTGAACGACCCGGCTGGTGTCCGCGCAGGCGGTGTCCTCACGATCAACGTGCACGAGGTCAACATCGAGGCGAAGCCGGCCGACCTGCCCGAGGCAATCGAGGTTGACGTGGAAGCACTTGAGATCGGCGACTCGATTACTCTCGGCGATGTGACTCCGCCTAAGGGCGTCACTGTTCTCGACGACCCCGAGGCCGTGGTCGCCTCAGTGCAGGCGCCGCGCCTCGAAGAGGCCGAGGAAGAGGGTGCTCTCGAGGAAGGCGCCGAGCCGGAGCTCGTGGGCAAGGGGGATGCATCCGACGAGGAATAGCCCCCGCTGGGCACTCCTGCACGGGTGACATAGGCTATGACCCGACTGGTTGTGGGCCTGGGCAATCCAGGTCCTGAATACGAGCACACACGCCACAACGCCGGTTTCAAGGTGATCGACCTGCTCGGTGAGAATCTTCGCGCCACGTACTGGAAGGACGAGGCAGGCTCGAAGGTCGCCGTCGTTCGCTTCGGCGACGAGGACCTCGTGCTGGCGAAGCCGCAGTCGTTCATGAACGTCTCCGGCGGACCTGTGGCAAAGCTTGCCGAGATCTACGGGGTCGCGGTGCGCGAGATCATCGTCGTGCACGACGACATCGATCTCGCGCCCGGGCGTGTGCTCTGCAAACGCGGCGGTGGGCACGGCGGCCACAACGGGCTGCGCTCACTCCATGCCAAGCTCGGATCCGACGAGTACCTGCGCGTGCGCGTGGGCGTGGGGCGACCGACGGGTCGCATGGACCCGGCCGACTGGGTGCTGCAGAGACTCAAGGGTGAGTCGCTCGAGGAGTTTGAGAGCTGCATCCCTGCGGCCGCTCAAGCGGTGCTGCACATTCTGGAGCACGGGATCGACAGCGCTATGCGGGAGTACAACGCGGACTGAGCGCGAGCGGCGAAGCCCCAGAAGCCCCTAGAGGTACTTCATCGGGTTCACGGGCGAGCCGTTCACGCGCACCTCGAAGTGCAGGTGCGGGCCGGTCGAGTTGCCCGTCGAGCCCACCGCGCCGATGCGCTGGCCTCGGGATACCTTCTGGCCTGTCCGCACGGCGATGCCGCCGGAGATCTGGTGGGCGTAGAGGCTGATGACACCGTTGCCGTGGTCGATCATCACAGTGTTGCCGTAGCCACCCCGGTAGCCGGCGTAGATGACCTCACCGTCACCGGCAGCGACGATGGCCGCGCCTGACGACGCTCCGATGTCGATGCCCGTGTGCAGCCGGCGGTCTCCGAAAATCGGGTGAGTACGGTAGCCGAACTGTGAGGTCACGCGGCGCGACGAGGGGACCGGCCACGACATGGTTCCGGCGTATACGCCCGAGCCGCCACCGCGCGCAGCCAGTTCGGCAGCGATGCGTGAGGACTCCGCCTCTTCCTGCTCCGCGAGTGCCCGCAGGCGCTTGGCGTTCGCCTTGTGCTCGACTACCAGCTGCGCCTTCTGGCTCTGCACGGCCTCGCTGCGGGCGGCGGCCGCCTGCCGCGATGCGCGCAGGTCGCGGAGCTGCTGCTCGACCTCGGCAGCCTCCTTGCGCTTGATCTCGACGGTTTCAAGCGAGCGATCCAGCTTGACCTTGGCCTTCGCGAGGTTCTGCTCGGTGATATCGAGGCTCAGGGCGAGGTCGTTGTTTGACTCGATGATGCGGCTCACGAACTCGGTGCGCGTGATGAAGTCGCCGATGTCGTGACTGCCGAGAAGGACGTCGAAGTAGAACCACGTGCCCTGGCGGTACGTGGAGTTGACCCGGTTCGCGAGAAGCTCTTGCTGCAGCTCGTACTCGGCCTGCGTCTTCTCGATCTCGGCTTGGGTCTGGTCGATCTCGGCCTGAAGCGCGTCGACCTGGGCCTGGATCTTGGAGGTCCTGGCGGCGGCCTCGGCGATCTTGGGATCGAGGGCGCGAGCTTCGGCCTCGATCTTCTCGATCTGACCGTCGAGTGCCTCGACCTCGGCCGCCAGCTTGGCAGCGGCGCTCTCAGACTGCTGCGCGCGCTTTCGAGCTTCTTCTGCGGCCTTCCGGTGCTTCTGCAGGTCAGACGTGGTTGCGCCGACGGCCGGAAGCACGGACGCGAAGACAAGGAGGAATGCCAGGAGGAGTGTTACTACTGCGCGGCTACGATGCATGGTTCCTATTCTCCGGTGCGCTGCTTCGATTAAGTAGTATGGCCGGCCCCGGAAGGCGCAATCAACGTACCAAGTATACCAGCAGCACCAATTACCCACAAAGACGCCGCGGGTGCGAAGGGCGGCTGATATACTGTTTCGACCTCATCACCCCGCGACTTGATCCCACAGACGGAGGTCCCGTGTTCCGGATCATTCACGCCCGCCAGCTCTCCGACGCCGTCTTCGAGATGGGCGTCGAGGCCCCGAAGATCGCCGCAAAGGTCCGCCCGGGCCAGTTCCTCATGCTCAGGATCGCCGAGGGCGGCGAGCGCATCCCGCTCACCTTCTCGGACTGGTCTGCCGAGGAGGGCTGGATCCGCTTCATCTACATGCGAGTCGGCAAGACCACACACCAGCTCTCCCACCTCGGCGTGGGCGACGAGCTCGCCGATGTCGTCGGGCCGCTCGGCGTGCCCACGCACCTTGAGGACCGGGGACGGATCGCGGTCGTCGGTGGTGGAGTAGGCGCGGCGGTGGCGTACCCGGTCTCGCGTGGTCTGGTTGAGGCCGGCGCCGAAGTCCATGTCATTCTCGGCGCTCGCAACCGCGAGCTGCTGCTCCTTGAGAAGGAGCTCGGTGATCTTGCGCTCGCGTCGCTCACCGTGGTCACCGACGACGGCTCGGCGGGCGAGAAGGGGCTTGTCACCACGCCGCTCAAGCGGATGGCGGCTGCAGACAGCATCGACCGCGCGTTCGCAGTGGGTCCTGCAATCATGATGAAGTTCTGCGCCGCAACAGCGGCCGAGTACGACATCCCCATCACCGTGTCGCTGAACCCGATCATGGTGGACGGAACGGGCATGTGCGGCGCGTGCCGGGTCAGCGTGGGCGGCGTAACCCGCTTTGGGTGCGTGGACGGGCCCGACTTCGACGGGCACGCGGTGGACTGGGAAGAGCTGATGAGCCGCCAACGCGTCTACGCGGATGCCGAACGTGAAGCGGACGCCGAGTACTCCCGGAGCTGCTCGTGCCACATATAGACGACATGGGACGCAGGGTTTTCGACGACCGCGAGCGGCATCGGCCGGTCCGCGGCGAGCGCACGCCCATGAGCGAGCGCGACGCTGCCGAGCGGGCGGGGGACTTCGACGAGGTCGGGCTGGGGTACTCGGCAGACGAAGCGCTGGCCGAGGCCAGCCGGTGCCTGCAGTGCAAGGACCCCACCTGCCAGCAGGGCTGCCCGGTGAGCATCGATATTCGCGGCTTCGTGCGCGAGATCATCGACGGGAACACGTCCGAGGCGATCTCTATCATCAAGGAGCGCAACGCGCTGCCGTCCGTGTGCGGGCGAGTCTGCCCCCAGGAGGAGCAGTGCGAGGCGAAGTGCGTGCTCGCGAAGAAGGGCAACCCGGTCGCCATCGGGCGTCTCGAGCGCTACCTCGGTGACTTGGACCTTGCCTGTGAGATTGGCCAGCGGTGCCGGCCTGAAGTCGCTGAGAGCACCGGGCGGCGAATCGCGGTGGTCGGCAGCGGGCCGGCTGGCCTTGCGTGCGCCGGCGAGCTCGCGCGCCGCGGGCACGCGGTCACTGTCTTCGAGTCGCTGCACGCAGCTGGAGGCGTGCTGGTCTACGGCATCCCCGAGTTCCGGCTGCCCAAGCACGTCGTCGCCGCCGAGATCGAGACGCTGCTCACGATGGGCGTCGAGATCGTCACCGACTACGTCGTCGGGCGGCTGTCCACCATAGACGAGCTGCTTTCCGAGGAGGGCTTCGACGCCGTCTTCGTCGGTTCCGGTGCTGGGCTGCCGGTCTTCATGGGGTTGCCGGGCGAGAATCTCAACGGCGTCTACTCCGCCAACGAGTTCCTCACGCGCGTGAACCTGATGCGTGCCTACGAGTTCCCGCGCGCCGACACGCCGGTCTGGCGCGGGCGCAAGGTGGCCGTAGTCGGAGGCGGAAACGTGGCGATGGACGCTGCGCGCACCGCCCTGCGCCTCGGCGCGGACGAGGTCTTCCTCGTGTACCGCCGAACCGAGGACGAGATGCCGGCGCGCCGCGAAGAGGTCCACCATGCGCGCGAGGAGGGCGTCGAGTTCAAGATGCTCTGCTCGCCCGTCGAGATCACCGGGCGCGACGGCTGGGTGACCGGACTTGTCGCAACACGCATGGAACTCGGTGAGCCGGACTCGAGTGGGCGGCGGGCGCCCGTGTGCGTGCTTGGCTCGGAGTTCGAAATCGACTGCGACACCGTCATCATCGCGGTCGGCACCCGCGCTAACCCGCTGATCGCCGATGCCGCACCGGACCTTGAGACCACCTCGCGCGGCTACATCGTTACCGGCGAGGACGGACAGACCTCGATGGAGGACGTCTGGGCAGGTGGCGACGTTGTGACCGGCTCGGCGACCGTCATTCTGGCCATGGGGGCCGGCAAGCGCGCTGCCGCGTCGATCGACGAATGGCTCGCCGAACGCACCTGAGCATCTTGTCCGGCGCGGGCTAGGATGTCAGCGGGTTCGGGTACAATCTCCTGCAGATGAACGGCGTCAAGCGCTGTTTGAGGGGTATTTCCTGCACGCTTATCGGCACTAGAAAGGGCATGAGCGGTGTCTGACGACCGTATTCGTGTTCTGGTTGTGGACGACGACCCGGCGGTCGTCGAGATGATACAGATGGGCCTCGAGGCCGATGGGATGCAGGTTGTCGGCGCTGAGGATGGCGGCGAGTGCGTCTCTATGCTCGGCAGGCAGCGTTTCGATGTCGTGGTGCTCGACGTGATGATGCCGAGCGTGGACGGCTGGATGGCGCTGGCCGAGATCCGCTCGAACCCCCAGACCGCGCACATCCCGGTCATCATCCTGAGCGCCAAGACCGAAGAGCTCGCCAAGATCCACGCGTTCAGGCAGGGGGTGCAGCAGTACGTCACCAAGCCGTTCAGCGTGGCCGAGCTCTCGGCGCGAGTGGAGTCCCTGGTATCGTCGCCGATCCGGTTAGCGGGCGCCTCGGCAGCAGGCGACACGGAGTTCCACAAGGTCGCGGTGCGCAAGGGTGGGCGCACGGTCCTGCTGAGCATCGACGACATCGTCTTCGTGTCGGCGCGCCACAAGTCGACGTACGCGCACACGTTCGAGCAGCGGTTCATCGTGGACATGACCTTGAGCGAGCTCGAGGCGCGCCTTGAGCGCGAGTCGTTCGTGCGCGTGCACCGCAGCTATCTCGTGAATCTGAACAGCGTGAAGGAGATTCTGCGAGTCGACGGGAGCTACGTCGTCGTGGCGGGCGACCGCGACGAAACCAACATCCCGGTGGCACGCCGCCAGGTGCGCCAATTCCGCGAGGCCGTCGGGATCTAGACTAGGCGTCAGCCCGCCAGTGTCAGTTCCTCAGTGACTGCAGCGGCGCAGGGATGCGACCTCCGCGATGCGCGAACACCGAGCCGGCCCACTCGTTGACCGCCATCACCGGCGCCTCGCCGAGTAGCCCGCCGAAGCTCACGCGGTCTCCGACCTTCTTGCTGATGGCGGGGATGAGGCGCACTGCGGTCGTCTTCGAGTTCACGACTCCGATGGCGCACTCATCGGCGATGATGCCAGCGATCGTCTCGCAGCTGGTATCGCCTGGAATCGCGATCATGTCGAGCCCCACCGAGCAGACCGCCGTCATGGCCTCGAGCTTCTCGATGGTCAGCGCTCCGGACTCGGCCGCCCGTATCATGCCCTGGTCCTCGGAGACGGGGATGAAGGCGCCCGAAAGGCCTCCGACGCTCGAGCTGCCCATCGCGCCACCCTTCTTGACGGCGTCGTTCAGCAGGGCGAGCGCGGCGGTCGTTCCGGGGCCCCCACAGCGACCCACGCCCATGGCCTCGATGATTTCGGCGACCGAGTCTCCGTCGGCCGGGGTGGGAGCGAGCGAGAGGTCGACGATGCCTGGGGTGACGCCAAGCCGCTTGGCGGCCTCGCGCGCCACGAGTTCGCCCACACGTGTGATCTTGAAGGCGGTCGCTTTGACGGCCTCGGCCACTGCGGTGAGGTCGGCGTCCTCGGGAAGTGAGGCAATGACGGCGCGCACCACGCCGGGGCCCGAGATGCCGACGTTGACGGCGGCGTCAGGCTCGCCGGAGCCGTGGACCGCGCCCGCCATGAACGGGTTGTCCTCGACCATGTTCGCAAAGACGACGAGCTTCGCGCAGCCGATGCTGTCGGAATCCGCGGTCTTCTCGGCGGTCGCGCGAACCGCGCGCGCCATCGCAAGCACAGCGTCCATGTTGATGCCGGCGCGCGTGGTGGCGACGTTCACGGAAGCGCAGAGCCGCGAGGTGGAGGCGAGCGCGTCGGGGATCGAAGCAATCAGCCGGCGGTCGGCGTCACCGATGCCTTTGTGCACGAGCGCCGAGAACCCGCCGATGAAGTCGACGCCCACTTCGCACGCGGCCCGGTCGAGCGCGCTCGCGATGGGCGTGAGATCCTCGGCAGTACACGCCGAGGCGATCTGCGCGACCGGCGTCACCGACACGCGCTGGTTGACGATGGGCACCCCATACTCGCACGCGAGTGCCTCTGAGACGTTCACGAGGTTCTCGGCGACTGAGGTGACCCGGTCGTACACGCGCCGAGCGGTCTCGTCGACGCTCTCGTGCGCGCAGCCCGCAAGCGACAGGCCGAGCGTGATGGTTCGGACGTCGAGGTTCTGCTGCTGGATCATCACCAGCGTTTCGACGATCTCGGCAGGAGTGATCTGCAAGTGCGTGCCTTTCGGTGCGGCGCCTGTTCGGCAGCGGTCAGATGCGGTGCATGTAGCGGAAGACGTCCTCGCGCTGCAGGGTGATCTGCATTCCGAGCTCCTCGGAGACCTCGACGAGCCGGCGCTGCAGCTCAGCGAAGGGGGTCGCGTCCTCATCCACTGTGACGAGCATCGTCATGGAGAAGATCGTGCCGATGATGGTCTGGCGGATGTCTTCGATGTTGGCGTGCGCCTCGGCGAGTACGGTCGAGACCGCGGACACAATGCCCACGCGGTCTTCTCCGAGTACAGACAGGATCGCGGGTGTCTTCATGACGGACCTTCTTCGCTAGGTGCCGACGGTATACTCCGTTATACCGCATGTATCCGCGGCACACGCTGTCCGCGCGAATCGCGATCCGGAGGTCTGCGCTCGTGGCCGTCCCCATCACGCCGATAGAGCTCGGCGACGTCGTGAGGCTCAAGAAGCCTCATCCCTGCGGCGCCAACGAGTGGGAGGTCGTGCGCGTTGGCGCTGACGTAAGGCTGCACTGCTGCGGGTGCGGACGCTCGGTGATGATGGAGCGTTACGAGTTCGACCGCCGCTTCCGGGGCTTCATCAAGCGCGCTGCCGAGCGGGGCGACGAGACTGATACGCTCTAGTGATCGTCTTGGGCGGGCGCGACCATCTCGGTCACGCCCTCGAGTCCCTTGTACGTCGGGTCGGTCGCATCGTTGAGCTGGATGTGGATGTGGTCGCCCTTGCCTTTGGTGTACTCGGCGAGCTGCATGGTGATTCTGTCGGAGAGCCTGCGCACGCTGCCGACGGACGTGACCCCTGCGATCACGGTGTCACCGGCGGCGACCGTCGGGTTCTCGATATGTATCAGCACGCAGTCGACCTCGGGCCTGCCTTCGGGCTGGATGTGCACCTCGAAGTCCGGGTACTTGCCGTAGAGGTCGTAGGCTCGCACGCGCACGACCCTTCCAGTCACAGGCGCGAGTACGGTTGTCCCCGGCTCGGCGCCAACGTCGATGGCGGTGTTGGGCTTGCCCGGTCGAGAGCGCCACATGCGGAGCACTGAGCCGCTCAGAACGGAGTCTTCGCCAGATGCTTGCGCAGTGAGATCGCGCCCAGTGCCTTTGCCCCGAGCGGCGTCCATGTTCGCGTCCGGCAGGGGCGTCTCGATCGCGAGTGCCCACTTGTATGAGGCCTGGTGGAACCCTACCTCGGTGAGCGACGTGACGGCCACGGGAAGGCGAATCTCTATCGGCCCATAGTTCGCGAACAGCGGCGTCGGATCGGGCGTTGGTTCAGAAAGCGCTCGGACAGATCCCACACCCCGCGGTGCGTTTGCGCGGGTCGGAGCAGGGTGGGAGCTCGCCGAGGACGAGGTGCGGTGCCACACGAGCGCTCCGACGACGGCAGCCACGAGCAGGGTGGCTGCAACCGCGGAGCGCACCATGCGCGCCCGACGCCGGCGGCGTCTGCGCTGCTCGCGGCGATCAGGTCCTGGGACCGGTGCGGAGGGTCGCTCGAAGCCGGCTTCCGGGGGGCTTTCGGGATAGGTCGCCATCGTCTCCTGTGCAAGTCAAGCTGTCGCGCTCTCTGACGCGTCCTTGGGCTGCAGGGAAGTATAGCGGAGCAGCGAATTTACGAGCTGTTAACAGCTATACTGTTCTGACCCCGCCGGTTCCGGCGGGCACACACTCCTGGTTCGTACATTCTTCGGGTGAGGATGAATGCAGAAGGTCGCCGAGATACTCAAGGCCGAGGAGTCCGCGGGCCAGCGGATCCAGGCTGCCCGAGAGCGGGCAGCGGCTGTCGTGAGCGCCGCGAACGCGGACGCATCCGAGCTGCTGCGGGCGTCGAGGGAGCAGGCCGCTCAAGAGGTCGCCGATCTGCGTGCCAGCATGCTCGCCGAGGCCAAGAAGACCGCGGAGGCTGCCGTGGCTGATGCAGCGGCCGCCTCCAACGAGGCGCTGGATGCCGCGTCCGCTCGCGTTGACGCCGCCGTCCAGGCTGTCTTCGAGCGGTTGCAGGGGTAGCTCGTGTCCGTCGCCCCAATGCTCAGGGTCACGGTGCTGGGCTATCGCCCAGTCCAGGACGAGGTCGTCGTCGCTCTACAGCGGGCAGGCGTCCTACAGATCGAGACCACGCCCTTTGAGCTCGACACCGAGCACATTCCTTCCGACGACCCGCGTATGCGCGCGCTCGACCAGGAGACAGCCGACGCGCGGTTCGTACACGAGTTCCTCGGCAGGTATCACGAGAACACGCAGCCTTTCTCGGCGTTCATCACCGAGAAGTTCCACCTCTCGCACGAGGAGTACCTGGGCTTGCGCTTCGCCGGATTCGGCGAGCAGCTGTACGAGGAGTGCCTGAGGATCTCCGACCGGCTGGCCGCTGGTGAGCGCGAACGCGAGCGCCTCCAGGCGCTCGTTGCCGACCTGCGCCCGTGGGCCGAGCTGGAGTATCCGATCTCGCAGTGGCGCTGCACGCAGACGACCGACCTTGTCACCGGAACCGTCCCCGCCTCGGAGGCGGAGGAGATCCGGCAGAAGCTACGCGAGATTGTGCCCGAGGTCACCGTCGACGAGTACGGCACGGTCGACGGAAGGCAGGCGTGGGTGGTCATCGCGCACCACTGTTGTTCGAAACAGGCGCGCGCCGCGCTTGCGTCCACCGACTTCTCGGAGGTCAGCTTCCCTGGTCTTTCCGGGATTCCCGCCGACGAGATCGCCCGTGCCGAGCAGCGTATCTCCGAGCTTGAGGCCGAGGCCGCCGAGCTCGACGCCCGGGCGCGCGAACTAGCCGAGAAGCACTACGCAAGCGCAGTGGCACTCGTCGAGGCGGTGGAATCCCAGCGTGACCGGTTGCGGATCAAGGGCTCGGTCGGGCACACCGAGCGGGTGTTTGCGATGTCGGGATGGGTGGCTGCGGACAGGTCGCAGGCGCTCGATGAGGCGCTCGCGTCCTTCTCGGCGGACGTGGACATCACGCTCGTGGAGCCAACCAAGGATGACATCGTGCCCGTCGAGCTGCGCAACCCGAAGTGGCTGGAGCCCTTTGAGGTGCTCACCGACCTTTACGGCCGGCCGCAGTACGGCGAGATAGACCCGACCCCGTTGCTCGCGCCCTTTTTCGCGCTGTTCTTCGGGATCTGCATTGGAGACTTCGGGTATGGACTGATGCTCATCGTGGCAGCGTGGCTCATCAAGACGCGCCTGGACGTCGCGCCCGGGGTAAAGCGCTTCATGGGCCTTCTCATGTACGGCGGCGCTTCCGCGATGGTCATCGGCGTGCTGTTCGCCTCGTACTTCGCGCTGCCCGTCGAGAACCTTCCGCCATTCCTAGCAAGACTTCAGGTGCTCGATCCTCTCGGCGAGCTCACGACGTTCCTGGTCATCACCGCCGGCCTGGGTGTCATCCAGGTGTTCTTCGGCGTCGTGGTCGCAGCGGTCGACGCGTTCCGCCGGGGCGACGTCACGGGAGCGGTGTTTGGGCAGCTTTCGACCATCTGGTTCTTCGGAATGCTCGCTGCGTTCGCCGTCACCCGTCAGGGGGTGCTGCTGTCGCTCGCCCTGATCGGGACGATGCTCATGCAGGGCGGCGCGTTGCAGGCGGCATTCGGGGAGAAGGACCGCTCGCTGCTTGATCGTGCGATCGGCTGGGCCTGGCTCGCGCTGACGCTCGTCGCCGCCGTTGGGATGGGCGTTGGCCCCGTCGGCATGTGGCTCGCGGTCTTCGGGGTAGCATCGGTAATCGCCGCTGTCGTCTCGAGCACAGGACGCGCCGGCGTGATCGGTCTGCTCGGCGGGGCGTACTCGGTGTACGGGATGAGCGCGTTCATCGGCGACACCCTGTCGTACACGAGGCTTGCGGCACTCGCGCTCTCCGGCGCGCTCGTCGGCATGGTCTTCAACCTGCTTGCCGGCCTGGTCTGGACCCCGGCGATGAACCTCTTCTCGGCAGGCGGAATATCGATTGTGTGGGGGGCGCTCGTCGCCCTCATCGCCGCGGCGATCTTCGTTGTCGGCCACGTGTTCAATGTCGTGATCAACCTGCTCGGCGCGTTCGTGCACCCCGCGCGCCTGCAGTTCATCGAGTTCTTCAGCAAGTTCTTTGCGGGGGGCGGCAGTCCGTTCGCGCCGTTCAAGATGCGCTCGAACAATCTGGTGCTGGAGGCCGGGGGAACCGGCCCGGAAGGAGGAGCAGGATAGATGGACACGTTTCTTGGGATGGCCGGAACCGACTGGGCGCTGATCGGTGGCGGATTTGCCGCAGTGCTCGGCGGCATCGGCTCGGCGATCGGCATCACGGTTGCCGCGTCAACAGCCTCAGGCATCCTGAGCGAGGATGACTCGAAGTTCGGCCAGCTGCTGCCGATTGCTGCGATGCCGGGTACGCAGGGCATCTATGGCTTCATCGCGGCAGTGCTCGTGCTGGTGTTCTTCAGCCTGCTCGGCGGGGAGACCGACCTGCCCGGTATCGCTGGGTTCCAGATCTTCCTGGCGGTTCAGCCGGTTGCGTGGCTGTGCCTGATCACGCCGATCTATCAGGGACGCGCCGGTGCCGCAGCTGCAGGGATCATCGCGGCGGGCAAGCGTGCCCCTGCACTCGTGTTCCCTGCGCTCGTCGAGACCTACGCGATCCTCTCGCTGATCGTCACGATCCTGATGCTGCTCGGCCTGCAGGCCGCGTACATGTAGGGGATGCCACGTGGCACTCGCTGACATCCTTCAGAGGATCGAGAATGACGCGGCCGCAGAAGAGGCGGGCATCATCGCGGATGCCGAGCGGCGCGCCGCCGAGATCCGTGAGGACGCCCGGCGGCTGGCTTCGGAGCGGCGCGATGCCGCGCTTGAGGCTGCGAAGCGTGAGGCCGAGAAGGAGGCCGCGCGCATCGTTGTCAACGCTCGGCTTTCAGCCCGTGATGAGACCGTGACACGGCGCCGTGCGCTCATCGACAAGGTAATCGCTCGCGCTGTGGAGCGTGTCGTGACCGCCGAGGATGGGCAGTACGCCCGGTTCCTCGCCCGGCGTATCGCTGCGGTAGCCCGGCCGGGGGAGTCGTACCGGCTCGGGGCCTCCGATACCGGGCGGGCTGGCGCGGTCGCAGAGGCGCTGGCCGAGGTGGCTCCCGGACTCAATCTCGCCTTCACGCCCGACCCAGCGCCGTTCGACCACGGAGCGCTCGTTGTCGGCGATCGCGTCGGAGCGGACCTCTCGCTCGATGCAATCGTGGATGAGGCGCGTGAGGACCTGGAGCTGCTGATCGCGGGCATCCTGTTCGGGCAGGAGGCGTAAGAGGGATGCTTCTCCTCGACGAGGTGCGTCTAACGCGCGACGCAGTCCGCTACGGGTTCGCCACAGGCAAGGTGGCCGTGCTGCAGGCACGCTCGCTTGACTCCTCGGCGTTCGAGCGGCTGCTTGATGCACCCACCTTCGCCGAGCAGAAGCGACTGCTCTCCGAGACCTCTTACGGGCGCTTCATCGAGGGCGCGGAGACCGTCGAGGACGTGGAGCGCGGCCTGGACCGCGCGCTTGAGGAGTACTACGGCTTCCTGGACGCGGCTCAGTTGCCTGAGGCGGTCACGCGCTTCTTCCGCATCCGTTATGACTTCGCGAACCTCAAAGCGGCGGTCAAGGCGCAGCTCCTTGGCGTAGGCGCCACGGAGCTGCTCGTGGCGCATGGCACGTTGTCGTTGGAGCGCTTCGCCCGCGACTTGGTCGACCTCCCAGCGCCGTTCGGGTCGCTCGCCGCCGAGCTCGGCATTGGCGGCGGCGAGGCCGAGGCGACAGGCCGGAGCTCCCAGCGGTTGTCCGCCATTGACGTGCGTATCGACAAGGCGTTCTTCGCCGAGCTTGTGGCGGCGGCAAAGGAGTCGCGCAGCCGGTATCTCATCGAGATCGCACGGCTGCTTATCGACATCGCGAACGTGAAGACGATCGTGCGCACTCACCGGGCGGGCATCGAACCGGCCGCCTGCGCCGGGATGCTCATCGACGGCGGTTCGACGCGCGCCGATGAGCTCACCTCGATCGCGGAGCTTCCAGGCGCAGAGATCGCCCCGGCACTCGAGCGCAAGCTCGGGCTCGCGCCAATCCCTCAGGAGCTCTTCGGACATGTGGAGGCGCTCGACGCGTACTTGGACTCGGTCACGGCCGCCGAGACGCGCAAAGGCCGCAAGATGGAGGCGGGACCCGAGCCGGTCATCGCCTACGTGCTCGACCGTGAGGCTGAGGTTGCGGCGCTGCGAACGCTGCTGATCGGCGGGCTCAATGGAACTGATCGCGAGACGCTGCGCCGTCACGTGCGGACGGTGGGGTGAGCGAGAGCATGGCGACGAAGATTGCGATAGTAGGGGATGCGACGAGCGTGGCGGGCTTCAGGCCGCTCGGCGTTGCGACGTTTCCCGTCGAGCGACCTGAAGACGCGCTCCGGCACTGGCCGGAGCTCTCGGCAGGTACCTACGCGGTCGTGTTCGTGACCGAGCCGGTGTACGAGGCGATCGCCGAGAAGATCGCCGAGGTTGCCGACAAGCCGCTGCCCGCGGTGACCGTCATCCCGGGAATCGGCTCGGGCGGCGGCGTGGGTGGCGCAAAGCTGGAGAGGGCTATCGAGCGCGCGCTGGGCACCAAGATGCCCGTGCGCGAGGATTCGTGACGGTGAGCTGCGCGCGCGACGCGCGGTCGGCGGAGACAAGGGACGATCAGAAGATGGAGCACGGTTCAGTCGTCAAGGTCGCAGGGCCTCTCGTCGTGGCGGAGGGTCTCGGCGACGCGAAGATGTTCGACCTGGTCAAGGTCGGCACCGAGGGCCTCATGGGCGAGATCATCGAGATGCGCAGGGACCGCGCTTCGATCCAGGTCTATGAGGAGACCGAGGGCATCGGACCGGGTGACCCTGTTGTGCCGACCGGCGCACCGCTCTCGGTAGAGCTCGGGCCAGGCATGCTCGAGGCCGTCTACGACGGAGTCCAGCGGCCGCTGAAGTCGCTCGAGGACAAGGCCGGCAGCTTCTTGCACCGGGGAATCAGCGCCCACGGGCTCGACCGCGAGAAGGTCTGGGAGTTTGTGGCGACCGCCAAGGTCGGCGACAAGGTCGAGTACGGGAGCATCATCGGCCACGTCGCCGAGAACCCCGTCATCGAGCACCGGATCATGGTGCCGCCGTACCTCTCCGGCGAGATCGTCGAGATCGCGAGCGGCGAGTACACCGTAGAACAGCCGGTGGGGCGTCTGCGTGACGCCGAAGGCAACGTCCACGACCTGCTGATGATGCAGCGATGGCCCGTCCGCCAGCCGCGGCCGTACCGCCAGAAGGTCTCAGCGCTTGAGCCTCTTGTCACCGGCACGCGCGTCATCGACACCTTCTTCCCGCTTGTGAAGGGCGGTGCGGCGTGTATCCCGGGCCCGTTCGGCGCGGGCAAGACAGTCACCCAGCACCAGATCGCGAAGTGGGCCAACGCCGACATCGTCGTCTTTGTCGGCTGCGGCGAGCGCGGCAACGAGATGACC
>CAZBLH010000007.1:20136-70006 GCA_964492775.1 uncultured Eubacteriales bacterium | reverse complement strand
AATGGGCATCGTCCACGAGGGTAAGAGCTGGGTCATCGACGAGTTACAGCACGTCAAGCCGGGAAAGGGTGGCGCTGTCGTGCGCACCAAGCTCAATGAGCTGCAGTCCGGCCGCGTCGTGGACTACACCTTCCGCGCGGGCGAGAAGTTCGACGACGTGCGTGTCGAGACCAAGACCCTGCAGTACCTCTACAACGACGGCGCCTCCTACCACTTCATGGACAGCTCGACCTACGAGCAGATCGAGCTCGACGCCGGGTTCGTGGGCGAGGCCGCGAAGTGGCTCAAGGAAAACGAAGAGGTCACTGTGCTCACCGCCGACGGCGAGTACATGGGCGTCGAGCCTCCGATGTTCGTCGAGCTTGAGGTCACCGAGACCGACCCCGGCTTCAAGGGCGACACCGTGCAGGGCGGCACCAAGCCTGCCACACTCGAGACGGGTGCGGTCGTGCAGGTCCCGATGTTCGTGAACACCGGCGACAAGCTCAAGATCGACACGCGGGACGGGCGCTACATCACCCGCGTCTAGGCACGAGAGCTACCTTGCAGTGCCGACACTCCAGACACGGAGGTGAATTCGTTGCGGGGATTGAGATTTCTGACTTAGCGGGACGAACAATCGGTATTGCCATTTATCCCCCTGTGGCTATCCGTGTTTGCTGTCACATTCCATAGTCTACGGGTATCACCGTCCGTAACTCACAACTTCCCGTTGTCCTCGTCCACGCTCATAGATGCCAGCGTCCAGACGATTCCAGCAGAACCGGCCATAGCCCCCAGCCATGAACCGATACTAAGGGATGCTATTACGAACATGAGCAGCAGGAGTACAATCGCCTTCTTCACTCTACAATCACCACCCCTCCTGTTCGACGGAAACAAGCCGCGAGCTTCCCCTGACTAGCAAAATAGGCCACGAAGTCATCTTCACCGATGCAGCCTACGGCGGAGTACTTCTCCCACAGGTCTTCCACGCGAGCGGGTCTCCACGTGGGTGACCTCGAGCTCGGCGCAAGATTTGCTTGCAACGCTCAAATCGGACGAGCGGGTCTTCGCGCACTCCTGTATAATTGCACGACTAATGTCCGTTTCGAGGTGCTCGGCTCCTTTGGGCTACCTTCCGATCGGGACGGACGGCGCCGCCGTACGCTTCCTGCCCACCGCGACGTAAGGGAGGTCGACGATGCGACCCGTGAATATCACCGATACGACGCTTCGCGACGCTCATCAGTCCCTGTGGGCCACCCGCATGGAGATCGGCGACATGCTGCCGGTGCTGCCGAAGATGGACGCGGTCGGCTACTGGTCCATGGAGGTCTGGGGCGGGGCCACGTTCGACTCCTGCCTGCGCTTCCTGGACGAGAACCCGTGGGAGCGCCTGCGCGTCATCAAGCAGCACTGCCCGCGCACCCCGCTGCAGATGCTCCTGCGCGGCCAGAACCTCGTGGGCTACCGCCACTACTCCGACGAGATCGTTCGGCGGTTCGTGGCGGCGTCCAAGCGCAACGGCATTGACGTCTTCCGCGTCTTCGACGCGCTGAACGACCCGCGCAACGTCGAGACGGCCGCTGCTGCGGTCAAAGAGGTCGGCGCGCATTTCGAGGGCGCGATCAGCTACACCGTCTCGCCCGTGCACACGCTCGACAGCTACCTTGACTACGCGCAGAAGCTCAAGGACATGGGCGCGGACACGCTTTGCATCAAGGACATGGCGGGCATGCTCACGCCGTTCCGCACCGAGAAGATGGTGCACGCGCTCAAGGACGAGATCGGGCTGCCGATCCACCTGCACTGCCACTACATCGGCGGTATGGCCCCGATGAACTACCTCAAGGCTGCCGAGGCGGGCGCTGACATCGTGGACACCGCGGTCGTGGCGCTGGCGTTCGGCAACAGCCAGCCGGCCGTCGAGATGATCGTCGCCGCGCTCAAGGAGAGCCCGTACGACACCGGGATCGACCTCGACCTGCTCTTCGAGATCGCCGAGTACTGGGAGGACGTCCGCCGTCGCAAGGGCCTGATGCGTGGCGTCACCTCGCTGCTGCAGATGGAGGTCTTCTCCCACCAGGTGCCTGGCGGCATGATGAGCAACCTCATCAGCCAGCTCGAGGTCCAGAAGGCCACTGACCGCCTGCCAGACGTGCTCACCGAGATCCCCAAGGTGCGCGCCGAGGTCGGCTACCCGCCGCTCGTGACGCCGCTCTCGCAGATCGTCGGCACGCAGGCCGTCATGAACGTTCTCACGGGCAAGCGCTGGGTTATCGTGCCCAACGAGATGAAGGACTACATCCGCGGGTACTACGGCAAGGCGCCGGGCCCCATGGATCCCGAGATCGTCGCGCGCGTGCTCGGCGACGAGAAGCCGCTTGCCGATGACATTCGGCCCGGTTCGATGGCAACGGGCACGTTCGACGAGGCGGCCGCTGAGATCGGCGATCTGGCCAAGAGCGAAGAAGACGTGCTGATGTACGCGCTGTTCCCGGCCGAAGCGCGCACGTACCTGACCGCACACCAGGACGGCGCCGAGAAGGCCGTGTTCCTGATGAGTGAAGAGATCCACACCGTAAGGGAGGACGACCCGGTGGACGTCAACCAGATCCGTGAGCTCGTGAAGATGGTGGAGACCACCGACATCGCCGAGATCGTCGTGGAGGAAGGCGACAGCCGCGTGGTCGTGCGCCGCACCAGCGCGGTCGCAGCCGCAGCTGTCGCTGCTGCGCCGGTGGCTGCCGCACCCGCGGCTCCCGCGGCGGCAGCCGTCGCCGAGCCGGCCGCGGCCCCTGCAGGCGCTCGGCCCGCGACGTGGAAGACGGTGACCGCGCCCATGGTCGGCACCTTCTACGCCGCACCCGCTCCGGGTGCCGCACCCTTCGTCGCCGTGGGCGACAAGGTGGAGCCCGGTCAGCCCCTCTGCATCGTCGAGGCGATGAAGCTCATGAACGAGATCACCGCCGAGGAGGCCGGCGTCATCCGCGAGATCGCGGTCGCCAACGCCGAGCCGGTAGAGTTCGGCACCGTGCTGTTCTACTACGAGCCGGCATAAGGAAAGGCCCCAGGTGTTCCGACGCATACTTGTCGCCAACCGAGGCGAAGTCGCTCTGCGCGTCATCCGCAGCGCGCGGGAGATGGGCATCGAGACGGTCGCGGTCTTCTCTACCGCTGACGCCGACTCGCTGCCGGTCCAGATGGCCGACCACCGCGTCTGCATCGGTCCAGCGCCCTCGACCGAGTCGTACCTGAACGTCGCGAACATCATCTGCGCGGCCCTGAACTCCGGCGCCGAGGCGATCCACCCCGGATACGGCTTCCTCGCCGAGAACGCCGCGTTCGCCCGCGCCTGCGCCGACGAGGGGCTGGTCTTCATCGGCCCGTCGCCCGAGGCCATCGAGCGCATGGGCAACAAGGCCGTAGCGCGTCAGACGGCCGCCGAGGCGGGCGTGCCCACGGTGCCGGGCAGCGACGGGCCGGTCGAGACTGCCGAGGAGGCGCTGCGCTTCGCAGAGGCCGTCGGGTACCCGGTGCTCATCAAGGCCTCGGCAGGCGGTGGCGGCAAGGGCATGCGTGTCGCGGAGTCCGCCGAGGACCTCGAGGCGAAGTACCGCGCCGCGCGCACCGAGGCGGCCGCGTCCTTCGGCGATGACACCGTGTACCTGGAGAAGTATCTTGCGCGCACGCGCCACGTCGAGATCCAGGTGCTCGCCGACACCCACGGCAACGCCGTGTACCTGTTCGAGCGTGACTGCTCGGTCCAGCGCCGTCACCAGAAGCTCATCGAGGAGGCGCCCTCGCCGGCGCTGGCGCCTGAGACGCGCAAGGCGATGGGCGAGGCCGCGATCGCGCTCGTGCGCAAGGTCGGCTACGTAAACGCGGGCACCGTGGAGTTCTTGCTCTCCGAGACCGGTGAGTTCTACTTCATGGAGATGAACACCCGCGTGCAGGTCGAGCACCCGGTGACCGAGCAGATCACCGGCATCGACATCGTGCGCGAGCAGCTGCGTATTGCCTCCGGCGAGCCTCTGAAGCACGCGACGCAGGACGAGATCGTGCTGCGCGGCCACGCGATCGAGTTCCGCGTGAACGCCGAGGACCCGGCGCACAACTTCCGGCCGAACCCCGGCACGATCGAGGTCTTCAACCCGCCGGGCGGGTTCGGCGTGCGCGTGGACTCCCACGTGTTCTCCGGATACAAGGTCCCGCCGACCTACGACTCGCTGCTTGCCAAGCTCATCGTGTGGGGCGAGACGCGCGCAGACGCCATCGCCCGGGCCCGCCGAGCGCTCGACGAGTTCATCGTCACCGGTATCGCCACCACGCTGCCGTTCCACCTCCGGGTAGTGGACAACGCAGCTTTCGAGCGTGGCGAGGTCTATACTGACTTCGTAGACACCGAGATGGGCGACGTTAAGTAAAGTCGTCCGCTAGGAGACTCCTGATATGTCTGATGAGATTCGCCTTGAAGGGCTCGGCGTCGCGCCGGGCGTGCTCGATACGATCGTGACCCTGGCCGCCGAGGGCGTCGAGGGCGTGGCCGCGGTCGGCGCCTCCGGGCTTGCCGGCCTCGTGCAGAAGGGCACCCGCAAGGGTGCCGCGCGCCCTGTAGACGTCGTGACCGCCGATGACGGGACGCTCATCGCGAGCGTGCACGTCCAGGTGCTGTACGGCTCGAAGCTTCAGGAGGTCGCGCGCGCGGTCCAGGCTGCGGTGTGCGATGCGCTTGCCAGCCAGGTCGGCGTCGAGGTGGGGGCCGTCGACGTGTACGTAGACGGGCTCGTCTTCGCCGAATAGATGGCAGGACTCGAACGCCATAGGGCGCGTCGGCACGCGCTCCAACTGCTCTACCAGCGCGAAGTCACTGGTGAGGCTATCAGCCACATCCTCGGCAATGCGACGTACTCTCTGGAGGACGGCGAGCCGAGCGAGTACGGCCGCGAGCTCGCGCTCGGGGTCGAGACCCAGATGAACGAGATTGATTCGGTGATCGGTGCGACCTCCGAGCACTGGAGCGTGGGCCGCATGCCGCTTGTGGACCGCAACATCTTGAGGATCGCCACCTTCGAGCTCATGACGCAGGATGATGTACCGCCGAGCGTGGCGATCAACGAGGCCGTCGAACTCGCCAAGGTCTACGGCGGCGAGGACTCCTCGAAGTTCGTGAACGGGGTTCTCGGCAAGATCGCCGATGGCCGTGAGAAGGGGGAGTGAGCGCGGACATGCCGCAGGACGACTACAGCTTCGCGCAGACTCGCATCCGCCTGGAGGAGATAGTCTCGCAGGTGCGCAAGAAGGAGGTCTCGCTCGACAAGAGCCTCGACCTGCTTGAAGAAGGCGTGCGCCTCGCCAACCAGTGCACGGAGCTCATTGACCGCGCGGACTGGGATGCGGCCGCCGGTGGGGCGCCTGCAGGCGCCCCGGAAGGCGCGGCCGGCGCGCACGCCGAGAGCGGCGGTGCTGGCGCAGCAGACGCTGAGGCTGCGGGAGATGCCACAGCGGAGGACGCGGCGGACGAGGTGCCGGATGTGCCGCCGAGCGCGGCAGGCGACTCGCAGGAGGGCGCGGAGCCGCAATAGTGACCGCACGGTGGCGACGGTGCCGGTTCGGTGCCAGACAGCCGCCGACTCCCGGGTTTCGGGCTAGGATGTTTTCTCGGCGCGTGTTGGAACCCTGTGACACCGCCGCCAGGTCCGGCTGAAAGGTGATACGTGGGGCAAGAGCGCATACTCGACTCAATCAACGCGCCGTGCGACGTGAAGTCGCTCGACGCGTCTGAGCTTGCGCAGCTTGCCCGCGAGATACGCACCGAGCTCGTCGAGACGGTCGCCGAGACCGGCGGGCATCTAGCTCCCAACCTCGGCGTCGTCGAGCTGACGCTCGGCATTCACCGGGCGCTCGACTGCCCGACCGACCGCATCATCTTCGACGTGGGGCACCAGTCCTACGTCCACAAGCTCATCACCGGCCGCCGGGAGCAGTTCAGGACGCTCCGGCAGTACGGCGGCGTGTGCGGCTTCCCCAAGCGCTCTGAGTCCGAGTTCGACGCGTTCGACACCGGTCACGCCTCCGACTCCATCTCGGTGGGCCTCGGCCTCGCGCTCGCTCGCGACGCGCGTGGCGGGGACGAGACGGTGCTCGTGCTTATCGGCGACGGATCGATGACCGGTGGCATGTCGTTCGAGGCCCTGAACCATCTCGGCCACCTCGGCACGCGCCTGGTGATAGTGCTGAACGACAACGAGATGTCTATCTCGGAGAACGTCGGCGCCCTCGCGAGTTACCTGGCGCGCGTGCGCTTCGACCCGCGCTACCAGCGCCTGCGCGACGGCGTGGAGTCGCGGCTCTCGTCGACCCCGCTCGGCAAGGTGATGGTGGACGCCGGCGAGGCCGTCAAGGAGTCCGTGAAGCAGCTGCTGGTGCCCGGGATGCTTTTCGAGGAGCTCGGGCTCAAGTACATCGGGCCCATTGACGGCCACGACGTCGCCGCGGTCGAGACGGCTGTGAGCGCGGCCAAGCGCACCAACGCTCCGGTCATCGTGCACGCGGTGACCACCAAGGGCTCCGGCTACAACCCTGCCGAGACGCACCCGGCCGCATTCCACGGCATCGGGCCGTTCTCGGTCGAGACGGGCAAGACCAACGGCTCCGGCGGCGCGATGAGCTTCACCGAGGCGTTCTCGCGCTCGCTTGTCGCCGAAGCCGAGAAGAACGACAGCATCGTCGCGATCACCGCTGCCATGCCGAGCGGCACCGGCCTCGACCGCTTCGCAGCGCGCTTCCCGTCGCGCTTCTACGACGTCGGCATCGCCGAGCAGCACGCGGTGGGACTCGCAGCCGGGCTCGCGCTCGGCGGGCGGATGCCTGTCGTGGCGATCTACTCGACCTTCATGCAGCGCGCTTACGACCAGCTCATCATGGACGTCGCGCTGCAGAACCTGCACGTCGTCTTCTGCCTGGACCGCGCGGGTCTGGTGGGCGAGGACGGCCCCACGCACCACGGCGTCTTCGACCTCACCTACCTACGCTCGATTCCGAACCTGATGGTGCTCGCGCCCGCCGACGAGGCCGAGCTCGCGCACGCGCTCCATACCGCGCTTGCCGCAAGCGGCCCGGTCGCGATCCGGTACCCGCGCGGCGCGGCCGCCGGCGTAGGCCTGCCCGAGACCCCCGAGACCTGGGAGCCCGGGCGCGCGCAGGTGCGCCGAGAGGGGAGCGATGTCGCGATCCTGGCTGTGGGCAGGATGACGTACGTCGCCGAGCAGACCGCTGACCTTCTGGCTGCCGACGGTGTCTCGGCAAGCGTCATCAACGCGCGCTGGATCAAGCCGCTCGACCTTGAGATGGTCGCGCAGGCGGCAGGCTCGCACGCGCTGATCGCGACGCTCGAGGAGAACGCGTCGGCCGGCGGGTTCGGCGGCGCTGTCGCCGAGGCGCTCGCGGACCTCGAACTCGACTCGCCGCTCGTCCGTTTCGCCGTTCCGGACTGCTTCGTTTCGCACGGCGCGACCTCGAGGCTGCACGCGGACCTCGGGCTCACCGCGGAAGGGGTGCGGGCCGGCGTTCTCGCCAGGCTGCAGGAGACGAGGAACGATGGCGCGGCGGCGCATCGACGCACTGCTGGCTGAGAGAGGGCTGCTGCCCAGCCGAGAGCAGGCGCGGGCGGTGATTCTCGCTGGTTCCGTGCGTGTCGCAGGTGAGGTCGTCACCAAAGCCGGTCAGCTCGTGGACGAGGATGCCGTCATCGAGGTCGCCGAGCGTCCTCGGTACGTGTCGCGCGGCGGCGAGAAGCTCGCGGGTGCGCTGAAGCGCTTCGATGTCCCTATCGAAGGCCGACGCGCGATCGACGTCGGCGCCTCGACCGGCGGGTTCACCGACTGCCTATTGCAGGCCGGCGCGGCCAGCGTCGTCGCCCTCGATGTCGGGTACGGCCAGCTCGCCTGGAGTCTGCGCACCGACGAGCGGGTCACAGTGGTCGAACGTACGAACGTGCGCCACGCTGACCCGGCCGCGCTGGGCGCCCCCTTCGACATGGTCGTGTGCGACGTGTCCTTCATCTCGCTTCGGACCGTTATGCCGCACTTGCTCGCGCTTCTCGGCGATGAGGGCGACTTACTCGCGCTGGTTAAGCCTCAGTTCGAGGCCGGTAAGGGCCGTGTGGGCAAAAAGGGAGTGGTCAGGGATGCCGAGGTTCATGTGGACGTGCTCGCCTCGGCCGCGCAGGCGGCAGAGCAGGCGGGGCTCGTCGTGCGCGGGCTCGCGTTCTCGCCGATAACGGGCCCTGAAGGTAACATCGAGTTCTGGTTGTGGGCTTCGCGCACAGGCGAGGCCACGGCCGCGACGCCCGAGATGGTCGTCGCCGAGGCACATGAGGCACTGGGAGGCTAGGTGCAGGCGCTACTCGTTCCCAACACGCTCAACCCCGCGGCGATCGGCGCTGCGGTGGAACTCGCCTCGTGGCTTACTGGCCAGGGCGTCGAGCCGCTGATGACCGAGGCCGACGCTGAGGCCTGCGGGCTGCCCGAGCTTGGCGTGAGCGTGACTGCGCTTGGAGAGCCTGCGCTCGCCGTGGCGCTCGGCGGAGACGGGACGATACTCAAGGCATTCCACGCGCTCGGCGAGTCTGAGACGCCGCTTCTGGGCGTGAAGTTCGGGCGGCTGGGGTTCCTGTCCGGCGCCGAGGCGTCGCGGATGCACGAGGCCGTGAGCGAGGCGCTCGCGGGTGACGCACGCATCGAGCGCCGAGCGACGCTGACCGCCGACGTGTGGTTGGAGGGCCGGCTCGCGGGGTCGTACCGCGCGATGAACGAGGTCGTGGTGGCTCGCGGAGCCTCCTCGCGCGTGATCGCGCTTGAGATCGGCGTGGACGAGCACCGCATCGCAGGGATTCGCGCCGACGGTGTCGTGGTCGCGACGGCGACCGGGTCGACGGCGTACGCGCTCTCGGCTGGTGGGCCGATCGTAGCGCCCGGCTACCAGGGGCTCGTGGTCGTGCCGATCGCGCCGCACACGCTTGTGGCCCGCGCGCTCGTGACCGCGCCTGACGAGCAGGTCCAGATTACGCTCTCCGATGAGACGCGCCGGGATGCTTGCGTGACCATTGATGGAGAGTCCCTGCCATGCCGCCGCACGCTCGACCGCGTCGAGGTGCGCCACGGCGATCACGATGTCTTCCTGGTGAAGTCCCACGGGCGTGACTTCTACGAGACCGTCGCCGAGGAGTTCTTCGCTGGCGGTCCGGGCCGCAACGGGAGCTAGTCACAGATGCTGCACGAACTCCACGTCCGCGACCTTGCGTTGATCCAGGAGGCCTGGCTCGAGATCGGGCCAGGCATGACGGTGCTCACCGGCGAGACCGGCGCGGGCAAGACCGTGCTCTTGGGAGCGCTCAAGTTGCTTCTGGGCGACCGCGCCGACTCCGGCTCGGTGCGTGCCGGCGCGAAAGAAGCGCTCATCGAGGGCGAGTTCTCCGCCGCGGGCGAGCAGGTGCTTGTTTCGCGCCGGGTGGGCGTTGACGCCCGTAGCCGCTGCCGAATCGACGGCGAGATGGCGAACGTAGGCGCGCTTGCCGAGCGAATCGGGCCGCTTGTGGACCTGCACGGCCAGCACGAGCACCAGGCCCTGCTCTCGGCCGCGACACACCTCGGGTATCTCGACCGCTGGGCCGGCGACGCCATTGCCGAGCCGCTCGCTGCCTACCGCGCCGCCCTCGCCGCGCACCGCGCCGCCCTCGCCGCGCGCGTGGCCGTCGAGGAGCGTGCGGCCGCTGCCGCGCGCGACGAGGACTACCTGCGCTTCGTCCTCGCAGAGATTGACGCGGTTGGACCAGAGCCGGGGGAGGACGAAGCGCTGGAGTCGCGGCTGCCGGCGCTGCAGCACGCGGAGAAGCTTGCGGAGGCTACGGCGGCAGCCGCGGCCGCGCTCCGCGGCGAGGGCGGGGCGCTCGATCGCGTGGCGGTTGCAGCGGGCGCGCTCGCGCGGGTCGCAGGCATCGACCCGGCGCTCGACGAGCTCGCCGGGCGGCTCCGCGAGCTGGAGACGCTTGTAGACGACGTCGGCATGGGCGTGCGCGCGTACCGGGACGGCATCGAGCACGACCCGCGCGTGCTTGATGAGCTGCTCGGGCGGCTTTCGGCGATCTCGGCGCTCAAGAAGAAGTACGGACCCGGTCTCGAGCAGGTGCTCGAGCGGCGCGATGAGGCTCGAGCCGCCATCGAGGTCGCCACTGACTCGGATGCTGCGCTGGCGGCTGCCCGCGCGGCTGAGTCGGAGGCTGAGTCGGCACTCCGAGACGCGGCCGGTGCCCTTTCCGATGCCAGGCGCTCGTGCGTAGCCGGCTTCATCGCTGCGCTCACCGCAGCCACCGAAGACCTCGCGATGCCGGGTGCATCGTTCGAGATCGCAATCACGGAGCAGCCTTTCTCGGCATGGAACGATGACGGACCCGATCGCGTGGAGTTCCTGTACTCGCCGGCAGCCGGTCAGCCTGCGCGGCCTCTGACCCGGATCGCTTCCGGCGGTGAGGTCTCGCGCGTCATGCTGGCGCTCAAGGGCGTGCTCGGCGGCGCGGACAGCGTCGAAACGCTTGTGTTCGACGAGGTTGACGCAGGCATCGGCGGGCAGACGGCGCATGCGGTGGGCTGTAGGCTCAAGGAGCTTTCGCGCACTCACCAGGTGCTGGTGGTCACCCATCTCGCGCAGGTTGCGGCCTTCGCGGACGCGCAGCTCGTGGTGAGCAAGGAGACGCTCGAGGGCGAGGCGGTCACCAAGGTGACGCCCGTCGAGGGCGAGGAGCGCGTTGCCGAGATCGCGCGTATGCTTGCGGGTAATACGTCGGACAGGTCGCTTGCGCACGCACGCGAACTGCTCGAGGCTGCTACTGCATCCGGACCAGGGGCGTAGATGCGCCATCAGGGCACAGCGAAACTCGACAAGCGCACGAAGGATCTCGTGAAGCGGCTGACCTCGGCCGACATCGCGATCATCGACCACGTCGACATGGACCGCGTGAGCGCCGAGGCGCTTGTCGCCACCGGTGTCGAGGTCGTCATCAATGCCTCGCCGTCCATATCGGGCGCGTACCCGAACGTGGGCCCGCTGCTGCTCACGCGTGGCGGTGTCACGCTCATCGACAACGTTGGCCCCGGAATCTTCGAGTGCGTCAAAGAGGGGGACCAGCTCGTCGTCGAAGGCGATGAGATCCTGCTCGACGGCAAGCTCTGCGGCAAGGGCGAGCGGCTCTCGGTCAGCGAGATCGAGGCTCGCATGGAGGCCGCCAAGGCCGGGCTCGAGGACCAGCTCGACAAGTTCGCGCGCAACACCATCGAGTACCTGGACCAGGAACGCGACATCCTGCTTGATGAGATGTGGGTCCCGCCGGTCAAGACCGAGATCCACGGGCGACATGTGCTTGCGGTCGTGCGCGGGTACGACTTCAAAGAGGACATCAACGCGCTCAAGCCCTACATCCGAGAGATGCGCCCGGTGCTCATCGGCGTGGATGGAGGAGCCGACGCTATCATCGAGGCGGGGTTCAAGCCCGACATCATCGTGGGCGACATGGACTCGGTCACCGACGAGGCGCTCAGAAGCGGCGCCGAGCTCGTCGTCCACGCGTATGCCGACGGCCGCGCGCCCGGTATGGAGCGTATCCGCGAACTTGGGCTTGAGGACCGCGCACACGTCTGGCCACTCTCGGCCACGAGCGAGGACCTCGCGCTCCTGCTAGGCTGGGAGTCGGGCGCCGATCTGATCGTGGCGCTCGGAACGCATGCCAATCTCGTGGAGTACCTGGACAAGGGGCGCAAGGGAATGGCGTCCTCGTTCCTCGTCCGGCTCAAGGTCGGCCCCAAACTTGTTGATGCCAAGGGCGTCAACAAGCTCTACCGGTCCTCGATCGGGCCGTCGCACCTCGTGTTCATCGCGCTTGGAGCGCTGGCTGTGATCAGCGCCGTCGTGCTCATCTCACCCGAAGTCCGTGCATTCATCGAGCTGATCGTCTTACGCATCCGGACGCAGATCGGACTCTAGCCGAGGAAAGGTTGCGCTCGTGTACAACCTCCGTTACCACATCGCATCGCTCGTCTCGGTGTTCCTCGCGCTCGCGATCGGGCTTGTGCTCGGCGGGCTCGTCGTGAACACAGGCACGTTCGAGCAGCAGTCCGCAGCGCTCGTCCAGGGACTGCGCGACGAGTTCAACAGGCTGCATGATGAGAACGTCGAGCTCGAAGCGCGCAACAACCAGCTCGGTGCGTTCTCATCAGGCTTCGTGGACGCGTGGAGCGCCGAACGGCTCGCCGAGCGCACCGTGATCGTAGTTGTGAATGGGGGGCGCCAGGAGGGGCTCGCTCCCGCGCAGGAGGCGATCGAGTCCGCCGGCGGCGCGGTGGCGGTCGTGACGATCCTTCAGCCCGGGCTGGGGCTTGAAGACGAGGAGTACCGGGAGCGCGTTACCGAGCTGGCGCCCGATCCCGAGCGGCCGCTCGAGTCACTGAGCGCCGCTCTCGCCGCCGAGTGGTCGGTGCCGATGACCGCTCGGCCGGTCACCACAGGGCTCGTCGAGGCGGGTGTGATCAGCGTCTCCGGGTTGGCCGACGGTACCTCGGCGAGCGGGCTTGTCACGACCGCCGCTCCCGACGGAAAGGTCGACCGCGCAGGAGTCGCGCTGGCCGTGGCCGCGAAGGGCGCGAACATGCCGGGCATCGGAGCTCAGACCGCCGAGAACGACACGGGTGTGGCCGCCGCGGCCGCAGCTGCCGAGGTCGGCGCGTTGGACACGCTCGGCACGCAGGTTGGCCGGTACACGCTCATCGCGCTGCTCTCGGGCTCGGAGCCGGCGTACTATGGGACGGCTTCGGCAGCCAGCGGGCTCTTCCCGCAGGTGGTGCTGGAGTAGTCAGTAGACTAACCGTCTATGGGTCCAGGCTCGAACGCGAGCTTGAGGAGCGCGATGCTCACGTGGACGAACTGCCGTCCGCGGTGCACGAAGCCCTTAAGGTCGCGGCCGGTGGCGGCGTGCGTCATCGTCGTCGGCACCTCGGCGAGTCGGAATCCTCGGCGCAGTGCGCGCACGGAGAGCGCGACCTCGACGCCGTAGCCGCTGGCGAACGGCCGAACCGCCTCGAAGCACTCGCGCGTCATCGCGCGTTGGCCTGAGAGCGGCGCCTCGGCCAGCCAACCGCCGCCCATGCGCGCGATCCCGAAACGCGCCACCCCCTTCACGAGCCCGAACCCGGCCTTGCCGGCAGGGCGGGGGAAGGTCGCGATCGTCATGTCCGCGTCGCCGGCGACCACGGGCGCGAGCAGGGCCTCTGCCTGCGCGGCGGTCTCGCCGAGATCGCCGTCGAGCAGCACGACGATGTCGGCGCCGGAGACGCGTGCGGCTCCAGCCTCGAGCGCCGCGCCCTTGCCGACGTTGAAGACGAGCCGCACGACCTTGGCGCCTGCCGCATCCGCGGCATCGGCAGTGTCGTCTCGCGAGCCGTCGTCAACGACCACGACGCGCGTGACGCCGGGAATCGCGCGGGCTGCCTCAACGGTCGCGGCGATGCGCTCGGCCTCCTCGTGAGCGGGGATGAGAACGGCGATGTCCACGCTAGCTCCTCAGGTTTCTCGGCACGAGACGGGAGAAGATGCGGCCGACGAGCGAGGTGACGGAGGCGACCTCGCGCACGCCGAGCACGCTGCCGGCAACAAGCGCGACGCCGAAGCAGGCGACGCCCCCTGCGAGCACCTGGATGACGGAGCCCGTGAGGCCAGCGGTGCGCGGTTCGAGCAGCCACAGCACGCCGAAGGCCGCTGCGCCACCGAGCGCCGAAGCGATCGTCATCCGCACGAAGGTCGTGAGCACGCTCGAAAGGTCGAAGCTGCCGATCTTCTTGCGCAGCAGCGCCACGAGCGCCACGAGCATGGTCACGTAGAAGATTGCATCGGCAACAGGTATGCCGTCGATGCCGAGGCCCGTCCAGCTACCCACGCCGGTAGTGAGCGTGAGGTATAGGCCCACCTGGGCGAACGTGGCGAAGAGGTTCACGAGTGCCGGCGTCTTTGTGTCTTTGAGCGAGTAGAAGCAGCGCAGCACGAACATCATGGCCGCGTAGAAGATGAGCGTGATACCCCACAGGCGCAGCGCCGAGGCGACCGGGTCTACCGCGTCGGCGGTGAACGCTCCGACGCGGTAGAGCGACACCAGGGGGCGCGCGAGCACAATCAGCGCAGCCGCAGACGGCAGGATCAGCACGCCAGTGGTGCGCAGCCCGAAGGACAGGTGGCGCTTGAACGCGGACATGTCGCGTTTGCCGGCTGCCTCGGCCAGCTCGGTGAAGACCGCGGTCGCCAAGGCCACCGCAAGGACGCCGTAGGGGAGCTGGTAGAAGTTCCACGCGTACATGACGATCGACGGGCCGTTCTCGGAGACCGCGAATGCCGAAGCGTTGCGGAAGGAGACGGCGACGAGGTTCGTGACGACGTAGAGCAGAGCGGGCAGCGCAAGCACGAGCATGCGGCGCACGTGAGCGTCGGAGAGCCCGAGCTCGGGGGTGTAGCGGAACCCGACCTTCCGCATGTCCGGAACCATCACCGCGAACATCGCGACCACACCGAGCGTGGTGCCCGCAGCAAGCACAGCGAGTCCGAGCGTGGTGTCGGCGCCGATGGCCTTGGTCGCCAGCATCGTCGCGATCACCACGAGGTTGTTGAAGACCGGCCCGAGCGCGACCCACAGGAACTTGCGCTTGGCGTTCAGCAGCCCCTGGACGACCATGCCGCCGCCGTAGATCACGACTTGGATCGCGAAGATGCGGAAGAAGAACGCGGCCAGGTCGCGCACACCCGCGGCGCTCTCGGCAGGCAGCCGGAACGTCTGCGTCCACACGAACGGCTGCGGGATGAGGATTCCGATGAGAGCCACGACTCCGAGCGCGAGCACCGACAGGTTGAACACGTGGCTCGCGAAGCGCCAGGCCGCCTGTTCGCCTTCCTGCTCCCGGACCTCGAGGAATGTCGGGATGAAGAGCGCCGAGAGGATCCCGCCCGCCACCAGTTCGAAGATCATGTTGGGGATGTTGTTGGCGACGTTGTAGGAGGCAGCAAGCGCCGTGGCCCCAAGCGCGTATGCGGTAGCCCACGTGCGGACGAATCCGGTCACGCGCGAGAGGGCGGTGGCCACCGACATCGTTGCGGTTGACCGGGCTACGGACGGCTTGCTGATGGGGCACCCCTTAGCGAGTCGCTGCCGGACCTTCTCGGCAGCGGTCTTCTCTTCACGCGGATACCGGCGCCGATGCGGGGCCGATACTGCCGAAGAGCTGCGTAAAGTGTACCGAAACCGGCGGCGGGCCCGGTGCGGTGGTGGACAACGTCACCGCAACGTCACCCCAAGCGTGGCCCGACATCCGCTATCATGTGGTCGGATGAGACGCCTATTGATCACAGTAGCGGTACTCGCCGCCATTGCCGCGGGGTGCCTCGCCACCACTTCATCCGCCTCCGCAGCCGCCTCGGGCGAGCACAGCGTCGTCCTCATCCTCGCTCCGTACCTCGACTGGGCTGACATCTCCGCCACCTCGACACCGGCCATCTGGTCGCTCGCCGAGGACGGTGCGGTGGGTGCCGTCAACGCGCGCAGCCGTGCTCGGCAGTCCGGTGAGCGGGGCTCGCCGCTTGAGGGCGCGCTGAGCATCTCGGCCGGGTCCTGGGCGGTCGCGCACTCGTTGGCGCCGGCCGCGTACTCAGTGAACGAGCGCTACGAGGTCGGCACCGCAGCCGAGGCGTTCCAGCGCACCACCGGCGAGATGGTGGGCGAGCAGCGCGTCGTCTTCCTCGGCATGCCGATGACCCAGCGCCTGAACGATGAGCGCTCCTACGAGACGAGCCTCGGCACGCTTGGCCAGGCCGTGGTCGAGGCCGGCGGACTGACGGCCGCGATCGGCAACTCCGACGTCGGGTACGTGACCGGCGAGCAGCGCAAGGTGCGTCCGGCCGCGCTTGCCGCGATGGACGACGCCGGGCTCGTCATGTACGGCGACATCTCGATGCGGCTGATCCGCGAGGATCCGAACGCGCCCTTCGGCATCGAGACGGATCCGGAGGCGTTCGCCGCAGCGCTCGACGAGGTCGCCGATAAGGTCGACGCCGAGAGCGGCCCCTCGCTTGTCGTACTTGACGCGGGCGACTCGTACCGCGCGATGAAGTTCCGCGGCCAGGTGACCGATGCGATCTACGAGCAGCACCGCGCCCGCGGGCTAGCCACCCTCGACCGCGTGGTCGCGATGGCCGAGGGCAGGTTCCCCGACGCGACGATCATGGTGGTCTCGCAGTCCACCGGCGACCCCGAGCAGGGAGATGCCGAGGGACTAGGCCCGATCATCATCGGCGGCGGTTCCGGCCGGCTGAGTGGGTTCGTGACTTCGAACTCGACGCAGCGCACCGGGCTCGTGACCAACCTGGACGTTACTGCGACGGTGCTTGACTCCCTTGGCCTTGAGCGCCCGGTGCAGGTGCTCGGCAACGCCATGCGCGAAGTGCCGGCGCCGGCATCGCTCGAGTCGCGCATGGATACGGTCGCTCGCTTGAACCAGACGGCTGTAGCTGTGGACTCGGCCAAGCCGGGTGTCGTGAACACCTTCGTGGCGCTCACAGTGCTCGCGCTCGTGCTGACCGCGTTCGCGCTGTTCCGCGCACATGCGTGGTCCGACCGGCTCTGGAGGGCCTGGTCCACCTCGCTCAAGGTCGCTCTGCTCTACGCGCTTGCCGTGCCGGTCTCTTCGTGGTTGATGTTCCTGGTGGTTCCTCGGCCGGAGACCTCGACGAGCGCGATCGTGGCGCTGCTTGGTACCGCGACCGTGTTGTGGTTGATCTCGCTCGCGATCTGGAGATACACGCGCTCAAGCGTGCCGGTCGCGGTGCTGTGCCTTGTGACCGTTGCGGTACTCGCTGTTGACCAGTTCCTCGGCGGACCGGCGTCCTTCACCAACTTCTTCGGGTACTCGCCGCTTCTGGCGGCTCGCTTCTACGGCATGGGTAACGAGGCCGCCGCGATCATGTTCGGCGCGGCGATCGTCGGGGCCGCGCTGCTGTTCGACGAGTTCGAGGGCGGGCGTCTCGCCAAGTGGGGCAAGCGCATCGGCTTGCCGGTTCTGGCCGTGCTCATGATCGGCACAGCCGCAGCGCCGTTCTGGGGCGCGAACGTGGGCGTTGTCGCATGGGGCATGGTGGGCTTCGGCCTCGCCTACGTGCTCATGAACGGCCACAAGCTGACCTGGAAGCTCGTGCTGGGCGTCTTCGCCGCGGTTGTGGCGGTTGTGGGCATCTTTGCTGCTATCGACATTCTTGGTGGCGGAGCGCAGACGCACCTCGCCAGGGCCATCCAGAGCGCGCTCGCCGGCGGTCCGGGTGAGCTGGTCACAATCGTCGTCCGAAAGGCCGAGACGAACCTGCGAGTGCTTACCCGCACCAACTGGGCCTACATCCTCATCGCCACGCTTGCGTTCCTCGGCGTGATGCGCTGGCGTCCGACCGGTGACTTCGCCGAGGTACTCGCCGATAACCCCGCGTTCGCCGATGCGATCACCGTCTCACTCATCGCGGGCGTGGCCGCTTACTTCACCGAAGACTCCGGCATCGTGATCCCCGCACTCGAGTTCTTCTACGTGGGCGTCGCGATCGCATGGTTGCTGCTCGCGCGTCAGAGCACCCTGCGTGTTTCAGAGGAGAGTGCCTCATGACCGAGTTTCTCGTAGGCATTCTGATCGCTGTGGTATTCGGGTTCGCGTTTCCCGCGATCGGCATTCGGATGCTCGCCCGGTCGCTTGAGGAAGGCCCCCGCGCCGAGAACTACCGAGGCCGCCCGGTATTTGCCGGGCTCGGCATCGTGTGGCTGCTCTGGGCCATCAGTGCCGTTGTCGGCGACATCGTGCGCGGGTCGTTGTTCACTATGCAGCTCTCACCGGTGCCCCTCGCGGCGGTCCTCGCATTGGCGGCGTTCGCACTAGGGCTCATCGACGACGCGTACGGGACCTCTGCCGAGAAGGGCTTCCGTGGCCATCTGAAGGCGCTTGCGAGCGGGCGGCTCACTACCGGCGGCTTGAAGCTCTTCGGGATTTCGCTCGTAAGCTACGTCGCCGCCCTCACAGTCGGGATGGGTTCTGAGTCGCTTCCCGCGGGCACGGCGGGCGGCTGGCTCGCCTTCATCGTGGCACTCATACCCGGAGCAGCCATCGCGCTTACCGCTAACCTGCTCAATCTCACCGACCTGCGGCCCGGAAGGGCGCTGAAAGTCTACTCGGTGCTCGTGGTAGTGGCCCTGCTTCTGAGCGCGATCGTCGCCACCGTCGTGCTGCGCTCATTGCCTGACCTGCCGACGCTCGGCGGTCTGGTCGTGTACCTCATCTTCCTGCTCGGCCCGGCGATTGCTGCCTGGCCCTACGATCTCGGCGAGCGCGGGATGCTCGGCGATGCAGGAGCGAATGCCGCAGGTGTGGTCGCCGGCTTCTTCATCGTGCTTGCGCTGCCGCTATGGGGGATTGTCGTCTACCTCCTGCTCGTGCTCGCCCTGAACCTGGCGAGCGAGCGGATGTCGTTTTCGGAGGTCATCGCACGTACGCCGATACTCAGGCGTTTCGATGCGTGGGGGAGGCTTGACGCCGAGCAGATCGCGTCACGCGCACCACGGTCGCGGCGACGCGGTGAGGGCGAGGTTCCGCCCCACGGTGACAGCCCCGAGTAGTATCGTTGACAGCAGGGTCGGCCGCGAATCAGAAGGGAAGTCGATAGAGGCTCATGACGAAGCACATTTTCGTTACCGGAGGGGTCGTCTCCTCGCTTGGGAAAGGCATCACCGCTGCATCACTCGGCAGGCTGCTGAAGTCGCGGGGCCTCAAGGTCACGATTCAGAAGCTGGACCCGTACCTCAACGTTGACCCGGGCACCATGAGCCCGTTCCAGCACGGCGAGGTCTTTGTCACCGATGACGGCGGCGAGACCGACCTCGACCTCGGCCACTACGAGCGCTTCATCGACGAGTCTCTCTCTCGCGACAGCAACGTCACCGCCGGTTCGGTCTATCAGACGCTCATCAGCAAGGAGCGCCGCGGCGACTTCCTCGGCGGTACCGTGCAGGTAATCCCGCACGTCACCAACGAGATCAAGGAGCGCATCAACCGGCTCGCCGAGCAGACCCAGCCCGACGTCATCCTCACCGAAGTCGGCGGCACGGTGGGCGACATCGAGTCGCTGCCGTTCCTCGAGGCGATTCGCCAGATGCGCAAGGACAAGGGCCGCGAGAACGTCTGCTACATCCACGTGACGCTCGTGCCCTATATCGCGGCCTCCTCAGAGCTCAAGACCAAGCCGACCCAGCACTCCGTGAAGGAGCTGCGCTCGATCGGTATCACGCCCGACTTCATCGTGTGCCGCTCCGACCGGCCGATCGACGCCTCGATCCGCCGCAAGATCGCACTCTTCTGCGACGTGGACCCCAAGGCGGTCGTCTCGGCGATTGACGCCCGGTCCATCTACGCAGTTCCCGAGAACCTCTACGCCCAGCAGCTCGATGAGATGGTCATCGACCGCCTGGAGCTCGAATGCGGCTCGCCTGATATGGCCGAGTGGGACGCCTTCGTCGCGCGCGCAGGTTCGCTTTCCGACGAGATCAACATCGGGCTCGTCGGCAAGTACGTGCAGCTGCCCGACGCGTACCTCTCGGTGAACGAGGCTCTCGACCACGCTGGCATCTACCACGACCACAAGGTGAATATCCACTGGGTGGACGCCGAGTCCATCACGCCTGAAGAGGTCGACCACGTGCTCGCAGAGATGGACGGCATCCTCGTGCCCGGCGGGTTCGGCGTGCGCGGGATCGAGGGCAAGATCCGCGCGGTGCGCTACTCGCGCGAGAACGGTGTGCCGTACCTGGGCATCTGCCTGGGCATGCAGGTCGCCGTCGCCGAGTTCGCCCGTCACGTCGCGGGGCTCGAAGGTGCCAACTCCAGCGAGTTCGACCCGGTGAGCGAGCACCCAGTCATCGACCTAATGGGCGAGCAACACGGGCTCTCGGACATGGGCGGAACCATGCGCCTGGGTTCGTACCCCTGCAAGGTCGTCCCAGGGACCAAGGGCTGGGAAGCCTACGGTGAAGAGGTCATCTACGAGCGCCACCGTCACCGCTTCGAGGTCAACAACGCGTACCGCGATAAGCTGGTCGAGGCCGGCCTCGTGATTTCGGGCGTCTCTCCCGACGGCAAGCTCGTCGAGATGATCGAGATCCCGGACCACCCGTGGTTCGTCGGCAATCAGGGTCACCCTGAGTTCAAGAGCCGCCCGACTCGCCCCGCGCCGCTGTTCCGCGAGTTCATCGGTGCCGCGGTCCGGTACAAGAACGAGAAGCATGCCTGAGATGAGCTCATCGAGGGTTCTCGATACCTTTCTTGAGCTGGTCCGCATTGACAGCCCCTCCCGCGAGGAGGCTGCCGTCGCCGAGTACTGCGCGCGCGCGCTTGAGGCGGCCGGCTGCGAGGTGCGCTACGACGACACCGCCGAAGCGACCGGCTCGGACACGGGCAACCTTATCGCCGAGCTCAAGGGCAGGCTTCCCGGGACACTCGTGCTCTCGGCCCACCTCGACACGGTGGAGCCGGGCCGGGGTGTGGAGCCCGTCGTAGATGACGGCGTGGTCTTCTCGGCGGGGGAGACCGTTCTTGGCGCGGACGACAAGGCGGGTCTAGCAGCAGCAATTGAGTGCGTGCGCAGGCTGGCCGAGTCCGGCGAGGAGCACCCCACGGTGCGCTGCGTGTTCACGGTGCAGGAAGAGGTCGGGCTGCGGGGCGCCAAGGCGCTCGCCGCCGCGGACGCGAGCGGCGACGTGTGCCTCGTGCTCGACGCCGATGGCGCGCCGGGCGGCATCATCATCGGCGCTCCAACCCACTACACCTTCAAGGCGCGGTTCGAGGGGCGTGCTGCCCACGCGGGCGTCCAGCCCGAGGCGGGTGTCTCGGCGATTGCGATGGCGGCCAACGCCGTCGCCGCGATGCGCATCGGTCGCATCGACTCCAAGACCACCGCGAACGTCGGTACCATCTCGGGTGGCGTGGCAAATAACGTGATAGCCGCGATGGCCGAGATCACCGGCGAGTGCCGCTCCCGCGACCGCGAGACTGTCGAGGCCGTGCGTGCCGAGATGGACGCCGCGATCCGCAGTGCCGCCGAGGAGCTCTCGGGCATCGTGCACGTCGACTGGGAACTCGAGTACGAAGGCTTTGAACTTGCCGAGGACTCGCCGGCGGTGACTGTGGTCGCCGCAGCCTGCGCCGATGTGGGGCTGACCCCCCGGCTCGCGCACACGGGCGGGGGGAGCGACGCGAACGTGATCACGGCGCTCGGCGTGCCGACCGTCGCCTTGTCCTGCGGGATGCAGGGAGTCCACGGTACCGGCGAACAGATCGCCGTCGCAGACATCGAGAGTCTCGCGTCGCTGTGCGTGGCGGTTGCCCGCCGGCTCGGCACCTCCGACACCGGGGGCGCTTCGCAGTGAAGCTCGTCTGGGGCAGCGTCGACTCGATCGAGCGCGAACGCGCGGATCTGCAGCGGCTGCTCGTGACGCCCGATGAAGGCGCGACCCCAGCTCGTGCAGTCTGCTACCCGGCACTTTCCGGTCGGTGCAGCCCGGGCGACCGCGTGCTGCTCAACACGACAGCCGTCGAGCTTGGGCTTGGAACCGGCGGTGCTCACTTCGTCGTGGCGCGTGCCGGCTCGGCCGAGGACTCCTCGGCAAGCGGGGTCGCGCTCGACGACCCGAGCGGCGGCCACGTCATGAAGCTCCGCTACTCACCGCTACAACGCGACGTCATGAGCGTCGAGGCCCCCGAGTCGCCGCATCACGAGGTGATGGCCGAGGCTATCTCGGCAGATGGGATGCCCGTTGTCTGCTGCGGGCTGCACAGCCAGGTGCCGCTCGTTGCTGCGGCGATCAAGCATGCCGACGAGTCGCTGCGCGTGGTCTACTGCATGACCGACCAGGCCGCTCTGGCCTGCGCACTATCCGATATCGCTGCGGGCAGCCTGAAGGCCGGCCTACTGGATGCGACGGTCACCTGTGGGCAGTCGTTCGGCGGCATGATCGAGGCCGTCACGACTCACTCCGGACTGCTTGCGGCGAAGCATGTGCTAGGCGCCGACATCGCAATCGTCGCGATCGGCCCGGGAGTGGCGGGGACGTCCACGCCGTTCGGCCACGGTGGCATCGCGCAAGGGGAGGCCATCAACGCGGCGGCCGCTGTGGCCGGGCGCCCGGTGGCGTGCGTGCGGATGTCGTTCGCGGACAGCCGTCCTCGGCACCGTGGAGTGAGCCATCACACGCTCACCGCGCTCGGCACGATCGCCGTGTCCTCCGCGGTGGTCGCACTGCCCACGCTGCGTGAAGATCTTTCGGATGCGATACGCGAACAGGTCGGTGCGAGTGGGCTCGAGGCCACGCACCGGTTCGTCACCTCAGAGTACGGAACCCTGCCGTCACCAGCTCTACGTGGGATTGAAGTGACGACGATGGGGCGTGGACCCGCTGAGGACCCGGCGTTCTTCTCGGCAGCCTATGCAGCGGGCGATATTGCATCACGCATGGCGCTCGGCATTCTTGGTTAGGGTCGAGAGTATCCAATACGGCAGTACCGTCATGCACTCCGAGCGTTGCAGGAACCTCTGCGAGCGGTACACTTGTGGCGGTTCATCCATTCCCCGCGTGGAATACCGTGCGGACATCATGACTGAGCGGGCCTGGGAGCGTTTTCCAAACTCGGAAGGAGCAGCGCGTGATCATCGGAGTACCGAAAGAGATCAAGAACAACGAGTTTCGCGTCGGCATGACGCCGGGCGGCGTCAAGGAGTTCGTCGCCCATGGTCACCAGGTTCTGGTCGAGAAGTCCGCCGGTCTCGGTTCGTCGTTCGAGGACGCTGAGTACGCCGGAGCGGGCGCTGAGCTCGTCGAGACTGCGGCCGAGGTCTTCGAGCGCGCCGAGATGATCGTGAAGGTCAAGGAGCCGCAGGCCGTCGAGATTGAGATGCTGCGCCCGGGCCAGATCCTCTACACCTACCTGCACCTCGCCCCCGACCACGCTCAGACCATGGGCCTGCTGAAGTCCGGAGTCGTCGGCATCGCGTACGAGACCGTCGAGCTGCCCAACCGCACGCTCCCGCTGCTCGCGCCGATGTCCGAGGTTGCCGGCCGCATGGCCGCTCAGGTCGGCGCCGCCTACCTGCAGAAGCCGAACGGTGGCCGCGGCACGCTGATGGGCGGCATCCCCGGCGTCCTGCCGGCCAAGGTCGTCGTTCTCGGCGGTGGCGTGGTTGGTACCAACGCCGCGTACGTCGCCATGGGCATGGGTGCTGACGTCACGATCATGGATGTCAACCTCGAGCGCCTCCGCCAGCTCGACCTGGTCTGGGGCAACCGGATGCGGACTCTGTACTCCTCGCGTCACAACGTCGAGGAGATCGTGGCCACTGCCGACCTCGTCATCGGTGCCGTGCTGCTGCCGGGCGCCAAGACGCCGTGGCTTGTCACGCGCGAGATGCTCCCCTCGATGAAGAAGGGCGCCGTTGTCGTTGACGTCTCCGTCGACCAGGGTGGCTGCATCGAGACCACGCACCCGACGACCCACGCCGACCCGACCTACTTCGTGGACGACGTCCTGCACTACGGTGTCGCCAACATGCCGGGTGCGGTTCCCAATACCTCGACGCTGGGCCTGACCAACGCCACGCTGCGCCAGGGTCTCGCCATCGCCGACAAGGGCTGGAAAGACGCCGTGCGCTGCGACGCGTCGCTCGCCAAGGGCGTCAACGTGGTAGACGGCAAGGTCGTCTACGAGCCGGTTGCCACGGCTCACGGCCTTGAGTACACCCCGCTGGAGTCGGTGCTCTAGCCGGCCGCCGCGCCACCGGGCGCCTACAGTCACGCCAGGGGCCGTCTCGAAAGAGGCGGCCCCTTTGCTGTGCGTGCGCCGCGACCCTGCGCCCAAGCGCCGCCGATTCGCCCGCAGCGGCCTTGCGCTGGGCTATCATGTGAGTGTGAGGGCTTACATCGACGATTACCTGAATCACCTCGCCGTCGAGCGCGGCGCGTCATCCAACACTCTTCTTGCCTACGGCCGTGACCTCGGCGAATACGGCACCTTCCTCGCCGAGCGCTCCCTCACCGAGCCCGATCGCATCCGCCGCGAGGACGTCACTTCCTTTATCGCCTCCCTTCGCGCACGCGGCCTCTCGCCGTCTTCGATCGAGCGCAAGGTCGCCGCAGTCAAGGGGTTCCACAAGTTCCTCGTCCGAGAGGGGCTCACCGAGAACCACCCGACGTCGCGTTTGCCGCTGCCCAAGGTCCCGGAGCGCCTACCCGACGTGATCTCGATCGATGATGCGGACAAGCTGCTGTCCCAGCCGTTTCCCGATGGCCCGCTCGGCCTGAGGGACCGGGCGATTCTCGAGACGCTCTACGGGTGTGGCGTGCGCGTGGGCGAGCTCGTCGGGATCGACACGGGAGACATCGACCTGGACGGCGGTTTCGTCCGGGTGCTCGGCAAGGGGAACAAGGAGCGCATGGTGCCGGTGGGCGGGATTGCGGCGCACGCGGTGCGTGCGTACATCGGGTCCGGGCGCCCGTTCCTGCGGCCCAAGCGCAGCATCGCTGCCACCTCGGCGCTGTTCCTCAACGCGAGGGGAGGGAGGCTTTCTCGGCAGGCGGTGTACCGGATGGTGCGCGAGTACGGCGGGCGAGTCGGTCTCGAGGGCTTGCACCCGCACACGCTGCGCCATTCCTACGCGACGCACCTCCTCGAGGGCGGCGCGGACCTGAGGGTGCTGCAGGAGCTGCTCGGCCACGCGGATATATCGACCACGCAAGTGTATACGCATGTGGATCGTGGACATATGCGCGAGGAGTACCTGTCGACGCATCCTAGGGCCCGGATGCGGTGACGCGTTCGGCGATGAAGATGAAAGGTGCGCTGGATGCGACAGACGGCAAATGGAGCGCATGGGCGTGGGGTATCAATAACGATGAACGGCGTGTGTAGCAGCCGAGACTGGGCTAGAATGTATGGAGAGGGCAGGTTCCGTGAATAAAGGAGGGAGTCAAGAGTGAGAACGAAGTGGAGCAAGCTTGTCGCACTGACGCTCGCGCTCGCGCTTGTAGGCGCACTCGCGGGTGGCTGTGCAAAGGAAGAGCCCACAGAGCCGGTGGCGCCTGAGGCGCCCACGACCGACGTCAAGGCCGCCATGGTCACCGACGTCGGCGGTTTGGGGGACAAGTCGTTCAACGACCTCTCCTACGCTGGCCTGCAGCGCGCTGAGGAGGAGCTCGGCGTCGAGATCCAGGTTCTGGAGTCCAAAGAGCAGACCGACTATGAGAACAACATCACCCAGCTGGTGAACGCCGGCTTCAACCCGATCTTCGCCGTCGGGTTCCTGATGACCGACTCGGTCATCAAGCTGGCCCCGCAGTACACCGACGTGACCTTCGGTGGCATCGACATCTTCTTTGAGGAGCCGGTTGCCGAGAACGTCATCGGTCTGAACTTCAAGGAGCAGGAAGCCGCCTATCTCGCAGGTGTCGTGGCCGGCATGCTCACCACTCGCACTGACGTCGATGATCGCATCAACGACAAGAAGGTCGTCGGTTTCGTCGGCGGCATGGAAGTCCCGGCTGTTCAGCGCTTCAAGATCGGCTTCGAGGCCGGCGTGAAGTCCGTTGACCCGGCGATCGAGGTCAAGGCTGTCTACACCGGCTCCTTCACCGATATGCAGAAGGGTGCCGAGACCGCCAAGGCGATGATCGAGTCCGGCGCGGACATCATCTTCGCGGCCGCTGGTCAGACTGGTGCCGGCTCGTTCACGGCCTGCCAGGACGAGGGCGCGCTCTTCATCGGCGTTGACGCCGACCAGTACAACACGCTGACCAACCCTGGTGACACCATCATCACCTCGGCAATCAAGCGCGTTGATAACGCTGTGTTCGACACCATCAAGGCTGCCGTTGACGGCACCATGGCTGGTGGCTCGAACATGGTGTTCGGCCTCGCCGAAGAGGGCGTTGGCCTCGCCGAGTGGCACGAGTGGGACGGCAAGATGCCGGACGACATCAAGGCTGCGGTCGAGAAGGCCACCGCCGACATCGTCGCCGGTTCCGTCACCGTTCCGAGCGAGTAGTCACCTGTAAGAGAGCTTCAGTCCCGGCCGGAGCGTACGCGCTTCGGCCGGGACACTTCCTGTGACGGGAGTATCCATGGTCGACGAACCGGCCCCGGTCTGTGCGCTGCCCGATTCTGATGCGCGGGCAGGCGTGCCCGCTCTGGAGCTGCGCGGAATCACCAAGACGTTTCCCGGCGTAATTGCCAATCAGGATGTTTCACTCACTGTGCACCCCGGTGAGGTCGTTGCGCTTCTCGGCGAGAACGGCGCCGGCAAGTCCACGCTCATGAATGTGGCCTATGGGCTGCTTGAGGCGGACGCGGGTGAGGTGCTCGTGGGTGGAGAGCCTGTCCAGATCCGCAACCCCCGTGACGCCATCGCGCTCGGCATCGGCATGGTGCACCAGCACTTCATGCTCGCCGAGCCACTCACGGTCACCGAGTCGATCATCCTGGGCAACGAGCCGACCTCCGTGCTGGGGGTCATCGACCGCAAGGCGGCCCGCTCGGCAGTCATCGGCCTGTCCGAGCGCTACGGCCTCGAGATCGACCCTGACGCGCGCATCATGGACCTGTCCGTCGGCTCCCAGCAGCGCGTCGAGATATTGAAGGCGCTCTACCGAGAAGCCAAGATCCTCATCCTCGACGAGCCGACCGCCGTGCTCACCCCCCAGGAGGTACGCGAGCTCTTCGACATCGTAAGAGGGCTCGTCGCCGACGGCCTCGCCGTCGTGATCATCACTCACAAGCTCGAGGAGGTCATGGCCTTCTCGGACCACATTCTGGTCATGCGCAATGGTCGCGTGGTGGGGGAGACGTCACCGGATGCATGCAGCGAGCAGTCGCTCGCCAAGATGATGGTCGGGCGAGACGTCGTGCTGCGCGTGGACAGAGAGCCGCGCGAACCTGGCGACACGATACTGCGCGTGACCGACCTCGAGGTGCTCGACGACCGCAAGCTTCCCGCGGTACGCGGGGTCTCGTTCGAGGTGCGTGAGGGCGAGGTAGTCGGCATCGCCGGCGTCGCGGGCAACGGCCAGAGTGAACTCGTGGACGCCATCATGGGACTCCGCCGTCCAGTAGCCGGCACCGTGATGCTGCGCGACAAGAACATCACGCGCACAACGACTGACTCCACCATCGCCGCGGGTGTTTCTCACATCCCTGAGGACCGGCACCGGCGCGGGCTCGTCCTCGACTTCGACCTGGTCGAGAACCTCGCGCTGGGTGACCAGAAGCGTGAACCGTACTCGCGCTACGGGATGCTTAAGCGGCAGGTCATGGAGCGCGAAGCCGTGAAGCGCATCGCCGATTACGACATCCGCACGCCCGGCGCGCACGTGATCACGGCGAACCTGTCCGGCGGTAACCAACAGAAGGTCGTGGTCGCCCGCGAACTCGCGCGCGACCCTGAGTTCCTGATCGCGGCACAGCCCACCCGCGGCCTGGACGTCGGTGCGATCGAGTTCGTGCACAGGCAGATTCTTGCCGAGCGCGCCTCGGGCAAAGGAATTCTGCTGAGCAGCCTCGAGTTGGAGGAGATACTGTCGCTGTCCGACCGGATCCTCGTCATGTACGAGGGCCGTGTCGTTGCTGAGTTCAGCGCGGATGAGGCGACCGAAGAGGTGCTCGGCTACTACATGACCGGTGGCAAGGGGGAGCCGGTTGATGCGGCGCAAGCCGTTGCGCTCGAAACATCTTCGGCTCTGGAGGGAGACGCCGATGCCTGACCGCGCCCCCGTCAACAACGACCGGACGCCCGCACCCAAGCCGCCGGCGCGTGAGACACTCGAGAAGCGCTTCGTGCTGGAGCAGCAGCAGCTCGATCGCATCCTGCGCGTTGCGACCCCGTTCATCTCCGTCGCAATCGCCATCGTGATCGGTTCAATCGTCATCCTCGCCGCGGGCAAGTCGCCCGTTGCGGCATTCTCGGCGATGTTCTCAGGAGCGTTCGGCGGCGTTCGCCAGATAGGTGAGACGCTCCTGCGGGCCACCCCGCTGGTGTTCACCGGACTGGCTGTCGCCTACGGTTTCCGCTCCGGACTCTTCAACATCGGCGCCGAGGGCCAGCTCTTCATGGGAGGTCTGGCCGCCGCGTTCATCGGAGTGCAGGTGGGAGGGCTGCCCTGGATCGCAGCCGTGCCCATCATGCTCATCTGCGCCGCGCTTGCCGGCGCGTCGTGGGCGTTCGTGCCCGCGCTCATGAAAGCGCGCATCGGTGCGCACGAGGTCATCACGACGATGATGTTCTCCTACATCGGCCGGTACCTCGTATCGTGGCTCGTGACCGGGCCGCTGAAGGCGCCGGGCCTCGTGCCACAGACGGTGGAGATCGCGCCCTCGGCCAGGCTTCCGCGCCTGTCTGAGCTGTTGCCCTTCCTTGAGGGCAGCCGAGCGCACCTCGGCATCGTGCTCGGAGTCATCGCCGCCGTGATCATCTGGTGGATCCTCAAATACACGGTGCTCGGATATGAGGCGCGCGCCGTGGGCTTCAACCCGATGGCGTCGGAGAACGGCGGTATCTCGGTGGCGGCTACCACCGTCAAGTCGCTGTGTATCTCGGGCGCGCTCGCCGGACTCGCTGGTGCCGTCGAGGTCATGGGCGTGCACTGGCGCCTCTTCGACCAGTTCTCCTCGGGCTTCGGCTTCACTGGAATCGCCGTGGCGCTGCTAGCCAAGAACAACCCGCTCGGCGTGATCGCGGCAGCCATCCTGTTTGGTGGGCTCTCGGCAGGCGCCGGCACCATGCAGCTGGAGGCGGGCGTATCCCAGAAGGTCGTCTACGTCATCCAGGGTACCGTCATCTTCCTCGTTGGCGCTGAGACGATCGTCACCTGGGCCGTAAGCAAGTTGCGCTCGCGTTCAGGGAAGGAGGCCGCTCATGCTGTCTGAGATCCTGACCCCTGAGCTGTTCGCCTCTGCTGTGCGCCTCGCGACTCCGATTGCTCTCGCCGCCACGGGTGCGGCGATCTGTGAGCGCTCGGGCATCGTAAATATCGCCATGGAAGGCCTGATGCTGGTCGCGGCGTTCTTCGGGGTGACCGCGGCACTGCTTACCGGCAACGTGTGGTGGGGCATGATCGCCGCCGTGCTGTCGTCGGTGATCCTCTCCGCTGTTCACGCGTGGGCCTCGGTCAACCTGCGGGCCGACCAGACCGTCTCCGGTACCGCGATCAACATTCTGGCGCTCGGCATTACGGGCTTTCTGATGGAGACCATCTTTGGGCACCCGGGCACGACGGATGCCGTCAAGCGCCTCGGTCCGCTGCTCTCGCTGCCGCGGGGCGGAGAAGGACCTCTGGGCACCGCGTGGCGTTGGATTGACACGGTATTCCTCAGCTACACGCCCATCGTGTACCTGTCTATGTTCGCTGCAATCTTCCTGACGTGGGCGATGTACCGGACGCGTTGGGGACTGCGGCTGCGGGCGCTCGGCGAGCACCCGCGCGCAGCGGACACCGTTGGCGTCAATGTGATGCGTGGCCGCTGGATGGCGATCCTGCTCTCCGGCTTGATGTGCGGTCTCGCGGGCGCGAACCTGACGCTCGAACAGGTCGGCTCGTTCACCGAGAACATGACCAACGGCCGAGGCTTCATCGCACTGGCTGCCAACATCTTCGGACGCTGGATTCCCGGTGGCGCCTACTTGGCCTCGCTGCTGTTCGGGTTTGCCGACGCGCTGCAGCTCAAGTTGCAGCTCTTCTCAGACGTTATCCGGATCCCGTCGCAGTTCTTCCTGATGCTGCCATACCTGCTGACGGTCCTGGTGCTCGCTGGCGTCGTGGGTAAGGCGCGCGGACCGGCGGCGGTAGGCAAGCCGTACAAGGAAAAGGGCTAGACGGTGGGGCAAGGGCCCGTAGCCGAACGCCTGGCCGACGGGCCCCAAACCACCCCCGGCGGGGCCGAGGCGTTCAGGCACAGCATCGCGTGGGCGGCGCTGTCATCGCTATCTTCGGCGCTGGGCGTCGGCCTCGGCGTGGTGGTTGGTGCTTACCTGACCGTGACAAGCGGCGCCGCTGCGCCCGGGGGATCCGAGCTCGGCTGGACCGAGCTGGCGGTTCTACCGGGCGCGAGCGCCGTCGCCGTCTTCGTCATCCTGTTCGCCGCCAAGCTCGTGATCCGAGCGGTCCGTCACCGGTCGCCCCGGCCGAGCGAAGCGGAGCGCGCCACCTAAGCGTTACGCCGCTCCGTCATCAGCTCCAGGTACCGCGCCGTCACCGGCGGCGTTGCGGCGCCTGCGCCGGATGGCGCGGACGACGAGCCACACGACCGCGATGATGGCGAACACCGGGACGAGCGCGATGATGCCGGTGATGAGGAAGCGCAGCACGGCCGCTGCTCCTTGGAAGCCCGCGGTCACCGCGTCAAGGAAGCCCCAGTCGGGTCCGCCCGGGCGCACAACCGACCCCTGCTCGGAGAGCGATACTATGAGCGTGGCGCGCTCGACCTGACGCTCGTAGTAGTCGACCTGTGACTGCATCGACTCGATCTCGCCGCGCACGCGCGAGAGCTCGCGCTCGACCTCGAGCAGCTCCGACACCTTGTTCGTCTTGTCGAGGAAGCCGACCAGCCGGGTCTCCTCGGCCTTGAGGTTGCGCAACCTCGCCGAGAGATCGAGATAGGGCTGGGTGACGTCGGATGAGGATGCGGACCGGGAGAGCACCGTACCGAGCTTGGACAGCTCAGCGGTGAGATCGTCGAGCTTGTCCGCCGGGACGCGCAGGGTCACGCTCGCGTTGACAGGTGTCAGGTCGCCTTCTCGAGTACCGCCTTCGCCGAGCGGGAGCACCGGGTCCTCTGGCGTGCCGCCCGAAGTCCAGAGCTCGGTGATTTCGGCGTCGTGGCGCTTGGCGCTTTCGCGCACTGCCTCGATGCTGTCATCGACGTGGGCGACCCGCAGGTCGAGCATGGCGTTGCGGACGATCATCGGCTCACCAGTCAGGGTGACCGGGTCCGCGGTGGACGCGGCGCCCATGTCCGCTGAGGCATCGCCGGCCGATCGCTGAGCCATCTCATCGGGAGCGACCGGTGCGACTGATGGGGCGTAGGCGCCCGAGGTCTCGACGTTAGATGACCCTACTGTCATGTAGCTCAGGCCGCCGAGCAGTGCGACGCCGGTACCTATGGCCAACAGCCCCACGGCGACGACGAGTCCGACGACTATCAGTACTCGTGCGAGCGGCTTGCGTGACAACATCTCGACCTCCACATCTCGGGATCTCGTCACACGGCGAGATCCTCGCAAACAAAACGCCCTCGGCCAAGGGACCGAGGGCGTCGCAGAATCGGAGTGGCTGGAAGTGCGTCTACGACTTCTGGGAGTCAGCCTCGTGCTTCTTCAGGTTGCTGGCTGCATACGCTCCGAGAGCGATGCCGAGCGCCACAACAACGAAGAATGCAAGCACGAGTACCCAGACTACAGCCGATGCCCAGTTGTATGTCATGCGGTCGTCCACCTCCAGTCGGCGAATGCGTCAATCGATTCTACCTCGACGATTCGCCGACGGCAACGTCCGCTCCAGGGCCCGTCTCCGCCTGTCAATTCACGCCTCTTGCGTCCCGCTGTCTACTTCGACGCTGCGGGTCGGGGTTCGGTTCACGGCAGGGTCTGGATCTGCCATCGCATCCAGGCCGAGCGCACCCCGGCGTCGCCTGGGTCGGCGCAGCCTGCGCGCCGCGCCGCGCAGGCCCGTTGTCACGGCAGTGTCTCGGTGGGGGATGGATTCCCATGAAGGTGTTGACTTGTGGTATGAAGTGGGATAGTGTGCCGACAAGAGGGACCGCTAGAGGGGTTCCAGGCGGAGGTTCGGAGGGAGGTCGGCGGCTCGATGTTTCTCGGCGAACACCAGCACACACTGGATGCCAAGGGGCGCGTGTCGCTGCCTGCCAGGTTCCGGAGCCAGATGACCGGCAACGTCGTGATCTGCCAAGGACTCGACACGTGCCTGTACGTCTATCCCGCCGATGAGTACACGACCTTCGTCAAGACTCTCACCGAGGGCTCCGACTTCAACGCGGCCAAGCGGGAGATGAGGCGCTTCTTCACGATCGGCGCGCGCGAGATCGAACTCGACTCTGCGGGCCGCGTGTCGGTTCCCGCGCACCTGCGCACATTTGCGGGGCTCGACAAGGACGTCGTGGTTGCCGGTAACGGCGACCGCATCGAGATCTGGGACGCCGAGAGGTGGGCCGCGTACAGCGGTCAGACGGCCGAGCGGATCGAGGACCTCGCCCAGGAGCTGGCTGACGCCGGCCTCCTGTAGGCGAACGGGCGAGGAATTGACAATGGAATACCGGCACACCCCAGTTTTGCTGGCCGAGGTCACGCAGCAACTATCACCGCAACCAGGTTCGATCGTCGTTGATGCCACCTTAGGCGGGGCAGGACATGCGACACGACTTGCAGAGCTCATCGCTCCCACGGGAATTCTCGTGGGGATTGATCAAGATGACTCAGCGCTTGAAGCAGCAGAAATCGCACTCCGCCTCGGCCAGCAAGTGCCTGAGCAGGTCATCCTGCTCAAAGGCAACTTCAGTGAGATGGACGCCCTCCTGACCCAGGCCGGCATCCCATACGTGGATGCGGTACTGATGGACCTGGGCGTCTCGTCTCACCAGATAGACGTTGTCGACCGGGGTTTCTCCTTCAAAGAAGACGCCCCGTTAGACATGCGGATGGATCCGGGTCGACAGACCCTATCCGCAGCAGAGGTCATCGCAGCCTATTCCGAAGCAGACCTCGCCCGGATCTTCCGTGACTATGGCGAGGAACGGTGGTCGTCGCGCATCGCAGCATTCATCGTAGCCGCGCGCGACCGCCGTCCAATCACCCGCACGGGCGAGCTGGTTGAGATCGTGAAAGCCGCGATCCCGGCAGCAGCCCGCCGCACCGGTGGCCACACCGCCAAGCGCATCTTCCAGGCACTGCGCATCGAGGTCAACGACGAGCTCGGAGCCCTCGAGCGCGGACTCGAAGCGGCCGTAAGGTGGCTTGCACCCGGTGGACGAATCGCCGTGATCAGTTACCACTCGCTGGAGGACCGCATCGTCAAGAGGTTCTTCGCCGAGCAGTCTCAGGGGTGCACGTGCCCACCGGACCTTCCGGTGTGCGCATGTCATCACGTGCCGGTACTCCGAGTCCTCACGCGCAAGGCCATCGTGCCGGGCGCCGAGGAGATCGAGGGCAACCCTCGGGCGCGCAGCGCAAAGATGCGCGTCGCCGAGAAGCTCTCGCAGAAGAGATGAGACCGCGGCTGCAAGCCGCGTGAAGACTGAGGTGGTGTTGAGTGGGACTTCCGGCCAGAAAACAAGAGACGCGCACCGCGAGTGCACGTCCGAGTCTGCGTGTGGTCAAGCCGGTCAAGACCCGCAAGCGCACCGCCACCAACTCCCGCGCCGCTGAGGCAGCCGCGCAGCGTGCCTGCCGCATCGCGGTCGCCGCGATGTGCCTCCTGTCCGTTCTCGGCATCGGGCGAGTCACCCTGACCGTCAGGGCCGCCGAGGTCGCACGCGAGAAGAGCGAGCTGCAGGCGTCCATCAAGGACAAGCGCTACGAGGGCGAGATGCTCGAGGTCTCCCAGTCCGCACTTGGATCCCCCTCGAGGATCCAGGCGATCGCCGGTGAGGCGATGGACCTCGCTCCCGCCAAGAACGTTGCATACCTGAACCTGAACGCACCTGCGCAGGTTGCTCAGGCGGCCGAGACCCCAGATGCATCTAGTGCCACGACCGCGAGCGCTCCGGCGCAGGCGTCGGCATCGACCGCTAGTCTCGTGAAAGGGGCTTTGGCGAGTCTCGTCAGGCTGAGCGCTGGGGAGGCGCAGGTCCTCCTCGTGGGCGATGTCGGCATCGCGCAGGCAGAGTGACACCCGCTCCCGCAAGGGGAAGCGAGTGACGAGGCGATCAGGCGCCAGGGGCAACCGTCGGCATATCGGGTTGTTCATCCTGTTCGTGCTCGGCTTCTCGGCGGTCGCCGGCAGACTCTTCTGGATTCAGACGGTCAAGGCTTCCGAGTACTCTGAGCGCGCCTTCAACCAGCGCCTGCGCGACATCGAGCTCCAGCCTCGCCGCGGGACGATCTATGACCGCGAGGGCGAACCGCTTGCGGTGAGCATCGAGGCCAAGACCGTCTACGTCGCGCCCAACCGCATCAAGGATAAAGAGGGCGTCGCCAACGCGCTCGCCGACACGCTCGGCGGGACTCCGGAGCAGTACGCCGAGAAGCTCGCCAAGAACAGCGGGTTTGAGTACGTGGCCAGGAAGGTCGATATCGAGCGCGTCGCGGCGCTTGAGGAGCTCGGCCTTGAGGGTGTGGGCTTCCTGGGCGACTACAAGCGCGTGTACCCATCTTCCGAGCTCGCCTGCCAGGTGCTCGGCTTCGTCGGCGTGGATGACGAGGGGCTCGCCGGCGTCGAGCAGTACTACGAGGAGATGCTCGGCGGTGTCCCCGGCGTGCTCCTGAGCGAGCGCGACCCCCGAGGAAACCCTATTCCCGGAGGCGTGCAGAAGGAGATCGCGCCGACTCCAGGTCGCGACATCGTGCTCACCATCGACAAGGACATCCAGTACCAGACACAGGTCGTGCTCGCCGAGACGGTCAAGAAGCACAAGGCCAAGGGCGGCTCGATCATCGTGATGAACCCGCGCAACGGGGAGATCTACGCGATGGCCTCCACGCCGGGTTTCAACCCCAACGACTACTCGACAGCTGAGGCGGACGCGGTTCGCAACAAGGCGCTGTCCGATGCCTACGAGCCCGGCTCCACGCTCAAGACCCTCACCGCTGCGGCGGTCATCGAGGAAGGGTTGTTCAAGCCTGAATCGGTGTTCCACCTGCCCTCGACCATCAAGGTCGGCGGTCGGACGATCCACGAGTCGCACGGGCGGGCTGCTGTTGACTGGTCGCTCACCGAGATCCTCACGAACTCGTCGAACGTCGGTACCGTCAAGCTCGGTCTCGCACTCGGCGAACAGCGGCTGTACGAGGCGCTGGCCGCTTTCGGCCTTACCGAGAAGACCGGCGTGGACTTCCCGGGTGAAGCCAAGGGCTGGCTGCCCACGCCCGACAAGTGGTCGGGGTCTTCGATCGGCAACATTCCGTTCGGCCAGGGTATCTCTGTGACGCCGTTGCAGCTGTCGCGGGCCGTGTCGGGGGTCGCGAACAAGGGCGAGCTGCCCACGCCGCACTTCCTGCTCGACGTCCCGGATGATCCGGAGGCAACCAAGAGTGGTCGATGGCCGCTCAAGCGCGCCGTCTCCGAGAAGACCGCCGCCGACGTCAACGGCATGCTCACCGAGGTCATCACCGAGGGAACCGGCTCGGCCGCCGCCGTTCCCGGTTACGTGGTCGCCGGCAAGACCGGCACTGCCCAGAAAGCGCTCTCCAACGGCCGCGGGTACGCAGCCGGCAAGTTCGTCGGTTCGTTCATTGGCTACCTGCCCGCCGAGGACCCCCGCGTGCTGGTCTGCGTGACCATCGACGAGCCCAAAGCGGGGTACTATGGAGGTACCGTCGCCGCGCCGGCCTTCTCGTCGCTCGCCCAGTTCTCAGTGGAGCACCTGAAGGTCCCGCCGTCGTCGGCAGCGGTCCGTGCCGGAAGCGCCAAGGGTGCAGGTGTCGAGAAGGTGTCGGACTAGGTTGCACCTGACTAGCGGGTGCTAGAATCGCCGACTGATGCCAGGAGTGTTGTGAAGCGCCAGATCAGACAGTTGCTTGAACGAAGCGGGCCCATCTCAGGCCTGCCTGACCTCGAGGTCACAGGCGTCGCCTACCGATCCGGATCCGTCCGGGCGGGCGACGCCTTCTTCTGTGTGCGCGGATTCGCCCACGACGGGCACGAGTTTGCGACCGATGCTGCCGAGAAGGGCGCGGCGGTCCTCGTCGTCGAGCGCCCGGTCGAGGTCGACCTGCCCCAGGTGATCGTCCCCGACACGCGTGTGGCCCTGGCTCACGCGGCCGCCGAGTTCTGGGGTCGTCCGAGCGAGTCCTTCGATGTCGTCGGCATCACCGGGACCAATGGCAAGACCACGTGTACGTATCTCGTGGACAGCATCGCACGAGCGGCGGGGAGGACGACCGGAATCATCGGCACGGTGGAGACGCGAGTCGCCGGTGAGCGCCTGGACTCCTCGCGCACGACGCCCGAGTCCGCCGACCTGCAGGCGCTCTTGGCACAGATGCGCGACGCTGATGTCGAGACTTGCGTGATGGAGGTCTCGAGCCACGCGATCGATCTGCACCGGGTGGATGCAGTGCAGTTCGCGGCTGTCGCGTTCACGAACCTGACCCAGGACCACCTGGACTTCCATCACACGCTTGCCGAGTATGCATCGGTGAAGAAGCGACTCTTCCTGGAGTACCCGGCTGCGGCACGCGTCGTGAACATCGACGACCCGTTCGGCACCGGGATCGCCGCCGACGCTCCGGACGCGCTTACGGTCGGTACTTCGAGTGAGGCGGACGTGCGGGCGATAGACGTGGTGACGGACGCGCGCGGCGCTGTGTTCACGCTTGAGACCCCATCGGGAAGCGCACAGGTCCGCCTGCCGCTCGCGGGCGCTTTCAACGTCAGTAACGCGCTTGTGGCGGCCGGCTGTGCGCTCGCGTGCGGACTGCCCCTCTCGGCGGTCGTGGATGGTCTTGAGGCCGCTCCGCAGGTACCCGGGCGCATGGAACGCGTGGAGTGCGGGCAGCCGTTCACGGTAGTAGTGGACTATGCGCACACGCCCGACTCGCTCGAGAAGGCGCTTGTCACGCTTGCCGAGGTGACCGAGGGAGACGTCATCGCGGTCTTTGGTTGCGGTGGCGACCGTGATCCAGACAAGCGTCCGGTGATGGGCAAAGCCGCTGCTCGGCATGCGGACTACTCGGTGATAACCAGTGACAACCCGCGGACCGAGGACCCGGTGGGAATCATCCTTCAGGTAGAGGATGGGATGAAGGGTAGCTCGGCAGCGTACGAGATCGAGATAGACCGGCGCCGGGCGATCGAGAAGGCTATCCGCCGAGCGAAGCCCGGTGACGCGGTGCTGATTGCGGGGAAGGGCCACGAGGACTACCAGATCTTCGCCGATAGAACGATCCACTTCGACGACCGTGAGGTTGCGAGGGAGGTGCTCGGCGGATGATGGCTTCGGCAAGAACGATCGCCTCGGTCGTAGATGGGATCCTCGACCCGCCGAACTCCGGCGTGGTCGCCAAAGGCGTCTCGATCGACTCACGCGAGGTGCGCGCGGGCAACGTGTTCATCGCGTTTCCCGGTGACAACTTCGACGGTCACGACTTCCTGGGCCAGGCACTCGAGCGCGGCGCGCGAGTACTCGTGATTGCCGAGGAGCGCGCTGGCGACCTGCCAGTCGTGGAGACGGCGATCCGGCGCGGCGTCGCGGTCATCCGAGTTGAGGACGGCAAAGCGGCTCTCCAGCGGCTCGCAGCTTGGCACCGTGAGCGTCTCGGCGCCACCGTCATCGGCGTGACCGGCTCGAGCGGGAAGACGACCACCAAGGACCTGCTGCTTTCGGTGCTGTCGACCTCGATGAGGGTCGTCGCGACCGAGCGCAACCTGAATAACGAGATCGGCGTGCCGCTCACGCTGCTGCGCGCCGACAGCACCACCGACGCGATCGTGTGCGAGATGGGGATGCGTGGCGCCGGCCAGATCACCGACCTCACCGACATCGCGGCACCCAACATCGGCCTCATTACGAACGTGGGGACGAGCCACATCGAACTTCTCGGCACCCAAGACGCAATAGCGGACGCCAAGGCCGAGATCGCCGCAGCGCTGCCCGCCGACGGCGCGCTGTTCCTGAACGGCGATGACGCCTACTCGGACAAGATTGCGCAGAAGACGGACGCGGCAGTGATCACGTATGGTCTCGCAGAGAACGCGGACGTGCGTGCCGAGAACATCGAACTGGACGCGATGAGTCTGCCCTCGTTCGACCTTGTCGCCGCAGCGGGCGCGGATGCGGCTGCGGATGGCGATACCGAGGAGACTCGGCGCAGGGTGTCTCTGGGGATCTCAGGCCGCCACAACGTCTACAACGCGCTGGCCGCCGCGGCTGTCGGGCTTCATCTCGGCGTCACGCCCGATGGCGTCGCACGCGGGCTTGCCGAGGCGGCCTTCACCGGCATGCGCATGGAGGTCTTTGAGAGCGCGAGCGGCGTCGTTGTGATCAACGACGCCTACAACGCAAACCCCTCGTCGATGCGAGCAGCACTCGATACACTTGCATCGATGTCTGCTGCCGGGAGGCGCATCGCCGTACTCGGCGATATGGCCGAGCTTGGCTCGCTCACAGAGCTTGCGCACTTCGAACTCGGCGAATACGTCGCGCGGCTCGGGATTGACGCGCTCGTCACGGTAGGGGAGCGCGCCCGGAGAATCGTAGAAGGCGCGGCGGCCGGTGGCATGTCGGCCGAGTTCCTGCGCCCGTGCGCGGTCGCGGAGGAGGCAAGCGAGGTGCTGGACGATCTGTTGGAGGCTGGAGACGTTGTGCTCGTGAAGGCGTCGCGCGTTATGGCGCTTGAGCGCGTGGTCGAAGGGATCGTGACGCCACGTGCTGAGTAGCCTCGCCAGGTACCCTACCTACCAAGTATTCGTGGCGATGACCGCGTCGCTTGTGCTCGCAGCCGTGCTGTTCCCGCTGTGGATGCGGCTGCTGCGCGTGCGCGGCATCGGCCAGCAGGTGCGCGCTGACGGGCCGCAGGGGCATCTCATCAAGCAGGGGACGCCGACGATGGGTGGCGTGCTCATCCTGCTGGTGGTGGTTATCGTGTTCCTAGTGATGCAGGTACCTGGCCGAGCGACACTGCTCGCGCTCGGCACGATGGTCGCGTGCGGGATCCTCGGCTTCGTGGACGACTGGGCCAAGGTGAGCCACGACCGGTCGCTCGGACTGCGCCCGAGGGCGAAGCTGGCGTGGCAGGGGATCATCGCGGTCGCATTCTGCTTGCTCGCAGTGAACTGGGCGGGTGTGCCGTCCTGGGTCTCTATCCCGCTGCTCGGCACGAAGCTCGACTTCGGCGCTCTGACCTCCACGCTCCAGCTCGGTGAGCTGGCGATATCGATTCCGTGGCCGTACCTCGCGCTCGTGTTCATCATGGTCTCCGCCGAGTCCAACGCGGTGAACCTGACCGACGGGCTCGACGGCTTGGCCGCAGGTACCGTTGCGATTGTCACCTTCGCGTACGCGGGTATCGCATTCAGGCAGGACTCGCTTGAGACGGCTCTTCTGGCCGCGTCCATTGGCGGCGCGTGCATCGGGTTCCTGTGGTACAACAGCCACCCCGCCGACATCTTCATGGGCGACACGGGGTCACTCGGCCTCGGTGCCGCGGTGGCGGCGCTCGCGGTCATCACCAAGACCGAACTGCTGCTGATTATCATCGGCGGCATCTACGTCATCGAGACGCTCTCGGTCATCGCGCAGGTCGCTTCGTTCAAGCTCACGGGGAAGCGCATTCTGAAGATGGCGCCGGTCCACCACCACTTCGAGATGCTCGGCTGGTCTGAGACTAAGGTCATGGTCCGGTTCTGGATCATCACCGGTGTCATGGCCGGGCTCGGCTTCGCGATCTTCTTCTTCCAGCACGCGCGGGCTGGGGGCTAGTCGCCCGTGAACGCGGCCCCGACACCATCAGCCATGCCGACACCGGCGAGCGTTCTCGTGCTTGGTCTTGGCGCGAGCGGACGCGCCGCTGCCGCCTACGCGGCTGCCCGTCCCGAGAAGTTCGGGCCAGTGGTCGCCATTGATGCTGCCGACACGCCGGCGCTGCGCGCGGTCGCGGAGCTGCTCGGCGAGGCCGGCGTCGAGGTGCGCTTGGGCAGCTCTGAGGTCGCGGGGCGCTTCGATGTCTGCGTCGCGAGCCCAGGTATTCCGCCACGCTCGGAGCTGGCACGAGCCGCCCGAGCGGCGAGCACGCTGATGATTTCGGAGATCGAGTTCGCCTACCTGGAGTCACAGAGCCCTTGGGTCGCCGTCACCGGCACGAACGGCAAGACGACCACCACCGCCCTGATCGCGCACCTGCTGGCCGCGGGAGGGCTTCAGGCGGTTGCTGTCGGCAACATCGGCGCTCCCGCGATCGAGGCGGTCGCCGCTGCCGATCGCGACACCGTTCTCGTCGCCGAGGTCTCCTCATTCCAGCTTGCGCTCACCGAGCAGTTCCACCCCAAGGTCGCCGTGCTCCTGAACGTCACGCCCGACCACATCGACTGGCACGGCTCGCTTGCGCAATATTCGGCCGACAAGGCTCGCGTGTTCGCGAACCTGGGACCCGGTGATGCCGCCGTCATCGACGTTGACGATCCCGGCTCGGCGGCGCTTCTTTCGGGTGCCTCGAGGCGCGGCGCGCGCGTGGTGCGGGTCTCGGCGACGGGGTGTGATGGCGCGGACGCGTGCCTCGATGCTGGTGGGGCGCTCACGCTCTCAGATCCCGACGGCACGCGGGTCGCGCTGATGCCCGCGGCCGACCTTCTGATCAAAGGCGTCCACAACACCGGGAACGCTCTCGCCGCAGCTGCGGCGGCCTGCGAGTTCGGAGTAGCCGTTGAGGACCTGCGGACCGGGCTGACGAGCTTCAAGCCGATCGAGCACCGCCTTGAGCCTGCAGGCGCTGTCGCCGGGGTGGAGTGGTTCAACGACAGCAAAGCCACCAACCCGGACGCGGTCTCCAAGGCGCTCGGCGCATTCGGCGACATGCCGATCGTGCTGCTTCTGGGCGGCCGCAACAAAGGAAACGACTTCGCGCCTCTGGCCGCCGAGGTCGCGGGCCGAGCGCGCGGGGCTGTGGTCTTTGGCGAGGCGCGCGATGAAATCGCTCACGCACTGCGCGCTGCGGGCATGGAGCCGACGGTGGTCGGGGGGCTTGCCGAGGCCGTCTCGGCGGCCGCCGCGACCGCACGGAGCGGAGATGTAGTGCTGCTCTCGCCCGCGTGCGCTTCCTTCGACGAGTTCTCCGGCTACGAGGAGCGCGGGCGCGTTTTCAAGGCGCTCGTCGCGGAGTTGGGCGCGCAGAGCGCCGACGGCAACGGCAGCGGCGACGGCATAGGAGAGGGCGCAGCGTGAGCACTCGGGCCCACAACTTCGCCGGCGGACCGTACGTACGCACGGTTCTCATCGTGTCTGCGCTCGGCTTGTCGCTGTTCGGGCTTGTGATGATCTACTCGGCCTCATCGATCACGGCAGGGGCGAAGGAAGGCTCGAGCTGGCTCTACCTTGCCAAGCAGCTGGTCTTCATCGTTGCAGGTTGGAGCGGCGCGCTTCTGCTGGGGCGGCTGGACTACCGGCGCCTGAAGGACTCTACGATGCTCGTGTGGGGCGGCACCATCGGGCTGCTGATCACCGTACTGGTCGTTGGATACGTGAGCCACGGCGCGCGGCGCTGGATCCCTCTTGGTCTGTTCAACCTGCAACCGTCCGAACTGGCCAAGATCGCGTGCATCATCGCAATCTCAGCACTGGCCGTGCAGTGGCAACGTGGAAAGATCACCACGCAGACGTTCCTGGCCAGGACGGCCATGTTCACCGGCCTCCCCGCGCTGCTGATCATCGCGCAGCCGGACATGGGTACCACCGCAACGCTCATCGTGGCGGTCGTGATCGTGCTCATCCTGGCCGGCATCAATCTCGCCTGGGTAGGTGTGTCGGGTGCGGGACTCGCCGCCTTGGCGGCGGTGTTCATCCTCAGCTCCGAGTACCGTATGCAGCGTGTTCAGGGCTTCCTTGATCCCTGGTCCGACCCCGCTGGCAAGGGCTACCAGACGATTCAGGCACTGTACGCGTTCGGCAGTGGTGGGCTCGACGGCGTCGGACTCGGGTTCTCTCGGCAGAAGTTCTTCTACCTGCCGGAAGCGCACACCGACTTCATCCTCGCGATCATCGGGGAGGAGCTCGGGCTGATTGGCACGCTCGCGGTCGTAATCGGGTTCGTGGTGTTTACATGGGCCGGGTTCAAGATCGCGATGGGCGCGCGGGACGAGTTCGGCCGGCTGCTCGCTGGCGGCATCTCCGGCATGCTCGCGTTCCAGGCGCTCGTGAACATGGCAGCCGTCACCGGGATGATGCCGGTGACCGGCAAGCCGCTGCCGTTCGTGAGCTACGGCGGCTCATCCATGATTGTCACCGCGATTGCTCTGGGGCTGCTGTTGTCGGTTTCGCGATATGGAATGCTAGCGCCGAAGGCCGTTCGCGTCGCTGGTTCGACCGGAGGCGGCGGAAGAGACTCCGAGAGACGCGGCCCCGATGCCGACGCGAAGGGCGGTAGGGGCAGGACCGAGCGCAAGCCTAAGGAGCGTGCTGTTGAGAGTACTCGTCACCGCGGGAGGAACGGCGGGGCACATCTATCCCGCACTGGCGGTCACCGAAAGTCTGCTCGCCGAGCATGACGAGGTGACCTTCGTCGGCACCGATCGCGGGCTTGAGGCCCGGCTGGTGCCCGAAGCCGGAGTTCCTTTCCACGGGCTCGCAGCCCGTGGGTTCGACCGCGCCCGCCCGTGGACGCTTGTCACCGGCGCCGCACTCACCGCCGTCTCAACGATCCGTGCCTATCGGTTGCTCGGCAAGGTGCGTCCCGATGTCGTCGTGGGGTTCGGGGCGTATGTCTCGCTGCCTGTCGGGTTCGCAGCGCTGCTGCGCCGCATCCCGCTGGTGCTTCACGAGCAGAACTCGGTGCCCGGGCTCGCGAACCGTGTGCTCTCGCGCTACGCGGACGCCGTCGGAGTGACGTACGAGAGCTCGCGCAAGTACCTTTCGCACCCCGAGCGGGTCGTAGTGACGGGCAACCCGGTCCGGGCCGACGTACTCGCCGCGACCCGCGAGTCCGGCCGCAGGCTCCTCGAACTCGGCGAGGACGACCTCGTGCTCCTCGTGTTCGGCGGGTCACGTGGCGCTCGGCATCTGAACTCTGCGTTGATCGCGCTGCGCGACAAACTGCTTGCCCTCGACGGGCTTCAGGTCATCCAGGTGGCAGGCCCTCTCGAGGCCGAGTCCGTCCGCCAGGCGCTTGAGGCGGCCGGAGGCGACGGTGGTGGACGCTGGCGCGTGTACGAGTACCTTTCCGAGATGGGCGAGGCGATCGCGGCCTCCGACTTCATCGTCTCGCGAGCGGGCGCGACGACACTCGCCGAGCTGACCGCGCTGGGAGCGCCTGCGCTCGTCGTGCCGTACCCGTACGCCACCGACGACCACCAGACCAAGAACGCCGAGACGTTCGTGGAGCAGGGCGCCGCACTGCTTGTGGCCGACGCGGATCTCGATGGGGAACAGTTCGAGAACGGACTTCTCGGCGCGCTTTCTGACGCGCCTGCGCGTGCTACCATGTCTGCCGCATCACGTGAGCTCGGGCGGCCCGATGCTGCCGAGCGCGTGATCTCACTGCTGCACGAAACCCTGAGCAACAGAAGAAGGTCCCGTGTCTGATACCTACGCACACTTCATCGGCGTCGGCGGCGCCGGCATGAGCGGGCTCGCGCTCGTCCTTCACCAGCGTGGCCTGCGTGTCACCGGAAGCGAACTGAAGGAGTCTCGGTACTCCAAGGCACTGGAGCGCGCCGGGATGCCAGTGAGGATCGGCCATGACGCGGCGAACCTCGGCGATCCCGAGGTCGTCGTCGTGTCCTCGGCGATCCCGGAGCGCAACCCCGAGCTGGCTGCGGCCAGGGAGCGGGGCATCGAGGTGTGGCCGCGGGCGCGTATGCTCGCGCACCTGGCGGGCGACCGCAGTACCGTGGCCGTCGCCGGGACGCACGGCAAGACCTCTACGTCCTCGATGATCGCGACCATGCTGTACGGCATGGGTCTCGACCCTACGTTCCTCATCGGCGGTGAGATCGACGGGGTGGGCACGAATGCCGCTCATGGCGGTGGTGAGCACTACGTCGTTGAGGCGGACGAGAGCGACGGTTCATTCGTATTCCTGGAGCCGAGCATCGCCGTTGTCACCAACATCGAGGCCGACCACATGGACCACTATTCCTCGATCGAGGAGATCGAGGACACCTTCGCAAGCTTCATCTCGCGCACCCTGCCCGGTGGCAGGGTCGTGGTCTGCGGAGACGATCCTCGGCTCCTATCGGTCGTGGCACGCACAGACAGGGACGTCGTGACATATGGCGCAGGCGAGGGATGCGACGTCCGGTTCAGCGCCGTGGCGCGCTCGGGCGTCGGGTCGACATTCGAGGTCAGCTTCCCCGATGGCGCGCAGGCATCCTGCCGGATACACGTTCCCGGCATCCACATGGTGAGCAACGCGTGCGCCGCGCTGGCTGCGGCGTGGGCTCTGGGACTCGACGCGAAGGCCGCCGCGGCCGCACTGGGCGGCTTCACGGGTGTCAGGAGGCGCTTCGATCTCGTCGCCGAGATCGACGGCGTGACGATCGTTGACGATTACGCGCATCATCCCACCGAGGTGGCAGCGACCCTCAAGGCCGCGCGCGACCTCGGCTTCGAGCGTATCTGGGCGCTGTTTCAGCCGCACCGGTACAGCCGCACACAGGCGTTCGCTCGGGAGTTCGGCGCGTCTCTCGAGCACGCAGATCGCGCCGTGCTCATGGACGTCTACACGGCCGGCGAGACTCCCATCCCAGGTGTGAGCGGCAAGACCGTGCTCGATGCGCTTCTGGAGACGCGTCCGCGCGCACGTGCGGCGTACCTCCCTCATCGCACTGATGTCGTCCCTTACCTCGCCGACCGCGTGTCCAGCGGCGACCTTGTCATGACGATGGGCGCCGGTGACGTGACCACGGTCGGACCCGAGCTCGCAGGCGAGCTGGAAAGACGTCGCGGCGCGTGATGGGCACCGATGCTGCATACGAGCGCCTGAAGGGCCGGCTGGCTGGCTTCGTGCGCGCTGACGAGCCGCTTGCGCGCCACACGACGTATCGAATCGGCGGCCCCGCGAGGCTGTATGTCGAGTGCGACACTGTCGCAGATCTCGGCACCACGCTTGAGGTGCTCGCCGAGGAGAAGGTCGACTACACAGTCCTCGGCCGGGGGAGCAACATCCTGGCCGCTGACGATGGCTACGAGGGTGCGGTTATCGTGCTCGGGCGGGACTTCAAACGGCAGGCGCTTGAGGACTCGGGTCGCCTGAGCGCCGGGGCGGGAGTTGCCCTCGCCGCACTGGTGCAGGCGGCCTTCTCGGCGGGCCTGACCGGCCTTGAGTTCGCTGTCGGGATACCGGGAACGCTCGGCGGTGCGCTGAGCATGAACGCTGGAACGCGTGAGGAGTGGATAGGCGCGATCGTCGAGTCGGTCGTGCTGCTGGTCCCCGGCACGGGACTCGTGCGGCTGCGCGGCCCCGAGATCGGCTGGGGGTACCGTGGCTCGGATCTTGCGAAGCGGGGAGTCGTTGTCGAGTCCATGCTGAAGCTGTCCTCCGGGGACGCGGCTCAGATTCGCGGGTCGATGGAGGCCTCGCTAAGGCGCAGGCGGCGCCATCAGCCGCTCGGCCTGCCGAATGCTGGGAGCGTGTTCCGTAACCCGGAAGGCGACTCGGCAGGGCGGCTCATCGAGAGCGTGGGTTTGAAAGGCGTGCGCGAGGGCGGCGCCCAGATATCCGAGGTTCACGCGAACTTCATCGTGAACGCGGGAGGCGCCAGTGCCCGGGACGTCCTGGTGCTCGTGCATCTCGCGCGCGATACGGTCAGGGAAGAACATGGCATCGAGCTCAAACCGGAGATCAAGTTCCTCGGGTCGTTCAAGACCGCGTAAGCGCGTGGTGATCGGCGCGGACGAGACCGTGCGCGTCAGCTATCACCGGCAGACACCCGAGGTCGAAACGGAACGCCGCCGCGCGCCTGCGCGGGGGCGCACTGAAGCTCGCAACAGAAGCGCCGAATCCTCGCGCGCAGGCGAGCGGCTGTCCAAGTCCAAACGCGAGGAGCGGCAGAGGCGCCAGCGGAAGCTGCGCGCCCAGCGAATCGCGCTCCTGGCCGGCCTCATCGCAGGTATCGTTGCGCTGTGTTGGGGCGCGGTGCTGCTATACCGCGCCCCGATCCTGCCGGTGAAGTCGATCACGGTGTCCGGAGCGAGGTATCACTCCGCCGACGATGTCCGGCGGATAGCCGCCGTACCCGATGACGCCACCCTGGTGCGCCTGCCCAAAGACGATATCGTCGAGCGGCTGGAGGCCGATCCGTGGATCGCCGAGGCGACCGTCGAACGCGACTTCCCCTCGGGACTCACCATCACCGTAAGGGAGCGCAAAGCGGCAGCGGTCATCGATGCCGGTGGCGAGGACGTGTGGCTCGTGTCCTCAGATGACATCTGGCTCGGGACGCTTGCCGAGAGTCAGCTGGGGACCGACACGGCCCAAGTTCCGCTCACAGTTGTAGACGTACCGGCGATCGAGCCGTCCACGGGGAAGAAGGTCTCGGAGCCCGAGATAACCAACGCGGTGCGAGTGATCGAGGGCTTGAGCGATGAGATCAAAGCGATGGTAGTGACGCTGTCGGCACCCACCATAGAGGAGACCGCGGTGCGAACCTCAGACGACGTCGAGATCTTCATCGGCGAGGGGGAGGAGATGGATACCAAGAGCCGCATCATCTCCGAGATCCTCTCAAACGAGAAGAACGTGGTCTACATCAACGTGAGGGTTACAGACCGGCCCACATGGCGAGGTCTCGACCGCTAGTTTAGGGTTTGTGCACACAGAGGCGATGAGCCTCGCACTGTTGGCCAACCAGCGGCTTCCAAGGGATTTGAACTTGGCAGCGTCGCTCTTCTCAAGAAAATTCCGCGAAAGGGTTGCACACGGGGTAACCTTTATGCCAAGATTGAGCGTTCATCCCGAACAGTAACGGTCAAGTAGAAGTCTAAGGTTGCGGTCCTGACCGGAGACCGGGGAGGCGTGAGATGCTCGAAACTGGTGCGAACTATCTAGCCGTCATCAAGGTCGTCGGCGTTGGCGGCGGCGGCACGAATGCCGTCAACCGGATGATTGAGGCCGGCGTCAAAGGCGTAGAGTTCATCGCGGTGAACACCGACGCGCAGGCGCTGCTGATGTCGGATGCAGACTACAAGGTGCACGTCGGCGTGAACCTGACCAAGGGACTCGGCGCCGGTGCCGACCCTGATGTGGGACTTCAGGCAGCCGAAGAGAACCGCAACGAGATCAAAGAGGCGCTGCAGGGCGCGGACATGGTCTTCATCACGGCGGGTGAGGGTGGCGGCACAGGAACCGGTGCCGCTCCCGTTATCGCCGAGATTGCCAAAGAAGAGATCGGCGCGCTTACGGTCGGCGTTGTCACGCGCCCGTTCGCGTTCGAGGGCCGCAAGCGCCAGAAGCAGGCCGAAGAGGGCATCAACCGCCTGCGTGACAAGGTCGACACCCTCATCGTGATCCCGAACGACAGGTTGCTCCAGGTTGCCGAGAAGAAGACCTCGATCCTGGACGCCTTCCGCTACGCGGACGACATTCTGCGTCAGGGCACGCAGGGAATCACCGACCTGATCACGGTCCCCGGGTTGATCAACCTGGACTTCGCTGATGTCCGTACGATCATGGCGAACGCAGGCTCGGCGCTGATGGGTATCGGGACCGCCGCTGGTGACACCCGCGCCCATGATGCCGCTCAGGCCGCCATCTCGAGCCCGCTGCTCGAGTCCTCGATCCAAGGCGCTGAGGGCGTGCTGCTCTCGATCGCCGGCGGAAGTGACTTGGGCCTCTTCGAGGTCAATGAGGCCGCAGAGGTCGTGCAGAGCGCCGCATCGGCTGATGCCAACATCATCTTCGGCGCTGTCATCGACGACTCGATGATGGACCAGATCCGCGTGACGGTCATCGCAACCGGATTCGACGGTTCCCGCAAGAACGCCGAGACCTTGAGCTTCGCTGCGATGGATGATGAGCTGAACACTCTCACCGTTCCCGCGTTCGACTCCGGCGACGATGAGCTCGACATTCCCGCGTTCCTTAAGAAGCGCAGCTACTAAGAGGTTCAGCCTCACCGAGCTGAACCAGCAGCGTCACAGACGACACAGAGAAGGCGCCCCTCTCGACGGGGGGCGCCTTTGTGTTGCGAGCAGGTGGGTCGAGGCGTGTGCTACGCAGGCTCGCCCGGGTCCGGAGACTCAGGGCTCTCGGCAGGCTCTGCCTCAGCTGCAGGAGCAGCCTCGGGCGCCGCAGGAACCTCGGGAATTGCAGCGACCTCAGGCTCACCCGCGGGTGCGGGAGGCGCTGGGGGCTCGGCAACCGTGGGTGCAGGGGGCGTAGGCACGACCGGGGGCTCGACCGGTGCTGCGGCAGGCGGAGCAGGAGGCGGCGGCACGCTGCCGGGCGCGGGGGGCGCCGGACGGACGGGCAGGCCGGTCGGAATCGGCGGAGCTGCTGTTGCAGACGCAGGAGCAGCCGAGAGGCCGCCGCGGCTGTAGGCCACTGCGGCCCACTGCCCGAGCACATGCCCGGAGATGATCGCTACCAGAAACGTGACGGCGCCCGACACCACGAGCCCGATACCCGTGGAGCCGAGAACGCCCGAGATAGCGCCGCCGACTGCAGCGACGATCAATGTGTAGAGCCAGGCGGTGGTGTACTTCGAGTTACCGCGGATCTTCTCGAGTATCTCGCCGAACGCGAAGAAGGAGCCGAACCCACCCTTCATCGCAAAGTTCACGGTGGCAGCAGAGAAGTAGAGAGAGACCGCGATCCCATACACGGCCGCGATCGCGGAGAACAGGCACATCCCGCCGAAGGCGAATCCGCCGGCGGCGTCACCGTTGTCGGCGACGGCCGCAATCAAGAACGGCATGAACACGATCGCGCCGATGACGATCATCGGCAGGAAGAAGATGATCGACGCCAGGACGACCTGCAGTCCCTCGACCCACTTCTTGCCGAAGTCTCCCCATTCAGGCAGTCGCTCGTCGCCCTCGGAGACTCCTCTGATGTAGTCGAGCTGCGCACCGTAGATCGCCGGGATCGTGACGCCGAGCACCCCCCAGAGAAGGCCGAGCAGTACTTTGGTCACCCAGTCCTTGTCCTGGAATGGGGCCCTGAACGCTCTCCCAAGGTCGTACATCGATCATCCCCTCCATCATTCGGCCGCTTCTTCGGGAATACCCGTATTCAGAAGCGTATGCTGACAGGTGACACGTTCCCCTCTGGCCACATTTTGTAGCAGTTTGGACGTCTGCTCAATGCGCAAGCCCGGACTCGAACTGCAAGAGCGATGCGGACTCCGCGTGTGGGTCGACCCCGTCTTGCGCGAGGCCACAGGTGCGATTGTGGCCTTCCCGGAGCGGAGAGGCGGCGTCAGTAAGCCTCCGTACTCCTCGCTGAACCTAGCCGGGCACGTGGACGACGGTCCGGATGCCGTCGACGAGAATCGCAGACGCCTGCTGCAAGCGCTCGGCATCGAAGAGACACGCGACCGGCTCACGACCGCCGAGCAGGTCCACGGCGTTAAAATCGCAGAGATCGGCGAAGCGGATGCAGGCGCTGGCGCTCGGACGGGTTGGGGAGTCCCACCGGTTCCGTCGACCGATGCGCTCCTGACGGCCACGGCGGGCATTCCGCTGCTTCTATGTTATGCAGACTGCGTACCCATAGTGCTGGTCGCACCTGGGCCGGTGGTGGCCGTTGCGCACGCTGGGTGGCGCGGGCTACTCGGCGGAATCGTAGGCCGCGCGGCCTCAGCGCTTGCCGAGCGCGCCGGCTGTACGACGTCCGGACTCAATGCGTACATCGGTGCGCACATCGGAGC
>CAZBLH010000007.1:0-20126 GCA_964492775.1 uncultured Eubacteriales bacterium | reverse complement strand
AATTCGTGGGAGCGTTTGGTAAAGTTGCGCGGGCCCATTTCGGCGGCCTCGATCTTGCGGCCGTGGCCAGAAAGAGCCTTACCACCTCTGGAGTTCCTCAGTGGCGAATCACCTCGCTGGACGTGTGCACAGCAGAAGAGACAGCTCGCTTCTTCTCGTACAGGGCGGAAGGCGGCGTGACAGGAAGGCACGGTGCGCTCGCATGTATCGAGCCGCTTGCGTGCTGAGTGCGGCCGTGCTCGTGGCCTCGGCGCTCACGGGCTGCGGCTCGTCCGCGCGTGCGGAGGGCCAGCTCATCGTCACCGGCTCTACCACACTTCTCCCCATCGCCGAGCAGGCTGCCGAGCAGTTCCAGCACGACAACCCTGAAACCAGCGTGCTCGTGTCAGGGCTGGGTTCCTCGGCAGGCATCGAAGCGGTCATCTCGGGCACGAGCGACATCGGTACCGCTTCGAGGGACCTCAAGTCTGATGAGGATGACAAGGGACTGGTGGACACCCCTGTGGCCTTCGATGGCATCGCGGTGATCGTCAACCCTGCCAATCCGGTCGACGGCCTGACTACCGAGCAGCTGCGCGCCATCTTCGCTGGCGAGATCACCAACTGGCGCGAAGTGGGCGGCGTGGACCGCGAAATCGACCTCGTGAACCGCGATGAGGCATCTGGCACGCGCGAGGCCTTCAAGAAGATCGTGATGGGGGAGAAGACGCGTTTTGACCGCTCGGCTGTGGTGCTTCCGGGCACCGGACAGGTTCGCGATGTGGTGGCGCGCTCTGAAGGGGCCGTAGGCTACATCTCCGTCGGCTTTGTTGCGCCAAGATTCACGCGCACGGAAGTCAAGGCGCTCGCTATCGATGGTGTGATGCCGAGCGAAGAGACCGTGGCATCCCAAGAGTACCCCATCGCCCGAACGCTGCACTTCTTCACGAACGGTGAGCCGAAGGGCCTTGCCGAGCGCTACATCCAGTACGTTCTCTCGTCCGCGATTCAAGAGGGCGTGGTTAGAGAGGCCGGATTCGTGCCGGTCGGTCAGGGTGCAAAGTGAACGGCGATCTGAGAAACCCTATGGGTATACCTGATGTTGAGGCAGCTCGAATCGATGAGGAGTTGCCGGACTCTATTGTGAACGGTGGCGGCGGGCTGACTCTGGTTACCCGTGAGACCCAGGTCAAAGAATGGCTGCTCGCCGCTCTGTTCTTCTCGTGCGCGTTCGTCGCGGTCCTTGCGGTCGCGCTGATCTTCGTGTTCGTGGGATATAAGGCCTGGCCGATCTTCACCGAGGTGGGGCTGGGGGCGTTTCTTGGTGGGACTGAGTGGGCGCCGACCGATGGTCTGTACGGCATTTTGCCGCTGATACAGGGGTCGTTCGTGGTGACTCTTCTGGCGCTTCTAATGGGGACGCCGCTCGCCGTCGGGACATCCGTGTTCCTCTCTGAAATCGCCACTCCGGGTATCCGGGCAGTGGTCCGGCCCGCGGTCGAACTCCTCGCGGGTATCCCCTCGGTCGTCTACGGCTTCTTCGGCGTTGTGATGCTGCGCCCGCTGATGGGTGAGATAACCGGTGGGCTTGGCTTCGGACCACTCACGGCGTCGGTGATCCTGGCCATCATGATCGTGCCTACGATTGCCGCGCTGTCCGAGGACGCGCTCGGATCCATACCGATGGGCGTGCGAGAGGCGAGTTTTGCCATGGGTGCCACCCAGTGGCAGACCATCTACAAGGTGGTCGTGCCCGCCGCGAAGCTCGGCATCGTGGACGCGGTCATCCTGGGCATGGGCCGTGCGGTCGGGGAGACGATGGCGGTACTCATGCTTGTTGGCGGCGCACCGCAGTTCTTCTCGGGCTTTGGCGAGCCGATGTCGACGCTCACCGCTCAGGTCGTCATGGACATGAGCTACTCGACGGGCACGCACCGCACCGCACTCTTCGGCATGGCGGCGATCCTGTTCGTGATTTCCATGCTGCTTGTACTAACAGTAAGGCTCGTGTCGAGGCTTAGGGACTAGAGCAGAGATGCACAAGCGCACCGTGAACAACATTGCCGTGGGCATGCTCTGGGCAGCAGCGGGCTTCACCGTCGCCGTGCTCGGCGCGATCATCGTCTACGTCTTCGTCAACGGCGTAACGGTACTCTCGCCGGAGTTCATCTTCACCTGGCCCCGCGGTGTGAACGCCGAGGGTGGCGTGTGGCCGACGATCGTCGCCACTCTCTACGTGACCGGGCTCTCGATGCTCATCTGCACGCCGATCGCAGTGCTCGCAGCGGTCTATCTGGCCGAGTACGCACACCAGGGACGCATCGTATCGACCATCCGTTTCGCCGCGGACTCGCTCGCGAGCGTCCCCTCGATCGTCATGGGACTCTTCGGCTTCGCACTGTTCGTCGAGGCGATGAACCTCGGGCTTTCGATGCTCTCGGCATCGATGGCGCTATCCCTCCTGATGCTGCCGATCGTCATGCGCGCAACCGAAGAGGCGATCCGGTCGGTCCCGCGCTACATCAGGTGGGGCTCGTACGGCATGGGCGCCACGAAGTGGCAGACGGTCAGCCGCGTAGTCCTGCCTGCGGCTGCTCCGCGCATCATCACCGGCATCGTACTCGCTACGGGACGCGCAGTCGGAGAGACGGCCGTGGTGTTCTACACGATGGGCCAGGCGGTGAACCTGCCGATCTCGCCCATGGAGTCCGGCCGTCCGATGACTGTGCACCTGTACCTGCTCGCAGTGGACGGCATCAACCTGCCCGCGGCGTACGGCACCGCCCTGTTGCTGATGATCATGATCCTTGGGTTCAACCTTGGTTCACGCTGGATACTGAAGCGCTACCGGAAGGTCTGATTCGATGACGCCCGACGTACGGACGACGATCAATCCACATGCCGAACTGGCCGACGCGCCTCCCAAGATGGACGTCGAGAACCTCGACTTCTGGTACGGGGACTTCCACGCGTTGACCGGCGTGACGGTCGGCGTGAAGAAGAGTGCCATTACCGCGTTCATCGGCCCGTCCGGATGTGGCAAGTCGACCTTCCTGCGGTGCATGAACCGCATGAACGACCTCATTCCCGGCAGCCGCGTATCCGGGCTCATGACGCTTGACGGCGACGACATATACGGTCCTGGCGTTGACCCCGTCGACCTGCGCCGCAGGGTTGGGATGATCTTCCAGCAGCCGAACCCGTTCCCGCAGTCGATCTACGACAATGTCGCGTACGGTCCCAGGCTCCAGGGCGTGAAGAAGAAGGACGAGCTCGACGGCATCGTTGAGCAGTCCCTCAAGCGCGCCAACCTCTGGAAAGAGGTCAAAGACATTCTCGGCAGAGGCGGTCTCACGCTCTCCGGCGGCCAGCAGCAGCGCCTGTGTATCGCGCGCGTGCTCGCGGTCCAGCCCGAGGTGCTTCTCATGGACGAGCCTTGCTCGGCGATCGACCCGACCTCGGTGCAGAAGATCGAGGACCTGATGGCCGAGATCAAGGACACCGTGACCATCGTCATCGTCACGCACAATATGCAGCAGGCCGCGCGAGTCAGCGATTTCACTGCGTTCTTCCTCGCCGAGAACACCGGTGAGCCGGGAGTGCTCGTCGAGTACGGCAGGACCGCCGAGGTCTTCACGAGTCCGGCGGACAAGCGGACTGAGGATTACATCACCGGTCGCTTCGGCTAGCCTGCCTGCGGCGAGTCCGCGGCAGGCCGATACGACGATGAGGCTGGTGTGGGAAGAGCGTCAGGGCTCGGCACTGGCTATACTCGGGTGAACTCATCGCTACTGGAGGGTGTCATGCGCGAACAGTTCAGGCAGGAACTCGGGGATCTACATGCAGAGGTGGTCGACATCACGCAGGCCGTGACGGAGGCGGCCCGCTCAGCGGTCACCTCGCTGGTCACGGGCGACGTTGAGATCGCCGACCGTGTGATCGCGGGCGACGACGCGATTGATGCTCGCTGCCTCGCCGTCGAGGAGCGCGTTCTCGAGACCATCGCAACGCAGTTCCCTGTCGCGCGTGACCTGAGACTGCTGCAGTCGCTCACCTTCATAGCTTGGCACCTTGAGCGCATGGCGGACCTCGCGGTCAACATCTCGAAGGCGACTCGGCGCACCGCGGGTCGCAAGGGGCCCCAGACGCTCTACGACCTGATCCAGGCGCAGGGCAATCTCGTGTACCGGGTACTGGATGCAACCCGCGAGGCGCTCGATAACCGCGACCTGGAGCTCGCCCGCAAGCTTCCCGAGCTCGACGAGCCCATCGACCACCTCTACAAGCAGTTCTTCCGCGAGCTGGCGAGGCTGCAGGAAGAGGAGGAGATCGAGTGGGCCTCTCTCATGGTGCTCGCAAGCCGCTATCTCGAGCGCATCGCCGATAACGCCGTAGATATCGGCGAGCGACTCGTGTATCTGATCACGGGCGAGCGAGAGGCCATCGACGCGCCCGCGCCTGCGGCTGCATCGACCGACACGGAGTAGCAGCTATGACATCGGGGGTCGCGACTCGTCTTGAAGTGGTTCGGCGGCAGGTGGCCGACGCCGCCGACGCAACGGGCCGTGATCCGGGGGACGTCACCATCGTTGCGGTCACCAAGACCGTAGGCATCGAGGACATCGAGCAGGCCGTGGATGCGGGCATGGCCGATTTCGGCGAGAACCGCGTCCAGGAGTTCCTCGGCAAGTATGGGCTGTTCCCGTCGGTGCGGTGGCACTTCATCGGCACGCTGCAGACGAACAAGGTCAAAGACGTGGTTGGACGCGCCTGCCTGATCCATTCGGTGGACTCGGAGAGGCTACTCGCTGAGATCGACCGTCGGGCCGAGGCGATCGACGTCGTTCAGGACGTGCTCCTCCAGGTGAATGTGAGCGGCGAGGACTCCAAGCACGGGTTTGCTCCCCACGAGATCGCCGATGTTCTGCAGTACGCATCGACGCTTGGGCACGTCGGGGTGCAGGGGTTCATGACCATGGCGCCATTCGGTCGTCCCGAGGACGCTCGTTGGGTCTTCCGCGAACTCAAAGAGCTGCGGGATTCTCTGCGGGAGATGCCGCTGAATGGTGTAAAGTTAGACGAACTTTCGATGGGCATGACCAACGACTTCAAGGTCGCCGTCGAGGAGGGTTCGACCATCGTCCGAGTCGGCCGCGCGCTGTTCGGCCGCTAGCCGACGCGAGGGAGACGACCGTGAGCATGTGGCACCGCATCAAAGTCCGGCTTGGCCTTGAGGACGAGTGGGACGACGAAGAGTATTACGACGACGACGAATACTATGAGGACGACCCCGCTGAGCCTGAGAGCGACTGGGGCCGTCGTCATCCCGTCGAGGAGCGCTCCCCGTACGGATCGGGCGCCAGCCCGAACGCGGTGCGCCGCATCGACCGTGGGTTCGACCTGGACCGCGCGCGCGAAGGCAGCCCCTCGCTGCGATCGGTGCCGACAGGCGCCGCCTCGGTGACCGGGGTTGCACCTCAGGTCAAGATGCACATCGTCGAGCCCAAGGGCTTCGGTGAGGCTCAGGCTATAGGTGACAAGTACCGTCAGGGCACTCCGGTCATCCTCAATCTGACCTCGACCAGCCCTGATCTCGCAAAGCGCCTGCTCGACTTCGCCTCCGGGCTCACCTACGGGCTCGACGGCGGGCTCCAGAAGGTCTCAGACCGGGTCTTTATGCTCACGCCTCATAACGTGCAGGTATCCGATGCTGACAGGCGGAAGCTGCGCGACACCGGCCTGTTCGGCGAGTAGCGGACGGGTAGGTAAGCCATGGCAGCGGTACCTGACACGATCGCCGTCGTCGGCGGCGGGGTCATGGGCGAGGCGCTCGTGGCCGGGTGGATCGCGCAAGGCACCGTTGCGGCCTCCGACATCAGTATCGTGGACCCCTCGGCAGATCGCCGAGCGACCTTGGCCGCGTACGGCGTGCGCACCGCTGAAGCGGCAGCCGAGGTCCTCCCCGGCCCGGACGTCGCCGTCATCGCGGTGAAACCGCAGCTCATCGACGCTGTGCTCGGGGAGATTGGCGAGCTGCTGCGCGGAAGTCTCGTGATCTCGATCGCGGCGGGGATCTCGTGCGCGCATCTCGAGTCGCTCCTGCCGATAGGCACGGCGGTCGTGCGCGTCATGCCGAACATGCCGGTGCGCGCCGGTGCAGGCATGGCGCTGGTGAGCGGCGGCGCAGAGACGAGCGCCGACCAGGTCGAGAGCGTGCGGATGCTCATGGAGGCCGTAGGGGAGGCCATCGTCATCGAGGAGCGGCTGCAGAACGCCGCGACCGCGATCTCGGGTTCCGGGCCGGCGTACTTCGCACTCATCGTGGACGCGCTGGCGCGCGCCGGTGTGACGGGAGGCCTGTCCCGCGCTGTTGCAGAGCGTCTCGCCATCCAGACCATGAAGGGCACTGCCGCCGTACTCGAGCAGTACCCGCAGCACCCCGAGGCACTGATCGACTCGGTCACCAGCCCCGGCGGCACGACGATAGCAGCGATCAATGAGCTTGAAGCCCACGGGTTGCGTGGCGCGATCGCCGCCGCCGTCCGTGCCGCGGAGAAGCGCGCAGAGGAGTTGGGGTAACCGAGTGGGAATCGCCAGTCTCATCCAGACCGTCCTGCAGTTCTACGGGACGATCATCATCGTGTACGTCCTGATGTCCTGGTTCCCTATGCGCGGGATCCTCGAGGACATCCACAACGCCCTCGCGACGATCGTCGAGCCGTACCTAGGCATATTCCGGCGTTTCATCCCGCCCATCGGGGCAATCGACATCTCCCCGATGGTCGCGTATCTGGTTCTCGTGCTTATTGGTAATCTTCTGACTGGAGGCGCGCGCCTCGGTTAGCCCGGAGGGAAGGACGCGTAATGAAGCTCACGCCGCTCGACATCCACCACAAGGAGTTCCGGCACTCCATCCGCGGGTATGCCGAGGATGAGGTCGACCAGTTCCTGAATCAGGTAGCCGAGGAGTTCGAGCGGCTGTTCAAGGAGAACATCGACCTCGCCGAGAAGGTTGAGGCCCTCCAGGAGAAGGTCAACGAGTACGAGCTGCAGCGGCAGACGATCAACAACACCCTGATGGCTGCGCAGCGCTCGGCCGACGATATCAGCGCTCGCGCCAAGATCGAGGCCGATGACATCGTCGCCCGGGCAAATGTGAGGGCGCAGGATCTCCTGAACGACGCACTCGCGAAGAAGCAGGCCGTCCAGTCTGAGCTTGCGCGCATCAAGGCCGCCGAGAAGGAGTTCCGCGCAGAGTTCCGCGCTCTGCTCGAAGCCAACCTTGCAAGCATCGCCGAAATTGCGATCGACGAAGGCGACGCTGTCGCCGAGGCTGCCAGCGAGCCGAAGGCCGCCGTCGCAGCTGTGGGGGCGCCGTCCGTTGGCTCGACTGCGGAGATGCCTGCAGTCGAGGACGTCGCCGAGGAGACCGAGCTCGATGAGCCGACTCCTGCGGAGGACGTCGCCGAGGAGTCGCCGGCGGAGGTCGAGCCCACTGCCAGCGATGACGACTCGGCTGACAAAGGCATGACCGCCAGCAGCGTGAGCGCGGTGACGCTCGGTGAGATCGAGGCGCCCGAGGTCCCCGATGACGTCGAGCTCGTGGAGCCGTCCGAGTTCCAGCTGCCGAACCTCGACCTGTTCGGCGAGCGCGAGGACGACGACATCGAGGAGATCGACTAGGCGCTCGGCTGGCCGGGGTCGCAGATGGCGCGAGTCGCCGTGCACGTGACGCCCCGCGCGGGCAAGGACGAAGCCGCGGGGTGGCGCGGCTCGGAGCTCGCGGTGCGGGTGACGGCCGCACCGGAGGGCGGCAAGGCGAACGCTGCCGTGTGCCGCGTGCTGGCCAAGGCTCTCGGTGTCCCCAAGAGTTCGCTCGAGGTCGTCTCCGGTGGAACGTCTCGGCACAAGATCGTCGACCTCGGCGAGGTGGACGAGGCGCGCATCGCCGAGGTGTTCGGGGAGCCCGACCCGGAGCTGTTCTGAGATTGACCCTCGCTCGTGCGCTGCCGTAGAATTGCGGTTCGCACGCGTGAGCGTGCATCGGCGATGACGAGGACGAGTAGCCGGCGTGCGGCTTCGAAGCGACGCGGGAGACGGTGAGAGCCCGCGAAGAGCGGCGCCGGCGAATATCACCTCCAAGCCCCAGCCTGAACGGCATCCGTGCCGCTAGGGTTCGGCGGGAGCTCCCGTTACAGAGCAGCCGAGTGGCGCGGGCCGAGTCGTGACGCGCAAGCTGGGTGGTACCGCGGAGTACGTCATCTGACGCGCTTCGTCCCAGTGGTGTAGGGGACGAGGCGTTTTTCCATTTGCCGAAGTTTGCGAGAGCGAGAGGCGAGGACGTGGCGGATTACAAAAACTCGATGAACCTGCCCAAGACGGAGTTCCCGATGCGCGCGAGCCTGTCGTCGCGCGAGCCGCAGTGGCTTGAGCGCTGGGAGCGCGACCGCATCCACGAGCGGATGGTCGAGAAGCGCGCCGACGGTCCCACATTCATCCTGCACGACGGTCCGCCGTATGCGAACGGCCACATCCACATGGGCACGGCGTACAACAAGGTCCTCAAGGACCTCATCGTCAAGTACAAGGCCATGCGCGGTTATCGGGCGCCTTACGTGCCCGGATGGGACTGCCACGGCCAGCCCATCGAGCACCAGGTCGAGAAGAATCTCGGCCCGGAAGGTATGGCTGCGACGAGCCAGGCGGAGCTCCGCGCCCTGTGCCGCGAGTACGCGCTCCAGTTTGTGGACGTCCAGCGCTCCGAGTTCAAGCGTCTGGGTGTGCTCGGCAACTGGGACGATCCGTACCTGACGCTGAATCCCGAGTACGAGGCCGGTAACGTCGAGATATTCAAGCACATGTACCTGGATGGATCGATCTACAAGGGCCGCAAGCCCATCCACTGGTGCATCCGGTGCCACACCGCCCTCGCCGAGGCGGAGATCGAGTACGCCGACGAGACGTCGGAAAGCATCTACGTCGCCTTCAGGTTCACCTCGCCCACGCCGTGGGATGCCGAGGGCCCCGCTAGCGTCCTTATCTGGACGACGACCCCGTGGACGCTCCCGGCCAACGTCGCCGTGACGCTCTCGGCCGACGCCTCCTATGTGGGGGTCAAGCGCGACGGGCGCGTGCTCGTGCTCGCCGAGGAGCTGGTTGAGAAGTTCGCCGAGTCTGCCGCTTGGGACGAGGGGAGCTACGAGGTCGTCGGGCCGCGGGTGGCTGGATCCGAACTGTCGGGCCTGAACTACGCCCACCCCATCCAGGACGGTGTCGAGGGCGTCATCATTACCGGTTCCCACGTCGACCTCTCGACCGGTACCGGTGCCGTGCATACCGCTCCGGGCCATGGCGAGGAGGACTACCTGGTCGGCTTGGAGTTCGGACTCCCGATGCCGATGCCGGTCAAGGACGACGGCACCTTCGACGCCGGTGGAGGCCCCTTCGAGGGGCTCAAGGTCTGGGATGCGAACCCTAAAATCGTTGAGTGGCTTCGCGAGCGCGGCACCATGGTGCTGGCAAGCAAGATCTCGCACAGCTACCCGCACTGCTGGCGCTGCAAGCAGCCGGTCATCTTCCGCGCGACTGAGCAGTGGTTCGTCTCGATGGACCGTACCGGTTTGCGTGAGAAGACCATGAAGGTCATCGGCGAGGTTCAATGGATCCCCGGCTGGTCGGTGAACCGCATGTCCTCGATGGTCGGCGACCGCCCGGACTGGTGCATCAGCCGCCAGCGTGCGTGGGGCGTTCCTATTCCCGTGTTCACCTGCGCCGCATGCGGTGAGACGGTCGCGAACGAGGAGACCTTCGACGCGGTCATCAATCTGTTCCGCACGGAGGGCGCTGATGCCTGGTTCATTCGCGAGCCCTCTGAGTACCTGCCCGAGTCAGTCACGTGCCCGCGCTGCGGCAGCTCGCGCCTGAAGCCCGAGGACGACATCGTGGACGTCTGGTGGGAGTCGGGAGTCTCGCACACGAGCGTGTTGGATGCTCGCCCCGAGCTCCACAGGCCTGCCGAGCTGTACCTTGAGGGCTCGGACCAGCATCGCGGCTGGTTCCAGTCGGCGCTGCTCACCAGCGTAGGGACGTATGGCATCGCGCCGTACGAGCGGGTTCTGACCCACGGATTCATTGTCGACGGTGACGGGCGCAAGATGTCCAAGTCGCTCGGCAATACGATCTCGCCGCTTGATGTCATCGAGCAGTCGGGCGCGGACATCATCCGGCTCTGGGTCGCCTCGGCGGACTACGGCCAGGATGTGAACATCTCCAAGGAGATTCTCGACCGGACGAGCGAGGCGTACCGGCGCATCCGTAACACCTTCCGCTTCCTGCTGAGCAACCTGCACGACTACACGGCTGCGGACGCGGTCGCCGTCGAGCTGCTGCCCGAGCTTGACCGGTTCGCGCTTGTGCAGCTCGAGGACCTCACGCGCAAGGTGACCAAGCATTACGACGAATGGCGCTTCCACCTCGTGTACCGCAGCATCTTCGACTACGTGGGCGACCTGTCTGGCGTGTACCTCGATGCGCTCAAGGATCGCCTTTACTCCGAGGCCCCCGACTCGCACCTCCGTCGCTCGGCACAGACGGTACTCGCCGAGATCCTCGGCGTGCTTGTGCGCCTGTTGGCGCCGGTACTGTCGTTCACCTGCGAAGAGGTGTGGGACTTCATGCCCGCCTCGCTCAAGAGCGAGGAGAGCGTGCACCTGGCCGACTGGCCGAGCGTGGGCGACGTGACTGATGAGGACAGCGAGCTTCTCGCGCGGTACGCGGTCGTGCTGGAGACTCGCGAGGTCGTGACCAAGGCGCTGGAGGACGCGCGCAACTCTAAGCTCATCGGCAAGAGCCAGGAAGCGGCTGTGTCGATCGCGGCTCCTGCCGACACCGTCGGCGTGCTGGACGCTGTCGGGTGCGCGGCGCTGGCGGAGCTGCTGATCGTCGGGCAGGTCGAGCTGGGCGAGGGCGAGGAGCTGTCGGTTTCGGTCAGCCAGGCTACCGGCGAGAAGTGCCCGCGCTGCTGGAACCTCCGGGAGCTTGGAGCCGACGCCACGTACCCCGACGTCTGCGAGCGTTGTGCTGGCGTGCTGCACGAGATCGGATGGGGCGAGGTCACGGCGTAAAGAGCACACACCCCGGCGGCGGTAGCACGCCGTCGCCGGGGTCGGGCAGGCCTCGAGCGCCACGCCGTTCTGCGGGTCTGACGTGCGCATTTGATATGATGATGGATAGCGGACGGCGCCCGGGTGGACCGGAGCGCATCAGCTTCGCCTGAAGAAGGTGACGGGAATGGACCAAAGGACTCTCGCGGGGCTCAAAGCGCTTCTCGAGGAGCAGAAGCGCCAGCTCGAGGCCGAGGTCGAAGCTCTCGAGGCCGAGGAGCGGGAATCGCTCTCCGAGGCGAGCGGGGAGAATGTCTACCGTGACCACATGGCCGATCAGGGATCGGCCACCTTCGAGCGCGAGCTCGACATGACCCTTGAGGACAACATGAGGCAGCTGCTGGCCGATGTGCGCCAGTCGCTTGAGCGCATCGAGGCAGGGGCGTACGGGTGCTGCGCACGCTGTGGCGCCGAGATTCCTGTGGAGCGCATGGAGGCAGTTCCGACCGCGAGCCTGTGCATCAAGTGCAAGACAGACGAAGAGACCCGCTGAGTATCGGCCGTCCGGCGCGGACCTTCTGGTTCGTGACGGTGGCTGTGTTCGTGTTGGACCAGGTCGCAAAGTCAGTGGTACGCGCCGCCTGGGACGAGCAGGCACCCAAGATCATTCTCGACCGGGTCGCCGCCTCGCTGATGTCCGTCCGCGTCGACGGAGATTCGGTACCCGTACTCGGCGAGGTGCTCAAGCTCACGCTTGTGCACAATCAGGGCGCCGCGTTCGGGATCTTCCCGGGCTACCAGCCGATGTTCATCGTCACTTCGCTGCTCGTGCTCTTCGTGATCGGCGTCTTCTGGTTCCGCTCGCGGCCGAACGCCTGGCCGGTCGTGCTCGGCCTCGCCTTCGCGAGCGCCGGGGCAGCCGGCAATCTGGTTGACCGCACGCTGATTGGCACGGTCACCGACTTTTTCCACATCGCGATCATCGACTTCCCGGTCTTCAACATTGCGGACATGTCAGTGCTGGCGGGTGTGTTTCTGCTGGTCGCTTGGCTGCTGTTCGGGCCGCAGCCCGACAAGGACGCCGAGCAGCCTTCGGCGCCGCTCGGCAAGGACGAGACGGGCGAGTCGGCGCCGATCGTGGCCACCGACCTGCGGGAGGACTCCCTCTAGATGAGTGAGTACTACGAGCACGTCGTGGACGAGTCAGAGCGCGGCCTGCGGCTCGACGCACTTCTCGGCATGCTCGACTTCCTGCCGAGCAGGTCGGCGGCGACCAAGCTCATCGAGTCGGGGCTCGTCTACGTTGACGGGCGTCCCGCCAGCAAGAAGTACGCGGTAAGGGCGGGGGAGCGCATCGAGGTCGAGGTTCCCGAGCGTGAGTCGGGCGAGCTCGTGCCCGAGGCAATCCCGCTGGATATCCGCTACGAGGACGAGCACATGATGGTGCTGTCCAAGCCTGCGGGCCTCGTGGTGCATCCTTCGCAGGGCCACTGGTCGGGAACGCTCGTGCACGCGCTGCTTGCGCACGCCGATGAGCTGGGGACCCTGCAGGGCGAGGACCGGCCGGGTATCGTGCACCGCCTCGACAAGGACACCAGCGGACTCATGATGGTCGCCAAGAGCGATGACGTACAGGAGGCCCTACAAGAGGCCATCAAGGTGCGCGCAGTGGACCGGCGCTACCTCACGCTCGTGCATGGGTGGATCGCGCCGAACACCGGGCTCGTGGATGCGCCGCTGGGTCGAGACGCCCGCGATCGCATGCGGATGTCCGTCTCGGACCGCGAGGGCGCTCGGCAGTCCGTGACCACGTTCCGCGTGCTCGAGCGTTTCGACGCGGGTGCGCACGACGACGGGTTCACGCTGTTGGAGTGCAAGCTCTACACGGGCCGCACGCACCAGATCCGCGTGCACATGGCCTACATCAAGCACCCGTGCGTCGGAGACCCGCTTTACGGCCTCGGAAAGCCCAAGGCGGACCTCGGGCTCGACCGCCAGTTCCTGCACTCCTACCGTCTCGAGTTCGAGCATCCGGTGACAGGCAAGCACCTGAGCTTCATCGACCCGCTGCCCGAGGACCTGGCCTCGCGGCTCGCCGGAATCGACGACCTTTCGGTAGGCCGAACCCCGGCGGGGGATGAGGTTGCCGCGCTTGTTGCGCGCGGGGAATGGGTAGGGGTCGAAGAGCCTCTGCCCTGAGCATATGGATCCCGGCGCGCCGAGCTGCGGGTTTGTGCCACGGGCCCGCTTCCGCTATCTTGTGAAAGACCTTTAAGCCCGGTCCCGTGAGGCCGGCAAGGGCCGCAGATCAAATATCGCAGCTGACTTGACGCCGCACACCTTGTTGACGCGCCTCTTGCCGCACCTCGGCAACGGTGCGTTTTTCTATGAACAGGGAGGTGTGACGTGGAGTATCGCGCGAAAGCGACTGTGATGGATGCCGAGGCGATTGCTCGAGCCGTCACTCGCATGGCCCACGAGGTGCTCGAGTCTAACAAGGGCGCGGACAACCTCGGTATCGTGGGCATCGCCACCAGAGGCGCAGTTCTCGCTGAGCGGCTGGCCGACAAGATCCGCGAGATCGAGGGCGCCGAGGTGCCCGTCGGCATGCTCGACATCAGCTTCTACCGAGACGACCTCGGCATGAGGCGAAACCCCGAGGTCCACCGGACCGAGATCCCATTCGACGTGCAGGGGCGCGACATCGTGCTCGTCGATGACGTGCTGTTCACCGGCCGGACGATCCGCTCGGCAATGGACGCGATTATGGACTACGGCCGTCCGGACTCGATCCAGCTTGCGGTCCTCGTGGACCGCGGCCACCGGGAACTGCCGATCCGCGCCGACTACGTGGGAAAGAACGTCCCTTCCTCGCGACGTGAGCGCGTGACCGTACGCATGACGTCCCCGGACGGGATTGACGCCGTGGAGATCCTTGAACTCGCCGAGGAGGACTGAGGCCAACACGATGCTCGCGACTGAACACATCATCAGCATTCACGATCTGACGCCTGAGGAGATCGAGCTCATCCTCGACACAGCGGACTCGTTCCGGGAGGTCAACGAGAGGCGGATCAAGAAGCTCCCTACGCTTCGGGGCCGCACCATCGTGAACCTGTTCCTCGAACCCTCCACGCGAACTCGGACGAGCTTCGAGATCGCCGCCAAGCGCCTCTCGGCCGATGCGATCAACTTCTCAGGGTCGGCCTCGGCTACGGTTAAGGGCGAGTCGCTCGCCGACACCGCCGCGACCCTCTCGGCGATGGCCTGCGACCTGGTGGTGGTGCGCCACAAGTACGCCGGAGCGTCGCAGATTCTCGCCGAGCACATGGACACTCGCGTCATCAACGGCGGCGACGGGATGCACGAGCACCCGACGCAGGCGCTGCTCGACCTATACACGATGCGGGAGCGGCTCGGGCGGCTCGAGGGTCTCCGCGTGGGTGTGGTGGGCGACATCTGCCACTCTCGCGTAGCCGGCTCGCTGGTGCCCGCGCTTGCGGCCATGGGCGCTCATCCGGTGCTGATCGCTCCGCCCACGCTGTTGCCGGCGCGCCCCGACGTGCTCGGCGCCGAGGTCGCGACGTCACTTGACGACGCGCTTCCCGAGCTCGATGTCGTGTACCTGCTGCGCGTGCAGATGGAGCGGGCTGAGGGGATGCCCTTCCCGAGTCTGCGTGAGTATGCGCGTCTCTTCGGCATGAACGAGGCGCGGATGGCTCGCATGAAGCCGGGTGCGATCGTGATGCACCCGGGACCCATGAACCGCGGCGTCGAGATCTCCGCAGCGGTTGCCGACAGCGATCGCTCACTCGTGCTCAATCAGGTGAACGCGGGTGTCGCGGTGCGAATGGCTGCGATGTACCTGCTGCTCGGAGGTGAAAGCTCGTGACGACGGTTCTGCTCAAAGGCGGCCGCTTGGTCGACCCGGAGGTGGGTCTCGATAAGGTCAGCGATATCCTGATCGAGGATAGCCGTATCGCCGAGATCGGCGCCGACCTCGCGCGGCCTGACGGGTGCGAGCTCGTCGAGTGCGCTGGGAAGGTCATCGTCCCCGGACTCGTGGACATCCATGTGCACCTGCGCGAGCCCGGGCGTGAGGACAAGGAAACGGTCGCGAGCGGCACGCGGGCAGCTGCTCATGGCGGATTCACTGCCGTCGCAGCGATGCCGAACACGAACCCGGTTTGCGACACGGGCAGCAAGGTGCGCTTCCTTGTCGAGCGCGCCGAGGCCGACGGAGTCGTGCGCGTGCACCCCATCGGGGCCTGTACCGTCGGCAGCAAGGGCGAGGCGCTTGCTGAGATCGGCGATATGATCGCCGAGGGCGCGGTGGCCTTCTCCGATGACGGGCATGGCGTCCAGAGTGCCGGCATGGCGCGCCTGGTGATGGAGTACGCAAAGCAGTTCAACACCACAGTGATCAGCCACTGCGAGGTGGAGAGCCTGGTCGGCCGAGGCGTGGTGAACGAAGGCGTCGTCTCGACGCGGCTCGGGCTGCCTGGGTGGCCGGCAGTGGGCGAGGAGGCCCAAGTCGCGCGCGACATCATGCTCGCCGAGCTCACCGGGTGCCGGCTCCACTTGGCGCACCTGTCTACCGCGGGCTCAGTTGAGCTTGTGCGCGACGCAAAGCGCCGAGGAATCCCGGTGACCTGCGAGGTCACGCCCCATCACCTGTTCCTGGATGAGGACGCCTTCACCAGCGCGTACGACACCAACCTGAAGATGAACCCGCCCCTTCGCACGGCGGCGGATCGCGAGGCTCTCGTCGCGGGACTTGTTGACGGCACGGTGGACTGTGTGGCAAGCGACCACGCGCCCCACGCTCCGCACGAGAAAGCTCTGGAGTTCGAGCTCGCGCCGTTCGGCACCACCGGGCTCGAGACTGCGTTGCCGCTCGTGATTACGCACCTCGTCGAGTCTGGCCTGCTGGGCTGGGACGGGCTTGTGCGGGCGATGGCGCACGGACCGCGCAACGCTCTCGGACTCGAGCCGGTGCAGTTGGCCGCCGGGTCCACAGCTGACATAACGGTCATCGACCCTGAGGCTGAGGTAGAGATCACGCCGGAGTACTTCGAGTCTCGCTCGGCGAACTCGGCTTTTCTCGGCGCGAACCTGCGTGGCGTGGCCACGGAAGTGCTTGTGGGCGGGCGATATGCCCTGAAGAGTGGAAAGGTGGTCAGCGCGTGACGCGAACCCCTGCAGTATTGGCGTTCGAGGACGGAACGGTGTTTCACGGGTTCGCGTGCGGCGCGCTCGGCGAGGCCACCGGGGAGATCTGCTTCAACACGTCGATGACCGGCTACCAGGAGGTGCTCACGGACCCCTCGTACGCGGGGCAGATCATCACTATGACGAGCCCTCATATCGGCAACTGCGGCATGAACGGGGCTGACATGGAGTCCCGCTCGGTGTTTGCGCGGGGGCTCGTGGTGAGGGCGCTGAGTGAGCAGCCTTCGAGCTGGCGTTCGGAGGAGTCGCTGCGAGAGTTTCTCGTGCGCCATAACATCGTGGCCATCGAGGGGCTGGACACCCGCAAGGCCGTTCGCCACATCCGCGAGAGGGGCGCGCTCAAGGCGGTCATCTCAACGGTCGACCTGGACGAGGCGTCGCTGGTAGCCAAGGCCAAAGCCTCCGAGGGTCTCGTGGGGCGTGACCTGGTCGCCGAGGTCTCGGTGAGCGAGTCATATCGCTGGGGCGAACCGGTGCCCGGCGGCGGTCTTCCGGTAGACACCGGTGTGCTGCCCGCATCGCCCGATTACCGGGTCGTCGTCTTCGACTCCGGGGCGAAGTACAACATCCTGCGCCAACTCGCCGAGGCGGGGTGCGAGGTGATCGTGGTTCCGCCGACCACCTCGGCGGATGACGTCCTGGCCTTGGATCCCGACGGCATCTTTCTCGCCAACGGCCCTGGAGACCCCTCCGCGGTCGGGTACCTCTTCGAGACGCTGCACGGGCTTCTCGGCCACAAGCCGGTCTTCGGGATCTGCCTGGGGCACCAGATGCTGTCGCTCGCGCTGGGAGCGACGACGTTCAAGCTCAAGTACGGCCACCGCGGCGGCAACCAGCCGGTGAAGAACCTGCTCAACGGCAAGGTTGAGATCACGAGCCAGAATCACGGCTTCTGCGTGGACTTCGCCAGCCTGGGTGAACTCTCGGTTGAGGACAGCGAGGGACTTACCTACGCGCCGGACGACCTGCGCAGCTGGGTCCGCGCCTGCGTGGCGCCCGTGGTGCGCACCAAGGAGTTCGGACGCGTGCAGCTCACGCACGTGGCGCTCAATGACTTCACGTGCGAGGGCATCCGGCTGCTCGACATGCCGGCGTTCTCGGTGCAGTACCACCCCGAGGCTGCGCCGGGTCCGCATGACTCGCGCTTCCTGTTTGGGGAGTTCACGCGCTTGATGACGGAACACAAGGGTCGCGCCAGCGCGACCGACACTCGCTGAGATGACAGAAGGGACGGGCTTGGCACATGGCATTCGATAGGGTTCTTCTGCCGGTCGAGTTCAAGCTGCGTGACGAAGGCACGCTCGCGTACGCGTGCGGTCTTGCGGCCCAAGGGGTCCGTGCTCTCACCGTCGTCCACGTCGTCGGGGGCACGGGCATCGAGGCCCCGGTACTCATCGCGCGAGTGGAACGCGCTCGGCAGCGGTTGAAGACCATGGTCGAGCGGTACCGCGATCGCGGCCTGGACATCGAGGTCAGGGTGCCGATGGGTGCCGTGTTCGAGCAGGTTCTAGCCGTGGCGAGCGAGACGGGCACGGACGTGATTCTGTGCGGAACCGAGGGCAAGTCCCTCGTGGACTACCTCTTCTCGGGGTCTGTATCCGAAGACATCGCGTTCAGCGGCGACCTGCGAACCATGACGGTGCACTACGGCCTCATCGGTTCGACCTCCGAGGCCGAGCAGATGGGCCGCGACTTCGCGCGCACGCTCGTGGTGCCGACCGACTTCTCCGACTCGGCGAAGCGCGCGCTTCGCTCCGCGCTCGACCGGCCGGCAGGCGCTCTAGGAACGCTCCACGTGGTGCACGTGGCCGAGCCGGGCGCTGATCTGTCGGCAGCCGAGGTAGCGATGGATGAACTCGTTGCCGAGGTGATCGAGGGTAGCGGCGCCAACTACGTCACGACGATCAGGCAGGGAGACGCTCCCGCCGAGGTTCTTGCCTACATCACCGAGATCGACGCCACCGGCTGTATCACGGGCAGAGAAGGGCGTTCGCGCCTGTCCCGTAGCTTCCTCGGCAGCGTCTCGATGCGGCTGCTGCAGGAGGCGCCATGCCCGGTGGTCATACAGCCCTGATCGGCGGGACAAGTAATCTGACGCGCGAACAGCGGGACATGAGTAGGGAATATAAGGATAAGGTAGATGGTTAGATTATGGGAACGGAGCGCTAGTGCCAAAGCGTGAGGACATCCGCAAGATCCTCGTCATCGGAAGCGGCCCAATCATCATCGGTCAGGCCTGTGAGTTCGACTACTCAGGCGCGCAGGCGTGCAAGGTGCTGCGGGAGGACGGCTACGAAGTCGTGCTGGTCAACAGCAATCCAGCGACGATCATGACCGACCCTGAGCTGGCCCACCGTACGTACGTGGAGCCGGTGACTCCGGAGTTCGTCGAGAAGGTCATCGAGGTCGAGCGGCCGGACGCCCTTCTCCCGACACTCGGGGGACAGACAGGCCTCAACTGCGCCATGAGCCTTGTGGACTCAGGCGTGCTGGACAAGTACGGCGTCGAGTTGATCGGTGCTCGCGCTGATGCCATCCGCATGGGCGAGGACCGCAAGCTCTTCGCGGAGGCGATGGCGCGCATCGGGCTCGAGGTGCCCAGGAGCGGCTTCGCGTACTCGCTCGAGGATGCCGAGCGCCTCGTCGCCGAGCTCGGTTATCCGGTCGTGGTGCGACCGAGCTTCACGCTTGGCGGTGCGGGCGGCGGTGTCGCCTACAACCACGACGAGGTCACCGACATCGTGAGCCACGGTCTGGCGCTGTCGCCCATCGGTGAGGTACTCATCGAGGAGAGCGTGCTCGGCTGGAAAGAGTACGAGATGGAGGTCATGCGCGATGTCGCCGACAACGCCGTGATCGTGTGCTCCATCGAGAACTTCGACGCCATGGGCGTGCACACGGGCGACTCGATCACCGTCGCGCCCGCGCAGACGCTTACCGACCGCGAGTACCAGGTCATGCGTGAGGCCTCGATCGCGATTCTGCGCGAGATCGGTGTGGAGACCGGCGGCAGCAACGTGCAGTTCGCCGTGGACCCCGCCACCGGCCGCATGGTGGTCATAGAGATGAACCCGCGTGTCTCGCGTTCCTCGGCGCTCGCCTCCAAGGCGACCGGTTTCCCGATCGCCAAGATCGCCGCGAAGCTGGCCGTCGGGTACACGCTTGACGAGATCGACAATGACATCACGCGCGTCACACCGGCCTGTTTCGAGCCTTCGATCGACTACACGGTGGTGAAGGTGCCGCGTTGGGCCTTCGAGAAGTTCCGCGGCACGGACGAGACGCTTACTACGCGCATGAAGAGCGTGGGCGAGGTCATGGCGATCGGCCGCACGTTCGAGGAGGCGCTCGGCAAGGCGATGCGCTCGCTTGAGAACGGCCGAGGTGGCCTCGGGGTCGACGGCAAAGACAAGTTCGTCGAGCACAAGTTCGACGAGCACCTGGCGGTCCCCAACGAGCAGCGTATCTTCTACGTCGCCGAGGCGCTGCGCCGCGGCCGCTCCGTCGAGGACCTGCACATGATGACCCACATCGACCCGTGGTTCCTCGAGCAGATGGCCCGGATCGTCGCCGTCGAGCGCAGGCTCGAGAACCGCGCGCTTTCCGACCTCTCGGCAGACGAGTTCGCACAAGCGAAGCGCAACGGGCTCTCCGACATCCAGATCGCCCACCTGATCGGCTCGAACGAGCGCGAGGTGCGCGAGGTGCGCGAGGCGGCGGGCGTTCGGCCGACGTTCAAGGCCGTGGACACGTGCGCTGCCGAGTTCGCGGCGCAGACGCCCTACTACTACAAGACATACGAGGGCGAGGACG
>CAZBLH010000006.1:51370-82624 GCA_964492775.1 uncultured Eubacteriales bacterium | reverse complement strand
CAGCCCGTCTGATGAGGTGAGCGCGACCACGTTGCCCATCGCGTCGGTGTGGTAGGCATAGCTCTGCTCGGCGCCGGACGAGGGCTTGACCTTGAGTGCGAGAGGCACCCTCCCCGGCCCCCAGATGTAGGTGTAGCGCGTGCCGTCGGAGTCGAGTTCTGCGACGAGCTGCTCGCCGTCCCAGACACTCTTGGTCCACGTGCCCGCGGCCGTCCTCTCCTTCATCTCCCGCATGCCGGAGATGCCGTAGGAGTAGTAGAAGGCCGAACCGGCAGAGGAGTCGATGATGCGGTCGAGCTGCCCGAGCGCATTGTAGCGGTAGGTGGTGACGTCAGCAGGCGATTCCTCGCGCACGCGCCTGCCGTAGGCGTCGTTCGAGTAATCGGTGACGGCAGAGCCCCTCTGCTTCCTCGTCAGACGGTTGTCGTCATCTGCGGTGAAGGTGGTGACGCTGCCCCCGGCCGTGACCGCCGCCACGTTTCCCGCGATGTCGTGAGCGTAGTCGACAGAGACCGCGCCCGCGCCGGTGCGGCCCCAGGACGTGAGCCGGTTCGCGTCGTCGTAGCCGTATGCGTCGGTGTAGTCGTAGGCGCTGGACCAGACATCGACCGTCTGGGAACAGCAAGTGTATGACACTTACAAGACTCTGGCTCAGACGTGCACCGACCCGGAATTTTCGATGTGCTTCGAGCAACTCGCCGGAGAGGAGCGGATCCATCTCGACTGGTGGTCCGAGCTTCTCGTCGCGTGGGAGTCGGGGCTCGTTCCTGACATCGCCAATGAGGATGGGTTACGAACACATCTGCAAGCGATTCACTCCGAACTCGATAAGCTCAAGCTCGCCGATTACACCTGCCTCTCCGGCGACGACGCGCTCGATTTGGCCGCCCGCCTCGAGTTCCATATGCTCGACCCGCTCTTCGGTGAGCTGCTCGACCTGCTTCGTCCCGGCGGCCATGGCAGTGCCGTCGACTCCTACTCGCGCCACGTCAGACGCCTGATGGCCCTTATCGAGAAGCGCTACACGCGACCGGGCATGGCCTCATTCCTCGCCGGGGTTCTCGGCAGAACGCTCGAGAACCAGCATCGGCTTTCAGCACTCGCTTTACGCGACCAACTCACCGGCCTCTACAACCGCCGAGGAATCCTGAGTCACCTGGACCAATGGCTCTCGTGGTCGGTACGGTACGGCCGCCCGCTCGGCGTCATCCTGCTCGACGTCGACCACCTCAAAGCGATCAACGATGCGTACGGTCATGAAGCCGGCGATCTGGTGCTCGAGAACGTTGCCTTGGCACTGCGCGAAGCCGCACGTGCCGCCGACACGATCGGGCGGCTCGGCGGGGATGACTTCGTGGTGCTCGCACCAGAGACCGAAGGCGCCGAGCTCGACGCGCTCATGGCGCGACTGATCGAGTCTGTCTCGGCAAAGACCGTCCACACGCCGATCGCGACCGTACCGGTTTCGGTGAGCGCGGGTGGCGCGTGGGTACCAGGCAGCCTGTTCGTCCCGCCAGAGGAGCTGCTCGCCCAGGCCGACCGCTCGATGTATCAGGCCAAAGGCTTGGGCCGCAACTGCTCCGGGGCGGTACTCTCAGTCGCCAGCTAGCAGCCGCAGCTGCGCGTCTCGTCCGCTAGCTCCCCGGCGTGGTAGCTCGAGCGCACGAACGGTGCACTCGCTACTGCCGAGAACCCCATCGCGTACGCCTCGCGCGCAAGCGCTGCGAACTCGGCGGGCTCCACGAACTCCGTGACAGGAAGGTGCGCCTTGCTCGGCCGCAGGTACTGGCCGAGCGTGAGCATCTCGACCCCCGAATCACGCAGGTCGCGCAGCACTTCGACGACCTCGGCGTGAGTCTCCCCGAGTCCGAGCATGAGTCCCGACTTCGTAGGCAGGTCCGCTTGAGTCTCGCGCACGCGCGCAAGCACACGTAGGCTACGTGCGTAGTCTGCTTGGGGACGGACCTCTGGATAGAGCCTGGGTACCGTCTCGACGTTGTGGTTGAAGACATCGGGTCGCGCGGCCGCGACAGCGTCGATGCTCGCCTCGCTGCCGCCGAAGTCGCTCGTAAGCACCTCGACCGCAACCTCGGGCAGCATCTCGCGCACGGCCTGAATCGTCGCGACGAAATGTGCGGCGCCACCGTCGGACAGGTCGTCGCGAGTCACCGAGGTGATGACGACGTGCGAGAGTCCCATGCGCGCGGCGGCCTCGGCTACCCGCGCGGGCTCGCCCGCGTCCAGCGGCTCTGGCGGGCACGTCTCGATCGCGCAGAAACGACAGCCCCTCGTGCATACGCCGCCCATGATAAGAAACGTCGCGGTGCCCTCGCTGAAGCACTCCCCGCGGTTCGGACACTTGGCGCTCTGGCAGACTGTGTTGAGCTCCAACTCGCCGAGCAGCTGGTTCACGTCGGCAAACGAGCCGCTCTTGGCGATGGGGCGCCTGAGCCACGCAGGCAGCCTGCGCACGTCCGAGCGTGAGCCGTGGGCGTAGGCTCCACCCTGCGTCGCGCTCTTCTCGGCAGGGGTCTTCTCGGGCATCTTGGCGCGCGTCACCGGCTCGCTAGACCTTGGTCGCGGCGTCGGCGGCCGCGTTCTTGATGACCTCGGAGACGGTCGGGTGCGCGTGCACCGTGTGCGCGATCTCCTCGACCGTGATGCCGTGGCGGATGCAGAGCGCGACCTCGTGGATGATCTCGACGGCGTGCGGACCGATGATCTGGCAGCCCAAGATGCGGCCGGAGCCCTTCTCGGCGACGAGTTGGACGAACCCGTCGCTCTCGCCCTCGCCGAGCGCCTTGCCGTTGGCCGCGAACTTCGAGATCGCCTGGATCGCGTCGATGCCGCGCTCCTTCGCCGAGTCGCGCGTGGTGCCCACGACCGCGACCTCGGGGAAGGTGTAGACGCAGGCGGGGACGCAGGCGAGGTCGACCGTGTGCGTGGGCGCCTCGCCGGAGAGCTCGGCCACGGCGTTTCGCGCGGCGGCGATGCCCTCCTCTTCGGCGACGTGCGCGAGCATCATCCCGCCGATAAGGTCGCCGATGGCGTATACGCCCGGCAGGTTCGTGCGGAAGTGCTCGTCGACCTTGATCGCTCGGCGGTCGAACTCGAGGCCGGCCTCGGGGTATCCGAAGCCCTCGGAGTTAGGCACGCGGCCCACGGCGCTCATCACGATGTCACTCTCGAGCACGCCGCCACTGCGAAGCGTGGCAAGCATGCGGCCGTCTTCGCGGCGCTCGACCGAGTCGACCGCGTCGCCCAGGTAGAACGCGACACCCATCTCCTCGAGCTTGGACTGCGCGAGGCGCACGACACGCTTGTCGTTTCCGGGAAGCACCTGCTCCATCAGCTCGACGACGCTGACCTTGCTGCCGAACGCCGCGTAGGCGCACGCGAACTCGAGCCCGATCACACCTCCGCCGATGATGGTGATCTCGGCGGGAATCTCGCCCAGGGCAACCGCGTCGTCGCTCGTCCACACGCCCTCGATGTCGTGGTCGATGCTCGGCAGCTTGAAGACGACCGAGCCGGTCGCGAGGATGACGGCGTCGGCGTCGATGGTGCGCGTGCCGCCCTCGGCGAGTGCGACCTCGACGGTCTTGGGGCCGGTGAGCTTGCCCTCGCCGTAGACGACGTCGACCTTCAGGCGCTTGGCCGCGCCCTCGACCTGGCCCACGAGCTCGTCGACGACGCCCTCTTTGCGCGCTCGAAGCCGATTGACATCGACGGTCGCGGGAGCGGCTACCAGCCCGAACTCCTCGGCATGCCTGGAGTCGACGACGATGTGCGCCGAGCGGAGGATGGTCTTCGTGGGAACGCATCCGCGATTGAGACATGTTCCGCCCAGTCGGTCACGTTCTACGAGCGTGACCTCGGCGCCGAGACGCGCCGCTTCGAATGCTGCGGAATATCCGCCAGGACCGCCACCGAGGACTGCAATACGCATCTTTGACGCGCCTTTCGACTCGAAGCATCAGCTGGGACGTGGGCGATAGTGTAGCACCGCCCGCGCCGTGCTACGCGAGTCCGGCGCCCTCGAGTACCCGCACCGCCGCCTCGTCGGCGCCGAGCGGCATGATGTGCACCCCGTGCGCGACCTCGCGCAGCTCGCGCACCTGCTCGGTGGCGAGCGCGATCGACTCGGCAAGCGGGTCGGCAGCGCCCTTGATGCGTGCGCCGATCTCCTCGGGGATCATCAACCCCGCAAGCCGCTGGTTCACGAAGTCGACGACGCGCCCGCTCTTGAGCAGGAGGATGCTCGCGATGAGCTTGACGCCGTAGGGCGCAAGCGCTTCGGCCGCGCGCGCGAGCTTTGCGACGTCGGTCACTGCCTGGGTCTGGAAGAACTCGGCGCCGGCCTCGATCTTCTGCACCGTTCGCTCGAGCGAGATCTCCCACGGCTCTGCCTCCGGAAACATCGCGGCGCCGAGAAAGAAACCGGTTGCGCCACTCAGTGCGGCCCCGTTCATGTCAACGCCCTCGTTGATGCCGCGTGCCGCTGCAAGCAGCTGCGTCGAATCGAGGTCGAAGACGCCCTTCGCCTGCCGGTGGTCGCCACCGCGCGGATCGTCGCCGGTGACGATGAGCACGTTCTCGATGCCGAGCGTCCACGCCGCCAGCAGGTCCGACTGCAGCGCAAGCCGGTTCCGGTCGCGGCACGTCTGCTGGAAAATCGGCTCGAACCCCGCGTCGAGCGTGGCCCGCGAAGCGGCGAGCGAGCTCAGGTGCAGCGTCGCGCCCTGGTTGTCGGTGATGTTGATCGCGTGGCAGTGCGGGCCGAGTACACGCACGCTCGAAAGCATCGCCGAGTAGTCCGTGCCGTGTGGCGGCGCCACCTCACCGGTGACGACGAACTCGCCGCGCGAGAGCGCGTCGCGAAGGCGGCTCATCTGTCGCGTCCTTCGCCGCCGGCGGCACCGCCGCCAGAGCCACCGCGCCCCTGCCGGAGGTTGACCGCGCCCGGCTTCAGCTTCGCCGAGTTGTCCTTGGGCGGGACCGCACTCGCTCCCCGCCCCGCGCGCCCTTGCTCGGCGAGGCGGCGGTGGATGCGGACGTGCGTGCACTCCCGGTCGGTGAGCACCTCGCACCGTCCGTCCCACATCCCGCCGCACGGGCCGTTCAGCAGCCCCTTCGGACAGGTCGTGACCGGACAGATACCAGCGGTCAGGTCAAGCACGCACGCGCCGCACATCTGGCAACGCTCCTCGAAGACACCGTGGCGGACCACATTGCCGAGAAACGCGCTCTCGAGCCCCGGGAAGACGGGCTTCGGGGTGGTATCCGCGACCGTCTGGACACCGGCACCGCAGCTCAAGACGACGACCGCGTCCGCCTCGGCGAGCTCCTGCGAGTGGCGGCGCGAAACGAGCGCCGTCCCGCCCGAGTGGCACGCAACCTCTCCGACGGCCTGTCCGGTGACAACGTAGCCGAGCGACTCGAGGCGCTCGGCCATCTCGGCAACCTCTTTCTCGCCGCCGGTCCTGGCCACCGTCGCGCACTGGCCACAGCCCATGATGAAGACTCGCTCGGCGCCGATCTCTTCGAGATTGGCACGGATGCGAGCCCACTCTCTAGGTTTGGTGATAATCATCGCGTCACGCTCCGGGGCCGGGAGTCTGGCAACTCTATCTTAGACCGAGCGCTCCCTCAACGCGTCGGCGCCACGCCGCCCGCTGTTCGTGCGCCTACCGCGCCGAGCGGCGGCGAGCAATGGCCGCCGAGACTGCCGCGACGCACCCAGCGGCATCCGCCGCATATCCCGCGCCGATCGACTCGGCCCAGTCGGGAGTGACGACGGCGCCGCCCACGAACAACGGCAGCTCCGCTCGCTCGCGGACCGCGCGGGCAGTCGCCTCCATCGCCGGCAGAGTTGTGGTCATGAGCGCCGAGAGGCACACCGCATCGGCCGAGTCGGCTGCATCAAGCACGCGGTCAACCTCGACATCAACGCCGAGGTCGTCCACCTCGATACCCTGGCTCTCCAGCAGCGAGACGCAGATGTCCTTGCCGATCGAATGGATGTCGCCCTTGACGGTCGCGAAGACGACGCGGCCCTCTCCGGGCGCGCCCTCTGGGAGATGCTCTTTGACGCGGGTGACGGTGGCCTTCATCGCTTCAGCCGCGACTATGAGCTGCGGCAGGAAGACCTCGCCCCGGCCGAACTCATCGCCGAGTCGCTGGATCGCCGGCGTCAGGATCTCGCCGATCACGCGGTCGGGCGCGATGCCGGCCTTGATGACTTCATCGGCAAGCGCCGGTGCCGCCTCGGCGTCACCTCTGAGCACCGCGGCGACGAACGCATCGCGGGGGTGCATAGCCTCCGCCTCGTCGCCCGACGTGCCCACTGTCTCGCTGGCACCGCCGGCGCCGGCGCCGAGACCTGCAGCCGCACGCTCGGCAGCCTGCGCGTAGACCGTGTCCCAGGCGGCCAGCGCGTTCTCGTGCACATCCGGCGCGACGCCACCCGCGCGAGCGTCTGCCGCGAGCCGCAGCGCCTCCATCACGGGCTGGTCGTTGGGGTTCACGATAGCCGCGTCGAGCCCGGCTGTGATCGCCGCGGTGAGGAAGGCCGCGTTCAAGACGGGCCGGTCAGGCATCCCGTGGCTCACGTTGCTGACTCCAAGGGCGGTCGAGAACCCGCGCTCGTGGGCGCCACGCAGAGCCGCAAGCGTCGTCCTGGGCGCCTCCGGGTCCGTCGCTGCGGTCATTACGAGCGAGTCGACCACCAGGTCGCGCCGTTCGATGCCGAGCGCGTCTGCATGCGTCGCGACCTTCTCGGCGATGGCAACCCGCCCGGCGGGGTCCACAGGGATTCCTGCGTCGTCGAGCGCCAGCACCACGAGCGCGGCCCCATACTGCCGAGCAAGCGGCAGGATCGTCGCCATGGAGTCGGGATCGCCGTTCACGCTGTTGATGAGCGCCTTGCCCGGGTAGACGCGCAGCGCGGCCTTGAGCGCGGCAGCGTCCGTCGTGTCGAGCACGAGCGGCAGGTCGGTCGTGGCCACCAGTGCCCGAACGGCTGCGGGAAGCGCGACGGCTGCATCCACGCCGGCCGCGCCCACGTTCACGTCGAGCAGGTGCGCGCCGGCCTGTTGTTGTGATGCAGCGAACGAGCGCACGACGCTCATCGAGCCCTCGGTGAGCGAGGTCCCGAGCTCCGGCTTGCCCGTGGGGTTGATGCGCTCCCCGATCGCGACCGGAGGAAGTCCCGGCCCGAACTCCACGAGCCGCCTTGGCCCTGCAACGACGGTGCGCGAGAAGCCTCGGTTCGCGACCTCAACGACGCTATCGCCGCTGACGGCTCCGAAAATCGCACCGGTGAACGCGGGCGTCGAGCCACAGCAGGACCCCACGGCAGCCGCTCCGGCCGCGCACGCAGCCTCGGCGAAGGCGGCCATCTCGTCGGGCGTGCCGGGGAATACCGTCGCGCCATCGGGACCGAGCGTCGGCATGCCGGCGTTCGGCTGCGCGATCACCGGGAGGCGCGTCGCCCGGACCATGCGCACGATGAGCGGAAGCATCTGCTCGGGACCGAGCCCGCAGTTGATGCCGACCGCATCCGCGCCAGCGGCTTCAAGCACGACCGCGGCGACCTCGGGCGGCGTGCCGGAGAGGTCCATCACGCCACCGGGGCCCATGGTCACGCTCGCGAACACCGGCAGGTCGCAGACTGACTTCGCCGCAAGCACCGCACAGCGGGCCTCGGCGATGTCGGTCATCGTCTCGATGAAGATGGCGTCAGGGTTCTCGGAGGCGAGCGCGGCGGCCTGCTCGGCGAAGGCAGCGAACACCTCGTCGAAGGTCGCCGGGCCGAGCGGCTCCATCACGAGCCCGGTCGGCCCCATGTCGGCCAGGATGTGCGGGCCCCCGTTCTCGCGTGCCACGCGCACGCCGGCGGCATTGAGCTCGGCAACGCGGTCCTCGAGCCCGTACTCGGCGAGCTTGGGCCGCGATCCGCCAAACGTGTTGGTGATGGCGCAGTCGCTGCCGGCCATCCGGTAGGTGCCGATGACCTGCCCAACCAGATCGGGCGCGGTCACGTTGAGGAGTTCGGGGCACTCGCCGGCGGTGATCCCGGCGCGCTGCAACATCGTGCCCATCGCACCGTCGAGTACCAGAACCTCACGGCCGAGTCTCATCAGAATATCCGGCACAGCGCCCCCTCTCCGGTCGCTACAATCACCAGGCGGCGCCCGACTCGGACATCAGGCGATCAGGCGCCTGCCGAGTCTCCTTCAGCACAGGCTTCCTCGGCCAGCTTGTCGCCAACAGCGACCGCCTGCGCAAGAGTGAGCCCGCTCAGGTGCCGCTCGATCACATCGTCCAGCTGGAGCCAGAGCGCGTTGTGCACCGGGCAGAGTTCCTGCCGCGCGCATACATGTTCCGAGTGAGTACATAGCGACATGGTCGGCCGCTCGTCCATGGCCACGAACACGTCGAGCATCGTGATCTCGTCAGCCGGCCGGGCCAGCAGGAACCCTCCGCGCGCTCCGCGCTTGGAGCGCAGAAGTCCCTGGTGGCTCAGCCGGTTCGCGATCTGCCGAGCGAAATCGTACGGGACGTCAGCGCACTCCGCGAGAACGCTGACGCTCGCCATCCCGCCCTCGCCTAGCCGAGCGGTCTCGTACATGATCCGCAGCGCGTAGTCCGTGCGCCATGCAATCGCCATGCTGCCGTGCTCCTTGCGTAGCCGTACCTTTGTCAGTTGTTGCGCTCAGAGTCTAGCGCAACTAGAGCATGAGCTCGCGGGATATGAACAGAATCGGCCGGGGCCCCGTTATGTACTCGCCAAACGCCACAATGCTGCCGCGATGATCTCGGCGTGGTCGAATGCCAAATCGCCGGGCAGGTCGTCCGTGAACCACCAGCGCGCCTCGGCAGCATCATCGCCCGAGACGACGAGGGGCTCTTCCAGTCCGATGTCTGCGAGATACCCCGCTGACACCGTCCACCCGCGCGGATCACGGCCAGGGTCAGCGAAGGTGCCGATCGGAACGAGGGGGCCTTCCCAGATGAGCCCCGTCTCCTCGGCAAGCTCTCTGCGCGCGGCCTCGACGGGTCGCTCGCCCTCGTCGACGAAGCCTCCGGGCAACGCCCAGCAGCCTGCGAAGGGCTCGGAAGCCCGCCGAACGAGCAGCACCTTTCGAGCCTCTGAGGGTCCCGAGAACACGACGGTGTCCGTGCAGAACGCGGGACGCGGGTAGTCATACGTGTAGCGCATGCAACAACTATAACCGACGACTCTGGGGCGCGCCATGCGCCTGCCGACTCGGTCGTCTACACTGTGGCGCACCTCTGTCGGACGGAAAGAAGCCATGTCCAACCGTTCCAAGGTCGTCATCGCCATGCTCACCCTGTACGTGGTGTGGGGCACAACATACCTCGGCATCAAGGTTGGGCTCGACGCCGGCCTCCCGCCCGCGCTCTTTGCCGGGCTCAGGCTCCTTCCCGCAGCCGCCATCATGCTCGTCATCGCGAAGCTCCGCGGCGCGAGCCTGCGTGTGCGCGCACGCGACTTCCGCGTGATCTCGACCGTCGGCGTGATGCTGCTCGTGGGCGGCCAGTACGGGATGATGCTCGCCGAGCAGCACGTCTCCTCCGGCATCGCAGCCTTGGTAGTCGCGCTGAGCCCGCTCTGGATCGCCCTCGCCGAGTCTGCCTTTCCCGACATGCGCCGGCCGAGCAGAAACGGGTGGCTCGGGCTCGCTATCGGCTTCATCGGGCTCGGAATCCTGCTCGCTCCGCGTTTCGCCGACTTCACCGGCAACAGCGATGAGGTCATGGGCATCGGGATCATCGTGCTGGGGACCTGGCTGTGGACGGGCGGCACCATCTTCAGTAAGCGCAACCCCGTCTCGGTGGACAGCCTCGTTGTCACCGGGTACCAGATGCTCGCCGCCGGTGCCTTCACGCTCGTGCTTGGAACGCTGCTGGGCGAGTGGGCGCATCTGCCGATCAGCGCGAAGGCCTTCGCTGCAGTGGCGTACTTGAGCATCTTCGGCAGCTGTGTCGCGTTCACGGCCTTCGTCTATGCGCTCTCCCACCTGCCGGCAAGCAAGGTCCTCACGTACGCCTACGTGAACCCGGTGATCGCGGTGTTCGCCGGCTATGCGGCGGGCCGGCTAGGGCTCGTGCCGCCCGAGCCGCTCGCGGCACCGACGCTCGTCGGGATGGCCGTCATCGTGACAGGCGTCGCCCTCGCCACTGCGGCCCCGACGCTGCCGCCCCGCAACGATGCCCAAGGCATTGACACTGCCTCCGCCCCCGCGCTGGCCGCGGAAACCGCCGCCGAAAGCGTGTAGCCGAATCACCTCTGCCGAGGTAGCGCCGTGTCTTCACGGCATCTCCACATCCAGTTCACCGGTGTTCCTCGGCGCTGCGGAATACTTCCCATCAAGCGGTCGGCACGGAAGGGAGGGGACCGGTGACCACAGACCTTGTGACGATTGCAGGAATCTCACTCATCGTCGTAGCCGCGTTCGGCACCGCGATCCGCATTGGCTCCATCACCGCCACCCTCAGGACGCCGGCGTCGACCCCTCTAGAGCGCGCCGAGCAACTCATCTGCGCACGGTACTTCTCCGGACAGATCTCCGCCTCCGAGTGCGCGCGAGTCCTGACCCTCCTTAGAAGCTGACCCACAGCGAGGCGCCCCACCTCGCGAACCCCCTCTCCCCGCGCGAAACGACCCGGCCCCCCACCGCCGGGTCGTTTCGCGTTCCCTGGGGCCTTCGGGTAGGACGAGCGCACAGCGCGCACGTCCACAGCGGCCAATCTTGGGGCTCAACCTGCAATCGAGCCCCAACAACCCCCTCTCAGCTGCTCCTTTTGTACAACCGTCGAGTCCCGGTCGATGTCTTGTATTCCATATATGACTTCTCTATTATATGCTTCATCATATATTCCTGAATCGAAGGAACTCCGTGTCGCTGGAGCTCGTCATCTTGGGTCTGCTGGATGAGCGCCCCCTAACCGGATATGACCTCAAGACGAGAGGTCTCTCCGGGGCTGTCGGGACGCTCTGGACCGCCGACCAGGCCCAGATCTACCGCACGCTCGAGCGGCTGCGCACAGATGGGCTCGTCTCGGTGACACGACGCAGGCAGTCCTCACGGCCCGACCGGCGCGTCTTCTCACTCACCCCCGCCGGCAGAGACTCGCTGCTCGCGCGCCTCTCCTCTACCGCGCCCTTGCCACCCGTGCGCGACCCCTTCCTCGTGCAGCTGCACTTCTCTGCGGCTCTTTCCGACCAGGCCCTCGCAAACCTGCTCACGGCCAGACGCGCCGAGTACGAGTCGCGCCTGGAGCGGGTTCGCGAGGTTTCCGCCGAGCTGGCGGAGGCAGACGACGTCTCGGACCGTGACGCGGTCCTCAGGCAAACCGCGCTCGACGGTATCGCCGGCCAATACCGGTTCACCATCGAATGGCTGAAGGACTGCGAGCGGGCGGTCCGGGATGGGGCGCTACCGCGCCCTGAGGACGGCGGCGGGAAGCAGCACCTGTACGGAGCATGACGAAGCGGGTCTGTGCGTGCGAAGGGACTGACATGAGGATCGTCGCGGTAGACGCAAGCCCTGAGGCAGGGACCGTCAGCAGTTCGATCGAGCTGATGGCCGAGGCCGCCGAAACCGCTGGTGCCGAGGTGAGACGCGTGCGCCTTGCCGACTACGACATCCGCTTCTGCACGAGCTGCGGAATGTGCCGCCTGACCGGTGCATGCAAGATCGACGACGACCTGCCCGAGATCGCCGGCATGATCGCGGACGCCGACGGCGTGATCTTCGGCGTCGACTCATACCTGCGCAAGGCCGACTATCGTGTGCAGGCGATCCTCGATCGGCTCGCGAGTTACTTCGCCGACAACGGGCAGCTGCGCCTGCCTGGGTTCTCCGAGTCCGAGGTGCCGCGCACGCCGACGGCCGGCGCCACCCGCCGAGCGGTCATCATCACCGCATGCACCTCATCTGCACCGGTCGCCGCCTTCTTCGGGTACACATCGGGACCCATCCGCGACCTGCGTCAGGCGCTCGGCCGCAGCGGGATCCGCACAGTCGGATCTCTATCGGTCGCAGGCACCGGCAGAACGCACTACGCTCTCGACCAGAGCGCCCGGGACAAGGCCCGCTCGCTCGGCAGGGTTCTCGCCGGCAAGATCTAGTCGCCGACGTCCTCTCCGACGACAGCATCGTCGTCGCCGGGATCTTCCGCGTCCTGCTCGGCTGACGCGTCCTCTTCCTTGGCCGGTTTCACGACCAGCATGCCCATGAGCTGCGTCGCCGGGTCCACCAGCGTGCCCGACTCAGCCGCGGCACGCTCACTGTACGAGGTCGTGTCATCCGGCTCGATGCCAGCACCCCACAGTACGTAAGGCACGGGTTCGCCGTCGTGGGTCTTGATCTCGATGGGGGTCGGGTGGTCCGGCAGAGCGAGCACGCGCAGCTCGCCGTCGTACGCACGTACGCGCGAGATCACCTCACGGTCAATCGCCTCGATTGCCGCGATCTTGCCCGCGATGTCGCCCGCGTGACCCTCTTCGTCCGGCGCCTCGACGTGAATGACGACGAGATCGTGATCATCCAGCGCTGCCAGCGCGCCCTCAGCCTGCGCGGCATAGTCGTTGTCTGAGCCCGCGCTGACTCCCGCAATCTCGAGCCGGTCGATGCCCATCATCTTCGCCAGGCCGTTGAGCAGATCCACCCCGCTGGTGAGTGCCGCGGTCACACCGTGCGCCTCCTCGAAGGGCGTGAGCCCGCCGCCGGAGACCCCTGGCCAGAACGGCCAGACGTCGGTGACGGGCAGATCACCCCGGGCGATTCGGCGAGCGTTGACATCCAAGCCAGCGAGGACATCGTGTGCCCGCTTCATGTAGTCAAGCAGCAGCTGGACCCCATCCCCTTTCGGCATGTACAGCATGGTGAGCTTGCCGGTGATGTCATGCGGTGGTGTGTACTTCAGCGAGACAACCGTAGAGGCGCCGTGCACCACAAGGATGTGCCGGTAGCCAACACCCGGGTACAGGGTGAAGTGGGCGTCGTTGAGCGCCTCAGACAGCGCGGCAGCGATCTCATGCGACTCCTCGGTCGAGATGTTGCCGGCCGAGTAGCTCTTCATCTTCCCGGCCTCGATCGTCACGAGGTTCAGGCGCAACGCAACATCCGTGTACTCGAGATCGATGCCCATGCTTGCAGCCTCGATAGCGCCCCGGCCGAACGGGTACCCCTCGGCGTCGTAGCCGAGGATGGAGGTACAGGCCGCTGCCGAGGAGGGCTCCCGGCCTGGCGGGACCGTCCGGGCAAGACCGATGACGCCCTCAGTGGCGAGCGCGTCAAGGTTCGGCGTGTTCGCGGCCTCGAGCGTCGTCTTGCCACCCAGCTCGGCGAGCGGTCGGCCCGCCGCCCCGTCCAGGATCACAACGACGTGTTTCATCCCCATCAGCCCTCCGCTATTTGGATACATTCTCTTCATTGGCAGGATAACCGAACGGAGGCGGCATGATGGCACTCAGGGAAGATGAGTCCCCGCAACGCATCGACCCGGCGAGCAGACCTCGGCCCGAGCGGATCGAGGGACCGCGGCTGGCGCTCCGGCCCTTGAACGACTCCGATCTGGCGCCTCTGGCGGATCTACTCTCTTCACCTGAGATTGCAGAGTGGTGGCCGGTAACCTCACCTGAGGCGCTTCGCGTCGACATCGCCGAGGACGAGGGCAGCGTACCGCTGGCGATCGAGGTCGAGGGCGAGCTCGGCGGCATCATTATGTACGAGGAGACGCTGTGGCGTGACTACTTCTCGGCGAGCATAGATATGGCCTTGGGCCAAGGGTTCCTCGGGCGCGGGCTTGGCACAGAAGCGCTCTGGCTGCTGGCGCGCTGGCTGTTCGAGGTAGCCGGGCATCATCGGCTGACGATCGACCCGGCTGCGGCGAACGAGCGCGCGATCCACACCTACCGCAAGGTGGGGTTCAAGCCCGTCGGCGTTATGCGGCGCTACGAACGTGGTCCGGATGGGACGTGGCGCGACTCGTTATTGATGGACATGCTCGCGGGTGAGCTTGCACCGCCGGATGCCATCTTCAGGGCCGACGCTTTAGGTATGATTGGCTGATGGAGCCCAACACGTATCACGACACCCGCGGCCTCAACGCAGGTCGTCCGAGATTCACGCAGGTCATCGTCAAGGGTATTGCCGACGGGGGCGGGCTGTTCGTACCCGATAACCTCCCGCGACTGGAGCTGGCGGAGATCTTGGCCTTCGCCGAGCTCCCTTACTGGCAGCGTGCGGCCACGGTGTTCGGGCGGCTCGGCGTGGACCTTGCCCCGGAGCGCGTCGAATCGCTGATGCGCGACGCCTACGGCGCGCAGTTCGACGACGAGCGCATCGCACCTGTGGTGGAGGTGCGCCCCGACATCCACGTGCTGGAACTCTGGCACGGGCCCACCTCGGCATTCAAGGATATGGCGCTGCAGTGCATGCCGTTGTTCTTCTCGGCGGCGATCGACGACCTCCAGGCCTCGGGTGAGCTTGAGGACGACTTCCTCGTGCTCGTCGCCACAAGCGGCGACACCGGCAAGGCGGCGCTCGAGGGCTTCGCCGACCGGGCGCACACCAAGATCGTCGTCTTCTACCCTGCCGAGGGAGTCAGTGACATCCAGCTGCGCCAGATGGTGACGCAGGCCGGTGAGAACCTCGCCGTCTTCGGCGTGCGCGGCAACTTTGACGACTGTCAGTCGGCCGTGAAGGCCGCGTTCAACGACGAGGAGTTTGCGCGCGAACTGCATGAAACGCATGGCCTGCGCCTGTCCTCGGCGAACTCGATCAACTGGGGCCGGCTGCTGCCACAGATCGTGTACTACATAAGCGCGTACGCCGACATGGTCGCCTCGGGCGGGGTGAAGGCCGGCAACCCGATCGACGTGTGCGTGCCCACCGGAAACTTCGGCAACATTCTCGGGGCGTACTACGCACGCGAGATGGGAGTGCCGATCGGCCGCCTGGTCTGCGCGTCCAACGAGAACAACGTCTTGGCGGACTTCATCGCGACGGGCCGGTACGACATCACCGACCGGGAGTTCGTGGTCACGCCGAGCCCCTCGATGGACATCCTCATCTCCTCGAATCTGGAACGGCTGCTCTACCACCTCGCCGGCACTGACCGCGTGCGCAGTTGGATGACCGAGCTCAGCGAGCACGGCTCGTTCCAGATAGATCCCGAGACATTCCGAGCGCTGCGCGCGCGGTTCGTGGGCGACTACGTGGACAACGACGAGTCGCTCAAGACAATCCGGCGCGTGCTCGATGACGCCGGCTACCTGCTCGACCCGCACACCGCGGTGGCGTGGGAGGTTGCCGAGCGGACCGTCGACTGCGCGCCCATGCTCGTGGTCTCGACCGCCCATTGGGCCAAGTTCGGCGCCGATGTGCTGAAGGCACTGCTCGGCATCGGCTACGCCGAAGCCCTGCCCGGGCAGTACCGCAACCTTTCCGGTACCCAGCTGCTCGCCGAGGTCCAGAAGCTCGCTGGAGCGGGGTGCACACCTGTGCCCGCGGCGCTCGCGACGCTCGATGAGGCGGCCGTCCGCTTCGAATCCGTGGTCGAGGCCGGGCGTGAGGGCATCGAGGGCGCCGTGAGGGAGTGGCTCACGAAGTGACGCGTGAGCTGCGCTACGTCTGCCTGTCCGACCTGCACCTCGGTGGACGCCGTAGCCTGCTCACCGACCGCCCCGAAGGCGGGCAGCCCGCTGCCAGCACGGTGCTTCGGGCACTCACCGAGTGCATACGATCACTCGTCACCCGTAATGGAGACAAGCGGCCCATCCTCGTACTGAACGGCGATGTGATGGAGCTCGCACTCGCCAGCGACGAGTACTCGGCCATCGTCTTCCAGCAGTTCATGGAGCTGGTCATGGCCCCCGGCGACGAGCTGTTCTCCGAGGTCTGGTTCCTGCCCGGCAACCATGACCACCACCTCTGGGAAGCAGCGCGCGAGGCGCAGTATGCCGACTTCCTGTTGCGCCATCCCGAGGTCCCGGTACCGCACCCGATGTTCTCCACGAGGATGCTGCGGGAGCGCGAGACGCACCCGACCACCTCGCCGCTGCTCACTGCCTTGCTCCGGCGCGCCGTCGCCTCGGCTACGGGCACGCGCGCCGAGCCAGACCAACTGGCGCAGCCCGGGCCTGCCGTCTCGGTGATCTACCCGAACCTCGCGGTGACATCTGGTGACCGCTGTGTGGTGTTTCACCACGGCCACTACATCGAGCCGGCGTACCAGCTGATGACGACGCTGAACGCGAAGCTGTTCGGGGCACCGCTTCCGACCGACGTGAACCAGCTCGAGGAGGGCAACTTCGCCTGGATCGACTTCTTCTGGTCCGCCCTCGGACGCTCAGGCCAGCCCGGCGCGAGCGTCCAATACGTCTACGACCGCCTGCGCGACCCGGTGCTGCGAGCCGAGCTCATCGACACCCTGTCGCGAAGCCTCGCGATCACCGTTCGCAACCGCACGCCTCTCGGTCCCGTTGAGGACGAGGGGCAGCGGCTTGTCCTGCACTTCCTCTTGAGCCAGCTGGCCCACTACGCCGACACGCTCGGACGCCAGGCCTACTACGGCGGGGCGACTGTGGTGGACGCACACGATCGCGGACTTGAAGAGTACCTCTCGCGCTATGTGCACACGCAGCTCTCCGCCGAGCTGGGCGGCACGCCGCCAGCTCAGGTCACGTTCGTTCTCGGCCATACGCACCACCCCCTGGTGCGCTACGGACAACAGGCGAGGGGGTTCGATGCGCCTCTGGCCGTCTTCAACACGGGCGGGTGGGTGCATGAGACCGGGGGGCTCAGACCACAGGTCGGAGCGTCGATAGTGCTCGTGGACTCTGAGCTCGACGTCGCGGCAATCGAGCTGTACCGGGAGATCGCGTCACTCGGCCAGCGCTATCCACGCGTCCAGGCCGCCACCGAGAGCGGAAGCTCACCGCTGGCCGAGCAGCTGGCGGTCTCGCTCGGCGAGGATCCGGGCGTGTGGCAGGCGTTGTCGGGCGCCATTGCCGAGCGGCTGGGCGACACCGGCTAGTCGCGGTCCTTGCCTCGCGCCGCGGGCTCTTCCTCTACGCGCTCGGTGGGCGGTCGTTCGCCTCGTCCAGCAGGAGTTCGACGAGCGCGAGATCGAGCCAGCGGTCGTACTTGTACCCGACCTCCTTCATCACTCCGAGGCGCTCAAAGCCCGCGTTCTCTACCATCTTCAGGCAGGGCTCGTTGTCGGCGACTATCTGCGCCAAGGCGACGTGATGCCCCACCGCGCGACACGCCGCGATCAAGGCATCGAGAATCGCCGGGCCAATGCCGCCTCCGGTCACGCCCGCCTTCACGTATACGGAAAACTCGACCGTGTGCATCCAGCCCTTGCGCTCGGACCAGCGACTGGCCGAACCCCAGCCAACGATCTCTCCGTCGCGCTCAGCAACGACAACGGGGTACTTGTCGCCGTGCTCTGTGTGCCATGCGGATCGTTCTTCGTCGGTCCACTCCTGCGTCTCGAACGTAACCGTCGAGGTCCGAACGTAGTGGTTGAATATCTCGTTGACAGCAGGCAGGTCTTGCATCGCTGCAGGTCTGGTCAGAACTCCGCTCACCGGCACTCCAATTCAAGAAATCGGCATCATCAGAAACGATAGCACCGACCGAACTCTGGCACACCCGTTGCTATCCGAATGGACACGAGCGTGGCGACCCGCCTTCCCTCCCCCCTCGGGCGGGCACCGCCCCTCAACATACAGGGTGCGTTCCTCCCCCTCGGACGCGTCCTGGCATTCTCCGGGAGGCCCCCTCCCGACCGGAGAACGCGCCGAAAGGCGTAGAACGAAGGCTCGCCGGGCTCCCCCGCCCGGCGGGTCTTCGTATGTTTCTAGGACGAAGCGCGTGTGGCGGCTGCCACGAGCGGCGCGGCGATCTGCCGCTTGCGAGAAAGCGCGCCATCGAGCCAGACCGAACCCTCCGAGAGGTCGACATCGAGTGCGCGCTCCACGAGCCGCGTCTTTCCGGCGGCGAAGAGCTGCGAGCCTTCGCGCACGATGTCGGTCGCCATCAGCACGACGAGGTCGTAGCGCCTCGCCTCACGAAGCGCCTCCATCGCACTACGAACCTCATCGGCCCGAGCCATCACATCGGCCAGGTCGACCGTCTCATACTGCGCAATCGCCGCACAGACGTCGCCGACGCGGTACTCCTTGATGTCGGTCGAGACGATCTTCTCGGCAGAGAACACCTCGCCAGCCGAGCGCGAGCGGAAGAGCTCGAGTCCGAACTCACCCGGGTCGACACCGGCCCGCTCGGCGAGCTTCGCGCAGACCTGACGGTCGATTTCGGTGGTGGTGGGCGACTTCAGGATGACGGTGTCGGTCAGCAGCGCTCCAAGCAGGATGCCCGCAATCGAGGATGGAATCTCGACGCCGAGCTGCTCGAAGCGGAGCGCGACGATGGTTGCAGTCGCCCCCACCGGGAGGTTCAGGAAGAGTATCGGCCCTGCGGTTTCTATGTCCCCCACCCGGTGGTGATCGACGATTTCGAGGACCTCGGCGTCCTCGATGCCTGGCGCCGACTGGGCGGCCTCGTTGTGATCGACGAGCACCACGCCACGACGAGTGCCTCGCGCGATGTCGGTACGGGTGAGTATGCCGACCACACGGTCGCCGTCCTCGGTGACGACCGCCTCGCGGTAGGTGCTGCCGAGAAGGTCCTCAGTGGCCTCGGCAAGAAGCGTCTCAGGCTCAACCCGCAGTACGTCCTTGTCCATCACGTCGCCGACGGCCTGAGAAAGCGAGACGAGGCGCGCCGCTGAGTAGGTGTCGTGCGGCGTCACCAGGATGGCAGCGCCCTTCGAGGCGGCAAGCTCCACGACCTCGGCAGGCACGGCCGAGCCAAGCGTGACGATCAGACACGCAGCGCCGGCATCAAGCGCCATTGGTTGCGTGCGAACGCGGTCGCCCACGATCAGCACGTCGCCCGGGGCTATGAGCCCACGCAGCGTGTCAGGTTCGGCGGCTCCGATAAGCACGTTGCCCGCGATGACCTGCCGCGAGTCACCCGTGAGCACCTGCGCATCGAGCACACGCGCGAGCCGTCCCACGAGCGTCGGGGTCTTGTCAAAACCGGCGACCTCGGTCTCGGAGAGATACCGCTCCGCGAGCGTAGACTGAGACACGAGACCCACGAATGCGCCGTCGCGTCCGGTCACCGGCAGCGCACGCACGTCATGCTGGCGCATCAGCCTACCCGCATCCAGAATGGGCTGCTCGGGCGCGAGCGTGACTACTGTGCCGGTCATCACGTCGCGCACCCGCGTGTGCACGTGGGTGATTTCCTCGGGCAGCTCGACGCCGAAGCGCTCGAACGCCCAAGTCGTCTCTCTGGGGACCGGACCGAGACGCGCTGGAACGTAGACCCTCGATGGGTCACTCACGTTCTTGAGGTGCGCGTAACCCACCGCGGACGAGATGGAGTCGTTATCAGGATTGCGGTGTCCGAAGACCAGAATCGGGCCCACGGCGATCTCCTTTTCGCGTCCCGGGCGCCTGTCTGCGTGGGTCGGCGCCCGGAGAAGGGCTACTGCTCGATCTTCACAATGGGAGCGTAACCCATCAGCAGCTTCTTCGTATCGCCCGTTCGGTCGAATCGTATCGTCAGCTGATCTCCGTCCACGCTGACGACCCGCCCCTTCCCGAACGCCTTGTGATCCACCAGATCACCCGCCGAGAAGGACTCGGTGGGTTTCTCGGCAGGCTTCCGCCCGCCTGAGCCGGCGTACCCGGCCCCTCGGCTGGACGCGGGCGCACCGCTACCGAAGATGCGTCCTCCACCTCCGCCGCCGGTTCCGAAGGTTCCGCGCCGGTCGCCCCGCTTCTCCCAGCCGGTCCCCGAGATGCCGGCCGAGCCGACTCCTGAGACGGCGACGTGCTCGGACGGAATCTCGGCGATGAAGCGCGACGCCGGGTTGTGCTGCGTCGCTCCGTACAGTGAGCGTGAGTGCGCATGCGTCAGGTAGAGGCGCTCGCGGGCGCGGGTGATCGCCACATAAGCGAGACGGCGCTCCTCCTCGAGCCCGGCCGGCTCGAACATCGAGTTCGCGTGCGGGAAGATCGACTCCTCAAGCCCCGCCACGAAGACGACCGGGTACTCCAGCCCCTTGGCCGTGTGCACCGTCATGAGCGTGACAAACTCTTCGCCAGCATCAAGAGTGTCGAGGTCGGTGCGTAGCGCGAGCCACTCCATGAAGCCCGGCAGGTCGGGCTCCTCGTGGTTCTCGGCGAACTCCGAGACCACGCCGAAGAACTCGCGGATGTTCTCGACACGCCCGTTCGCCTCGTCGGTACGCTCTGCTTCGAGAGCAGCGATAAGGCCGGACTTCTCGACGATCATCTCGACCAGGTCACGCAGATCTCCAGCCATGGAGCGCATCTCGCCAATGAGCGCGAGGAAGCCCGCGATCGCCGAGCGGGTGCGCGTCTGCACATCGGGGTCCTCGACCGCTGCCCAGAGCGCGTTCTCGAAGTTCACGCCGCGGCTGCGGGCGTCAAGCTCCACGCGCTCGAGCGTGGTGGAGCCGATGCCACGGCGCGGTTGGTTGATGATGCGCTTGAGGGCGAGTTCGTCGGCGGGGTTCACCACGGCCTTAAGGTACGCGGTGACGTCGCGGATCTCGGCGCGGTCGAAGAAGCGCGTGCCGCCGATGATCCGGTACGGCACTCCCGCCCGCAGGAGGGCATCTTCGAGCGAACGGGACTGCGCGTTGGTGCGGTAGAAGATCGCGAAATCGGTGTAGCTGCGATTCTCCTTGCGAATGAGCGTCTCGATCTCGGCGGCGATGAAGCGCGCCTCGTCTCGCTCGTCGCTCGCGAGGTACGAAGCAATCTTCTCGCCCTCAGCGTTCTCGGTGAACAGCGTCTTGGACTTGCGGGTCGGGTTGTTCGCGACCACCGCGTTCGCCGCCATGAGGATCCGGACCGTTGAGCGGTAGTTCTGCTCGAGCTTGACCACCCGCGCCTCGGGGTAGTCGCGCTCGAACTCGAGGATGTTGCGGATGTCGGCACCGCGCCACGAGTAAATTGACTGGTCGTCGTCGCCCACGACCATCAAGTTGCGGTGCGCCGCCGCAAGCAGGTTGGTGATGAGGTACTGCGCATGGTTCGTGTCCTGATACTCGTCCACGGAGATGTAGCGGAAACGCTCCTGATAGGCGGTGAGCACTTCGTCATGCTCGGACAAGAGCCGGTACGCGTAGACGAGCAGGTCATCGAAGTCCATCGCGTTGCACTCGCGCATGCGCTGCTGGTAACGCTCAAAGATGCGGCCCGTGGCTTTGTCCAGTGGCGTAAACGCCTTCGCCGAGAAACCCGCCGCCGAAAGCAGCTCATTCTTCGCCGCCGAGATGCGCGAACGCACCGCGTTCACCGGGTAGACCTTCTCGCTGATGTCGAGCTCGGCCATGACCGCCTTGATCATGCGCTTGGAATCGTCCTCGTCGTATATGGAGAACGACGGCGAGAAGCCTACCCGGGCGGCGTCGGCGCGCAGCATGCGCACACACATCGAGTGGAACGTCAGCACCCACATGGAGCGCACGCCGAACCCGAGCTGCGCGCCTAGCCGCTCGCGCATCTCGGCGGCGGCCTTGTTGGTGAACGTTATCGCAAGGATCTGGTGCGGGCTGACTCCGCAGTCGGCGACCAGATGCGCGATGCGCGTCGTGAGTACGCGCGTCTTGCCGCTGCCAGCGCCGGCCAGCACGAGCAGCGGACCTTCAGTGGTCTCGACGGCTTCGCGCTGCGCGGGATTGAGAGAGGAAAGATCGATAGTCATAGACGAGGTAGTGTAGCACCTTGCGGGGCCAGCGAGGCCGCCCGCCTACCGACGGAGCGTGGCTACAAGCCTTCTGGGCTCGAGGAGCAGTCCGAGCGCGTCGCCGATGCTCGTGACGACCACGTCGGCGGCGTCCAGCGCAGCACGTGCCGCGCCCTCCCCGCCGATCACCGCGATGCCGAGCGCAGCATCACGCAGCATCAGCTCATCGTTCGCACCGTTGCCCACGGCGACGACGCCCTGACTGCCGAGTTCGTCCACAAGATCGAGCTTGGCCTCGGCCTCACCGCCTCGGGGGACGATGTGCACGCGCTCAATGGCAAGTCGCGCCAGCTGCTGCGCAGCCTCCCCACGGGTATCCGCGGTCACGGCGATCACCCTCAGCACGGGCGCAAGCGCCTCGAGCGCAGGTTCCACGCCAGCTACGACCGCCCCGTCGCAGAGAATCGTCCCGTTCACATCGAGGACGAGCGTGTGCATCTCGAGCAGGCCATGTCCGGGGATTTCGACGGTGAGCATTGCGACCACTGGAGCCTTTCCTGAAGAAGCGATACGCATTGCTCCTACTTGACGAACTTGATCATCGAGAAGCCCTCGTCGCTCTGGCGCAGGCAGGCGCGATGCACGACACGGCGTTCCCCATTGACGTACTGCACGTTGCCGCAAGAATCGCAGACGTCGACCTCGCAGACCCAGCAGACTCCCAAGTTCGAGGGGTTCTTGATTGCGCAGTACATGCACCTTCCGTGCAGCTTGCTATCGTGCTCCGCTACCATCATGTCCTCCAACCGCTGTCCGTCCACGACACGAACGGGTGCGTATTCACCTACGACAGCGTTCGGCCAACCGAAGCGGCCACGGACTCCAGTTCCCCGACGAGCGTCCGCAGGCCCTCGAGATCGAGCGACTGAGGGCCGTCGCAGAGCGCCTCGCGCGGGTTCGGGTGCACCTCGACCATGATGCCATCCGCGCCCACGGCGACAGCCGCTCGGCTGATGGCTGGCACGAGGTCGGCACGCCCAGCCGGGTGCGACACGTCCACGATGATCGGCAGCAGCGACAAGCTGTGCACCACGGGCACGGCAGTGATATCGAGCGTGAACCGGTAGGCGGTCTCAAAGGTCCGAATCCCGCGCTCACACAGAATCACGTTCTCGTTGCCGTTCATGGTGATGTAGTTCGAGGCCTGCAGCCACTCTTCGATCGTGGCAGCCATGCCACGCTTGAACACCACGGGCTTCTGCGACTCAGCGGTAACCTCGCCAAGCTTCCTGAGCAACGAGAAGTTGGCCATGTTCCGCGTTCCAACCTGCAGGATGTCCGCGTACGCATCGACCGTCTCGGCGTGAGCCGAGTCGGTGACCTCGGTGACGACCAGCAGGTCGTATTCGTCGGCAACCTGGCGCAGGATCTCCAGGCCCTTTTCCTCGAGCCCTTGGAACGAGAAGGGTGAGGTGCGTGGCTTGTACGCACCGCCCCGCATCACCTTGATGCCAAGCTCCTTGAGAGCGGCGCCGACCTCGCGCATCTGCTCGAGAGACTCGACGGAGCAAGGCCCAGCGATGATGGTGCACGCTGCGCCGCGGGCGATTGCGCCGACCGCCGGCGCCTGAGGGGCGGACATCGCTAACCTCTCATCTCTTTGGAGACACGCAGGATGGTGTCGAAGATCTCGCGAAGGTCGTCGGCGTACAAAGGACCCTCGTTGCACTTGGCGACACGCGCGAAGATCTCCTCTTCACGCTTGGGGTCGTACAGGCCCATCTGCGCCTGTGGTTTGAGCTTGCGGATGTCGAGCGAGCACTGCGCGCGCTTGTTCAGCAGCGCGACGAGCTCACAGTCGACCTCATCGATGCGGGCGCGGATCTCCTCGATGCGCGCTTTGGCGTCAGCGTTCTCCTCGGGCATCGGACATCCTTCCCTTGTGCTCGTATTCAGGGTCTTGAGAGAGTAACCCCAAGCGCAGCGGCTGTCACTTCGCGATGAGCTCGGTGGCCTGCTTGCCGGTCATGTGCTCGACTGCAAACTCGAGGGCGTGCAGCCGCTCGAACTGGCGGGCGATCTCAGCTCGCCCTTCTTGCTGGTGATCGGGCCAGTACCGCTCGGCAAGCAGCTCCAGGGCGCGCATCTTCTCATCATCGTCCGTGAGGACTCGCACCCTGCCGAACGCGACGACGCTCCTGAAGAGGCTGGTGAGGTCCTCCGGCACGACGTCGTCCTTATCGACGACGCAGAAGGAAGCCTTATCATCGCGTTCGATCGCGTCGAGCTTGTGGCCGATCTTCGCGCAGTGGAAGTAGAGCTTGGAGTCGTGGTAGGCGTAGCTGAGCGGCACCGCGTACGGGTAGCCATCGTCACCCAAGACCGCCAAGACGCCGGAGGTACCGCGCTCAAGGACCGCGATGCACTCCTCGGCCGACAAAGCCTGCTTGAACCTGCGCATCTCCCTGAACACTATGGTCACCTCCTGGAGGCTGAGTTCGCTAAGCGAGCCGCCTCACTCCCATTCGATCGTTCCGGGCGGCTTGCTCGTGATGTCGTAGGCAACGCGGTTGACGCCATCGACCTCATTGATGATGCGATTGCTCATCCGCGCGAGCAGGTCGTGAGGCAACCTCGCCCAATCGGCGGTCATGGCGTCTGCCGAGGCGACGGCCCGGATGATGATCGGGTTCTCGTACGTCCTCTCGTCGCCCATCACGCCCACGCTCCTGATGTCAGGAAGCACGGCGAAGTACTGCCAGACCTCGCGGTCCGTATCCCACTCGCCGATCTCCTCGCGCACGATCGCGTCGGCGTGCCGGAGCTTGTTGAGCTTCTCGGCGGTGATGTCGCCGATGATGCGCACGGCGAGGCCCGGACCGGGGAACGGCTGGCGGTGCACGATCTCATCGGGTAGACCCAGCTCGGTACCCACGGCGCGCACTTCGTCCTTGAACAACGCCTTCAACGGCTCGATGAGGTCGAAGTGCACACCCTCGGGGAACGGGATGAGGTTGTGATGGCTCTTGATCTTGGCCGCGTGCTTGTTGCCCGACTCGATAACGTCGGGATAGAGCGTGCCTTGGGCGAGCCACTTCACGCCCTCGAGCTTCTCGGCCTCTTCGAAGAAGATCTTCCAGAACTCCTCGCCGATGATCCGGCGCTTGGCTTCGGGGTCATCGACCCCGGCAAGGAGTGCGAGGTAGCGGTCGGCCGCGTCCACGTGCACCAGGTTCACGTGGAAGTTGTCGCGGAACGCGTGGATCACCTGTTCCGCCTCGCTGAGGCGCAACAGGCCATGGTCCACGAAGACGCAGGTGAGCTGGTCCCCGATTGCGCGGTGAAGCAGGGCCGCGACCACGCTGGAGTCCACGCCACCGGAGAGCCCGCAGATCACGCGGTCGCCCCCGACCTGCTCGCGCACGGTCTCGATGGTCTCCTCGATGATGTTCAGCATCGTCCACGCCGGCGGGATGTCGGCGATCTTGTGCAGGAAGTTCGTGATGATCTGCTGGCCGAACTCGGTGTGGGCGACCTCGGGATGGAACTGTGTCGCGTAAAGCTTGCGCTCCGGGTCCTCCATCGCAGCGATCGCCGTGGTGGCGGTGCGACCTGTGACCGAGAATCCGGCAGGCGGCGTGCCCACCGAGTCACGGTGGCTCATCCAGACCTGCGAGGTCGCCGGCACGCCTTCGAGCAGCCGGCATTCAGGCGCGGTCACCTCAAGCTCGGCGAAACCGTACTCGCCGATGTCGGTGCGGGGCACCTCGCCGCCAAGCGCGATCGCCATCTCCTGGATGCCGTAGCAGAAACCGAGCACCGGGATGCCCAGGCCGAGAATGGCAGGGTCCATGTGCGGCGCATCCTCGGCGTAGACGCTCGAGGGTCCACCGGACAGGATGATTGCGGCCGGCGAGCGGCGCATGACCTCGTCCGCCGAGATGTCGAACGGCACGATCTCGGAGTAGACCCGGGCCTCGCGCACGCGCCTGGCTATCAGCTGAGCGTACTGCGCACCGAAGTCGAGAACGAGGACGGTGGCTTGGCGATCGTGGAAGTCTGCCACTGCCCTATCGGCCCATGCCTACGCCCTGCGTGTTCTGCAGGACCTTGCCCTCGGTCTGCAACGCAGGAGCGACCATGACCTCCGCCTTCTGGAAGCTCTTCAGGTTCTCGTAGCCGCACGTCGACATCGAGGTCCTGAGGCCGCCGAGCAGGTTGAGCGTCCCGTCATTCTGATGCGCCGGCCCGAGCAGGATCTGCTCGAGGCTCCCGCGCACCCCTGCGTAGACGCGAGTCCCGCGCGGCAGGTCGGGATGGAAGGTCGCCATACCCCAGTGGTAACCGCGTCCGGGGGCTTCAGAGGCTGCCGAGAGAGGCGAGCCGATCATGACCGCGTCGGCGCCGCAGGCGACCGCCTTGGCCAGGTCGCCGCCGGTGCGCATGCCGCCGTCGGCGATGACGTGCGAGTAGCGCCCGGTCTCCTCGAGGTAGCGCGTACGCGCCGCGGCGGCGTCAGCGATCGCCGTCGCCTGGGGCACGCCGATGCCGAGCACTCGCCGAGAAGTGCAGGCGTGGCCCGGGCCGACCCCGACCAGCACGCCCACAGCACCGGCGCGCATGAGGTGCAGCGCGCCCTGGTAGCTACAGCAGCCGCCGATAATCGTCGGGATGTCGAGGGACTCAACGAAAGCGTTCAGGTCGAGCGGCTTGTCGTAGCTCGAGACATGCTCGGCGGATACGACCGTGCCCTGGATGACGAGGATGTCAAGGCCACCGTCGATCGCGGGACCGATGAAACGCTCGACGTTCTGCGGAGTGAGCGACGCTGCTGCGAGTACGCCGCCGGCCTTGATCTCGGCGACACGCTGCTTGACGAGCTCGGGCTTGACGTCCTCAGCCGCGTAGATCGCCTGCATTTTGGCGGTCGCCTCTTCCTTGTCGAAGGAAGCGATGGCGTCGAGCTGCGGAGCCGGATCGGCGTACTTGGTCTGGATGCCCTCAAGGTTCAGGACCGCAAGGCCGCCGAGCTTACCCATCGTCACGGCAAACGCCGGGTCAACCACGCCGTCCATCGCCGAGGCCAGCACGGGAAGCGCGAAGTTGTACTCACGGTCCTTGAACGAGAACGACCAGGTGATGTCCACATCCCGGGGATCCCGGGTGCGCCGCGAAGGCACAATCGCGATGTCGTCGAATCCATACGCGCGGCGCGCGGTCTTTCCCCGTCCGATCTCGATCTCCATCTGCGGGCGCCTCCCTATCGGTTGTACTCAAAACCAGGCGACTGCGAACAGCCGCTGCGTGGCAACTTCGGTGTATGCATTCTAGGCTTCTGGAGGCGTGGGCGAAACCGCTTTGGCAGGATTTCCGGCTCAACTTGCGAACTCGGTCAACCTACCCTGCCGAGAAACACCGTCTACCTCGCCCTAGACGTTGAACTTGAAGTGGACGACATCGCCATCGGCGACGACGTATTCCTTGCCTTCAAGCCTCAAGCGTCCGGCATCACGGGCGCCTTTCTCGCCGCCAAGGCTCACGTAATCCTTGTACCCGATGACCTCCGCCTTGATGAACCCGCGTTCGAAGTCGGTGTGGATGACGCCTGCGGCCTGCGGCGCCTTGGCGCCAATCGGCACAGTCCAAGCACGAACCTCCTTCTCTCCGGCCGTGAAGTAGGACTGGAGCCCCAGGAGGCGGTAGGCCTCACGGATCAGCGTGTTGAGCCCAGGCTCGGCAAGCCCGATGGACTCGAGATACTCGGTGGCGTCAGCAGCGTCGAGATCGGCAAGCTCGGCTTCGACCTTGGCGCAGATCGGGATCGGCCTGACCCCGTCGATCGCCGCGAACTCGGCCCCTACCTGCGACTCATCGACGTTGGCGACGTAGAGCATCGGCTTCATGGTGAGCAGGTGCAGGTCGCGCAGCATCGCGCGCTCCTCGTCGCTCATCTCCATACGGAACGCGCGGTGCCCCTCGGCAAGCCAGGCGTTAAGCCGCATCACGAGCTCAAGCTTGGGCTTGAGCGACGCGTCGCGCTGAGCCTCTTTCGAGAGCCGGGGCAGGGCCTTCTCCACGGTCGCAAGGTCAGCGAGCACCAGCTCGAGCTTGATGGTCTCGACGTCGGATGCAGGATCGACCCGGCCGTCGACGTGGATGACGTCCTCGTCCTCGAAGAAGCGCACGACCTCGGCGATCGCGTCACACTCTCGGATATTGGCGAGGAACTGGTTGCCGAGCCCCGCGCCCTCGCTCGCGCCCTTCACGAGCCCGGCTACGTCAACGAACTCCACGGTCGCAGGTACCACACGCTGCGGCTCGACCATCTCGGCGAGCTTGTCCAGTCGTGGGTCCGGTACGGGCACGACGCCGACGTTTGGCTCGATCGTCGCAAACGGGTAGTTCGCTGCATCCACTTGGTTCTTGGTGAGGGCTGTGAACAGGGTGGACTTGCCGACGTTCGGCAGCCCGACAATGGCGATGGAGAGTGCCAAGAAACGCTCCTTTCGGCAGGTAGCGGGCGCAGTAGCTGAGCCCGCGCCTGCGGTATAGTACCCTTATGACCACACCCACGACCATAGCGGTCGCCTACGCCTCGATCGGCTCTGGCCACAGGATGGCGGCCGAGGCACTCATCGCCGAGATCGAGAGCCGCGCCGTCGAGGGCGTGACGGTGCGCCTCTTCGATATACAAGAGTGCAGCTCCGGGGGCATTTCGGGCGACCGGCTCACAACGACCTTCAGCGGGGCGACTGCAGGACTCTACGACAAGCTCTGGAACAGTGACGCCTTCTGCAGCCTCTTGCGAGTGCTCGGGGGGCCGATTGTAGGCTACTCGTTCAGAGAGTTCGAGCAGCGACTGCTCGAACTCGATCCCGACATCGTGATCTGCACCCACGCGCTTGCGTCCGTGCTCGCCCAGAGAACTCGGGCCGCGTCGCAACGCCACTTCGCAATAGTCAACGTCGCGACCGACTTCGCCGTGCACGGCTACTGGCCGCGCACCGGCGTCGACCTTTTCTGCGTCGCCGACGATGCATCCCGCGACAGCCTCATCGAGCGCGGGATGCCTGCCGAGTGCGTCGCAGTCACCGGCATCCCGGTGAGGCGGCAGTTCACGCTTGAGTACGACCGTGCCGCAGCCCGGGAGCACTTCGACCTGCCCGCCGAAAGCCGGATCGTGCTCGCGCTCGCCGGCTCGATGATGCCGGGCCCGTACCGGCGCTTCAAAGAATCGCTCGCCACGGCGCTGCCGGCGCTCGCATCCCTTCCCGATACCGCCGTCGTCGTCGTGACCGGCAAGGACAGCGCATTCGCCGAGGAACTACGGGCACGCTCGGCAGGCTTCGGTATCAGCGTGAGAATCCTTGGATTCGTGGACCACATGGCGCCGCTCATGGCCTGCGCGGACCTCGCGTTGGCCAAGGCGGGAGGCTCAGTCTGCGCCGAGTGCCTCGCGGCTGGTCTGCCGCTCGTGCTTGTTGGACCGGCCGCAGGACAGGAGGGCGCCAACGCGCGGGCACTCGCCAAAGCGGGTGCGGCGCTGTTCGCCGCGGACCCGAACTCGATCGCGCCCCACACGCGCAAGGCGATCTCTTCCCCTGCGCGGCTCGCGAAGATGCGCGCATCGGCGATAGCTGCCGCTCGGCCCTTCGCAGCCGCCGACATCTGCGACCGTGTGCTCGCGCTCGGCGGCCTTGCCGCGGACGGCACCGCGACCACGTCGCTGCGGACAGAGGCGGCTGCTCTGGCACCAGTTGGCCCCGAACCAGCCGCCGGTACCTCGGCAGGCGGCTTGGAGAACGAGCAGGCGGAGCCGGACGACCTCGGGTAGACTCACTTCAGCTCCAAGAACGCGAAGGGCCCCGGCTCCTCAGGATGCAGGAACCGGGGCCCTTCTCACACGTGCGCCGCGAAAGACTGAGCCGGCGCTCGCGAAGGTGCTACATCATGCCGCCCATACCGCCCATGCCGGCCATGGCAGCGGCAGCGCCGCCGTCATCCTTGACCGGAGCATCGTTGACGGCGGCCTCGGTGATGAGGATCAGCGCCGAGATGGACGCAGCGTTCTGGAGAGCCGAACGGGTTACCTTGACCGGGTCGATGACACCCTGCGAGATGAGGTCGCCCCACTCGCCGGTCGCAGAGTTCAGACCGTAACCCGGGGTCGCCTTCTCTCTGACCTTCTCGACCACGACCGAGCCCTCGTAGCCAGCGTTCGAGGCGATCATCTTGAGCGGCTCAACGAGGGCCTTGCGGACGATGTTGACGCCGATCTGCTCCTCGGAGTCGAGCTCGAGCGCATCGAGCGCGGGCAGCGCGTCGACGAGCGCCACGCCGCCGCCAGCGACGATGCCCTCTTCGACAGCCGCGCGGGTCGCCTGGAGTGCGTCTTCGATGCGGTGCTTCTTCTCCTTGAGCTCGACCTCGGTCGCCGCGCCGACCTTGATGACGGCGACGCCGCCGGAGAGCTTGGCCAGGCGCTCCTGGAGCTTCTCGCGATCGAAGTCCGAGTCGGAGTTCTCGATCTCGACCTTGATCTGGTTGACGCGGGCCTTGATGGCGTCCTCGGCGCCAGCGCCATCGATAATCGTCGTGGCCTCCTTGGAGACCTTGACGGTCTTGGCGCGGCCAAGCATGTCAAGCGTGGTGGACTCGAGCTTGTAGCCGAGTTCCTCGGTGACGACCTGGCCACCGGTGACAATTGCGATGTCCTCGAGCATGCGCTTGCGGCGGTCACCGAAGCCCGGAGCCTTGACGGCCACGGCGGTGAAGGTACCGCGCAGCTTGTTGAGCACGAGCGTGGCGAGTGCCTCGCCCTCAACGTCCTCAGCGATGATTAGAAGCTGCTTGCCAGCCTGCATGACCTTCTCGAGCACGGGCAGCAGGTCCTGGATGTTACCGATCTTCTGGTTGGCGATCAGGATGTAGGGCTCGTTGAGAACGGCCTCCATGCGATCGGGATCGGTGATCATGTACGGGTTGATGTAACCCTTGTCGAACTGCAGACCCTCGACGGTCTCGATGTCGATACCGAAGGTCAGGCCCTCCTCGACGGTGATGACGCCGTCCTTGCCCACGACCTCCATCGCCTCGGCGATCTTGGCACCGATCTCCTTGTCCGCTGCCGAGATGGCGCCGACATCGGCGATCTGCTCGCGGGTCTCAATCTCTTTCGCCTGGTTCTTGATCTCGGCGACGATCGCGTCAACCGCCTTCTCGATGCCACGGCGGATGGCGAGCGGGTTGGCGCCGGCCGAGACGTTGCGAAGGCCCTCGTTCACGACAACCTGCGCAAGCAGGGTCGCGGTGGTGGTACCGTCACCGGCGATATCGTTGGTCTTGACGGCGACTTCTTTGACGAGCTGGGCGCCCATGTTCTCGAGCGAGTCCTCGAGCTCGATCTCCTTGGCGATGG